>JAZPXO010000077.1:0-21232 GCA_045543735.1 Acutalibacteraceae bacterium
CTGATGGCTTATACTATAGCGCATCAAGGTAAAATGTTGGTTTATTTCCAACCGGCTATAGACAAAATTCAGGAAAGATGATATAATATCTAACTGTCAGCGGGATGCTCCTCCTGCTTGCGTCTGAGGTTGCGCCAGTAGCTCAGTTGGATAGAGCAACGGCCTTCTAAGCCGTGGGTCAGGGGTTCGAGTCCCTTCAAGCGCGCCAAACGGCTGCAGAGAAATCTGCAGCCAAACAATATGGTGGTTGTAGCTCAGTTGGTTAGAGTGCCAGGTTGTGGCCCTGGAGGTCGTGGGTTCGACTCCCATCAACCACCCCATTTAAAAGTATTTACGCAAAGCAAGTCTGCTTTGCGTATTTTAATATCAATATCTATATTGGGGCGTCGTCAAGCGGTAAGACAACAGACTTTGACTCTGTCATTCGCTGGTTCAAATCCAGCCGTCCCAGCCAGGGAAAAAGCATCGACTTTGTCGGTGCTTTTTTCAATGAAATTCGTTCTTCACGGAACGAGTGAAATATCTTCGATATAAAATATTTGCTTCGCAAATGTGAAATATGCCTATGGCTTATTAAAGAACGTATTTTATTTAACTTGATGCGTAGCGTAAAATTTCATAATCCGCAGGATTATTTCATTAAAACTTCGATTCAGAAAATCCGTTATTGTCAATCACAGCGAGAATCGGTAAGCTTCGGCTTGCCGATTTTTTGTTTAAAATAACAATACATATGTATCTGAATTGCATTGCAACATGGATTAGATCGTGGTATAATATCAAAAAATCTTCAATCAGGGTGTTATCGTGAAAAAATATCCGCAATTAAACAGAAAACTGATACTTGGATTAAGCATGTTTGTTTCTGCGGTGCTGGCAGGCTTGCTTTGCGGTGCTGTCGGTGCGGCATTTGCAAGAAGCATCAGTTTTGTCACCTCTCTGAGAAACGAAAATCCGTGGCTGATTTATCTTCTGCCGTTCGGAGGCTTGGCTTCCGCAGGAATTTACAAGCTTGCGAAAGAAGAGAAGATAGGCACTGACAGAGCGCTTGAAAGCGCAAGGGGCGAAGAAAAAACGCCGATACTGATTGTTCCGGTAGTTTTTGTCGCCTCGGTTATAACTCATCTTTTCGGCGGCTCTGCAGGCAAGGAGGGTGCCGCACTTCAGATCGGAAGCGGAACAGCCGAGCTTATCGGAAGAATATTCCGTTCGGGAGACGAAAACCGAACGGTGCTGACGGTTTGCGGAATGGCAGGTCTTTTTTCGGCTGTTTTCGGAACTCCCGTAGGTGCCTGCGTTTTTGCGGCTGAGGTTGCTGTTACGGGCATAGTCAATGCCGCGGCGCTTGTGCCCGCGTTTGTTTCAAGCATCATTGCATACTTTGTTTCAACGGCAATGGGAGTTCATCCCGAGAGATTTTCGCTTGATTCCGTTCCCGACTTCAGCGTGGCGGTTCTGTTGAAAGCAGTTGCGGTTGCGGCTGTTGTTGCACTTGTCGGTGCCGCCTTTTGTCACTTGCTTCACGCCGGTGAAAAGCTTTCGGAAAAGCTGCTTAAAAATCCGTTCGCCAGAATTTTTGCAGGCGGATGCGTTCTGATTGTTCTGACTCTTATATTCGGAACCGATTATAACGGCGGCGGAATGTTTGTTGTTGAAAGAATTTTCGACGGCGTTACGGTCAGACCCGAAGCGTTTTTGCTCAAAATAATTTTTACCGTTATTACTGTTTCCGTAGGTTTTAAAGGCGGAGAGATTGTTCCGTCGTTCTTTATCGGTGCAACGCTCGGCGCTATTCTGTCGCCGATTATCGGCATGTCGGCTCCGTTCGGAGCGGCTCTCGGCATGACGGCATTTTTCGGCGCAGTCACAAACTGTCCTCTTGCGGCGGCTGTGCTGAGTGTTGAGCTTTTCGGCGCGGAAGGTTTCGTTCTCTTTGCGGCAGCAGCAATTGTTTCCCGTGCATTTTCGGGAAAGGTCAGCCTTTATCATCATCAGAAAGCCCTCATCTGAGGGTTTTTCTTTTTTCGTGCGAATAATTGGTGAAAGGGGCGGTATGTATGAATAAGGTAATTTGCATTATTTTGTCTTTCGTGATGTTTTTTATACTTGTTTCTTGCGAAAACAAGAATGTTCTGTCGGTCACCGATGAAAGCGGAAAGCCGACGGAGTCGTCATCGTTTTTGCAAATAAATCCTCTGCCGACTGACAGAGAAATCTGCTCCGTACCGCTTATGCCGACGGATGTTGAAAGCGTTATGCTACGCTCAGCTTATCGGGCGATGAACGACAAATTCGGTGGCGCAACCGTTGAAAAACAAGAGGTTCTTGAAATCGGGAAAATCTACGGTGAGCCGTGCAGACGGTATTATATTGAAACCTCAAAAGGGGATTTTGTTGCCGTTGTCGATGAAACGGGTAAGGTGCTGAATACATGGTCTGAGGGTGAAGAAAAAACAACGGAATTTTGGTTTCCGCAGCTTTGTGACATAGACATCGCATCTGACGAGAATCTCATGATTGCTTTCTATAACTTTTATGGCGGCGAATATCATGATGAGGATATAATTTACGATTTTAAAGAGGAAGTCGTAAAGGATGACGACGGAAAATCGTTATGGAAGGTAGTGCTTTATACGACACATTGTACTTCGACTTTTTGGATAGATGTGTTTGGAACGGTTATTGACAGAACAAAATAAAAAAGCCTGTACGGAAACCCGTACAGGCATATTTTATATATTTGCGGCAAGATATGCCGCACCGAGAAGATTGGCATCATTGCCTTTTTCGGCTTTTTTCACTTCAACGCAGCGAAAGCTTTGCATAAGCTGAGTCTGAAGTCTTTTGTTGATTTCGTCGGTGATATATTTTTCATTCATTATTCCGCCGCCCGCAACGATAAGCGAGGGATTGAAGATATAAACGAGACCCTTGAGACCGACAACAATTTCGTCAATCCATGCGTCGATAACACAGCGTATTTCCGGATTGTCGAATTGTGCAAAAATTTCTCTGCCGTTGAGAGTCTGCCCTGCTTTTTCGGCAACAGCTCTTACAAGTGCGCCTGCCGAAGCATAGGCTTCATAGCAACCGGTTCCGCCGCAGGTGCAGCTTTTTCCGTTTGCGTGGGTTATGAAATGTCCGAATTCACCTGCAGAGCATCCGCAGCCCTTGAAAAGTCTGCCGTCAAGGAAAATAGCGCCGCCTATGCCCGTGCCGTAGGTCAGGCAGATAAAATTATCGCAGCCTTTTGCCGCGCCGAAATGAGCTTCGCCGAGTGCCGCGGAATTGACATCGTTTTCAACGGCGCAGGGGATTCCCGTTTCGGATTCGACAAGCTGTTTTATCTGCGTGCCAGTATAGCCCGGAATGCTGTCGGTAGCATAAACAATCATGCCCTTTTCGCTGTCAACCTGACCTGCAGTTGAAATACCGATGCGCTCAACTCCGTCAAAGGTTTTGGCGATTCCGATAACTCTTTCAATAATCCGCTTCCCTCCTTCATGAGCGTTGGTGGGAACGGATTTTTTTTCGGTTAGGTCAAAGTTTTCGTCGCACAGAGCATATTTTATTTCTGTTCCGCCGATATCGAAAACAAGAATTTTCATCGGCTTTCCTCCAGCGCCTTTACAAAACGCTTGGTGATATCCATAGGTCTTGTGATTGCTGTTCCCACAACTGCCGCGTGAGCGCCGCTTGCGAACGCTTCAACAAGCTGTTCGGGAACCCAGATACCGCCTTCGGCAATAACCGTTGCTCCGAGCTCTTCTTTATAACGCTTCATGAGGTTGAAATCGGGCAGGGGAGTGCCTTTGGTATAGGGTGTGTAACCGCTCATGGTTGTTCCGATCAGGTCAAAGCCGAGCTCAAGGGCAAGCTTGCCCTCTTCAAAGCAGCTTGTGTCTGCCATGAAAAGCTGGTCGGGATATTTTGCGCGGACTTCTTTGAAAAATTTTTCAAATGTAACTCCGCCAGGACGCAGACGGTTTGTTGCATCGACTGCAATGATTTCGCAGCCGATTTCAGCGAGAGCATCAACCTCTTTCATTGTGGGCGTGATGTAAACATCGCTGTCGGGGTAAACTTCTTTGATGATGCCGATTATCGGCAGGCTGACTCTTTCTCTGATGGCAAGAATATCAACAACAGTATTTGCCCTGATGCCCACGGCACCGCCGAGGGATGCGGCATAAGCCATTTTGCTCATAATATAGCTGTCATATAATGGCTCTGTTGATAACGCCTGGCAGGAAACGATGAGACCGCCTTTGATTTGTTCGAGAATCTGTGAATTAGTTAATTTTTCCATGCTTAAATTATATCACAGCGAATTTTTGATTTCAATATTAAATGAATACTTTTTGTAGACTATTTTGAAGCGGTATGCTATAATCAATCTGTTACATAACGGCAAACAGAATTCTGCTATCGGTAACAGCAGAAAATAACGGAGGTAAAAAATGGAAGCTTTAAAAGAAATTCTTGCAGTCAATATCCCCGCGAGCGTTGCGGTTGTCGGTCTTGTGCTTTACTTCTTCGGCATGGCGATTGTTTTTATAGCAAGCCCGATTAAAAACGCCGAAAGCTTTGCGATAAAGCCCGTTGACAACGCAGGTAAAACCGAAATCAGAGTTTATTACGGCGGCATTTCCTTTGCGCTGGGTGCATTCCTGCTCTATCTTACGATTGCGCTCGGAACTCCCGTTTATTCTCTTGTCGGCGGTCTGTTTTTTGCAACAACGGTTTTTGTTACAAGAACAATTTTCCTCTGCGTTGATAAGGGCTGGAAATGTCCTTACACGAAGCTTGCGATTCCTGCCGAGGGACTTTTTGTTATTGCCTTGTGGACCTGCTACGCACTTTCAAAAACCATGTACTGATAAAATCGGAAGAACCTCATGCGCAGATTTGCCGCAGAGGTTCTTTTTATTATATTTATATATTTTAAAAAAGTATAGACTTTTATCATCCCATTTGCTATAATGAGATGATAATATAGGTGAAAAAGGCTCTTTTGCAAGAAGGGCTTTTACAGCATATCGGAGGTGCTTATTTTGCAAAACGCTAAAAGCAAAATATCCTTAAACAAAACAGGGCTTGACAGCTTTACTCACTCAAAGCTTTTTTGCTATCTTGCGCCGTTTGCGGTCCTGATGGCTTATCTGGTTTATATTCTTGTTACGGTAAAAAATGATAGCTTCGATAATTATTATATTCTGCATTATCTCTGGAATTACGACAAAGGCTTCATTTCAAGAGGATTGGTCGGTGAAATCATAAGCTGGTTTACCGATACGGTAACGCCTGAGATGATCAGAATATTTGCGGCAGCAGGTTCGGTAATTCTGGTTCTGGCGGCAACTCTTTGTATCGGGGCGGTGCTTGATAAAACAAGAGATAACCCCCAAGTGTATCGGACAGCATTGTTTATTATTGTTCTTCTGAGTGCAGCTCCTTTTACATTCAAAGCATATTTACCCGATATAAAATATGACAAGATTTTTTGGGCAGTTACACTTCTGGCTGTTTTTCTTTCTCAGAAAAAACTCGGAATATGGTTTGTTCCCGCGCTTTGCGCAGTGGCAATGCTTATCAATCCGCTTTTCCTTTTCGGCGGCATGCTGTTGGTGGGTATCATTCTTCTGCATGAATGCTGTGAAAGCGGCTTTTCAACAAAAAACATAATTATCTGTGCCGTAACTTATATCGGAATTATAGCACTTGCGATTTACGATGTCGCCGGCGCTTACCCTGATTTTGCAAATGAGCAAGAAATGGCGGCATATTTCTTCGCTCGTTACAGCGAGCCTGTTTCGGCGGAAACCATAAACCGTGTTGCAGATGTTTTTCTTAATGATTTCTTTGAGAAAAAGAACATGGACTACATTGCGGAGCAAGCCGGTATTTTCTTAGTGAGCTGGAACAGAGGAGAAAAAACTATCTTCAATGCTGTTTTTGTCTCGATTCCCGTAATGACTCTTCTGACTGTCTTCTGGGTTAAGGTTATCAAGGCGGAAAAAAAGAAATTCAGAAAATTCATTTTCTTCCTTTGCTGTGCAACAATGGCGGCTGAGATTGTTTTCACCGTTCTTGTGGCATGGGATTTCTCAAGATATATCGCCTACAGCTTTATTGTTCAGCTCGGACTTGTTATCTATTTCCTGGTTAAAAAGAATGAGGCAGTTATCAGCGTGACAGGTGAGGTCAGGGAATTTTGCAAAAACCATGTCCTTGTTGCAGCATCAACCGTTTCATATCTGGCGCTGTTTATTAACAAAATTTATTAATCACCCGAAGAAATGAGGGATATCATGAAAATAAAATCAATCGTTTCAAAAAGAAATGAATGGATTATTCTTGCGGCGGTTATGTTTGTCAAATCGCTGTTTGTTCTTCCTCTTTTTGAAAATATATATTCCGTTATCATCGGCAACATGAAATTCTCGGCTATGCTTGACGGTGTTGCTGTTGCGGCAGGCATACTGATTTTTTCGGTAATCTATTCCTGTCTGCTCGTAAAGCTTGCAAGCAAAGCGGGCAAATATTCGGCGATTTTTCTGATTTTTGCTGCGGCTGATCCGCTGATAACCGTGACAGTTCAGAATATTTTTCACGCGATAGCCGTTATCATAACCGTTATATGGATAGGTGTCAGCCTTAAAATCGGAAACAAAATTGCCGTTGCGGCGGTATCGGTAGTTTCTTCGGCTGTTATTTCTTTTATAATGCCTTGCGCAGTTTTCACTTTTGTTCCTCTCGGAATACTTGTTGTTCTTATCACAGCATCGGGCAAAGCGGCTTCAAAGGCGGTTTCGGTTGTTGCCGCAGTTGTATCGGCAGCCTTGTCGGGATATTTTGTCAATCTTTCATCGGGAAAGCTGAGGCTTGACTCTGAATTCCTTAAGGTATTCAACAGATTCGGCGGCAACGAAAGCCACGCACTGAGTTTTGTCAGGTTTGAATACGGATTTTCGGTTTCCGAAATCTTCAGACAGTTCAGAGCCGTTGCTCTTGTTTGCCTTCCCTTTGTTATATTTATGTTTTATATTGCCGTAAGAGCTGTAACATACAAGGATTCTTCTTATACAGCCGCGAAAAGCACTGTTCTCGGGAAAGTATTGACCGTTGCAGCTGTTCTTGTTCCCTTTATCGGTTCGGCGCTTGCTTCAGCGGTTTGCTTCGGCACAGGCTGCATTACGGGCTTTGTTTTCACTCCTCTCATGGTTATTTTCTCGCTGGCTCTCAGCGGTAACAAGGCGATTCTGAAAGCTCTTGACGAGGTATATTGCTTTATTAAGAGACATCCCGTTGTTGCTTTGGCGGCTGTTATCTGGATGGCGGCTAATACAATGGCTTTTGTAACGCCGAACAAAGTTTTTAGCGCGGCACTTTTCAGCATGTGATTTCTCGCTGAATTGATTGGTGGGTGTGACTGATTGATTATTTCCAAAACGCCCGTGAGGATGTCGTTTTTTGGCGGAGGCACGGATTTTCAGGAGTTTTTTGCAGAATACGGCGGAGCGGTTATTTCGACAACTTTCGATAAATACTGCCATGTAAATGTCAGAGAGCTTCCCGATTTATTTGAATATAAAACATTTCTTTCCTATGCGAGAAATGAAAAAGTCAGCTCTGTTGACGAAATACAGCATCCCGCAATCAGAAACGCCATGAAATGGCTGGGTCTTGAAAGAATAGCCCTGAATTACGATGCGGATATTCCGTCAAGAACAGGGCTCGGAACAAGCAGTTCTTTTTCTGTCGGCATGCTGAATGCACTTTATACGCTTCAGGGCATAACAAAAACAAAACGCGAGCTTGCCGATGATGCTATTTATCTTGAACGCGTTTTATGCAACGAAGCGGGCGGAATTCAGGATCAGATTGCCGCTGCGTTCGGCGGCTTCAACCGTATTGATTTCAGCGGAAACGGATATACCGTAACTCCGCTTGATATTGCGGAAGAAAGAAAGCAGAAGCTGAATTCCAATCTGCTGCTGTTTTTTACGGGGCTTTCAAGGTTTTCGTTTGAAATACAGGAAACAACCAAGGAAGCTATGGGTAAAAAAACATCAGAGCTGCTTGAAATGCTTAAAATGGTTGATGTTGCGCAGGAAATTCTTGTTTCGCAGAGCGGATCGCTCGATGATTTCGGCAGGTTGCTCAATGAAACATGGCTTCTGAAGAGAAGCATAAGCAGCAGAATTTCAACAGAGTATATTGATGTTTGCTATAACAAAGCGATTGACGCGGGCGCACTCGGCGGAAAGCTTCTGGGTGCGGGTGGCGGAGGATGCCTTCTGTTTTATGTTCCCGAAGAAAAGCATGAAAGTGTGCGCGCGGCGCTTTCGGGAATGCATGAGGTCAGATTCCGCTTTGAGAATGAAGGAACACATATTATTTGCAATAACTGACGGAGCGCGAAATGATAAAGATTTTAAAACCCGATTTTGTTTTTGAGGATGAGAGAGGCAGCCTTGTTCAGCTTGTGAGAGAGGGATACAAACAGATAAATGTTGTTGTCTCCAAAGCAGGTTTTGAAAGAGGCAGGCATTATCATGCTCTTAACCGTGAGGGCTTTTATGTTGTTGAGGGTTCGTTTACCGTTGAAGCAAAGCTCGGTGAAAAAAAAGAGCTGTTCTGTTTCAAAAAAGGCGATATGTTTATTATAGAGCCTAATGTTATCCACACCTTTGATTACCTTGAGGATTCAATTCTGGTTTCGTTCTATGACAGAGGGGTTGAGCTTCCTGACGGTACAAAGGATATAATTGCAGAGGAGAGCTGACAATGGAAGCTATTGTTCTTGCAGGCGGCTTCGGCACAAGGCTCAGAACCTGCATTGAAAATCTGCCCAAACCGCTTGCTCCTGTTGACGGCAGACCTTTTCTGGAATATCTTCTTGATTATCTTTATGTCAACGGCGTTCATCGGGTTATCATCTCAACCGGCTACATGGCAGAAAAGATTGAAGAGGTTATCGGAAGCAGACACAGAGGTATGGTTGTTGATTATTGCAGGGAAGAAACTCCTCTCGGCACGGGCGGAGCAATCAAAAAAGCTCTCGGTATGTGTACGGGCGATTATGCGGTTGTTATCAACGGCGACACCTTTTATGATGTTGACCTGATTGAAATGCAGAAGGTGCATGAAGTTTCGGGCTGCGGCATCACTCTTGCGGCAAAGCTGCTGAAAAATGTTGAGCGCTCGGGTTTTCTTGAAATCCGAAACGGTATGCTCAGCGGCTTTTGCGAAAAGGGAACTTCGGGCGAAGGTCTTATAAACGGCGGCATTTATTTTATAAACAGAAACGCTCTTGATTGCGTAACCGATGAAAAATTTTCACTTGAAAAGCAGGTGCTTGAAACGCTTCTCATTCCCGTGAGGGTTTTTGAGAGCGAGGCATATTTTATAGATATCGGCATTCCCGAGGAATTTGCAAGAGCAAATGCCGAAAGCGGACTGCTCACCTCAAAAAGAAAAAGACGGGCCGTTTTTCTTGACAGAGACGGCACCCTGAATAAAGATACGGGGCACCTTTACCGCGTGCAGGATTTTGAATTTCTTCCCGATGCGGATAAGGCGGTTGCCCGAATCAAAGAAAAGGGATATCTCGCAATCGTAATAACCAATCAGGCAGGGATAGCCAAAAATCTGTATACGCCCGAGGATGTCGGTGTTCTTCACAGCCATGTCGATTCACTGCTTGAACAGAAATATTCTGTTGTTGCGGATGCATATTATTACTGTCCCCATCATCCCGAGGCGGTGCTTGAGGAATACAGAGCGGTATGCTCATGCCGCAAACCTGAAGCAGGTCTGATATTAAAAGCTGTTTCCGATTTTGCTGAAATCGGAATTGAAATTGATTTGAAGAATTCTTTCCTTGCAGGCAACCGCCGCTCGGATTTGCTTGCAGGAATTAATGCAGGCATAAAAAATATTGTTCTCATCGGCTCTGATGAGCCCGATGCCGCCGAAACCGCTTCGGCACATTACCAAAGCCTTATTGAACTGGAGCAGGTGTTATAATCTTGAAAAACGTTTATTTCATTCAGGTCGGGTTTGCATTTGACAAATCCGTTTATCTGCCGTATGCAACGGGAACAATCGTTGCTTATTGCAAGAGCAGACCTGATATTGCAGCTGAATATGATTTCAAGGAGATTATTTTCCGCAGAGACGATATTGAAAAAATCGTTGACGGTATGGAATCGCCTTATATCGCTGCGTTTTCAACTTATGTATGGAATGTTGAATTCAACAAGGCTCTTGCTGCGGCAGTAAAAGAAAGATATCCCGAATGCATTGTCATTTTCGGCGGTCACAGCGTTTCCGACAGAATGGAATTCCTTGATAAAGACTATATTGATATTCTGACTCTCGGCGAGGGCGAAGAGGTTACTGCAAATCTCCTGCGCGCTCTGAAAGATAACTCCGACCTGAGCGATTGCTGCGGAATTGCTTTCAGAGACACAGACGGCAGCAAAATTCTTACCGCGCCGAATTGCCCCGAATCCGTTGAGGAATATCCGTCGCCCTATCTTACAGGTGTGTTTGATTCAATCATCGAAAAGAATCCCGACACGATGTTTGACACTATAATTGAAACAAACAGAGGTTGCCCTTATAACTGCGCTTACTGCGACTGGAGCAACCATAAAAAGCTCAGACTTTTCCCCATGGAAAAGGTCAAGGGCGAAATCAAATGGCTCTCAGAGCATAAAATCGAATACTGTTTCTGTGCCGATTCGAATTTCGGCATGTTTGACAGAGATATTGAAATTGCAGAATATATCGTGGAGCTTAACAAGAAAACGGGCTTCCCGAAGGTGTTCAGACCTTGCTACGAAAAGAACAGCGCGGAAAGAGTTTTTCAGATTTCAAAAACTCTCAATTCAAGAGGCCTTGATAAGGGCGCAACCATGGCTTATCAGACTCTCTGCGATGATGCGCTGAAAAATATCAACCGCAAAAATCTTACCATGGAGCATTTTTCAGGTCTTATGGCGAGCTATGCCGAGGCGAATATACCGACCTACTCCGAGCTTATTCTCGGTTTACCGGGTGAAACGGCAGAAAGCTTTTGTCAGGGGCTTTGCAAGCTTCTCAGAGCGGGTCAGCATAACTCAATAAGCGTTTATTATTGCGAGCTTCTTCCCAATGCGCCGATGTGCAATCCCGATTATATGAAGAAATTCGAGATTGAGCCGATGAAGGTGAAATTCAACCATATCCATTCGGCAAGCGGCAAAAAGGATACCATTCCCGAATATTCATATCTTGTGCGCTCGACCAGCACGCTCTCACGCGACGGATGGGTTTATGCGAACCTTTTTTCAATATGTCTTCAGTGCTTCCACAGCCTCGGACTTCTCAGATATTTCGCGATTTATGCGTATTATGAGCTTGGAATCGACTATTATGATTTCTATAAGTCGTTGCTTGATTACTGCCTTGCTGACAGCGGTATGGCAGGAAATCTTTTCAGAGAAATCAAGAAAAAGCTCGACGGCTCTCTTGAGGGCGAATGGAACCACAGCAACCCCGTTTTCGGCAATGTAACATGGTTTTTCGAGGAAGGACTTTTCCTTGAGTTCTTATTTAATTTTGATGAATTTGAAAAGCTTGTTGACGGCTTCGTCAAGCCTCTTTTCGGCAACAGTGCGGTTTACGGTGAGCTTTTCAGGTTTCAGATTAATGCGGTCAAGCGTCCGTTTGAAAGCGGAAAGAATTTTGAGTGCGGCTATGATTTTGTGTCGTATTTCAAGAAAATCGGAGTTGAAAAGGGCACAAAGCTTCAGAAATCCGAAACGGAGATTTCATTTGAGGCAGCCAAGAAATATGAAGACTGGCCGACCTTTGCAAAAGAAACCGTCTGGTACGGCAGACGCAAGGGAGCTACCCTTTACAGCCTGAACTGACACACAGCGTCTCAATATGAATGAAAACAGAATCAGCCTCCTGCAAAACGCAGGAGGCTGATTTTTAATTTTCAAAAACTTCAACAGTATCTTTATATGACTTGCTGCCCATTTTTCCGTACCAGACAACGAACTTACCGAAGTTCTCCCAGCTGTTAACGGGATTTGAGTCGGTGAAAACCGTTCTGAAGCTTCCTTTTTCGGGTGCGGAATATTTGTTGATATAAATATTACTGAAATATTTATGGAAGTTATATTCTGTTTCGCATTCCGTTTTTTCTTCGTTCGGTCTTCTGAGTGTTGCCCTCTGATAGTTGGCAAGCTGAGAAAGAATATTTTCATCCCCGATAACCTTGCGGAGATAGGGCATCATTTCCGAATAGAACTTGTCGGGATTTGCGCTTATGCTCAGGAACATATATTCATAATGGTCCCAAACAAGATTTCCGACATGCGGAGCATAGAATCTCGGGTTAACGCCTTTTGCAAGCTCCGCAAAGGATTTCTTGACGGTCTGATAAAGCCCGTTTGTATAGGGGGCGGCGCCTGATTCAATATATTCCATCAGACCCTCATAAAACTGTCTGTAGCCGATTTCAAGCTCATGGAAAGCATAAACCGAGAAGC
The DNA here is from genome assembly GCA_045543735.1 of Acutalibacteraceae bacterium. Classification (GTDB taxonomy): domain Bacteria; phylum Bacillota; class Clostridia; order Oscillospirales; family Acutalibacteraceae; genus CAG-177. Next base: position 12,552 of record JAZPXO010000077.1, read on the forward strand.
AGCGAAGAAGTCCGCAAGCGTGCATTGCCTGCGTGAAAGCGGCGAAGAGAGAGCTTCTCTGCCAATCGGAGCAGGGCATCGTTGCAGTTTCGGTTATGATATCAATTTTTTCGGGGATATAATATGCATCGGCGGTGCAATGAAAACGGACAATTTCGCTTCGGGAGGTTCTGATGCCGTGCCTTGCCATATATTCGGGCTGACCAAGAAGAGAATTCGGAAGCACGATGCAATGATAGACCTCAAATATAAAATGCTGTCCGATTTCGAAAAGCTTGCAGATGCCGTCAACAAAGCTGTCATAGGTTTCGCCCGGCAAGCCGAGAATCAGCTCGGAATAAACCTGCAGACCCTCCTCGTGATAAACGCTGAAATGCTCGCTTAAACGCTCGAGAGACATATTTTTTCTGCCGATATTTTCAAGGACAACGGGGGAGAGGCTCTGAAGCGAAAGCGTTGCGCCCTCGCGGTCAATTCCCTTGCGGTTGAAACGGCGGACAATTTCACGAACGCGTTCGGAATTGCCCTTGGAATAGTTGATTCTGACTCTTTCGGGATAGCCGTATTTCTCTTTTGCCGCAACAAGGGCGTCGGCTATGGCGAGGTCATCCTTTCCGATGCCGAAATTTGCATCTGCACCCCAGACAAAACGAATCTGATTTTTACCTATCCACTCGATTTCGGCAAGAACCTTTTCGAGAGGGAAGAAACGGGTTCTTTCCTTAAGCGGTCCCCAATCGCAATAGGCGCATGAATTCGGGCAGCCTCTCGAGGTTTCAAGGATGGTGTTGAATTCGATGTGGGGATATTTTTCAAGAATTCTGTCAAACCAGCCGTCAAGATAGGGTGAGGCGTAATCGGTTCGGCAGACGGCTTTTGTTTCTGTCATGAAGCATCTGCCGTTTTTTCTGAAAGCGATGTTAGGAATGCTTTCTGTATTTTTGTTTTCAAGTGCCTCAAGCAGATTGCCGAAGGTGACTTCGCCCTCGCCGAAGCAGAGAAAATCAACCTGCTCATGCTTTTCAAGAAATGAGGTGTTCTGCGGAATATTGTGTCCGCCGAAAACCGTTATGCATTCGGGATATTTTTTCTTTATTTCGCTTGCGAGAGCAAGATTATATTCAGTGTTCCAGCAGTAATTCGAAAATCCCACAACAGCGGGATTTTCCATTTCATCGACAACGGACTCCACATTTTTTCTGATAAAAATGAAATCCATGAACTCATATGAGTTTTTTACCTGTTCGTTGCAAAAGGCGTTTGCTATGATAACGCCTGCGGTGTAAGGCAGGTAAACGACCTTTGAGTCTTTGCCCGATGAAACATCAACCTGGACAAAATAAACGTTTTTCTTCATAGGTCAAAGCCTCCTTTTAATGTTGAATTTCGGGTGCGTAGCAATCCGAGGAATAAAGCGCAGCCGCTTTGTTTCTTCCGTACCACACAACGGAGCATGCATAATCAAAAAGCGAATTGCAGGGGTTGTTATCGCTGACGGTGATAACTGTTCTGCGCTTTTCGAGAGGGGAACAGCTTCCCTCATAAATGCTTTTACAGTAATTATAAAAATCGTAATCGGATTCAATACGGATTTTTCCGCACTGTCCCGTGCGTTTGAGAATCTTTCGCTGATAACTGAAAACTGCTTTGAGTTCATCGGTTGAGCCGAGCTTTTCGGTAAAAGCTTCTTCAAGCTCTTTGAAGATTTCATCCGCCTTTTCAAGTGCCTTCATGAAATATATTTCATCAAACTGCCAGCAGATATCTCCGAGACCCTCACAAGGCACTGCCCAGCCGTTTTTACCCTGTGACATTCCTCTTGCGCAGTCGGCAATAAGGCTGTATACGCTGCTGCATGCAGAGCCTTTGCTGTGCTTTGAAAAATCGGCAACGGAAGAGTAGATATCATAATAGCTTATGCCGCATTCGTTACGCAGCCAGAGCGCAACTGCTCTGAAAAAACCGATGTTGTGAAACGCCTGAACAAGGCACGCAAATGCCACGCAATCAATCCATTCTTCAGTTGAGAGGGTGTCTGTTTTTATAACGGCGGTGTTGTATTCCTGAATTTCATGCTTTTCGAGGGCACTGCAGTGCGCCTGCGAAAACGGAGCTCTGACGGTTTCAATACCGAATTTGGTTATATATTCGGGCGCGCCCATCTCGGAATTCGGAAGCAAATCGCAGGTGTAAACCTGAATGGCTTTGTGCTGTCCGTATTCAAGCAAATCGCATATTCCTCTTGAAAAGCTTTCTTTTGTTTCGCCTGCAAGGCCGAGAATAAGCTCCGACGATGTGGAAATTCCGCAACGGCTGTATTCATTCATAAGTTCGCGGAAATGCTCAAGCGAAATGTTTTTTCTGCCTATATTCTCAAGAACGGCGGGAGAAAGACTCTGGAAAGAGAGCGTCTGAGCCTTATCAAGCCCGTATTTGTTGAAGCGCATACAGATTTTTTTTACAAAATCCGTTCTGTTTTTTGTAAAGCATACTCTGAAATTCTTCGGGAAACCTGTTCTTTTCTTTGTTTCAATGATATATTCCGCAATTTCCTCATCTCTGTCAAAGAGACCGAAGTTACCGTCGGCACAGTAAACATACTCAATTGAGTGCGAAGCAATCCAGTCGATTTCGGCTTTTACTCTTTCCATAGGAAAAAGCCTTACCCTGCTGCCCAGTGTGCCCCAATCGCAGAATGCACATTTGAACGGACAGCCCCTGTTGGTTTCGAGAATGGCTGAAAAAGCGGTTTCGCCGTCGGCAATTGAATCGAAAATACCCGTAAGATAGGGTGAGGGGTATTCGTTCAGGCAAAAATCCTTTTCGGCTGTTTTGAAGTATCTGCCGTCTTTTTTATAAGCAATGTTTTCAACCGATTCTGGAGATTTGTTTTCAAGCAGACAAAGCAGAAGAGATCTGAACGCCTCCTCACCTTCGCGGTAGATGAGAAAATCAACCGCAGAGCATTCGTCAAATGTTCCGAAATCCCTCAGAACATTGTGACCGCCGAAGATAACGGTGCATTCAGGATTTTTTTCTTTAACCGCTTTTGCAAGAGCCTTGTTATATTCATAGTTCCATACGGAGCAGGAAAACGCAACAGCAAAAGGTTCGGAGATTTTTTCAACAGCCTGAGCTATAGGCTCATGTGTATAAACGAAGCCTGCAAGACGGCAGGATTCTTTAATTGTTTTGTCGTCAAAAGCATAGGCAGCAATGCATCCCGAAGCATACGGTATATAGACAGACCTGCGTTCGTTTCCGTAAACATTGTTCGCCTGAACAAAATAGATGTTTTTCACCGCCGATGCTCCTTTCGTAAAATATTTATAACTTTTTAATTATACCACCTATGAATTATAAAGTCAAACTGCCAAAGAGGTCAAACAAAAATCATTGCCGTCATTGACTAACGCCGTACAAAGTGATAGAATATATTGTAATTAATTATATGGAAGTGAAAAAATGCTCAATATTCTTGTTACCGGCGGCGCGGGATATATAGGCTCGGTTCTTGTTCCTCTCCTTCTTTCAAAGGGTTGCCGCGTTACAGTGCTTGACAGTTTCTTTTATAATCAGAACTCTTTGCTTGAATGCTGTGCAGACCCGAATTTTGACATCATAAATGCAGATGCACGCAACGAAGCTGCGGTCAGAGAAGCAATGAAGGGCAAGGATTATATCATTCCGCTTGCTGCTCTTGCAGGCTTTCCTATCTGCGATAAAGAGGCTTGCTCTGCCTATTCAATTAACCTTGATGCAATCAAAATGATTCTCCGTCTGAGAGAAAAGGGTCAGAGAATTATTTTTCCCTGCACAAACAGCGGCTACGGTCTCGGGGAAGGCGAAAACTTCTGCACTGAAAATTCGCCCATAAAGCCGATTTCCATTTACGGCAAAAGCAAGGTTGAAGCAGAGGCGGCTGTGCTGAGCGAAAGCGGAACAACGGCTTTCCGTTTTGCAACGCTTTTCGGCGCTTCGCCGAGAATGAGAACGGATTTGCTTGTAAACGATTTTGTTTACAGAGCTGTTTTTGACAGAACAATCGTTATTTTTGAAGGAAGCTTCAAACGAAATTATCTTCATGTCAGAGATGCCGCAAATGCATTCTGGTTTGCAATTGAAAACTTTGAAAAAATGGAAGGTGGCACCCATAACTGCGGACTTTCCGATTCCAACCTTTCTAAAATCGAGCTCTGCGAAAAAATAAAGCTTCACATACCGAAGTTTGTTTATATCGAAGCTCCCGTCGGCGAAGACCCCGACAAGCGTAATTATATTGTATCCAATGAAAAGCTTGAGTCGCTCGGCTGGAAACCTCTTTATTCGCTTGATGACGGAATTGAGGAGCTGAAAAAGGCTTATCAGATTATCAAAAACAATCAGTATTCCAATATTTAAGGTGTGATTAAATGAACATTGTTCATCTGAAATATGCCGTTGAAATCGCAAGGACAAAGTCTATCAGCAAGGCGGCGGAAAATCTCTATATGGCTCAGCCTAACCTGAGCAGAGCAGTAAAGGAGCTTGAAGAAGCGCTCGGCATAACCATTTTCAAGCGCACCAGCAAAGGTATTACCGTAACTCCCGAGGGCGAGGAATTTTTGAGGTATGCAAAACGCATTATCTCTCAGGTTGAAGAGGTTGAAGCGATTTATCAGAACGGCAAAAAGCCCAAACAGCGTTTTTCTGTCAGCGTGCCGAGAGCGAGCTACATTGCAAAGGCATTTACTGAGTTTTCAAAAAATATCAGCACCGAGCAGCCTGCCGATATCTTCTATAAAGAAACGAACTCGATGAGAACAATCAATAACATTACCAAGGAAGATTATAACCTTGGTATTATCCGATATCAGTCGGCGTTCGAGAAGTATTTTGTTTCAATGTTCAAGGAGAAGAAGCTTACCCATGAAATCATAACCGAGTTTTCTTATGTGCTGATAGTTTCAAAAAACAGCCCTCTTGCGCTGTGCGAAAAAATCGAGCCGTCGGATTTATCGGATTTCATTGAGATTTCCCATGCCGACCCCTATGTGCCTTCGCTCCCGATGATTGATGTCAAAAGGGCGGAGCTTTCGGAATCGGTTGATAAGCACATCTTTGTTTTCGAAAGAGGAAGTCAGTTTGATTTGCTCGAAAAGGTTCCCACAACATTTATGTGGGTTTCGCCTATTCCTGAAGAATTGCTTGAAAAATATAACCTCGTTCAGCTTAAATGCGAGGGCAACGGAAAAATATATAAGGATGTTCTCGTTTACAGAAACGGATATAAGCTTTCCGATCTTGATAAGATGTTCATTGACGAGGTTTGTAAGGCAAGAAAAAATGTTCTTGAAATATAAAAAGTATGGTGCTATATCATAAAAATTATAGCACCATATTTTTTTTATATTTTACAGATTTGCTTTTTGTTTGATATAATTATATCGTAAAAAATTTGAGTTTCCGATAACGGAAACAAATAACAGGAGGAAAATGAAAATGGCAAGATTCACATTACCCAGAGATCTCTATCACGGCAAAGGCTCAGTTGAAATTCTTAAAACACTCAAGGGCAAAAAAGCTATCGTATGCGTTGGCGGCGGCTCCATGAAGAAGTTCGGCTTCCTTGATAAGGTTGTTGCTTATCTTGAAGAAGCAGGCATGGAAGTTAAGCTTTTTGAAGGCATCGAGCCCGATCCCTCAGTTGATACAGTTATGAAGGGCGCTGCAGTTATGCAGGAGTTTGAGCCTGACTGGATCGTTGCAATGGGCGGCGGTTCACCCATCGACGCTGCAAAGGCAATGTGGATCAAGTATGAATATCCTGAAATCACCTTTGAAGAAATGTGCAAGGTTTTCGGCATTCCCGAGCTTCGTCAGAAGGCTCGCTTCGTTGCTATCCCCTCAACATCGGGCACTGCAACAGAGGTTACAGCTTTCTCCGTAATCACAGACTATGAAAAGGGCATCAAGTATCCTCTTGCTGACTTTGAAATCACTCCCGATATCGCTATCGTTGACTCCGAGCTTGCAGAAACAATGCCCAAGAAGCTTGTTGCTCACACAGGTATGGACGCAATGACTCATGCTGTTGAAGCTTATGTTTCAACCTGCAACTGCGATTACACTGATCCCCTTGCTCTTCATGCAATTTCAATGATCGACGAAAATCTTGTTGATTCATATAACGGCGATAACGGTGCAAGAGAAAAGATGCACAATGCACAGTGCCTTGCAGGTATGGCATTCTCAAACGCACTTCTCGGCATTGTTCACTCAATGGCTCATAAGACAGGCGCTGCATTCGACGATTTCGGCGCACACATTATCCACGGCGCTGCAAACGCAATGTATCTTCCCAAGGTTATCGAGTTCAACGCAAAGGATGAAACCGCTGCAAAGAGATATGCAAAGATCGCAGATTTCATCGGTCTCGGCGGCGAAACAGTTGCTGATAAGGTTGAAAACCTCATCCAGTATCTCAGAGGCATGAACGATAAGCTCAACATTCCTCAGTGCATCAAGAACTACGGCGCAGACAGCTACTTTGCAGAGCAGGGCTTTGTTCCCGAAGAAGTTTTCCTTGAGAGACTTCCCGAAATCGCAAAGAACGCAATCGCTGACGCTTGCACAGGCTCCAATCCCCGTCAGCCCAGCCAGGAAGAGATGGAAAAGCTCTTCAAGTGCTGCTACTACGACCTCAGAGTTGATTTCTGATTAAAGGTCTGTCTCACGAAGCGAAGAACAAAAGAAACAAACTGAATAAGAGACCTGCAGAGGAACGAAGCCTTTGCAGGTCTTTTTGCTTTTAATCTTAAAGTTAATTTGTTTCGTGTTTCTTTTTAGCCGTTTTTTCGATTCGGCGTATCGCATGCGCTTCTCATCAAAAGAAAAACGGCTTCTTCATCTTCGTGAAACAGACTGACTTTGCTTATATAAAAACCCCGAGGCACCGAGGCGCTTCGGGGTTTGATGATTTTATAAAGAATTATTTCTTCTCGTTGTAAAGACCTCTGGCAACATAATGAGTATGAAGAACCTCATGAGCGATGTGGCTGCCGGGCTTCTCAAAGTATTCAGCATAAACAGTCTTGACTGCTTCGCTTTCATGTGACTTTCTGACGGGAAGATTCTTATCTGCCTCGTAGAGAGCCTGAGCTCTGAGAGCCTTGAGATCAACAAAGTTGTGAACGCTTGCGGGCTGAGTGGGCTGACCGCCGCCGTTTACGCAGCCGCCGGGGCATGCCATGATTTCAACAAAGTGATATTCTGACTTGCCTGCCTTGATATCGTCCATAACCTTCTTTGCATTTGAAAGTCCGCTTGCTGCGCAAACCTTAACTTCCATGCCTGCAACTGTGTAGGTTGCTTCCTTGAGACCTTCTGTGCCTCTGACCTCTGTGAATTCAAGGTTCTTGAGTTCTTCGCCGGTAAGAGTTTCAACAGCAGTTCTGAGAGCAGCTTCCATAACGCCGCCTGTTGCGCCGAAGATAACGCCTGCGCCTGTGCCTTCGCCGAGAGGATTGTCAAATTCTTCGTCGGGAAGAGCGTTGAAGTTGAGACCTGCGGTTTCAATCATTTTTGCAAGCTCGCGGGTTGTGAGAGCATAGTCAACATCAGCATAGCCGCTTGCAGACTGGTCTTCTCTGCCTGTTTCGAACTTCTTGGCTGTGCAGGGCATGATGGAAACAACAACGATGTCCTTGGGATCAAGGTTCATCTTCTTTGCGTACCATGTCTTGATAACAGCGCCGAACATCTGCTGAGGAGACTTGCAGCTTGAAAGGTGAGCAAGCTGATCAGGATAATAATGCTCGCAGTATTTAACCCAACCGGGTGAGCAGGATGTGATAAGGGGAAGAGTGCCGCCGTTGTTGATTCTGTCAAGAAGCTCGTTTGCTTCTTCAAGAATGGTAAGGTCAGCGGAGAAGTCGGTATCAAATACCTTGCTGAAGCCGAGACGGCGAAGAGCTGCAACCATCTTGCCTGTTACGTTAGTGCCGATTTCGTTGCCGAAAGCTTCACCGAGAGTAACTCTGATGGAGGGAGCTGTGTTAACAACAACAAACTTTTCGGGATTGTTGATAGCTTCGAATACCTTTTCGGTATCGTCTTTCTCATAAAGAGCGCCAACGGGGCAGTGAACGATGCACTGACCGCAGGATACGCAGCTGTAATCATAGAGAGGCATCTCGAAGGGAGAGCCGATATGAGTATCAAAGCCTCTTGCGTTTGCGCCGATAACGCTGATAGCCTGATTGTCGCAGGCTGCAACGCAGCGGCGGCAGAGAACGCACTTGCTGTTGTCTCTGATCATGTGGGGAGCGGAATCGTCGAACTGGAACTCGGGATATGTTCCCTCGAAAGTCTTTTCGTCAGCAACGCCGTAGTCTCTGCAGAGCTTCTGAAGCTCGCAGTTACCGCTTCTTACGCAGGAAAGGCATTCCTTTCTGTGAGTTGAAAGGATGAGTTCAAGAGTCATCTTGCGGCTCTTTCTGACCTTTTCTGTGTTTGTGAAAACTTCCATGCCCTCGTTAACGGGGAAAACGCATGCGGAAACAAGAGAACGTGCGCCCTTGACTTCTACCATGCAGATACGGCATGCGCCGATACCATTGAGTCCCGTGAGGTAGCAGAGAGTGGGGATTCCGATGCCCGCATATCTTGCTGCTGCAAGGATTGAAATGCCACTGGGAACA
>JAZPXO010000078.1:0-20246 GCA_045543735.1 Acutalibacteraceae bacterium
CACAACGAGCACACAGAGAAATTATACTTAAATAGTACCCTTGCTCTCCGCCAGAACCCCATAGAAGTAATAGCTTCTGTGGGGTTTTCTTATGTTTTCCCTCACAGTAAAGTATACTCAAACCCTACTTTCGACGACCAAAAGACGACGTCACACTGAGCATAAATATCCCGATGGTCGTCAAGAATATCCGTCATAGTCCTTGGATTACTTGACATTTTCATTATACTCAATATAATTATATTTGAGACATCGTTTTCAGAGCGTATCCCTCTTTGGTTTGGGGCGCTCCAAGCCGTTAATTCGGTTGGCGATGTCTCTTATTATTAAACCTAGTGTAATAGGGTATAATCCTGTTGCACTTTTTCTATTTTTAAAGGAGTTTTTCAATGAAACAAACAACACTTGAAGATTTATACTATGGCAATATAAACCCTAATGAAATAAGCTTTGTGAGGGGTTATGAATACGGTAAATGATTTAATAAATCTACTTGTTTTTCACAGAAACTAATGTATAATGAACTTATATAAATCAGCGGAGGTTTGAAATGATTTATACTAAATCTTTGAATTATAAATATGAAACCGACGTTTTTGTTGCAGGCGGAGGTCCTTCGGGTGTAGCTGCGGCTGTTGCTGCTGCACGAAGCGGGAAAAAGGTTTTTCTTGCCGAAGCAACAGGTTGTTTCGGTGGTTTGGGAACGTCGGGTCTTGTTCCTGCATTTGCGCCTTTTGACGATGGTGAAAATGTTCTTGCAAGCGGAATTGGTTATGAAATCCGTCAAAGACTTGCCCAAAGCACACCTTTGAGAAACTGGACAACACTCGACATTGAAGAACTCAAAAGAGAATACGATAAAATAATCGTTGAATCAGGTGTGGACTTCTCGTTTTTTACATCTGTTTATGATGTTGTTGTTGATAACGGCAGAGTTGAGAGCGTAATTCTTGGCTCAAAAAGCGGTTTGTTTGCGGTAAAGTCTAAAATTTATATCGATTGTACGGGTGACGGTGACTTGTGTGCCTTTGGCGGTGCTGAGTATGAAATAGGCGACGAAAAAGGAGAGGTTATGCCGCAGACTCTTTGCAGTATCTGGACAGATATTGATAAAGAAAAATGCAACGAACCGTGGAACAAACATGTTGAAGAGGCTCACCGTGAAGGAGTGCTGACCAATGAGGACAGACATATACCTGGTTTCTTTCATCGAAAAGACGGTATGAGCGGCGGTAATATAGGTCACACATTCGGAATAAATCCAATAGATGAAAAATCACTTTCCCGCGCAATGGTTGAGGGCAGAAAATCAATGCTTGAATTTGATAACTATTTCAAAACATATTTTACGGGATATGAAAATATGAAGCTTTGTTCAACTGCATCTTTGCTCGGAGTGCGTGAATCAAGAAGAATAGTTTGCGATTATATGCTTAATGTGAACGATTTTATATCACGAGCCGTGTTTGAGGATGAAATCGGTCGTTATTGCTATCCTGTTGACATACATGTTATGAATACCGATAAGGAAGAATATGAGCGTTTCAGAGAAGAATATCAGCAAAAGCTCCGCTATAAGAAAGGTGAATCTTACGGCATACCTTACCGCTGTCTTATACCTGTTTCATTCAGGAATGTTCTTGTTGCAGGCAGATGCATCGGTACTGACAGGCAGATGCAGGCATCCGTAAGAGTTATGCCCGGATGTTTTATAACAGGTCAGGCAGCGGGTGTGGCTGCTTCTCTTGCATGCGAAACCGAAGATGTCAGAAAAATATCGGTTGAAAAACTGCAAGAAAATCTCTTGAAAATCGGTGCATATATTCCGGGTAATCAAACAAATAACGATAAATAAAAATGGTACAATGGGATATAAAATCCCGTTGTACTTTTTCCGTTTTAAGGTGATTTTAAATTAAACAAACAACACTTGAATGTTTTTAATACAGCAACACAACTCATAATGAAATTTATATTGACAAATACTCTTAATTTATGTATTATTATTCAAAAGTTAATATTATGTTAAGCGAAGTTTGCAGGAAATAAAGTTTATACTTTTCCGAAGGAGTAACACTCTCAGGTACACAGACTGCAAACGGATAACATTCTGGAGAATCCTGGTTATCCAGGTGCCGAAGGTGCAAAGCGCATAGCCGCTAATCTCTCAGGCAAAAGGACAGAAAAGTATTAAAGCACTTTTATGTGTTATGTTCTTTTGCATTGCATTTTTGCAATGCTTTTTTCTTTTCAACATAAATAACATAATTAATGAATGAGGATTGTTTTATGGAAAACAAAAGATCTCTCAAAAAGAATCTGGGCGTTATGTCTGCAATGTCAATTGTTGTAGGCTGCGTAATCGGCGCCGGTGTATTCTTTAAGCCTTACGCCATTTATCAGGCAACAGGCGGTGCACCCGGTATGGGTATGATTGCCTGGGTTGTCGGCGGTCTTGCCAGTATTTTCGCTGCATTAACAGTTGCAGAAATCGCTATTTTAATCCCTCGTACGGGCGGTATGGTAGCTTATCTTACAGATGTTTATAACGAAAAGATAGGCTTTTTGGCAGGCTGGATGCAAACACTTATTTTCTATCCTGCTTTTCTGGCAAGTTATGGTGTAACGGTAGGAAATGAGCTCTCGGCTTATGTCGGTCAGCAATATGCGCTTCCTATTGCAATGGTAACAATTATAATATTGGTCGTATTTAATGTTTTGGGTTCAAAATCTGCGTCAAGATTTCAGATAGTGTTTACAATATGTAAGCTTATACCTCTGTTTATGCTAATGGTTTTCGGTTTCATTCTTGGAGAAGGCGGAAATCCTGTTATTACACCGTTGGTAGCAGAGGATAAGCAGGCAAGTGCTGTTTTTGGTTCAACTCTTTTAGCGGTTTTATTCGCTTTTGAAGGATGGACAAATGTTGGTGCGATTGCCGGCGAAATGAAGAACCCCGGCCGAGATTTGCCCCGTGCGATTGTAGGCGGCGTTTCAATTATTATGCTTATATACATCATAATCAATATTGCATACATCTGGGTTCTTCCTGCAGATGAGCTTATGTATTTAGAATCGCCTGCATCAGCTATTGCAGTAAAAATCTTTGGTGATTTCGGCGGCACATTAATTAAAATTGGTATCATTATTTCAGTTATCGGCGCTGCAAACGGTTTCCTTATGTCAGGTTCTCGCGTGTGCTATCAGTTGGCTGAACAAAAAACACTTCCTTTCAGCAAAACTCTGAGTAAAATCAATTCAAAACATGTTCCTGCTAACTCAATTATTTTAATTGGTTTCTTAGGCTGTTTGTTCTGCATCGGCGGAACATTTGATATGCTTACAAATCTTGCTGTTTTCTCTTGTTGGATATTCTATACGCTTACCTTTGCGGCAGTTATGACATGGAGAAAAAAACATCCTGAAATCGAAAGAAAGTATAAAGTTCCTTTCTATCCTGTTATCCCGATTCTGGCAATTATCAGTGGTTTATATGTTGTTTTAAGCCAGATTTTCTTGTCCGGAGCAGCAGCAACAAAATTATCAATCGGAAGTATTATAGCTACACTGATTGGCTTACCTGTTTATTTGATTGTAAAAAAATATTATAAATCAAAAGAAGCTTAAACCTAAGGGATATTGAAACAAATTTTCACATAGTGTATTTAAAAAAAATATATAGGAGACTTGATTTTATGAAAAAGGCAAAAGCAGTCTTAAAAGGTTTTCTTGTTTTATTTTTTTCCATTTGTGCATTTTTATTGATAGCGTTCCTTGCATCGGTTGTTGCGGGGTTTATGCAAATCGAGAAGAATGTTGAGTATCAGAACAATCATCTGGAATATTTGAATAATGAATATTATAACAGCTCTTATATTCGTTGCGATGAACAGAATTTTGCGGATTTTGATATTGAAGATGCTTTTTCACAAGGTACAAAGATTAATGAAATATCAGTTTTAGGAACTCACAACAGCTATCAAATGCTTGCGACATTTCCCAAACAAGTACTTATGAAATCTCTTCAGATTATTACATTTGGTCTTGTTGAAAATAAAGCGGTTTTTGAGATGGATTCGTTTACTCTTCAGCTTGAGCAAGGTATCAGAAATCTTGAAATAGATATTGAAACGGTTGATAACGGGGGAGAGGTAAGCTTTATCGTTACTCATAAGCCAATATTGGATAATGTAACAAGTGCTTATGATTTCGGAAAAGCTCTTGATGAAATCGTTTTGTGGTCAAATAATAACCCCGGGCACATACCGGTTTATCTTCTTATTGAACCCAAAAGCAAAGTTGCATCGATTAATAATATGCAGAATTTTTCTCTTGAATATGCGCTGGAATTTGACAAGCTGCTCAGAGAGAAGCTCGGCGACAAGCTTCTTACACCCAAACTTGCAATGGGGGATCACGAGAGCCTTGAAGCAATGAGAAATGCGGATGATTGGCCGACATTAAATGAGGCAGCAGGTAAAATTATTGTTTTAATGCATCCCTGCAATATCACTCAGGATTATATTGATTTTGATCAATCGATAAAAAAGCAATCAATGTTTCCGGTGCTTCAATTCAATGACGCTGATAAGTCTTACGCATCCTTCATTATTGAAAATAATCCTGAAGCCGCAGTTGAAAACAACAAAATTATCATTGATGAAAAAAATCTTATGGTTAGAACAAGAGCGGATGATTACCCTGATTTCAGTGATGAAAGATATGCATATGCAAATGAATGCGGTTCACATATTATTACAACAGATTACCCCCCACGTTCCGTCAGAAAAAACGATCATACTTATTTATTTGATGGTTATACGATTAAGTTGCTTAAGTAATGTCTGAATTTAGAATATGAAACTATTTCAAGTGCAATGGGACATAAAATCCTGTTGCACTTTTTAGTTTTAATACAATATATGCATCTGATGTAAAAAACTTTATGTTGACTTGAATTGTTGTAAATGATACAATATAATGAAAATTAATATTTATTATTTAAAGGAGTGTGAGGTTTATGAAAAAGAACTTGTATTTTTTTCAGGTGAATTATTCTTACGGCAGATCTGCGCATATACCTTACACTGCAGGACAACTTGCCGCGTACGCCTTTGACGATAATGATGTATCAGATAATTTCGAGTTAAAGAAAATATTTTTCTTAAGAGAAAAAATTGATAAGGTATTCGCTGAAATTGAAAATCCGTCTGTTGTTGCTTTTTCAACATATATGTGGAATTTCAACTATAATAAAACCGTAGCGGCGCTTATTAAAGAAAAATTTCCCGAATGTGTGATAATATTCGGCGGTCATCATGTTTCGCCCGGCGGCAAATTATTAGAGGAATGCGATTATATTGATTATCTTCTTCACGGAGAAGGGGAAATTATTTTCAGACGTCTTTTGCGTGCGGTTATCGGGCTTGAAAGGGCAGAGGATATCCCCGGATTATCTATGAGGACAAATAAAGGAATTATTACCAATCCTGAAATTATTTCGGAGGAATGTGATTTTCCGTCTCCGTATCTCAACGGATATTTTGATGAGATATTAAAAGATAATCCTGACAAGGATTTTATGGCGCTTATTGAAACCTCCAGAGGCTGTCCCAACTCCTGTGCATATTGCGACTGGAGCAATATGAAATCCAAAATCCGTAAATTCCCGTTGGAGCGTATCTACGGTGAAATTGAATGGGTAATGAAAAATAAAGTTTACGGTCTTGGTGCTGCTGATTCAAATTTCGGTATGTTTGAGCGTGATCTGGAGATAACCGATAAAATCGTTCAGGCTAAGAAATTAAGCGGATTTCCAATAGGTTTTCAAACATCTTATGCCAAAAACAGCAGTGATACCGTATTCAGAATCGGCATGAAGCTTGAAAAAAGTGGCATGAACAAAGGTATAACGCTGTCTTTTCAGTCAATGAGCAAGGAAGTTCTTAAGAATATCGGCAGACATAATATCAGTATAGAGTATTATTCTGAACTTATGGAGCTTTATAACGAAGCGGGGATAGCAACATATACAGAGCTTATTCTCGGGCTCCCCGGTGAAAGCTATGAAAGCTTTGTAAACGGTATTGATGAACTGCTTAATCTCGGACAGCATAATTCAATATATATTCATAACTGTGAATGGTTACCTTGCTCAATAATGGGTCAGAAGAACTATGTGGAGCAATATAAAATCAAGACTTCGCATATTCCTCTTAATCAGCCTCACCGTGAGCCTGATGAATGGGACAACATTCCCGAATGGTCCCGTGTGGTGACCTCAACCTATTCAATGAGTGAAGAGGATTGGAAAAAAATGAATCTTTTCTCATTTGCAGTTCAGGCATATCATCATATGGGGCTTCTTCAGTTCTTTGCGTTATATCTTTATAATGAGGGAATCTGCTCATACAAAGAATTTTATACAGGTCTGCTGGATTATTTTCTTTCGAATCCAGAAACATTGGCAGGCCGGATTTTTAATAAAATATGCGGATTTCTTGATGATGTTCTTGCCGAAAAAGGCACTTTAAGCTGTTGCGATAATAGGTTCGGTAATGTTCAGTGGCCGTTTGAAGAGTACGCATATCTTTGTACCGCATACGAACTTGACAGGTTCTATGATGAAATAACAGCTTTTCTGAAACGCTTTCAGATTGATGAAGAAGTTTTCGGAGAACTTATTGATTTTCAGAAGAATATTATCAAACGACCTCATCATTCAGCCTTTACAATAACTGCAAAATACGATTTTTTTGAATATTTCAATAGTCTGCTTGACGGTAAAACTGCAACACTGGTTAAAAAAGATATCTTGGTTGAAGTGTCAGCCCGACCTTTTGATAGCTGGGAAATGTATGCAAAAAAGGTTGTATGGTACGGAAGAAAAGACAGCAGCTGCACTTATATCAGACAGACTCAGTTGAAACGGAGTTAAAACGATGACTAAGAAAAAAGTTTATTTTGTTCAAGTCAATGTAACATACAGCGATTATATAGCATATCTGCCGTATGCGGCAGGCTGTATTGCAGCATATGCGTGGGAAGACGAAGAAATTAAAGAATCCTTTGAGTTATCCGATCTTCTGTATATGAGGCTCAAGGTTGAAGATTCACTTAAAAAAATTAAAGATCCCGCTGTAGTTGCATTTTCGTGTTATATATGGAACATGGAATATAACCTTAAGCTTGCAAGAATGGTTAAGGAAAAATATCCCGAATGTCTTGTTGTTTTCGGCGGACACAATGTTCCCGATAACACCTCTCTTCTTGAAAAGCACTCTATTATAGATGTTCTGATGCACGCAGAGGGCGAAGAACCGTTTACAATGCTTCTCAAGCAGTTGATCGGTGAGAAAGATTTTTCGAAAGTTTATGATATTTCATATCGCAATAACGGAGAAATTATCACAACCGAAAAGAAAAAGGTATATGATATTTCAAATTATCCTTCGCCTTATAAAGCGGGGCTGTTCGACAGAATGTTCAGGGAGTATCCCACAGTTAATTTTCATGCAACATTGGAAACAAACCGAGGCTGCCCCTACTCATGTGCTTTTTGTGACTGGTGCTTTACAAAAAAGATTCGTTTCTTTCCGCTTGAAAGAATTTTTGCGGATATTGATTGGATGTCAGAGCATAAAATCAGCTATTGTTATTGTGCCGATGCAAATTTCGGTATAACTGACCGCGATATAGAAATTGCAAATTATATTCTGAAGAAAAAAACTGAAACGGGTTATCCGCAGGTGTTCAAGCCTTGTTATGCCAAGGAAAGCGACGATACCGTTTTTGAAATCGGCAAAATTCTCAATCACAGCGGTATTGATAAAGGCGTAACTCTTGCCTATCAGTCTCTTAACGAGAAAACACTTGAAAACATTGGCAGAAAAAATCTCACATTAGAGCATTATTCTTCTCTTACAGCCAAATATGCTGAAGAAAAAATACCCACATACACTGAGCTTATATTAGGTATGCCGGGTGAAACCTACGAAAGCTTTTGTAACGGACTTTGCCGTCTTCTTGAAAACGGTCAGCATAATTCCATGACGGTTTATACATGTCAGGTTTATTGCAATTCACCGCTTGCTCAAAAAGAATATAAAGAAAAATACGGCATCAGATGGGAGCGTCAGCCGCTTCACGGTATTCATTATCCCGCAAATTTCAACGGAGTTCAGGAGTATTACGATGTTGTTGTTGAAACATCTGATATGAGCAAGGAAATGTGGGTCAAAGCAAACATGTTTTCCGTTTGCCTCCAGAGCTTTCACCATCTCGGTTTGCTCAGGTGTTTTGCACTATATTCAAGATACGAGCTCGGAATTTCTTATTACGATTTTTACAACCGACTTCTCGAATATATTTTCAGCGACAAAGAAAAGTATATTTATAAGCTTTTTGAGGAAATCCGATGGAAAACAGAGAATACCGAAGTTTCCGACTGGTGCTATCAAAAAGATATTTTCAGTAAGGTCGGCTGGTATTTTGAAGAAGGTATATTCCTTGACCTTATTTATAACCGCGATGTTTTCTGGCAGGATATTGACGGCTTTATAACTTCTTTGGGAATAGAAAGCGATGTTTATGACCAGTTGCTGAAATATCAGAAGTCGATTCTGCGTTTACCCTGTGTAAAACAGTTGACGGTTGATACAGAATATGATTTCTATAATTATTTTGAAAAAATCTATGACAATTGTTACGAACCTCTTGAAAAGAAAAAGACCACTCTTTCAATCGAACTTGAAAAACAGATAGATAATTGGTCTGATTATGCCAGAGAAATAATCTGGTTCGGCAAAAGAAGAAGTGCAACTCTTTGCACCAACTCAAGAGAAAAGATAGAAGTAAAACATTAACTAAAGCAAAAGGGGAGTTTGAAATGAAAATACTTTTGTTATATCCGCCGCAATGGACACCGAACTCTCCTTATCTTGCTTTGCCTTTATTGGCTGCGCAGCTGAAGAAATACGGTTATAAAACTCAGATCAAAGATATCAACATTGAATTTTTTAATTATATTCTTACAAAGGATAACCTGCAGAATTGCTTTAATCAGGCAAAGGATTTCTTCCTTAAATTTAAAGATGAGTTTACTGAGAAGTATACCGATGCGGAAAAGAATTTTCAGACATACACTTTTGAAGAACAGACAAAGCTTTTAAAATTCAGGCGTGTTTCGGAATTTGTTTTATCACCTGACAAAGTAAACGATATAATCAATAACTGCGAAAATGCAGTAAAAACCCTTAAAAGTAAAGAGGATTTTTATGATCCCGAGCTTCTTTTTTCTGCAAAGAAAATAATTCAGGAAGCTTTGAAAATTGCTTCACTGCCTTTTGCTCCCAATGAAATGATTTATGATAATTATTTCGGCAATCCTTTACTTAAAATGGATTGGGAAAATATAGATTATCAATGTAAAAATACCGAAACAAACATGTTTTATTCGTTTTTCATGGAAAAGGCTGAAGAAATAAAGATATCAGACAGTGATCTGATATGTATTTCCGTTCCTGATTTAAGTCAGCTTATTCCTGCGTTTACTCTTTCACGGATTATAAAAGAAACATCAGGAAAACCTGTTGCTGTAGGCGGAAATTATATAACCCAGAATGAAAAGGACTTTCTTAATCATCCCGAAATTTTTTCGGAATATTGCGATTACCTTATGGTCGGAGACGGTGAGAGGTCAGTTGTTGAGCTTGCAGAATTTATTGACGGAAAGCGTTCTGTTGAAAATGTCAGCAATCTGATGTATCTGCAAGGCGCAAAAGCAGTGCGTAACCCCGCCGCTGAAGAGCTTGATTTTCATGAAGTCGCATATGCAGATTTTGATGATATAGATTTTTCATTGTATTTTTCCCCTGAAACTGTTATACCCATGCAGCTTTCAAAGGGTTGTTATTGGGGTAAATGCACTTTCTGCGATTATTATTACGGTCAGCAATGCTTTGATATAAAGAAAATTGATTCTGTTATCAATGAGATTAAATACTTTATGGAAAAGTATAAAGTAAAGCATTTTCTTTTTATTGATGAAGCAATTCCGCCCAAATATTATAATGAGCTTGCGAATGCCATACTGAAAAATAATATTGAAATTTATTTTTATTCGTTTGTCAGGCTTGAAAAAGGCTTCACAAGAGATGTTCTTAATAATCTCTATAAGGCCGGCTTCAGAATAGGTCTTTGGGGCTATGAATCATCATCGGAGCGGATTATGCAAATGATGAACAAAGGCATTGATGTTGATGAAAGGCTTCGTATTCTTCGGGATGCAAAAGAAGCAGGCATATGGAACAACGGACTTTTTATAATGGGATATCCAACCGAAACAAGAGAGGAAATTGAAAGAACAATTTCTGTTATTTATGAAAACAGGGATATCATTCACAGCTGCACTCCGTCAAACTTTTCTTTAAAAAAGAATGCAATCCTTATGAATTTTATCGGAAAGAACGGATTGTTGGGTTATGAAACCAACGGCGAGTTTTATGTTGTTCTAAAAGATGAAATAGAGGGCGTACCCCAGTGGGAAAGACGCGAAATCCGCCGTAAATTTCACAGTGATTATATTGAAGCGAACAAACATTGTTTATGGCCTATTAATTACTCTGATACAGACCATATATTGCTTTATCTTTCAAAGTATACATGTGACTATGTGAGCGGCTACCGCTCGGAAAACGATATTTGTTTGCAATTCAGATAAGAGGAGGTAATTATGAAAAATATTTATATGGTTCAGGCATCAAATACCTATGCAGGTAATTCTTTTAAAGCTGCCTATTTGCCTTATGCTGCCGGACTTTTAATTGCCTATGCTTTTACGGATGAGAAAATAAAGAATGAATATGAATTCAGATGTTTTGTTTTTACTCGTGAGAGTACAGATAAAGTTGTAAATGATATGGATAATCCTGCTGTTGTAGGTTTTTCAAACTATATATGGAACACGCAGTATAATCTTACGCTTGCAAGAAAAATCAAAGCAAAATATCCTGATTGCGTTATTATTTTCGGCGGTCATAATATTCCGCCCGATAATTCATTTCTTGAGAAATATGGTTTTATTGATTTCCTGATTCACGGTGAGGGCGAAGAAGCATTCAGAAGTCTTCTGCTTGAGCTTTGCAATGAGAAAAAAGATTTTTCTGCAATTCCGAATATATCCTTCCGTTCATCTGACGGAAATTATATCAAAAATCCTACCGAGATTCTGACCGCTACGGACTATCCTTCACCTTATCTTACGGGATTATTTGACTATATCTTTGAAGAAAATCCCGATATGCAGCTTGACGCTATCATTGAAACCAGCAGGGGATGCCCGAGAGACTGCGCTTACTGTGACTGGGGATGCAACAGTCAGAGAATAAAGCTTTTTCCTATAGAAAGAGTTTTTGCGGAAATAGACTGGTTTGCTGCTCATAAGGTGAAATTTATCTGGGGTGCAGACGCTAATTTCGGCGCTTATGACAGGGATATGGATATAGTTGATTACTTTATCAAAGTCCGCGAAGAAACGGGCTATCCCGAAAGAATCAGAACAAATTACGCTATGAATAAACATGAAACCGTATTTAAAATTAACCAGAAATTTGAAAAATATGGTTTAAGCAAAGAGGGAGCTACATTATCTTTCCAGAGTCTTAACCCTCAAACGCTTGAATATATCGGCAGAAAGAACATGAGTCTCGATAAATTCAGTAAGCTTATTTCTATGTATAAAAAAGCCGGTGTAACAACTTATTCAGAGCTGATTGTCGGTTTGCCGGGCGAAACATATGAGAGCTTCTGTAAGGGAATTGGCGCATTGCTTGCTGCAGGTCAGCACAGAATGATAACTGTTTATAACTGCGAAATTCTTCCGAACGCTCCCATGGCACAGCCTGAATATATGGAAAAGCACGGTATAAAAACCGCAACAATTGAATACCTGACTGCTCATACAGAAACAGACAGTGAAATTAAAGAGACAACACGATATGTTATCGGCACCAATACCTTAAGCACCGAAGATTGGATTGCATGTAACATATTCACTTGTTTTGAAGAATCGTATCATCATTACGGTATTCTTAAGTTCATATCCATTTATTTATTCAAAGAACTCAATATACCTTATGAAGACTTCTATAATGCAATAATTCGTTTTGCTAAAGATAATAAAACTTCAATTGCTTATTCTGTTTATGAAAAGCTCTATTCATTTTTTAAAGCAATTTCTCTTGAGAACCCCATAAAGCTTTATGCAAACAAGATTTACGGCGATATTACATGGATTCCCAAGAACGTTGCTCATCTTGATACAATTTACAGAATAGATGATTTTTATGCCGAGATTAAACCTTTGGTTATGAGCTTCGGTGTTGATGAAGAAAAATTTACCGAACTTATCCGATACGAAAGAACAGCACTTAAGTATCCCGGTAAAAATAATTTCTCTGTTGAATTCAGATATAATTGGCACGAATATTTTACCGCTGTTCTTGAAGACGGTTATGTAGCTCTTATAGAAAAGAAAAACCGTGTCAGAGTTCATAATGAAATTCTTGCAGACAACTGGAAGGATTATGCCGTTCAGTCAACATGGTTCGGTAAAAACGGCTCGACCTTTAACCAAGGTATGACAGTGGAATATACAGATTGATTTTCAGAGCGTTAATCATCAAAAAGAAGATATACATTTTTTAAAGGGAATGAAAACATGAAGACACTTTTTATTATTCCTCCGCAGTGGTATCCTATGAACCCCTATCTTTCTGCGGCACAGCTTATAGGTCAGTTCAAGGCAAAAGGACTTCAGGCTGAAGCTAAAGATCTTAATATTGAATTCTTCAATGATATATTAAAAAAAGAAAAAGTTATCGGTGCGGCTGAAAAAGCAAGAGAATTTTTTGATGCTTTTAAATCCGAGGTTGAAGAAAAAGGATATTGCCAGGAAAAGTTTTCTTCATATTCCCGTGAGCTTCAGACAAAGCTGTTGAGATTTGTTGCTTATACTGATTTCCTCACAAGCGGTCTTGATGCTGAAAAAGTTTCAGATAAAGTAGAAGATGCAGTTTCGGTGATGAAAGACTCTGAAAAATTCTATAATCCCGAGCTTCTTTTTGAGGCTAAAGATACACTTAAAGATGCCCTTAAGATAATTTCTTTACCCTATATGCCAAGCAGAATAATGCTTGATAACTTTATAGCAAATCCTGTTTATTCCTATAATTATGATGATATAAATTTACAGGTAAACAACTCCGATTTGAATATGTTCGTTGAATACTTCAATGAAAAAATCAATGCTGAAGAATACTGCGAATATTCAATTATCGGAATAAGCATTTTTGATTTAAGTCAGGTTATTCCCGGTCTTACTCTTGCAAAGCTTTTAAAAGAAAGAACAAACGCACATATCACTCTCGGCGGCAATTATATTTATAAAATCCGTGATTCTCTAAAATCAATACCTGAGTTTTTTGATATTTACTGTGATTCTGTTCAATTGGGCGACGGTGAAATTGCTGCTGTCAGACTTGCAGAGATAATAAGGGACAACGGCTCTTTTGACGAGGCTTATTCACTTATTTACAAAGACAAAAACGGTGAAATAAAAGAAACACAAACTGCTCCGCTGCTTGATATGGAAGCCTTGGCACCGCCTTGCTTTGACGGGTATGACTTCGGAAAGTATTTTTCTCCCGATATTGTTTTACCTGTTCAGCTTTCAAAAAGCTGTTATTGGGCAAAATGTACTTTCTGCGATTTTTATACGGGTCAGCAGTGTTTTGATATTAAATCGGTAAATCATGCCGTAGATGAAGTTGAGCATCTTGTGAATGAATACGGATTCAGACATTTTATTTTTGTTGATGAGGCAGTACCGCCCAAATACTATGACAGGCTTGCAACAGAAATTATCAGAAGGGGTCTGAAAATATATTTCTATTCATTTGCCCGAATGGAAAAAGCATTTACCAAAGATGTTTTACAAAACCTTTATAATGCAGGTGCAAGAATGTTTTCGTGGGGCTATGAAGCTGAATCCGAAAGAGTTATGAAGCTTCTCAACAAAGGCATTGACTGTTCTTATCGAAAAACACTTCTTCAACACGCAATGGATGTCGGTCTCTGGAATCAATGTACGTTCCTTCTGGGTTACCCCGGTGAAACTCCTGAGGAAACCGAAGCAACCAAGAGGGTTATATGGAACAGAGAGCTTATTCACAGCTGCACGCCATCAAATTTTGCTCTGAAAAAGAATGCAATTTTAATTAATGAAACGGATGATGCAGGAATAAAAAACATTGCCGATAACGGTGATTTTCATATTTCATGCAACTATGTTGTTGACGGCAAAGCTACGCATAATATCAAAAAAGACCGCATGGATTTCCAGCTGGATTTCCTGAAAAAAACATCCGATTCCTTATGGTCTCTTGATTTCACTGATACCGATCATATTTTACTGTATACTTCAAAATACGGTGCCAAATGGGTCAGAGAGTACAGACTCAAATATAAAAAGCATAATTTTTAATTTGTCAACTGAATAATTTGTTAATCAAGTGCAACGGTATAAAAAAACTGTTGCACTTTTGATTTATTATCAGCATCGTTTCATAAAACATCAAGATACTTGATATTTTATATTTATAATGTTATACTTTTATCAGTATATATTTTATTTCATTGGAGACGGTTTTTTGAAAAAGTATGATGCTATTGTTGTAGGCGCAGGCATGGGAGGTCTTGCTTGTGCCTGCGTACTTGCTAAAAATAAAAAAAGAGTCCTTCTGCTTGAACAGTCTCATACTGCGGGCGGTTTTGCAAACAGCTTTGTCAGAGGCAGATTTGAGTTTGAAGTTTCGCTTCATGAGCTTTGCGGATTCGGCAGATATGATATGCCGTTCGGACCCGTCAGAGGTTTGTTCGATTACCTCGGAATTTCTGATAAAATTGAATGGATTGATATTCCCGATGCTTACAGACTTCTGACCTTTAATGATAATAAAAATTATGATTTCCGCATGCCTTTCGGAATTAAAGAATATATAGACAAGCTTGAAGAATATGTTCCGGGAAGCAAAAAAGAAGTAACAAGACTTTTTAATTCCGGTGCAAGTGTACGAAAGGAAATAGAAGCGCTTTCAAAGCCAATCGGAGGCATAAAAAAAACAGCAGCTCTTCTTAAAAACGGTGTATTGCTTCATACGGCTTCATACAGCTTTAATGAAGTTATAAATACTTTTGATCTTCCGGAAACAGCCAAGGATATCCTCAGAGCATATTGGGCTTATCTTTGCACAGATCTTGATACATTGGATTTTGTTCATTATATTCAGATGCTTAATTCATATATAGAATTGAAGTCCGTTATCCCCGCAAATCGCAGCCATGAAATGGTTAACTGTCTTGTTGACTGTTTCAGAGATAATGGCGGAGAAATATATCTTAATTCGAAGGTTACAAAGATAAATTGCAAAAACGGTGCGGTAACAGGTGTTGAGCTTGATGACGGAACGGCTTATGAATCCGAGACCGTTATCTGCAACTGCTCTCCTCACAGTGTTTACGGCAAAATGATGAATAAAGAGGATGTTCCTGATTTCGAAATCAAAAAAGCCAATTCCCGAACCTTCGGGGGCAGGGGATTCTGCGTTTTTCTCGGACTTAATAAATCTGCCAAAGAACTCGGTCTCAGAGATTATTCTTATTTTATCTTTCCCGACATGGATACAGTCAAACAATTCAGACGTATGGTCGTACCTGAAACAAACGATGTTCAGAACACGGTATGCATCAATGCGGTTAATCCCGAAGCTTCTCCCGAAGGCACCTGCATGCTTTGCATGACAACGCTTTTTACAAGTGATTACTGGAGCAATGTAACTCCTGATAAATACTATGAGGAGAAAGAAAATTTTGCTCTTCATATGATTGATGTTTTTGAAAAAGCAACCGGTATTAAAATCCGAGATTGCATTGAAGAGATAGAAACAGCTTCTCCCGTAACATTTGCAAGATTTACCGATACGCCCGACGGAGTTATTTACGGTTATCTTGGCAAGAAAAATGACGGAGTTATTGCCCGCAGAATGGAAAAATCGGGTCCTTGTGTCAACGGACTCCATTTTGCAGGCGGCTACGGTCATATGCTTCTCGGTTACAGCTCGGCACTTTCCTCGGGCAGATCGGTTGCCAATAAAATTCTCAAGGAAACGGAAGGTGCGGATAAATGAAAAGAATCATAGTTGACTCTGTATTGAAAGATATCCGCAATTCAGGCTCAATTCCTCAAAAAAGACATGAGATGATTGAAAACGCTTCATGTTCGGATATTCCTTCCGTATATCCTGCAAATGCACTTGCAGATATGCTTCATCCAAAGAATTTCGGACTAACCGTAACAAACTGTTATGAGGAAAATGATACTATTATTGCAACTCTTGAACCCGATGATAAAGACATGACCTTTTACTTCAGGGAGGGTCAGCTTCTTTCTGTTAAATTCAGCAGCGATGAAAGCAAAAATTCATTTTCCGTACCCGTCATGAGCGTTTCGGGTAAAAAACAAATTGTTGTTTATGTAACAAAGCTTTTCCCTGCATACAAATATTTCAGGAATTCCGAAGGTAAGAAATTAACGGGTATTTCTTTCGAAGGAACTTTCTTCTATAACAAACTGCGTGACGGCGACAGAATCTGCGTTTTAACCGATATAAACGGTGTTGCTTCTGTTTATTCAATCGCTGTAAGCTCAAAAAATTTGTCAGCTTTTAACGTTTATATCTTTGGCGAGGAAATTCACAGCTTCCGCAATCTTAATATTGAACCCGTTGCTGAATTGCCTGATTTATCGCAATACGGTCCGATGAGTATATATATTTGTGGCTCTGATGAGTTTTGCAATAAAATGCAGGATGAAGTATTACACAGCGGATTTACTCCTGTCAGCCTGAGAATTCTTAATCTCGGTGCTGATGAAGAGACTGTTCAATTGCAGATAATTCATAAATGCAAGGTAATTTTCAGGGGAAATGAATATCATATTGAATGCCCTGAAGGTGAAAAATTACTGATAGCACTTGAAAATTCAGATATTCCCGTTAACGGACGCTGTGCAAACGGTGAGTGCGGATATTGCAGAAGCAGACTTATTGACGGTAAGGTCAGGCAGCTTGCTCATATGGCAGATAAGCGTACAGCCGCTGACATTATATACGGATATATTCATCCTTGCTGCGTCACTCCCGAAAGCGATATAACTATTGAAATATAAATCTCTGATCTGATAAAGGAGAAAATTTATCCCATGGCTGAATTTAAAAATGTTACAATTATGATGGGTGCAGTTGATGAAACTGATTCTTTGAGAGAAACCGTTCTCACTGTTTTAAAACTTTGCAATCATAACGATTTAAGAGAAATCATTATCGGTTATTCACAGAAAGTAACGCCCGAAAGCAAAGCCGTTGTTGACGAAATGGCGGCTCTTGAAACTGATGTTCCCATTGTCACCTTTATGCAGAAAAGAAAGGGAATATCGGGTCTTGTTGATATGATTGATGTTGCAAGAGGCTCCCATTGTATTCTCGTAGCTTCAGATATGGCACATGACCTTGAATGCATTGTAACCATGATTGAAAAGGCAAAAATTGACGGAAACACAATTGTTTCATCATCCCGTTGGCTCAAGGGCTGCGAGTTCATTGAATATAATAAAATCAAGTATTTTTTAAACTCTGTTGCGCAGGTATTTCTCAGAATTCTTTTCGGTGAAAAGATAACCGATTTTACCAATCCCTATCAGATTGCTCCAACTGAGCTTTATCAGTCAATAGAGTTTGAAAATGAAGGATTTCCGATTCTTATTGAAATGGTTCTCAAGCCTCTTCGACTGGGTTATAAATTCCTTGAAATCCCTACAAACTGTTATCCCAGAAAGCAGGGAAAATCAAAGAATTCTTTTAAACAGACGGCAATGTATCTTACAACTGCATTACACATTCGTTTTATGAAGAAAAAAGATATATTGAAAAAGGATTCAGAGCTTTTTAAAAAGTTGTTTAATAAATATGAGAGGTAAAATATGAAAATAGCAGTTATTAACGGAAGCCCCAAGGGTAAATACAGCATAACCCTTCAGACCGTTCTTTATCTTGAAAAAAAGTTTCCGCAGCATGAATTCAATGTTCTTCATGCAGGGCAACAGATTAAAGCTCTTGAGAAAGATTTCACAAAGGCAAAGAATTTGCTTGAATCTTCGGATGCTGTACTTTTTTCATATCCCGTATATACCTTTCTTGCACCAGCACAGCTTCACAGATTTATTGAACTTTTAAAGATAAACGAAATCAATCTGAAAGATAAATATGCAACTCAGATTTCTACTTCAAAGCATTTTTACGATATTACCGCTCATAAATATATCGAAGAAAATTCTCTTGATCTCGGGATGAGATATATCCGCGGTCTTTCTGCCGATATGGAGGATCTTCTTGAAGAAAAGGGCAGGGAGGATGCCGAAAAATTTTTTGAGCGTTTTTTATGGTCTGTTAATGAATCGGTATACACTTCAGCATCATTGTGTACCCATAAATATGTCAGTGTTCCTGCAACCCCGGTCTCTGAAAAAGTAAACCGCAAAACTGACAAAGATATAATAATTCTTACAGACGAAACAAATGCCGATTCAAATTTAAGCGCAATGATTGAGCGCTTCCGCAATGTTTTCTCATATAATACAAGAATTGTTAATATTTCTGAATTTCCTCTTGCGGGCGGATGTCTCGGTTGTTTCCGCTGTGCCGTAAGCGAAAAATGTGTTTATAAAGACGGCTTTGATATGTTCCTTCGTGAAAACATTCAGAAAGCAGATGCAATTGTATATGCATTTACTGTATCCGATCATTCAATGGGATCCCGTTTTAAAATGTATGATGACAGAAATTTCTGCAACGGTCACAGAACGGTAACCGTCGGAATGCCTGTAGGTTATCTTGTTTCGGGTAATTATTCAGCAGAAAACAATCTGAAAACCGTTGTTGAAGCACGCGCTGAAACGGGCGGCAACTTCCTTTCAGGTGTTGCAACTGATGAATATGATACCGATGCACAGATTGATGTTCTTGCAAAAACTCTAGCTTTTGCCCTTGAAACAAAACATACCGCTCCTCAGAATTTCTGGGGTGTTGGCGGAATGAAGATATTCCGAGACCTTATTTATCAGATGCGCGGCATGATGAAAGCGGATCATAAATTCTATAAAAAGCAGGGTATTTATGATTTCCCGCAGAAAAATAAAGGCAAATCTCTTCTCATGTATGCCGTCGGAGCGCTTCTTTCAAGTGAAAAGATTCTTTCAAAGATGGGCAACAAAATGAATGAAGGCATGCTTATGCCTTATGAACAAATCCTTAAGAAAATGGATTGAGCAATTAAAAAAGCTGACTGATTCTGTTTCAGTCAGCTTTTTATTATGCTTTGAACCCTCCGTTAACGGTCAGTATGTTATCCATGATTACTGAGCTTGTTTCAACAGTTTTTCCGAATGCTTTAAAATTATCCATTCTGATTTCAACAGTATATTTCCATGTACCGCTTATTATTTCTCCGTTGCCGTTAATGATAATTTTTACAACAGGATTTGTATAATAAATCTTTGTATCTTTTTCGGATAATTCAAGCGGAAGCCCGAGATCTGTAAGTTGTTTGGTTACAACTCCGATATCTCCGACAGCGGTTATTGCATGGCCAACGGAGCCTTCAAGCGCGTTTTCTCTCGGGCCTGCAATCTGGTTCTGCATAACCATTTCTATGGCAATATTGTCTCCGATTTTATAAGCTTTTGCAGTAGCAACATCCGATGCAACAAGATTGTTATAACCGCCTGTAATGCCTTCTTTATCTTCTGAATTGTTTGCAAGAAGCTTTGCCATAATTGGCGTAATAAATTCAAATAAGCCTTTGTAAGCGCCGTTATTCACTGAAATACTTTTCAGTTCGATTGTATGAGACGATGTTGTTGAAGAATGTGATTTTTTTGCGGCAGCTTTATAATATTCAACGATTTGTTCAGAAGTCCATTTTTCAGGTTCGTTATTTAACATTACATCTTCGGTTGATGATTCAGAAATATCCGGTTCTGAATAATTTGTTGTTATATATTCAATATCGGTTTCAGTTGAATTATTTTCAATTGTTGATGATATTTCTGAAGAAATATCGGAATTATTATTGCA
>JAZPXO010000079.1:0-6932 GCA_045543735.1 Acutalibacteraceae bacterium
AACACGAAGTGACGGCGTAGTTATAACAGGCAATAACAATACCGTTCAGAATTGCCTTATCAAAAATGTTGCAGGCAATGCTCTTGTTATGAACGGAAGCAACAATCTTGCATATAACAACGAAATCACCCGCACAGGAAAGGGCGGAATTATTATTTCCGGCGGTGATACGGAAACTCTTACTCCCGGCAACAGCAAGGCTGACAACAATTACATCCACGATTGGTCGGAAATTTACCAGACCTATCAGCCCGCTGTTACTCTTGAAGGTGTTGGAAATATTTGTTCTCACAACGAAATGGCAAATTCTCCTCACGAAGCAATTACTTACAAAGGCAACAATCACATTATTGAATATAATCTTATCCACGATGTGTGCCTTCTTTCGGATGATGCGGGTGCAATTTATTCGGGAAGAAGCTGGGTGTGGTACGGCAATGTTGTAAGATACAACTGTATCTATAATGTCGGTTCGGAAAATCACAGACCCGACGGTATTTATCTTGATGATGCGGTTTCTGGTCAACAGATATACGGCAATCTTCTTATCAATATTCCCAGCAATTCAATTCATGTCGGCGGCGGCAGAGACAATGTCATAACCAATAATATTATAGTTAATCCGGGCAATAACGCCCTGAGATTCGATGACAGAGCAAGAGAGGGTGCTCTTGAAAACGGATGGTTTACTCACGCTCATGTCGGCAGCGGCGATATGTGGGAAGCACTGTATAATTCACCCTGGCAGAGTGAAACCTGGCAAAATGCATTCCCCGAATACAAGAACTGCACAGACGATATTTCAAAATCAGATTCGCCCGATTATATTCCCAACCCTGCAAGCACTTTCAAGGATAATATTATTATTAATAAAAATATGGGCTACGGCGAAGTTTACAGCTCCGTTTGGAAGTTCAGCGATATAAGCGAAAATGCAATATATAATGTAGGCAAATGCGATAAAATCTTTGTTGATCCCGATAACGGAGATTATAAT
Organism: Acutalibacteraceae bacterium; assembly: GCA_045543735.1. Lineage (GTDB taxonomy): Bacteria > Bacillota > Clostridia > Oscillospirales > Acutalibacteraceae > CAG-177. The sequence goes on from JAZPXO010000079.1 coordinate 998, forward strand.
ATCAAAAATATTGATGAAATCAGAAAAGACGCTCCTGATTTTAAAGAAATCCCTCTTGAAATGATAGGTAGGGTAAACTGACAAATTCTTATTTGTCGGATTAAATTTAATAATATACCTTAAACTCCTTCGATGGATAAACCGTCGGAGGAGTAATTTTTTTGAAAAATTTTTAAAAAGTGGACTATGCTTCACATCGGCAGAAATGCCGCCTACGACATAGTCAAGGAAGGCAAAATCAAAACTATCAGAATAGACAAACGATATATCATTCCGAAAACAAGCGTTATAAATTTTCTCGAAACTGCATCGTAAAAACACTTGTAAAGTTAATAATATTTTGTATAATTTTAATTACGGAATGATTGACTGTTTTCCAATCAGAAAGGAGTTTCAATGGTAACAGGCAATCTGCAAATCAAAGACGGCAAGTATTATGCCGTTGTCAATCTCAGAGATGAAACCAGCAAAAGAAAACAGAAATGGGTCAGCACGGGTCTGTCCGTCAGAGGTAACAAGAAAAATGCCGAGCAGTTCCTTAGTTAGGAGCTTGAAAAAGAAGTCAGACCGAACACTTGACAAGCAACAGCTTGTGTGTTAGAATGAATTGAACACAAAATGTTGTTCTACCTTACCCCCTCTGGGGGATTGAAACTGAAATTAGTGTTTGGTCAAGATCAAACAACGACTACCTTACCCCCTCTGGGGGATTGAAACATGAGAATTTTCTGAAGAGCCTTCATTGTAAGACTCCTCTACCTTACCCCCTCTGGGGGATTGAAACATGATATCAAAGAAAAACTGATTGTCTTCAATGATTTTTTTACCTACCTTACCCCCTGCTTTTCAATTCATAAATAATATGTGATACCTTTTGGCACCAACTCGAAATACTGACTAAGCCTTGCTTGGTCAGTATTATTTTGAAATCGCTCTTGATACAATAAAAGAACCTTTAATTTAGCCGCTTTCTTTGATAAATAATTCCCAAAAAAGCAACCTTGTGTACTAACCACTTTATAACTACAAGTTTGCGCAATTATCATTCTCTTTTCTTAACAGTTTTTTCATTGGCGTGCTGACTTGCATTTCTACGATAATTTCCGATATTTGCGAAAAATCTTCCTATGAAAACACCAAAAGCCTCGAAACCGTTAATATTTAACGATTTCAAGGCTTTTTTCTTTGGCAGGGGCAGAAGGACTTGACTCGCGCGCCTGCGGGCGCTTGGTCGCTCGCGGTCACAACAGTCCACCGGACTGTTGCTCTGTGCCGCTCGTCCTTCAAGTCCTTCCCTTGTTGAAAAATTAAAACGGTCACCTTTCGGTAACCGTTTCTTTTGGCAGGGGCAGAAGGACTTGAACCCTCGGCACGCGGTTTTGGAGTTCATCTGGAGGTTTGATTTTTGGTACTTATTACTGTTATTTAGTGTTATACAGTTTGCTCATTTGTTTATTATGAACAATAATCTGCCAATTTTTCATCAAAAACATTTTTCTCGTGCAGAAATTTTGCACAAATGTTAGAAAGATGTTAGAAGCCGTGTTAGAAGAATGACAAATTCTGCCACTTCTCACAATTTGCTGACTGCATCATTCTGAAAAATTCAATTTTTTCTTTCGTGATTTTTGTTCAAAAACCGCGTGCGTTAAGTTTAAACAATCTAATTTTTTAACGATTATTCAGTCAATCATTCCGTAAAATATTGAATTGGAGAATAACAATGTCAGCCTTTATTGAAGAATTTTATTACGGAAATATCGAACCGCAGGAATGCACAACCGAACTAAAACCGAAAGTTATGAGATGTCTGAACGAACTCGCCCAAAAAGAAAAGCGCCTGTTTGACACTCTGACCGATGAAGATAAAGAGTTGTTTAACGATTATGTTGATACATATATCAGATTCTTAAGCATTTGCAATGCAGACAGCTTCATTGCAGGCTTCAGACTCGGTGCAAGGTTCACATACGACACTTTTGTTGAAAGAAAGGATAATTGCAATGACTGAAATCACATATACAAGAAACGGAGATTATTTTATCCCCGACATCGTACTCAAAGAGAAAGAACACAAACCACTCGGAAAATACGGCAGAATGAGAAAAGATTATCTCAAAAATCACCGTCCCGCACTTTGGAACAGATTCCTTTTAAGAGACACACTCGATGACCACCTTCACGAAATTGATTCCAAAGCTCAGACTCACTTTGATACTCTTCTTCCCCTCTACCGTGAAAGATACAGTGTGACAGAAGAACTCAAAGCAACCGATCAGATGGAATGGATAAGAAGAATGAATAATATCATCAGCGCCATCGAAGAAATCATTCTCAACGAAATAGTTTACAGATAAAATTAAGGCAGGGAGCAATCCCTGCCTTTGCTTTAACTCAATTACTGTCAAGACACAGATTGAATGCTTTTATGAAATCAGCATCATTCTGTGACGTTCTCTTTTTGGGTCCTTTCGTTCTGTTGCCTGCCATACGCTCTTTCTTGCCGATAAAACGGGTGAAAAGCAGGTTTTCGATATTCGTATCAGAATATATCAGACCGTTCTGATTAAGCACTTTACCGCCTTTTCCAAGCACAAGAGCCGCAAGTCCGTAATCCTGAGTGATTATCACATCACCCTTTTCAGTCAGATTTGCAATCTTGCAGTCAGTTGAATCGGCACCCTTGTCAACGATAACAGTAACAGCACCGTCTTTCTGAATGAAATGAGTGTTGTCACAGACAATTATACACTCAAGATTGCGCTCTTTGGCTATGCCAACGGCAATATCAACCACCGGACACGCATCCGCATCAATAATAATTTTCATAGTTTATCTTAAATATTGTAGTTTAAATCATTTTTTCTTGCGTAACTCTCTGTAAATAATCTCAGCAAGAGCGCTCATTATGGCATTGTATTTATGCTGATCTTCAAAGAGTGAAGCATAAGCTTCCTGCTCTTCCATATAACTGTCCTGCGCAGCTTCACCAAACACCTTAGGGAAGATACTTTCGGTGAATATCTGCGGATCTGAGCTTGCGGCATCTTTTGCAAGTTTCTTGTCCTCAATAAGCCTTGAATACAGAGCCTTGAACACAACTTTATCGCCGCTTGTGAATGCACCCTTGAATTTCTCATTTATCTTTTCGATAATTTCATCAAGAGGTTCTTTGGACTCAATGCCCATTGCGCCTTTTTGCTTGGCAGGTTCATATACACCTTTAGTCTTCTGAAGTTCGATAGCTCCGTCAAAAGTTTTCTGGAGTTTGTAGTATTCAAGCTTCAGCTTACCGTCAAGGTCAATTTTATCAACGGGATCGGCAGGGATAAAGTTGATGAGATATGAGCAGAAAAGATATTCCTTGTGCAAATCTTTGTCAAACATTCTGCTAACCTGCGATACAAAGCCGTACCACTTGATAAGGCTGCGAAGCTGTCTGCGGAATTGATAACGTTCATCAGGAGATTTGAGGTCATATCGGTCTGCAACGGGTTTCAATGTGCTTGACATCTTGCCCATTGACTTATCATCCTGCTTTGCACTTCCCTGAACATACACTTTTTCGAATGCATCAATATCGTTATCGCTGTAAATAGCAAATCCGCGAAGCTCTTTCTGAGTTTTATAGATGAGGTCTGCATTGACTTCCTGCTCAAGATAGGTTTCCTGATAGAAAGGCTGGAACGCATCAAGAATATCCTCTTTTGTATTGATAAAGTCAAGCACAAACGTGTCAACTTTACCTTCGCAGGTACGGTTAAGGCGTGAAAGAGTCTGCACAGCTTTAACACCTTTTAGTTTCTTATCAACAATCATTGTGTGAAGAAGCGGCTCATCGAAGCCGGTCTGATATTTTTCGGCAACGATAAGAACGTTGAAATTCTTGTTGAACTCAGCTTTTGTCTGCGATTCGGCAATGCTTGTACCGTCAGCACGCTTGTTGAGTTTCGGCTCGGTGTATTCAACGCCACCGTCTTCAACAGCACCCGAAAAAGCAACAAGAATCTGAACATCGTCATATCCCTGCTCTTCTATGTATCGCTTGACTTCGTGATAATATCTTACGGCAGCAAGTCTTGATGAGGTTATAACCATCATCTTGGCTCTGCCGTTAATTTTATGCCTTGTTGTTTCTCGGAACGTTTCAACAATAATCTGTGATTTCTGGCTGATGTTGTAGGGATGAAGCTCCTGGAATTTGCGGATAATCTTTGCGGCTCTGCTTGCAGGCACGTCGGGATTATCGGGAGTTGTTTTGGCAATTTTAAAGCAGGTGTCATAGGTCATATAATTCTGAAGAACGTCGTGAATAAATCCTTCTTCTATTGCCTGACGCATACTGTATATGTGGAACGGATGGAACGAGCCGTCGGCATATTCCTCGCCGAAAAGCTCAAGTGTTTTATCCTTGGGAGTTGCGGTGAATGCAAAGAACGAGAGATTCTTATGCTTACCGTGAACGAGCATTTCGTTCATCAGCTTGTCATCGGGGTCAAGCTCGGCTTCGGTTTTGCCTTCTATTTCTGCATATTCACGCAGAGCATCTTCCGTATCAGCAAGAGCCGCTTTGAGCTTCAATGCGGAACTGCCCGTCTGTGACGAATGAGCCTCATCAACGATAACGGCAAAATTTCTGCCAGCGGTGTTTTCAACCTCCTGATAGATAACAGGGAATTTCTGAAGGGTTGTTACGATTATGCGGACACCGTCATTTATGGCGTCACGCAGATTCTTTGAGGTTTTATCCTCACCAATGGTTTCAACCGCACCGAGAGTGTGGTCAAATGAAGAAATTGTTTCCTGAAGCTGAGCATCAAGAACAGTTCTGTCCGTTACAACAATAACGCTGCTGAAAACGGGTTTGTTTTCTGCATTGAAAAGAGATGCAAGGCGATAAGCTGTCCAAGCGATTGAATTGGATTTGCCCGAACCTGCGCTGTGCTGAATCAGATAGTTATGCCCCGAACCATTTTCGGAAACGTGGGCAAGAAGTTTTCTGACAACGTCGAGCTGATGAAAACGAGGGAATATAAGTGTTTTGCCGTCTTTGAGATGGATGAATTTCTGAATAATATCCATCATGCTTTCTTTCTGGAAAACATTTTCCCAGAGATATGCGGTGGGATATCCGTCGGGGTTTGCGGGATTACCCTTGCCGCCGTCGGAGCCTGCACCGTTTGAGCCTTGGTTGAAAGGCAGGAAAAACGTTTTCTTGCCTGCAAGCTTTGTTGCCATCCACACTTCATAGTGATCAACGCAGAAATAGGCTAAAATACGCTTGTTGAACTGGAAACAGATTTCTCTGGGGTCACGGTCATCCATCCATTGAACTTTGGCGTTGTTGACATTCTGACCCGTATACTGATTCTTGAGTTCAAAAGCGAAAACGGGAATACCGTTGAGGACGAGCACCATATCAACGGATTTGTTATTCTCTGCGGAATAATGCCATTGACGCACGCAGTTGACAATGTTTTTTGCGTAGAGTGCGGCTGCGGTCTGATTGAGAGCCGATTCGGGTTTGAAATAGCAGACACGGAAGGTTATTCCTCTGTGCTTGAAACCGTGGCGAAGGACATAGAGAAGTCCATCCGCATCGCAGGCATTGTTGAATGCGAGGCAGAATTTGCGCACGGGGTCAACGGAATTCTGATTAACAAACCTTGCCCATTCCTTGGGCTGAGTTTTCTGAATGAATTCGATGAGGGTATCAACGTATAAACCGAGCTTTGCGTCATATTTATCGGTGGTTTTGGTGTATCCGCCCGCAGGAGAGAGAAAGAAGGATTCTATATCTTCTTCAAATCGTTTTTCGGTGGTGATCATTGTTCAGTCCTCCAGTTAAAGATCCTACATTTAATCCTTGATGTGTGCTTCAATAATCTCTTTTTCTTTGTTTAGTTCCTCTTTTAATTGATCGAAGCAAAAATTT
>JAZPXO010000080.1:0-4940 GCA_045543735.1 Acutalibacteraceae bacterium
AAAGAACTTGAGATCCTCGGTATCTCTCATGCGGGTGAATGAAGGTGAAAAAAGTGAACAGTAATCAAACATTAAGGATTGTTATGGCAGCACTTATGGCAGCAATGGCTTGTGTCGCAACAATGGTAATTAAAATTCCGATTCCGGCAACGGGCGGATATATCAATCTCGGCGACTGTATTGTACTCTTGTCGGGTATCATTCTCGGTCCTGTGTATGGTGGAATTGCAGCAGGACTTGGTTCTGCACTTGCAGACCTGCTCGGCGGTTATGTTGCCTTTGCACCTGCCACCTTTATCATCAAAGGTCTTATGGCAGTGGTTGCAGCACTTCTTATCAGAGATATTTCACGCAAAAATATTTTGTATGTTTTATTTGCGGGATTCATTGCCGAAGTCATTATGGTTGTCGGATACTTTGTATTTGAGGCGCTTGTTATGGGCTATGGATTGGCTGCTGCCGGTGCAATTCTGGGGAATGCAATCCAGGGGGTTGCCGGTATTGCTATCGCAACACTGTTGATGCCTATCATTAAGCGAATCAACATAGCGCCACTTCGTGATAAGCATTCCGACAACAAACGGAGGAAGAACGACAACTGAAACGAGTATATGAAAATGAAGAGTGGTGCCTTGGCTGCCACTTATGCGAATATAACTGTGCTTTTGCTAATTCCGGTATCACCGATATGGCAACGACACTCAAAGGCAAACCGATTTATCCCCGTATCCACATTGAGGGAAATGATAAAGTATCTTATGCGGTATCCTGCCGTCACTGTACCGACCCTATCTGTGTCAAAAGCTGTATTGCCGGTGCAATCTCAAAATCGGATGGCGTTGTGCGTGTGGACAAAAATAAGTGTGTCGGTTGCCTTACCTGTGTATTGGTATGTCCTTACGGATCCCTCGCTCCCGATGAAAGCGGTGTGATGCAGAAGTGTGAGCTTTGCCTGCAGAACACCTGCGGAGAGCCTGCTTGCGTAAAAGGATGCCCCAACAGAGCAATTGTTTATGAAGAACGAGGTGAGTACGAATGAAGCAGTATGTTGTTATAGGTAACGGTGTGGCTGCTGTTGGTTGTATCGAGGGCATCCGCAGTGTGGATAAAGACAGCAAAATCACAGTTGTTTCCGAAGAGAATTATCCCGTTTACTGCCGTCCTCTTATCTCGTATTATCTGGAAAACAAAACCGATCCCGAACGTATGAACTATCGAGGTGCCGATTTTTACGAAAAAATGGGCTGTGACGTATTTTACGGAAAAAAGGTTATCCAAATTAACACTGATTCAAAAAATGTTGTGTTGGATGATGGTGCCAAGTTGCCTTATACAGAAGTTTGTGTTGCAACCGGTTCGGCTCCTTTCGTTCCTCCCTTTGAAGGACTTGATACAGTCGAGAAAAAATTCGGTTTTATGACACTTGACGATACCTTTGCACTTGAAAAAGCAATCAACAAAGATAGCAACGTATTGATCGTCGGTGCAGGTCTTATCGGACTTAAGTGTGCCGAAGGTCTTCACGATCGTGTGGAAAGTATTACGGTTTGTGATCTTGCCGACCGTGTACTTTCCAGTATTCTTGACACCGACTGCGCCACTATTGTGCAAAGGCATTTAGAGGCAAACGGTATTCGTTTTTTGCTTGGGGATACCGCTGTTCGCTTTGATAAGAATTTTGCTCAAATGAAAAGCGGAAAAACCGTAGAATTTGACACGCTCGTTCTTGCTGTTGGCGTCCGTGCAAATACAACTCTTGTCAAAGATATCGGCGGTGAAGTTAATCGCGGAATCGTTGTAAATGAAAGAATGGAAACAACGCTTCCGGATATCTATGCCGCAGGTGACTGCACCGAAGGATACGATATCTCCTGCAGACAAAAAAGAGTTCTTGCAATTCTTCCGAATGCTTATATGCAGGGCAGGTGTGCAGGAATAAATATGTCGGGCGGAAACGAAATGTACAACAAAGCCATTCCCATAAATTCAATCGGTTTCTTCGGTCTGCATGCTATGACGGCAGGCAATTATTCGGGTGAAGTTTATGAAGAGAAAACAGAAATCGGAATAAAAAAGCTTTTTGTGTCTGACGGATTGCTTTCAGGTTATATTCTTATCGGCAACACCGACCGTGCAGGAATATATACTTCTCTCGTCCGTGACAGGGTCCCGCTTGACTCCATAGATTTTGAAATGCTGAAAAAAGTTACAACTTTATCGATTTTTCCGCAAGAAACCCGTAGAAAAATGCTTGGAGGTGTAGTATAATATTATGCAAATAGATGTAACAAACCTCAATTATAAAGCCATAAATTCAGCTCTTCGAAAAGCCGACGGCAGCTGTATTATTTCAGGCTGCTGCGGTCAGCGATTTATTGCAGCAGGAATGTCAGACAAATCAATTACAATCAACGGTGTTCCCGGCAATGCTCTCGGTGCCTATCTCAACGGTGCATCGATAACAATAAACGCAAATGCTCAGGATGCCGTAGGCGACACTATGAATGAAGGCCAAATATTCATTCACGGAAATATCGGTGATGCCGCAGGCTATGCAATGCGAGGCGGAAAAATTTATGTAAAAGGCAACGCCGGCTACCGTGCGGGAATCCATATGAAGGCATATAAGGATAAAATTCCGGTTATGGTTATCGGCGGCACTGCAGGCAGCTTTCTCGGAGAGTATCAGGCAGGCGGAATAATCATTGTTCTCGGTCTTTGTTCTGAAGGCAGGCGGATAGTCGGCAATTTCCCATGCACGGGTATGCACGGCGGAAAGATGTTTTTGCGTGGAGAGTGCAAGGATATCATTTTCCCAAGTCAGGTCACAGCGAAAGCTGCAACTGAAACGGATGTTCAAGAAATAAAAAAATACATATCCGAATACTGCGATTTTTTCGGATATGATGAAAACGAAATATTAAACTCGCATTTCACGGTTGTTACTCCCGACAGTAAGAATCCGTATAGACAAATGTATGTAGCCAATTAAACCATAATTCAGAAAGCAGGTAGTTTTATGAAGTATTCAAAGCAAGAGGTTATCCAATTCGTTCAAGAGGAAGACGTTAAGTTTATCCGACTTGCATTCTGCGATGTTTTCGGCAGACAAAAGAATATATCGATTATGCCTCAGGAGCTTTCCCGTGCGTTTGAATACGGTATCGCCATCGACGGCTCCGCAATTACAGGCTTCGGTGACGAAACGCATTCGGACCTGCTTCTTATCCCCGACCCTTCAACCCTTTCAGTATTGCCTTGGAGACCTGAGCACGGAAAGGTTGTCAGAATGTATTGCGGCATATCCTATCCGAGCGGAAAGTCATTTGAATGCGACACCAGAAGTCTTTTGAAAAAGGCTGTGAGTGATGCTGCACTTGAGGGTGTTCATTTCTACTTCGGTTCAGAACAGGAATTCTATCTTTTCAAGCTTGATGAAAACGGTAATCCGACAAAAGAGCCCTACGACAATGCAGGCTATATGGATATTGCTCCCGACGACAGAGGAGAAAACATCCGCCGTGAAATATGCCTTACTTTAGAGCAAATGGGTATTCGCCCCGAAAGCTCGCATCACGAAGAGGGACCCGGTCAAAACGAAATTGATTTCCGCTATTCCGATGCCCTGACCGCTGCCGATAATTCTATGACCTTCCAGACAATTGTAAAAACAGTTGCAAGACGAAACGGTCTTTATGCCGATTTCAGCGCAAAGCCTCTTGAAAATCAGCCCGGCAACGGATTCCATATAAATATGTCCGTAAAAACGGATGATAACTCGGACAAGCTTTGCAATATGATTGCAGGCATTCTTGACAAAGCCTGCGAAATGACGGCTTTTCTTAACCCCACCGAAAATTCTTACGAGCGCTTCGGAAAAAGCAAAGCACCTCAATATGTTTCATGGTCGAGTGAAAACCGTTCACAGCTTGTCAGAATACCTGCCGCCGTCGGTGAATACCGCCGTGCAGAGCTTCGCTCACCTGATCCTACGGCAAATCCTTATCTTGCATTTTCACTTATGATTTATGCAGGGCTTGACGGAATCCGAAATGAACTGGAGCTTCCGTATGTTTCGGATATCAACCTTTATAAAGCTGATGACGAAACCTTGAAAAAATACCGTAAGCTGCCCGCTGATTTAAAATCAGCCTGTACGGCAGCAGCGGAAAGCAGTTTTATTAAAAAGCATATCCCTGTATCAATTCTCGATATTTACTGTAATAAATAAACTATAAAGGGAGGGAAGCAAAATGAGCCTTAAGGAACGGGTATACAGTGTCCTTGTTGTATCGGCAGCAGATAATTTCAATTCTGCTCTCAAAGATTTGCTTCCCGAATCAAAGTACCATCCCGTACATACGGTTTCAAACATCAGCACGGCAAAAAGAATTGTTGCTGAAAGAGTTTTTGACTATGTAATAGTAAACTCTCCTCTGCCTGATGACAATGGTACTCATTTTGCGGTTGATGTCTGTGCAGGAAAAGGTACTGTTGTTCTTTTGTTTGTCAGAAACGATGTTTATGCACAGGTTTTTAACAAAGTGGCGGAACACGGAGTTTTTGTGCTTCCAAAACCCACTACCAAACCTACTACCATACAAGCTCTTGACTGGATGGCAAGCGCAAGAGAAAGACTGCGCAGATTTGAAAAGAAATCCTTATCCATTGAAGAAAAAATGGAAGAAATCAGACTTGTTAACCGAGCAAAGTGGTTGCTTATTGATGAACTGAAAATGAGCGAACCCGATGCTCACCGTTATATTGAAAAACAAGCAATGGATTGCTGCGTATCAAAGCGTGAGGTTGCGGAGAAAATCATAAAAACATACGAATAATCTCCGGAACATTATAATATGCACAGGTCCGCAAAAAATAGACAACGCAAAAACATCCTCCTATGGCAGAATTAAGATATCTACCATAGGAGAAATTTTTAT
>JAZPXO010000081.1:0-9023 GCA_045543735.1 Acutalibacteraceae bacterium
GAGTATACCAGCGCAAATATTAAGGTTGTTTTTTGCAGTGTTTATGATATAATTTGTTTAATAAGCAAACTGAAAAAAGAAGAAACTGACAAATATAATTTTCACTTTCTGTATAACGAAAACAAACAAGAATATGTTTGAAACACCAAATTAAATACAGACAAATCAGAATTATTCGAAATAATTCTATGGAGGTTTTATGGTTTTTTTATTGGTTGTTATATATATTGCATTTATAGGTCTCGGAGTTCCCGATTCACTCATCGGCTCTGCATGGCCTGCCATACATGCTGAAATGAATATTCCCGTTGAAGCGGTCAGCGTTCTTACATTTATTATTTCAGGCTGTACTGTTTTATCAAGTATGTTCAGCGCAGGAATTCTCAATAAACTCGGAACAGCCAGAGTTACCGCTTTCAGCACTGCTATGACAGCGGCAGCTTTGCTCGGATTCTCTTTTGCACCGTCCTTTTGGTTTATGATACCGCTTGCCGTTATCCTCGGACTCGGTGCAGGTGCGATTGACTCGGGGCTAAACAATTATGTTGCTCTGCATTTTAAAGCAAGCCACATGAATTTTCTGCATTGTTTTTACGGTGTCGGAGTATCTCTCAGCCCATATCTTATGTCGCAGGCGTTGAGCGATGCAGGGTGGCGAGGCGGTTATCGCTATGCTTTTTATGTTCAGGCAGTAATCACATTGCTCTTAATCATATCGGTTCCTATGTGGAAGAAATCATCATCTGCCGAAGAATCGGAAGATGAAAACAGCGTAAATCTCACTCTTTTTCAGATGGCAAAAATGCCCGAAGTCCGTCAGGTCTGGATTATTATGCTCGCGACAAATGCAATCGAATATGCCTGCGGAGTATGGGGAAGTACATATCTTGTTTCAGAAAAAGGATTTGAGGCAAAACACGGGGCGCTTGCTCTGACCGTATATTATGTCGGAATGTCAATAGGGCGTTTTGTTTCGGGCTTGCTTTCCGATAAAATCAGCACATGGAAACGCATCGGTATCGGCACAGTAATTCTCGCCCCCGCAATTGCAATTATGCTTCTTCCTCTGCACGGCGCGGTTACCGTTATCGGTTTATTCCTTGTAGGCTTGGGCAACGGTTCAATCTACCCGAATATGATACACCTGACACCACACAATTTCGGCAAAGAAGTATCGCAATCGGTTATGGGCTCGCAGATAGCGTTTGCATATATCGGCGTAATGCTTGCACCTCCTGCGGTCAGTCTGATAAGCGGACTGTTCGGAATAAAAATATATCCCGTTCTGCTTGCAGTGCTCTATGTGATTATGGTTATTGCTCTCAGGTGCTTTGTAAACAGACTTAAAAAGCAGAATAAATATAACGCAAATGTCTGAAATTCAAGGATGGCTTATAATGAAAATCATTGATAAATTCGATATAAACAGCTTCATATCTCCCGATATTTTCCATGCACCTGTCTATGTCTGGGTGTGGAATGATATCTGCACACATAAAATTATTGATGAACAGCTCACCGAAATGCAGGATCTCGGTATAAGAGCATTTTATATTCTTCCCGAGCCGAAGAATTTCCGACCCGACAGTATGCCTACAAACCTCACTCCCGACTATCTCTCTACCGAATACTTTGAGCTTTGTGCATATGCAATTAAAAAGGCAAAAGAACTCGGTATGAGCTGCTGGCTCTACGATGAAGGCGGATGGCCTTCAGGCGGTGCGTGCGGAAAAGTTCTTAAGGATCACCCCGAATTCGCAAGAGAAGTGCTGAAAACAAGCGAATGCTCTTTCTCTGCGGGAGATGTGTATAAAAAATCAACACCCGATGTTCTCGCGGCATTTCTTAATGACAAAGAAATGATAGAAGAAGGATATGATTTTGTTTCGGATGCTGTTGTGACCGAGTATGTAACGGAAAAAGTAATCAGCGGCAATGCAGATTATCCCGATTTACTAAACAAATCCGCAACGGAATACTTTATTGAAATCACTCATGAAAAGTATGCATCCGCAATAAAAGGTGCATCCGGTAAAAATGCTACTGCAATTTTCACAGACGAGCCGAAAGCGCCGTCAACAGCTTTTAACAAAGAGCTTGCGGAGAAATACGAATCAGCTTACGGCGAATCAATTTTGCCGTATCTGCCGCTGATTGCAGGTAAGACGGCACCGACGGAAGAAAACGTTCATATTCTGCACCGCTGGTACGATTTATGCAGCAGAACGTTCTGCGATAATTTTCTTATCCCTTGCAAAAAATGGGCAAATGACCACGGCATGGCTTTTACGGGGCATCTGGATAAAGATCATGATCCTCTCGGCTGTATGCAAGGCGGCGGAAACTTCAATCTGATGCGTGCTCTGCGTTGCTTTGATATTCCCGGAGTTGATATAATATGGCGTCAGCTTTATCCCGAAGACAGAATAACTGAAAAGAACGACTTTAACGGTTATAACGGATTCTTTCCGAGATATGCTTCATCTGCCGCCGCGCAGAACGGCTCAAGGTTTGCATTGAGCGAAATTTTCGGCGTTGCAGGAGCCGCAATGACTTATGATGCAATGCGTTATACTGTCGGATATCAGGTTGTACGCGGAATCAACATCTTCAATCCGTTCAACTTCCCTCTCGGACGAAAGGGTCAGCTTCTCGCGCAAGAGCTTCCCGTTTTCACAGCAAGCCAACCGTATTGCCGTTTTCTCGGTCAGTTCAACAAATATGTTGAGCGTCTTTCACATCTGTCCTCGCTCGGAGAACGGGTCTGCGAAACAGGACTGTATTATCCTGTTTCCGATTTTCAAGGCGGTCTGAATGCTGATGCTATGTCAAAAACATTTGATGCTCTCGGCAGAACGCTTGAAGATTTGACGGTTGATTTTGATATAGTTGACGATGATGTTTTGCAGGTCGGAGAAATATCTGGCGAAGGCTCTGTGATTATTGGCAGAGCAAACTACAAACACATTATCATTCCCGAAGGCGCTTTCATTCCCGATGCCACACAAAAAGCATTGAACAGTTTTATTGAATGTGGCGGCAGAGTTTCTTATAATCTTACAAACCTCAATCCCGTAATCAAAATTGAGGGCAGCGGATTACGCGCAATGCACAGAAAGACAGAGAATGCAGAATTGTTCTTTTTGTTCCGTGAATGCGGTGATAACGGAGATTATTGTGTTCATTTGCCTTCGTCAAACGGATATCTGCTTGATTTGTCAACGGGTAAACTGCAGCGTTTCGAAGCAGAAAACGGATATCTTAACCTTTCTCTTTCTATAGGCGAAACAGCGGTCATAATGCTTACAGATGAAGCTTTTGATGCTGAAAACATAAAAGAATACACAGAAAAATCCGATATACCGAATGATTTTCTGTTCCGCAAAGAGCTTGAACTCACCTGCAATGAAAAAGGATTTGAGAATATTAAGCATTCCGAAAAAACTGTTTCTGTTAATCTCGGTGATTGGGCAAACATAATCGGCAGTGCTTATTCAGGAAGCGGAGTTTATGAAGCTGTATTCACACTTCCGACCGAAAAGATCGGAAAAGAAGGAAAAATCGACCTTGGCGAAGTGCATTATGCGGCTGAAGTTTATCTCAACGGACACTTTCTCGGAACAGCTCTGATGCCTCCGTACAGATTGAAAATACCGGCAAATGTTCTTGCTGAAAACAACAATATAAAAATTATCGTTACCAACACATCGGCAAACTGGTATGTTCATACAGATTACTTTGACAACCGTAATATCAAAGAATTATCTCCGTATTTTGAGGCAGAGCTTGAATTTGCAAAAGACCTTGTATCAGGAGGACTGTACGGGCCTGTTACTCTTTATACGGAGTGATACATTAGTGATAACTACAGTAATTCAGATATGTCGAGCGATTACGACAATATATTAATCATAGAGGAGAGAATCAAATGCACGCTATAATCAAATTTGTGTTTACAATTTTTACAACCGTTTCAATTCTTTGTTCAAATCTGCTATCCCCTGCTACGGTTTTTCCTGAAAGCGAAAACTTTGATTTTTCATTTCTTCAGTATCCCGATGAAGCAATTATCACGCTTGAAGAAGCAGGTCTTACCGAGCAGGAGCTTGTCGGCAGAGCATCAGCTGAACTGCCCGAATATGTTCAGTCGGGCGGTTATGACGATATAAACGGCATAACAGTTTCACCGTACTACACCGCAAAGGTCAGCGGTAAAGAAATCCCCGTTTATGCTTCCGTTGTTTTTATCCGTGTTGATGACACAGGCACGCTTCATTCATTCTCTGAAATCTATGTTGATGCAAACACCGATTTTTCATTCAACATTGAAATAACGGGTGCTGATATTGAACTGAAAAACGCCATTGTGTTACCCGAATCGCACGGAGTAAAAGCTGCTTGCCAAAATAACACGGTAACTGCTTCAATCAACAAAACGGGTGTTTACACATTCCTTTTTAACAACGCAAACCAATATTACGGTTATACGCTTATGGTGCGCGAAAAGGTTGATGAAGATAAGGAAATTGCAGAATATATAGAAAAATACGGAGAGGATAATGTCTGGGTTATTGATAAAGGCGTATATCAATACGATTATGTCAACCTTGTTGCGCACAACAATCTGGTTATTTATCTTCGTGAAGGTGCTTATGTGCTTGCAAACCACCTTTACGATATCGACTGCGCCGAAGACGAAAACAAATACCTTGAGCCGACTGCTCCGGGCGACAATGCAATCGGACTTACAAGATATCCGTTTATTAATTTTTATAACTGCAACAACATAATCCTTACGGGCAGAGGTGTAATAGATATGACCCGACTTGACAGAAGAGAGAGAAGGGGTGTTGTTTTCACCAACTGCAACAATGTAAATGTAAGCGGTATAAAAATCATCAATTCGCCTGAATGGTCATTCATTTCCTACTGCTGTAACAATGTCAGTATTGATAATGTTGATATCATCGGCAACCGCGGCAACTGCGACGGCTTTGCAATCTGCAACAGCCATAATGTTACCGTTGACAATTGCTTTGCAAGAGTGGCAGACGATACTTTTGAAGTAAAAGCGCTCGGCGGCACAATGGACAGCAGAAATATCACATTCACAAACTGTATTGCATGGGGCGGATATGCAAGATGCTTCGGCATTACAGGCGAAGTCAACAAATTAATTTCCGATGTTACCTTCCGTGACTGCGCCGTAATATACCGCGACGGAATATGGGATAATGACAGAATAGGCTCACTTGTTGTTGTGGCAGAGCAAACTGAAGGCTGTATTGACGGCATCCTTTTTGAAAATATTGAAATTTTCCGTGATGAAGGCAGACCGATTCTCGTAAAAATTTATGACGAGGAAGCGGAGAATTTTGAAATCAAAAATGTTGTGTTCCGAAACATATCTTACACATCTTATATGAAACCGAAAATAGCAGGTACTGACAGCGACACAAACACCGTACAGGTTGAGCTTGATAATATCGCAGTTTGCGGAAAGCGTCAGCCGTTCCCGAAAACAATGTTCAGCCTCGGAAAGTATTGTAAAGTAACAGCTGATTAATCAAATAAATATCTGCTCGGATTATGGAGGTATTGTAATGAAAAAGCTTTTATCGGTAATTCTTGCTGTTGTTATCACTCTGAGCATAACACCGCTTGTTTTTGCTGCAGGTACAACTTATTATATCGACAGCATATCGGGCGATGACGAAAACACGGGTTTATCAGAATCATCTGCGTGGAAAACAGTTGCTAACATTGCTTCTTTAACACTTGAAGCAGGTGATAAAATTCTGTTCAGAGCCGGCGGCGACTATGACTGCGCTGTTACGCTCTCCTGCTCGGGTACTCAGGATAATCCCATTGTAATTTCATCCTATGGCGAAGGCAAAAAGCCGCATCTTAACACCGATGAAAGAAATGCGGTTATGAAGCTTTTTGACTGCTCATATGTAACCGTTTCAGGCTTTGAAATCACGGCTCACAACGGCGGCGGCATCTGGGTTGACGGTGTCACAAAAGAATCAAAGGGCATCAGAATAGAAAACTGCGAATTTCACGATATGCAGAATTACACTGTAACCTCTCGTGACGATTATACCGAAGGTCCGATTTCGGGCAGAGCTGCGATAGTTATCAAGCGTTATGGCGGCTCACCATATCCCGTCAATGATTTTCAGGCAGTGAACTGCAAAATATACGACGTAGGCAACGGTATATTTTTCACAGGTTCACAGAATCTGAACAAAAACGCACTTGTAAAAAACTGCGAATTTTACGATATGGACGGTGAAGCAGTTGTTCTTGAAGGCTGCGACGGTGCTCTGGTAACGCATTGCCGTGCCATTAACTGCTGTCAGGGTGTCGGTCTTGATGAAAACGGAGAAATTCTGTATTTCACCGCCGCAATGTGGACTCATTATTCCTCAAACTGCACTTTCAGCTACTGCGAAATAGCGGGTCAGAAAAACTACGGTGACGGAATGACTGTGGATTTTGACCACGGCTCATATAACTGCACGTACGAATACATTTATTCTCATGATAATATGCGCTTTATGTGCAACAATCCTGCTAAAGGCGGCAACAGAGGCAACACGGTAAGATACTGTCTTTCTGTTAACGATAATCAGGGCAGAAATAAAATCGGTGTATCCGACGGCGAATGGAATTTCAGCTTTTACAACAATACGATAATCAATTCGTCTGAATTCCAGATGACTCAGATTTATGATTCGCTCTTCGCAAACAATATTATAGTTTTTAAAGACGGTCATAAGTTTTATCATATAAGTGAAGAAGCGAAAACCTGGAACAATGTGTTTGCAAACAACTGCTATTACAACACTTTCAATCCCTCTTTTGATAAAGACGCCTTAAACACTCTTCCAGGATTTGTGGGCGGTGACGACCCGATAAAAGCATATCAGCTTGCAGAAGGCTCACCATTAATCGGTGCAGGTTTTAAGGTTGAAGACGGTTGCATGACAGATTTCTACGGCAATGAAATAACAAACAACAATATCGGCTGTTATTCCGCCGACGGAGAGGATGCTGAACTTGATAAAGAAAACTTTTTTGAAAAAGCCGTAAGAATTATCCAACAAATATTTAATATAGCAGTTGAAGAAATCCGCAAATTAATTATTGATATTTTTGAGTGATGAGACAACGAAACATTTCCGATAAGCTTTTTCAGCGAAAATGTATCAAAAGCTGTCTCCTGCGAAAAAATCAGATAAATAAGAATTTGACGAGGTAAAAGAAGTGGAAATAGTAATACGCAAATATGAAGAAAAAGATTTGTGTGCGATGATAGAAATCTGGAATGAAATCGTTGAGGAGGGAAATGCCTTTCCCCAAGAAGAATTCCTGACTCTCGAAAACGGCGCTGATTTTTTTGCAGAGCAAACCTATACGGGTGTTGCAGTTGATAGTGAAACAGAAAAAATATTCGGACTATATATTTTACATCCGAACAATATCGGAAGATGCGGTCATATCTGTAATGCAAGCTATGCAGTGAGTTCTCATAGCAGAGGATTACACATAGGAGAAAAGCTGGTATTGGATTGTATTGAAAAAGGGCGTGAACATGGATTTTCTGTTTTGCAATTTAATGCAGTTGTTGCCACAAATATACACGCAAGACATTTATATGAACGTCTCGGATTTATTCAATTAGGAACAATACCAAAAGGCTTTCGTATGAAAGACGGATCCTATGAAGATATTTGTCCGTATTATCGAGCTTTATAAATTTCAATTTGTCGAACTCCTTCGATTTTATCGAGGGAGTTTTTCTTTTGCAATTCGGTTTCAGATTCTTCTGATAAAAAACACAAACCACACCGGAAATGATGTGGTTTGTGTTTAATTAATTACAGTCAAGACACAAATTGAATGCTTTCAGGAAATCTGTATCAAATTGTTTTGTCTCTGTATTTTTTTGGCGACATCCCGTAGAATTTACGAAAAACACGGTGAAAATAGCTGATGTTTTCATAACCTATAAGCTGCGAAATTTCCGAAATTCCGAGGTTTGTGCTCTCAAGAAGAAAACAAGCATGAGACATTCTTTTTTCCTGCACAAGCTCCGTATAGGTTTTGCCCGTCAGCTTTTTAATCTGCTTTGACAGTGCATTGAAATCGTAAAAAAGCATCTGCGAAAGCTCTGTCAGGCTCCCATTGGCAAAATGCGCTTCAATATATTTCAGCACATGAAATATAAGGCCGCTGTCGTCACCGTTATAATCAAGGTCATCAATGTGACTGAGAAGCTGAAGCAAAATAAGACCCATTGTTGTTTCGTTTATATTTCTTTGCTCTTGTCGGTCATCAAGCAAATTCCAGATAAGATTTTCAATAAGATTATGCACAGGCAGTAAATCTGAAACTCTGAAATGAAGATAGCTTGATTTACCGTTATCGCCTCGCAAGCATTGAATTATAAAACTGTGCAGCAATGATTCCTCGCTATTCAGCATTTCAAGAGCTTTCTCAAAGAAATGAGGTAAAACAATGAAATTGACCGCTATATCCTGTTCGGTTGAGGGCAGATTTTCCTGCCTGCAATTCTGGGTCATAAAAAGGATATCTCCCTTATTGAGAACAACGGTTTCATTGTTGATAATACTGGTTTTTGTTCCTTGATACATATAAATAATCTCAACATAATCGTGGCTATGTTCCGGAAAATGATTAGTATTTGTATCGGCTCTTACCGCAATAAGCTTTTCTTTTCTCATTAACTTGGAGCCCTCAATGATAATTTTTTTATCATTATTTTTGTTTTCAAGCAAAAAAGAAGGGTTTTTATATGTGTGCATGATAAGTCTTTCTATAAGGTCTTTTCTCATAATAATCACCGCCTGTTACATACAGTATACCTTATTGCTGATGTTATTTCAACTTTTTTGTTGCAAATAAGGACACTTTTTTTCTCTAATAATGACCTTTATTTTTTCTATATAAAATGATAAAATTTAAACTACGAGAAGTATAATCAGAATCCGTGA
>JAZPXO010000082.1:0-38676 GCA_045543735.1 Acutalibacteraceae bacterium
CTCACAGAACGACATGGCTACGATCCGACTTTCTCGGAAAATTCAACGGAGCGGTTGCGGTTTATAACTATGAAACGGGTCAGCTTCTCTGCAGCGTTTCAAAACCCACCTACGACCTTGTGAACAAGCCCGACGATGTAAACACAAATCCCATATATGCGGGAGCATACATGGACAAGGTTGTTTCAGGTATTTATACTCCAGGTTCAATCATGAAAATCGTAACGGCGGCATGCGCCATAGAAAACATCCCCGATATTTATGAGCGTACCTTTGATTGCAACGGAGAATATGTTGTCACAGAGGGACAGCGCGGCATTATCTGCAACGATAACCACAAAACAGGGCTCACTTTTGAAGAAGCGATGAATAAATCCTGCAACGCGGTTTTTGCACAGATTGCGATTGAACTCGGAGCAAACAAGCTCAGCGAAACCGCGGCAAGCATGGGCTTCAACATCTCGCTTTATGCAAGAGAAGTTCCGCTGAAAATGAGCCGCTATAAGCCTGCGATAAGCGATAAGCTTGAGCTTGGCTGGGCAGGCATCGGTCAGTCAACAACTCTTGTTAACCCGTGCCATTTCCTCTGCATCATGGGTGCAATTGCCAACGGCGGAGAAGGTTATGCTCCCGACAGAATATTCTCAATGAACGGTCAGCTTTCCTCGCAGAGAGGTACGCAGGTCATGATTTCGATAAACCCTGAAACTGCGCAGAAGCTTGATGAATTGCTCCGTTCAAATGTTGAGAATGAATACGGCGACAAGCGTTTCCCCGACCTTGAAATGTGCGGAAAAACAGGTACAGCCCAGATTACGGGCGCAGCAAGCCATTCGTGGTTTGTCGGCTATTCTCAGAGAGACGACCTGCCGCTTGCCGTTGTTTGCGTTGCGGAAAACGCAGGCTCGGGCATGAAAACCGCAGTCAATGTTTCGAATGAGGTAATGCAGTATTTCCTCGATAATCCGTATTAAAAAACAAACCGCAGGATGCTTCCTGCGGTTTGTTGTTTATAATCGGTATGTTCACTTTCTGTTTAATTAATCATTTATCCTTGATTTTGTTAACGATTACACCGAGACGGGTATCGCCGAAGGCTTTTTTGCGTCTTTCGGCAGAGGTGAGAAGTGCGGGACCCTTTGTTTCAAGAACAAGGCTTTCCATGTTACCGCCGTCGCAGACAAATGCCTGCGTCATGCAGATGCCGCCTTCGCCCTTGAGCTGACAGCGGACATAGCAGCTTATCTTTTCTTCATGCTTGCCGAGAGAAATAACAGAGGTCATCTCGCCGTCTTTATCTGCGGTTATGCTTTCGATTATTTCGCCGTCGGCAATCCATTCAATTGCCTTGCAGTTTTTGCCTGAAACGGTAATTGTCTGCGCCTGTTCATCGACGGAAATTCCTGTCACAACGGGATATGCGCCCTTGCCCACGAAGGTTTCGCCGAGCTCATTCTTTGCATATCTTGCAATCGCGAAGAAGTGACCGTTTTCCATGGCTGTACGCAGGTTGCCGAGAGAATATCCGGGCAGGATGAAATCCATGAAAGCTGTGTCGATTTCTCTGACTCTGTGAGCATCGCTGTTGCCGAAGCCCCAGACATTTCTGCCCTCGGGGATGAGGGTGCGGAGAAGTCCGTCCCAGAGAATTCTGTCGCTGCGGTTCGGGCCGTCATACATGTTAAGAACCTCAATGCCCATGCATGAACGGTATCTGCGCAGAAGGTCTGCGAAAAACGCAATGTTTTCGGGAACCCTTGCGCATTCGGGATCTTTATATGCTCCCAGCCAGTCGGAGGGGTGGTTGATATGCGAAATTCCGCCGCTTTCCTCAATCAGCTTCATCGGGATTTCAAAATCGTTTTCCTTGCCGTATTTGCCCTCATAAACATTGGTGAAATAACCGTTGACATGGTTTTTCATGAGGGTGAACATGTTTGTTTCAATCGCATCGGGAACGCACTGAAGCCCTCTTTTTTTCGTGCGGAGACCCGCGGCTGTTTTATAGGTCCCGTCAAGCACGGCATGATACATCTCGGTTGTGGGATGGTTGCGCTTACCGTGCCAGAGAAGCTGGAAATAAAACAGCGGAATTATTGTCGGCTCCTTATCCCATTCCTTGCCGACAATGCCGTGTTCGGCAAAGGCAAGAATATCGAAATCGTTATCGTAAAAGCCTTCAACCATTTCGGTCATGGTGTTGTTTGCATCGCTGTAGGTCGAGTGGGTATGCAGATTGGTCTTATAATGGTTATCGGGGTTGCCGATAAGCTGAGTAACATTCTGATATGGATTGGTGATTTTAAAAGCCATGATAAACCTCCGTTGAGAATTAAATTCTTTTATGATGCCGATATGATTATTCCGTCAAGCTTCTCGCGAAGCTTCGCAAGCTCCGAATCAACCGATTCCTGCTTGCGGATTACGGAGTTAAGCGTTGTTTCAAGGCTGCTCTTTACCTTTTGAACCTGTTCTTTGGATTTTTCTATTTTCTTTAGCGAAGCAAGATCCGCAAAGAGACCGTCAAAGAAGAAATCGGCAAATCTTGTGAAGCCGTCAATATTAACGCTGATATTGCAGTCAAGCTCAACATCCGAAAGCTCTGTTTTAAAGCGCCGCAGATCAACCTGCATGGTTTCAACAAGCTCCTGCGCTTCGTCGAGCACCTCATGCTTTGCAAGGTCGGCAAGCATTCCGCCGCCCATTATGTCCCATGTGCCCCAATCCTCAGCCTTGGTGAGCTTTTCCAGAACCTTACGAACCGTTTTGTATGCCGCATCGCCTGCCGCGAGAGCTTCGTCAAGCTCCTTGAGTCTGCTGAGCAGAACGGCATTTTCCTGTTCAAGGCGCACAATTTCCTCTGCCTCGGGCTTACCCGAAGCTTTTATCTCGGCTGAAGCCGCTTCCATTGCCTTGGCATAATTATTTTCGCAATCATTTAACGAGCGAAGCTCCGCCTCAAAGCGTTCAATATCGTCATTGACCGCAGCAAGCTCTCTCGCCGCCGCATCATATCTGACAGCCGCCTCTTTTGCTTCCCTCTGCTCCTTCTCGAGCTTTTCCTCTTTCTTGCCGATTACCGTATAAAATAAAGCGGCAAGACTTCTGCCCTCAAGGCGGTCGGCCTCTTTCTGCTCCCGTTCCTTCGAAACGCTGAAACAGAAAACCTTATCCTCAAGGTCGGCGCGCTGAATATCCAGCTCATCAAGCCGCTTTTCAAGATGCACTTTTCTGAGCGTTTTTTCTTTTAATGCCCGAAGCTCCTGCGCAGAGTATGCCATTTTTGCCCCTCTTTTCCCATATTTTTTTAATTATATCATATGTTTTTCTTTATTTCAATAAAACTCGGTCATGCTCCGCAAAATAATTACCGCATAAATTCAAAAACCGACCGAACGCATTAAATCGCTTGAAAAAGCAGACGGTATTTTGTAAGATTAGATTGCAAACGGAAATGCGCATTGCCGTTGAGACAGGAGTGGTTGAATGAAACTGAAAATTTTTATTGACAAAAACCGCGAGGAAGAAATTCTGATCTATGCCCACAAAAAAACGCCGCTCACGGATACGATAGAGCAGCTTGTTTCGGAAAACGGCATTGATATTATCGGTTACACGGATAATGAAACCGTAAAGCTTGATGTTTCGGAAATCTGCTGTTTCTCAGTTGATGACAGCAAGGTTTTTGCTCATGCTATTTCGGGTAAATACAGAGTTAAGCAAAGGCTTTTTCAGCTTGAGGAGAAGCTGCCCGACAGCTTCATGAAGATTAATCAGTCCTGCCTTGCAAACATCAGAATGATCGAACGGTTTGACGCTTCGTTTTCGGGTTCACTTCTTGTTAAATTCAAAAACGGCAGCTCCGATTACATTTCGAGGCGGCAGATGAAACAGGTCAAAGAAAGGTTTGGTATTTAATATGAACAAATACATTAAAAAATTTTTTTGCAGAGGATTGGCTTTCGGTGGATTCGGTCCGATTATTCTCGGAATAATCTATTGGATTATGTCTGAATGCACCAACAATTTTGCAGTCAGCGGTTTTGAAATTTTTCTCGGCATAATCTCAACATATCTTCTCGCTTTCGTTCAGGCGGGAGCGTCGGTTTTCAATCAGATTGAGCATTGGTCTTTGCCGAAATCAACGTTGCTTCATTTCCTGACGCTTTTTGCGGCATATTCCATTTGCTATATCGGCAACACATGGATTCCGTTTGAACCGAAGGTTCTGCTGATTTTCGCAGCCGTTTTTATTTCAGGTTATTTTGTTATTTGGCTGACGGTATATTTATCTGTCAGAGCAGCAAGCAAAAAGCTGAATAAAAGAATAAACTGAAACTGCGGGCGAATTGATTTTTGGGGTTTATAAAACAGAAATATAAAATAAAAGAGCAGAGAGCGCATGTGCTCTCTGCCTGTTTTTTTATTTATACTTTTATTAACAACAATTCCATATGTCTGAAATACAACAATATCACGCACATTCGACGATTTTTCTCTTTGACATACGCCCGTATGCCTGCATCGAAGAAATCGCCGACTGTACGCAATCTGTTGAATTTCAGATGCGAAGCAGTTTTGCGCGAGAAGATTTTCGTCACGGCAAGGCGAAAATCTGCAGGAATACGAGGCTATTTCAAGGATTTTTAACGCAGACGAGGCGGGAATCTTCCGCTCAAAACCATATTAATTGCTGTTAATAAAAGTATGCTCTCTGACGAGCTGCTTGAAGTGGTTGCCCTTATGCTCAAAGTCCTTATAAACATTGTAGCTTGATGCGGCGGGCGACATCAGGCAGCTTTTGCCTTTTTCGGTGAAGCGGAATGCGGCATCAACCGCTTCCTCAAGGTCCTGAGCAATAATGATATTTTTCGGACATCCGATATCAATCAGCGCGCTGCAGATTTCAACACCGGTGTCGGGAGTGCCGATGAGGTTGCGGACTCTGCATTTCTGGAGATAACGCTTGAAGCCCGAATAGTCAATTCCTCTGTCCATGCCGCCGAAAATGAGGGTATCAACATCGCCGATTGCTTCAATGGCGCACTCAACCGCGTGAGGAATGGTTGCGATTGAGTCGTTATAGAATTTTATACCGCCGTATTCGCCGACGGGCTCCATTCTGTTTTCGATGCCTGCGAAGCCTTTGACCGCTTCGAGAATATCTTCCTCGCTTATGCCGAGGCAACGGGCAACCGTTGCGGCAACGCACACATTCTGTCTGTTATGGATACCTTTGAGACGCTCGTTTGCTGCAGCGGCGGCGATAATATCTTCATCCCCCGCACTGCCGTTGATGCCGACCCTGAGCACAGACGGCTTTGCGGTGGCAAAATCGAAATAGCGGTCAAAATCCTGCTCTGCATTGCAGATGAAATAATCGCTGCCCGTCTGGTGGCGGATAATATTCATTTTTGCCGCAACATAGCCTCCGAAGCCGTTGTAGTGGTCAAGATGCTCGGGGTAGATGTTTGTCATGACCGCGATGTGAGGAGAGGCGGTTGTGAATTCGAGCTGATGTGACGACATTTCAATAACCGCAACATCAACCTTTTCGTTTTCGAGGCTGTCAAGCACGGGTACGCCGATGTTGCCGATGAGGCAGGCTTTTTTGCCCGACTGCTTAACCATACCGTAGATAAGGGTTGAGGTTGTTGTTTTGCCCTTTGTTCCCGTAACGCCGACGCAGGTGCAGTCAGCAAAGCGGAGGAAAAGGTCTGTCTGGCAGGTGACCTCAACTCCGTCGGGCACATAAACATCCTTGAAGGACATGCCGGGAGTTTTGATAACGGTATCATATTCCTTGATTGCGTCGAGGTAATCGGGACCGCAGTGGAGGGTTACATTGTTATCAAAAACCTCAACCTCACGCATATCCGCAATGCCGATATGTTTATCGGGCAGATTATGGCGGATTATATCATAGGTTGATCTGCCCTCTCTGCCGAAGCCGAGAACGAGAATTTTGCGGCTTTCAAAATATTCAATAAGTTGCTGAAACATATTTATGCATCTCCTTTGCAGGGGAGTTATTTTTTAGTTCCTAATATTATATCATTAATAAAGCCCATATTCAAGAAAAAAAGCGTTTATTTTGCGACGGCATAAAAAAATCCGCCTCGACATCAGTCGGAGCGGATTTTGTTTATTTATATAGCGCGGATAATTCTGAGGAATTTGCCGAGAATATCAAGAATGAAGTTCAGCGGCTTCCAGATAAGCTTGATGTTGAGCTTTGCAAGCAGGGAGGCGATGAAATTATCTGTTGCACCGGCATCCCTGAAGGGTGCAGGCTCCGTGCTTTCGATTGCAAAGGAATCAACGCAAACAGCTTCGCCGTCAACAACCTGATAGGCGTTGTAATAAAGTCTGTCGCCGTCAACAGTGATTGCGGAGAACATTGAATATTCGCTCTCAACAATTGCTTCTGCTCTGGGGAAAGAGCCGTCGGTTGCGGTGACATCGATTGTGTCATAAACCTTGACGCCTGAGGTTCCGCAGATTGAATAGATTGTTCCCTTGGGATTAATCTTCATTTCATAGTCCTGACCGTTATATGTAACGGTTTCGGTTTTTGTCGGAACAACGGCATTTGCGTTGAGAACATCGGTGCGCAGGTAAACATGGTCGTGTCCCTGAACAACGAGGTCAACTCCGAGATAGGGGAGAAGAGCGCTGAGCTGGCTTCTGATTCCCTCAACATCTCCGTCCTTATAGTGAGAGCCGTTTGAATAAAGGGCTTTGTGAAGAACAACGATGTTGAATTTTGCGTTGCTGTTCTTTATATCGTTTTTAAGCCACTCAACCTGAGCATCGCTGAGCTTATCGTCCTCGTCGTCGTTTGTGTTGAGGACCGTGAAATGAACGCCGTTATATTCGTATGAATAGAACACGCCCGAATCAAGATCCTGCTCGGGAACATTGGGAAGCTCAAATATGCCGGTAATAACAGCATCACCTTTTTCATGGTTGCCGGTTGTCGGCATGAAAGGCAGGCTGAGGAATTCATCGGTTGAATTGAGGAAATAATTCCAATGCTTGTTGTTGGTTCCCATATCGACCTGATCGCCTGCGGAAACCACGAATTTTGCATCGGGATAGAGAGCGTGAGCGGTTTCGACTGTTTCTGCATAACGCTCATAGTGGTCGGGTCTTTGTGCCTGCGGGTCGGTGATTGTCAGGAAGGTGAAAGCGTCATCTTCGTCTCCTGCAGTCTGAATAACACCCGTATCGCTCCACCAGCCTCTTTCAGCATCGCCGATTCGGTAGCAGTATTTTGTGTTCGGCTCAAGTCCCGAGAGTCTGACCGTGTGATAAACATATTCCGTTTCATAGGGCAGGATGGCAAGGAGAAGACCTATGTCTGCGCCCGGATAGCTTCTGATAACAGTTTCGCTCGAAGCATCAACTCTCGAATCAACAGTCGGTTTGCCCGTGAAAACGGGGTTTTCGCTGTAGGGGATCAGCTCAATATCTGAAGCTGTGATACTGTATTTGGTAAGCCATGTAACGGTTGCTTCTGCAGAAGAATCTTCGCCGAGAGTGACGACAATCTGAGACGGAGCTCTGTAATTCTCCTTTGAAACTTCAACCGCAACGGGACCATCATAGGGGAGAGAAACGTTGATATCCATTGCAGGTGCGGGGTCTTCGTCAATGAAGAACGAACCGAGCATCCATGAAATGGTGTAGCCCCACGATTCAAACTGGCTGAAGGTCAAATACTTGCCTGCGAGGTTATCAATGATTGCGTCAAGCGAAGAATATTCTTCAGGAACAACAGGCAGACCGAGAACGGATTCAACAAGATTAAGCAGGCTTGTGTCTCCGCCGAGGAGAGCTTCGGTTGCACCCTGAAGCACCTTGCCGAGAAGAGCAAACAGTGTTCCGGGCGGGAAGAGCGCGCCGGGGTTGAGGTCGATATTTGCAAGAATTTCGTTCTTGACAAGATCGTCAACAACAACCTCAAGAAGAAGATTAAAGAATTTTTCGGTCAGCACACCGCTGTCGAAGCCTGCAAGAATATCTTCAATATAGGGATAATCCTCAAGGTTTTCGTTGCCGCCGTAGTAAGCGAGCATAACGGTTGTTGCAAGCTGGCTTACGGTGCAGCCGCCGCTGACCTCATATCCGAGCATATCGTTGAGATATGTTGCGGGTATATCGGTAAGCTCATATGAAAGAAGCTTGTTGAGAATTGCGTCAACCTTTTCGAGGGTCAGCTCGGGCTGATTGATATAAACGCTGTCTATCTGAGAGCCGATGTCGTTGATAATTCCCATAAGGTTAGTGCTGACGGTGAGAATATCAACTCCGCCGAGGGAAAGACCGTTTGTTCCGAGAGCATCGGTGATTATCTGCTGCAGGTCAAGTCCGCTTGCGGCAAGATAATTGACAAGACCGCCGACATCGGAAATATCTTCGAAAAGACCCGAGATGAACGGATGAATGATTCCGTCAAGCAAATCCTTGACGCTTCCTTTTCCGAAGGAGCGCTCAAAGGAATATGTGAGCCTGAACGGCTTTTCGTAAACCGTTCCGTCGTCGCCGACAACATTCTGATATTCGTCAACATCGAGAGTTTTCATCTCAAAATCAATGTTTGTTCCGTCTGAAACGAAATCAACGATTTTGTAATAGTTGGGGTAGCCCGTGAGGGTGGGGGTGAGGATGTCATAGATTGTTTCGCCGTTATCGGAAACATGGGAGGAAACATCGTTCGAATGAAGATGTCCCGTAAACATGTAGTGCATGCCTGCATCCGCATATGCATCTGCAATCTGAACCCACTCCTGAACAACGAAGGGCCAGAAGGTGGCTTCTTCGATAGCCATGTGAGGAATGAGGTTATGATGCTGCATGCCGATAATTGTCAGACCTCTTTCTTCGGCATCCTCGCATTCGGCAACTATCCATTTAAGAAGGTCGTCGCCGATTCTGCCGTCGGTCATATGCTCGTTGCCTTCGGCGCCGTTATCCTCGCTGTACATGCAGCTGTCAATAGCGATGAGCTTATAACCGCCGATAACCTCGGTATAGGAGAGCATTCCGCCTTTGTTGCCTTCCTTGGGAACAAAAACGCTGTCTGCATCGGCATAACCGAAATCCGCATAAATCTCGCGGAAGTCCTCGGGAGAGGTTTTTTCCGCAGGTTCTTCATATCCGTTTTCGAAAGTTATGGCTTTTGAGTTGTTGATATCGTGATTGCCGGGGATAACGAAAACGGGAATGCCTGTTTCCGCCTCAAAAGCGGCAAGCTTTTCGGCAAGGGCCTCATGGCTTTTCTTTTCGCCGTCTTTGGTGAGGTCGCCGGGAAGAAGAACATAGGTTTCGCCGTTCTCGGCGGCGTTGCGCAGAACGCCGTCGAGCGCGTTTGTCAGAAGCGAATCCGCTTCATCATATTCTTTATGCTTGTTATAGAGCCATTCCTTATATTCCTCGCTGTAATCGCCTTTAAGCTCTTTTGCGAAATAATGGATATCGGAAATAACGCCGAATCTTATTTCGGAGGTTTCTGCGCTTACGGTAAACGGAATGCTCACAAGGATTATTGCAAGGGCAAGCAGAATACTCAGCACCTTGCGGATATTCTTTTTACCATTCATTTTTTCTTTTATCTCCCGATTAAATGTTCTTGAGAAGAGGACCGACGCCTGCGATTGCCTTGGGAATGCCCTTGAGAATCATACGGATGCCGCCCTTTTCACCGCTGAGAAGTCTTACAAGACCTTCAGCCATCTGCTCGCTGAACACGCCGCCGCTCATGCTGATGAAATCGCGGAAGGGAGTCTGGAGAGCGATTGCCTGAGCGAAGCCTGCAGGAACGAGAGTTTTGAGAAGCTTATACATTCTTGCGCCGTTTTTGGTGTGGCTGCAGCTTTCGAAGGTGTCAACAATGCCGAGCTTTCTGTTGGGGTCGTAATCGGAGGGAGGAAGCTCTCTGCCGAGAACGGCAACGAACTGCTCTGCGGGAATGTTCTGAACCTCGCCTGTGTAGTAGAGAGGAGCAACGGCGCGGTAATCGGGAATATCAGCCTCGGGAGCGGTAACGTTAACGGTTGCGCTGAGTCTGATGTCTGCGCTTGATGCGCCTACGAGAATATTGAAATCGCCGCTTTCAACGCACCAGTCGTTGATGTTTACATTATAGAAAGCAAATGCTCTCTTTGAAAGCTGAATGGTGATTTCCTTGCTTTCGCCTGCTTCGAGCCATACCTTCTTGAAGCCCTTGAGCTCCTTGACGGGTCTGTAGATTGTGCTTTCTTTATCTGCAACATAAAGCTGAGCTGTTTCATAGCCTGCAACAGCGCCTGTGTTTTTAACAGTGAATGAAACGGAGAGAGTATCGTTTTCGTCCATTGCTGTTTTGTCAAGCTTAAGGTTGCTGTATTCGAAGGTTGTGTATGAAAGACCGAAGCCGAAGGGATAGCGGACCTTTCTTTCAATCTTATCATAGTATCTGTAGCCGATATAAACGCTTTCTCTGTATTCAACGGAAGCGGGGTTGCCGGGGAAGTTGTTCTTTGCGGGAGTGCAGTTATAGCACATGGGATATGTTTCGGGGAGCTTACCGCTGGGGTTAACATCGCCGCAGAGGATATCGGCAACTGCGCCTGCGCCTGCCTGACCGCCGAGGTATGAATGAAGAACAGCATTTACGCCGTCGTTCCAGGGCATCTCAACGGGTGAACCGCCTGCGAGAACAACAACAACATTCTTGTTGACCTTGAGAACCTCTTCAACAAGCTTGTCGTGTGCATCGGGGAGAGACATGATTGTTCTGTCGAAGCCTTCTGCCTCGTAATCGTCGGTGAGACCGATGAAAAGAACAACCTTTTCGCTTCTCTTTGCAAGCTCAACTGCTTCTGCAATATGAGCGGCATTCTTCTTGGCTTTCTTTGCCTTGAGCTCATAGCCCTGAGCAAATTCAACCTTGAAGCCCGAAGCCTTCAGCTCGTCAAGCGCATTGTCAAGCTTTGTGGGGTTGATGTGTGAGGAGCCTGCGCCCTGATATCTGGGAGTTCTTGCAAGCTCACCGATAACGGCAATCTTGCTGCCCTTCTTAAGGGGAAGAATACCGTCGTTCTTGAGAAGAACCATCGACTGAGCGGCAATCTTTCTTGCAAGAGGCTGATCGTCGAGGTCGTTATATGCATAATTTTCTTTGGAACCGTCAACAGCCTTTTTGATGAGGTTGAGCATGTTGAGAGCTCTTTCGTTGAGAACGGCTTCGTCAAGCTGACCGTTAATTACTGCATCAACGATCTTCTTTGAGCCCGAACCCGAAGAAGAGGGCATTTCAAGGTCGTTACCGTTCTTGAAGCCGAGAACTCGGTCATTTACTGCGCCCCAGTCGCTGACAACAACGCCGTCGAAGCCCCATTCGTCGCGGAGAATTTCGATCTGGGTGTGTCTGTTTTCGGAGCCGTGAGCGCCGTTGATTTTGTTATATGAGTTCATTACCGTCCAGGGCTTTGCCTTTTTGACGGCAATTTCGAAAGCGGTGAGATAAATTTCTCTGAGAGCTCTTTCGTCAACAACCGAATCGCAGGTCATTCTGCGGGTTTCCTGGCTGTTTGCGCAGAAATGCTTGAGAGATGTGCCTACGCCCATTGACTGAACGCCGTTGATGAAGCTTGCGGCAAGCTCGCCTGCAAGGATGGGGTCTTCTGAAAAGTATTCAAAGTTTCTGCCGCAGAGAGGTGAGCGCTTCATGTTGATGCCGGGGCCGAGAAGCACGCCGACTTTTTCTTTAAGGCACTTTTTGCCGAGAGCAACACCCATTTCATAAAGAAGGTCGGGATCCCATGAGCAAGCGGTTGTTGCAGCTGTGGGATAGCTGATTGCGGGAACGCTGTTGCTCAGGCTGTCGCCCTTTTTCTCGTAATCCTTTTTGCGAAGTCCGTGAGGTCCGTCGCAAACCATGATTGAGGGAATGCCGTACTTTTCCATTGCTTTGAGGTTCCAGAAGTTTTCACCGTCGCAGATGGCGGCTTTTTCTTCAAGGGACATCAAAGCGAGAATTTCTTTGGGATCTTTCATTTTAAGTTCCTCCTTGTGTATCTGAATTATTTTCTTCCAAACCTAATATTTCGTCGGCGTTCATGCCGTCGATTTCTTCAACTTTTCTGAGTTTTTTGCGGATAATCTCGTTGCGGTGGTCTGCTTCTTCAAGGGATTTGCCTGCTTCGTCGATTTTCTGTTTAGCCTTATGAAGAACAACGCCGAATTTGTCATACTGAACCTTTGCCGCGGCGAGAAGCAAACGCACCTCGTTCGCTTTTTCATTGATGGCAACGGCTCTGAAGCCGAGGGAGAGGGAGTTGAGCAGGGCGGTTATTGTTGAAGGCCCTGCAATCATGACATTGAATTCGCTGCGGATTTTTTCGCTGATTCCGTTTCTTGACGAAGCGATTTCGGCGTAAAGACCTTCGGTTGCAAGATACATTATTGCAAAAGGTGTTGTGGTGGGAACATTTATGTATTTGGATATCGTTTTTGCTTCGCCGAGGATGCGTGCTTCCAGAGCTTTTCTTGCCGCGGCAAGAGCCTGAGCATCGGCGGAATCAGCGGCGTCGCAAAGGCGGATATAATCTTCCATGGGGAATTTGGAGTCGATAGGCAGATATGTTATTCTGCCGCTGTCATCGCCAGAGGGTATTCTGACGGCAAACTCTACTCTGTCATTGGATGCAGGGTTGCATGCGAAGTTTGTTTCATACATGGTGGGTATTGTCTGGTCGAGAATTGCTCCGAGCTGAACCTCAGCCCATGTGCCTCTTGCCTTGACATTTGTCAGCACCCTGTTGAGGGAAGCAACGTTTGCGGTAACACCGTTTGAAAGCTCCTTCATTTCTCCGAGGGATTTATAAACATTTTCAAGTCTGTCGGAAACGGTTTTGAACGAGCTGTCAAGCCTCTGCGAAAGGGTGGAGGTAAGCTTTTCGTCAACGGTCAGACGCATCTGCTCAAGCTTCTTTTCGTTGCTTTCGCGCATTCTGTCAACAGCTTCCGCAAGAGCGCGGCTCTGCTTTTCGTTCTGCTCCATGTTGTTGAGCCTTATCGCCGCGAGCGAATCGCTTATTGCCTTTGTCAGTTCGGCGTTCTGTTTGGCATTATCAAGGCGCAGGGCATCGAGCTTTGCTTTCATATCGTCCATGGTTCGTGCCGTTTCGAGACGCATATCTCTCTGGCTGACCTGGGTTTCGCGGCGGCTTCTTTCAAACTCCGTTCCGAGGGACTTTGCAAGGGAGTCAACACCCTTTCCGACGGACTCGAGCTTATTATCGGAGCCGCTTTTGTTTTGCTTCATCAGAACAATAACAAGAAGAACAATAACCGCCGCAAGCAGAGCGATTATAATATAGCTTTCCATAGAAATAATACTCCATTCTAATATATATAGTTATAATAGCACACGAGTTAAAATTTAGCAATAAATATCGGGTAAATTCAAGAAAAAATTAATAATTTATTATGATTTTTAAGAATGGTTTAAGGCGGGATTAAGATTGCATTAACGGCATTGACTTTGATTTTTACGAAAGATAAGATTAAATCGGGGACAAAAATAACCTTTAAGGAGGACAAACGATGAAAAATTTCAGAAAGATTATTGCCGCCGTTCTTTGCGTGGCGATGCTGCTGACAGTATGCGTTCCCGTTTCGTTTGCGCAGGAGGAACCTGCAACAGATATTGTTCAGCAGGAACCCTCAACCGAAAAGGAAGAGGAGAAAGGCTATTCCGAAAAAGTCAGGGCATCACTGGACGAAGGTCTGCTGAATCTTGAAAGAGGCGGTCTGACGCTTGCAAGCTTTTTGGTAAGCCCGCTGGTCATTCTCTTTCCGATGACAAGCGCGGTAGGTCTGATTCTGCTTGTTAAGGGTCTGCCTGTAGGCATCGGCAGGGTTGCGCTCGGTCTCGGACAGATAATCGGTTCACCGATAATTGCACTTATTGATTAAGGAGGCTTTTTATGGGATTACTTTTACCCGTTTACATTCTGGCATATTTGTTTGCACCCATCAACCTGGTTGTTGAACTGGTCAGGGGTATCTTCTTCTGAAAAAACGGCGTAATATAAATTGCCTCCGTATTGCCATTTACCGAAAAGTATGTTAGAATAAATCGGTAGAAGCATTACGGAGGTTTTATTATGACTGGTATTATCGGCGCAATGAAAATAGAGGTTGAAACCATAAAGAATCTTATGGATAACAAGCAGACCGAGGTTATCGGCGGAGTTGAATATGTCAGGGGCACGCTTCACGGCAAGGATATTGTTATTGCCGTTTGCGGAATCGGCAAGGTTGCCGCTGCAATGTGCGCGCAGACGATGATTCTTAAATATTCACCTGCAAGAATAATCAATACGGGTGTCGGCGGAAGCCTGAGCGAAAAGCTTGCCATCGGCGATATTGCCGTTGCTGAAAGCCTTGTTCAGCATGATATGGATACATCGCCTCTCGGCGACCCCATAGGCTTGATTTCGGGAATAAATCTTGTCAACATCCCCTGCGACGGCAAGGTTGTTGAAACACTTGTAAATGGAATCGAAGCTCTTGACGGAATAAAGGCTCTTAAAGGCGTTATCGCATCGGGCGACCAGTTTATTGCAGATGCCGCCAAGAAGGATTTCATCAAAAGCAATTTCGGCGCCGTTGTATGCGAAATGGAGGGCGCAAGCATCGCTCAGGTATGCTATACAAACGGCGTGCCTTTCGGCGTTGTCAGAGCCGTTTCAGACTGTGCCGACGGCAGCTCGCACATGGATTACGGCGAATTTCTTCCCATGGCTGCTGCAAATGCGGCAAAGCTCATTGAAAGCTTTGTTATGAATATCTGATTATAAGCAAAGCCCTGCGGAGAAAACCTCTGCAGGGCTGTTTTTTTATTTTGAGTTCATTCTGTACCAATGGAAAAGATATTGCTGGGCGATTCCGCGCACTCCGTTTGCGCATTCGGGAAGACCGTCGGGATAAAGCTCGGACATGATTCGCTTGACCCATACATCAACAGGAAAAGCGTCAACCTTGCCGAAGCCGTAGAGCAGGGAGCACTGAGCAACCTTTTCGCCGACTCCTTTTATCTTTATCAGCTCATCCCTGCCTTCATCAAGCGGAGAAGATACGATTTTCTGAAAATCAACCTCTCCCGAAGCAACCTTTTCGGCTGCGTCGATAATATATTTTGCTCTGAAGCCTGCGCGCAGGGGTGCGAGCGCTTCAATTCCTGCGGCAGCAATTCTTTCGGCAGAGGGAAAGGCGAATTCTCCGTTGCCGATATCATCGCCAAGAGATGCACAGAGACGGTCAATTATGCCCTTTATTCTCGGAATATTGTTGTTTTGAGAAATAATAAAAGAGCATACGGCTTCCCATGAATTCTGCCTGAGGATGCGTATTCCGTTGAATTCGGTAACTGCTTTTTCAAGATATGAATCCGCTTTCAGCCTTTCGCAGATTGCGCCGTAATTGCGTTCAAGGTCAAAATACGGCACCCATATTTCTCTGAAATCCTCTTCGGAAACATCAATAAAGGTTACGCTTTCGGAATCCTGCCTGAAGCTGACCGCTTTGCCGAAAGCGATGCCCCTTACCTCGTTTTCGCCAACGGTTTTCCACCGGAAGGACTGACCGCAGTCAACGCTGAGTGCGGCATCGAAGCAGTCTCTCGCAACGGTAATTCCGTTAGCTTTTTTTATGAAATCAATCGCCATAAATGAATTCTCCAATTTGTAATATTGTTCGGGTAAAAATAACGAAATGACGAAAATTCATCAACATTTTTCGTCAAAATGTAAAGTTTGTACAACCAAAAGTATATTCTAAATAAGAAAAATAATAGTTTTCCACACTCGGAAATGTTGATAAAACAAGCTTTTAGGGGCAGGTTATCCACCTTTTCCACAGGGTTTTCCACTCTTTTTGGTGGAAAAGTTGATAATACTGAATGTATAATTCCATTGACACTGTTTCTGCGGAAAAAGATGAAAAATGACAAAAATCAGTTTGGTAAAAAAGAATAAAGCCGTTGTGTAAAGCCAAAAATAACAAGGTGAAAGCAGGACGG
This sequence comes from Acutalibacteraceae bacterium, assembly GCA_045543735.1. Lineage (GTDB taxonomy): Bacteria > Bacillota > Clostridia > Oscillospirales > Acutalibacteraceae > CAG-177. The sequence continues at coordinate 16,073 of JAZPXO010000082.1, forward strand.
ATATGAAGAAAAAGCATGTTCAGACCGTCAGAAAAAGCTTTGCCGACTTTTGCGAAGGGGGATAACGGATTTTGATTAAAGGAATCAACAGACAGGTTGTGGAAATAACCGAAACGCAATGTGAATATTTCGAGAGGGTTTTATTTTTTATCAAGCCCGAGTTTTCAGCCGTCAGCGAGGGAGACCTCAAAGAAAGGGCAACGGCGATTGCCCAGAGTGCAGGCATGCCGCCTGCGGCAAGGCTGAGAAAAAACAGACTCCGGCTTGCGCTGAATATGGGTGCTGCCGCGTGTGCGGGTGCGGCAATCAGCGGCGGAATTTTTCTTGCAGCATCATTTATCTGACAGATTGTGTGAGCAAAAGCTCTGCATTTCGCATTCGCCGCATTTCGGTCTGCCCGAGATGCAGGTGTCTCTGCCGTGAAGAACGCAGCGGTGACAGAAATCGTTGCTTTCTTCAGGCGGAAGAAGCTCGCGTAGCTGCATTTCAACCTTGAACGGGTCTTTTGTTTCAACAAGCCCCAGAAGATTGGATATTCTGATAAGATGTGTGTCCGCAACAACGGCAGGCTGCCCGTAAACATCGCCCATGATGAGGTTTGCGGTTTTTCTGCCTACGCCGGGAAGTGAAGTCAGGTCTTCGATTGTTGAGGGAACTTCTCCGCCGAAATCGCTTATCATTTTTTGGCACATGCCGACAATATCCGCAGCTTTTGCCCTGAAGAATCCGCAGGAGTGGATAATTTTTTCAACATCCTGAACATCTGCGCCTGCAAAGTCCTCAACGGTTTTATATTTTGCAAAAAGAGCGGGGGTGACGAGGTTAACCCTTGCATCGGTGCATTGCGCCGAAAGACGCGTGGCGATAATGAGCTGAAGAGGGTTATCTGCGTTCAGAGAGCAGATGCTTTCGGGGTATTTCTTTTTGAGGGTCTGCACTGCAAGCAGAGCCTTTTCTTTTTTTGTCATGGTATCGCTCCTCAAACAGATTAACTGATTTGATTATATAATAAAAATTGTTGAAAATAAATATAAATTTTTAAACAAATATGAATTTTTATAAGTTAAATTGAAAAACGGTTGATTTTAAAACTCTTTTATGGTAGCATATTTCCATACAGAGTTATTTTTGCTCTGATTATCACAGAGGAGGATTCCTATGAAAAATAAACATAACAGAGCGTTATGCGTGCTGATGTGCGTTGTTCTTATTGCTTCCGTTTTCACAGCTTGCGGAATCAAGGATAACGGCGAATCAACAACCGCAGCTTCCGTAACTGCAGGCAACTGGCAGAACGAAATTCCCGAGGATGTTTCCTATTCCAAAGTCATTATCGAGGGAGTTGAGCTTGCAGATATTATCAGCGGTGCTCTCGGCGAAGAATACAGAGACACCAATGTGAACGAACTTACCGATGACGAAAAGGATAAGGTTAAGGATTACGCAACCGACAAGGGCTATATAGTTGAAGAAGATGATGACGGCAATCTTGTTATTCAGAAGCCTGCCGTAGAGGTTCCCACAGAGGTTGTCAGCAACCTCTTCAATCAGGCAAGCATCAAGGATCCCTCAAACCTTACCCCCGAGGAAATAACAAGACTTTCTCAGGTTGCGGCAAGCAACAACATGCAGCTTGTTACCAAGGAGAACGGTCAGGTTGATATCGTCAAGCCTACTCTCGTTCCTCCCACCGTTCCTCAGACAGCGGCTCCCACAAAGACTCCCGCTCAGAATGACGAAGGTTACAACACAACAATCAAGGTTGAGCTTCCTCCGTACGTTGCACCCAGTGCAGGTGAGGCTTCTCCCATGGGAACAACCCTTCCCAAGACCAAGCTCGTCAGAGCAGGCTGGCTCAAAACATACGGCAATGCAAGTCACCATGTTTTCACTGACAACGCAACAACAACTGACGGCGGCGTTGTAGCTGTCGGCGCAACTCTTTCCGTTGACGGCAAGGGCGTATCCCAGAGCTTCGGCGCTGTTGTTGTTAAATACAGCAAAGACGGCAAGATCATGTGGCACGATGTTATCAAAGCCGACCTTATTTGCCAGCTTGAACGCGTTGCTGTTCTCAAGGACGGAAGCATCGTTGCAGTCGGCTATACAAGCGGCAAAACTGTTGACGGTTTTTCGGCAGCAGATTTTAAGGGCCCCGGCACTGTTGAGGGCATCATTATCAAATATTCAGCTGACGGCAAGAAGCTTTTCTCCAAGATTATCGGCGGCAGCGGTGCTGATATGATTTACGGAATTTCTTCCACTCCTGACGGCGGCTTTGTTATCGGCGGCAAGTCCGATTCAATTGATAACGATTTCAAGGATGTCGGTGCATATAAAAACAAAGCTTTCATTATAAAGCTTAATGCAAACGGAGATATTCAGTGGAAAAATGCTCTTTCCGCCAGTGCTCATGCGGCTGTTAAAAATGTTGCCGTAGCTCCCAGCGGTGCGATTTATGCAACAATCGAAACAGTTGCCGATGACGGAGATTTTGCAGAGCTTGAGGGCACAAAGAAGGGCCTTGAAACAACTGTTCTCCTCAAGCTTGAAAGTAATGGCGCAATCAGCTGGAAAAACTGCTATTACGGCAGCGGCAGAACTCAGCTTTATTCACTTATTGCAACATCTGACGGATGCGTTATCGCAGGTCAGTATGCTGCAGGTATAAACGGCAATTCGGGAACCTTCGCAGAGGTTTATAACGGCGGTAATCAGGGTACATTTGACGGCGCTGTTATCAAGGTAGCGGCAAACGGCAAGCAGAAGTGGCTGAAAACTCTTGTAGGCTTCCAGAACGACTTCATCTCCGATATCGCTGCTGTTCCCGGCGGATATGCTCTTTCGGGCTATACCAACTCAACCAACAGAGACTTCATGTTCAAGAATAACGGCGAAACCGATTCGTTCGTTTATGTTATGTCGGCTTACGGCGATCTTCAGACCGTTTCATCATTCGGCGGCAGCGCAGCAGACAGCGCAAGAAGCATCTGCTCCAACGGTAAGACGGTTTATGTTGCAGGCTTCACAAATTCTGCAGACGGCAGCTTCCTCAACTGCGAAGTAAAGGGTGCTGACAGCAAGGGCGCGGCTCTTGTTTACCAGTTCAATCTGGAAACGACCTGATATAAGATGTAATAATCAGAAGGGGCGTACCTCGGTACGTCCCTTCGTTAATGTAAAATCATCATCAAAACATAACACCAAAAGGATGAAGTTATGGAAAAAATAAAAAAATTCTGCAAAAGTGAACCTGTTCTTATCATCTCGTTTTTGCTGGCGGCGGTGTCTGCTTTTATCGTTAAACCGAGCGCCGATTATCTGGGATATATTGATTTCCGTACCCTTGCTCTGCTTTTTTGTCTGATGGCAGTTATGGCAGGTCTCGGCAGACTCGGAATGTTCCGCATTTTTGCAAAGAAGCTTCTTAAGGGTGTCGGTTCGGTAAGAGCGCTGACTCTTGTCCTGAGCCTGCTCTGCTTTTTTTCGGCAATGCTTATCACAAATGATGTTGCGCTGATTACCTTTGTTCCTTTTACGGTGGAGGCGCTGAAGCTTTCAGGCAAAAAGGAAAAGCTGATTCCGATTGTTGTGCTTGAAACGGTTGCCGCCAATTTAGGCAGTATGCTGACACCTATCGGAAATCCGCAGAATCTTTATCTGTTCTCTGCTTTTGAAATGGACATCGGAGAGTTCGTTTCGGCAGTTTTGCCGTATACGGTGCTGTCTCTGGTTCTGGTTGCGGTTTTTGCATTTTTTTCGGGCAGAGACAAAACGGAATCCGTCTCTTCGCAGGCGGATGAAAAAATCAATGCTTTTAAAGCGGCGGTTTATGCAGTTCTGTTTGCTGTTTCGATTCTGACGGTTTTCAAGGTTATTCCTTATCCGATTACACTTGCCGTAACGGCGGCAGCGGTGCTTATATTCGACAGAAAAACCATTCTCAAGGTTGACTACAGTCTGTTGCTGACTTTTGTTTTCCTTTTTGTTTTTATCGGAAATCTCGGTAACATCGCTCCCGTCAGCGAATTTCTCAGAAGTGTTGTTGTCGGCAACGAGGTGCTTGCAGGCGTGGCGGCAAGTCAGGTTTTCTCGAATGTTCCTGCGGCGCTTTTGCTCTCGGGCTTTACCGATAACGCAAAGGACCTGCTTGTAGGTGTCAATCTCGGAGGTCTCGGAACGCTCATTGCATCCATGGCAAGCCTTATTTCGTTCAAGCTTGCAGTAAAGGAAAACATAAAATCGGTCAGATATATGCTTGTTTTTACAGCGGTCAACATAATTTTTCTCGCCGCAAATCTCATATTATGGATTATTATTAAATAAAAAATCTGCACCGACCAAACGGTGCAGATTAATTTTTTTATTCTTTTTCGCTGACAGCGCGGAGAATCTCTTGCTTGAAATCGCCGTAAATCTTATATTTCTTTGAGAAAATGATAAGAGAAATGATAATCATAACGGGCGGAACGATAAACATAAGGAACGAAACCGCGCTTTTTGCGGCAGGAGTCTGAACGGCGGCCTGACCGTCATATCCCGTGATGCTGAATGCGGCATACATGATAACAGCCTGAACGGTGTAAGCCATTTTCTGTAAAAAGCCCTTCATCGAGAAAGTCAGGCTCTGATTGCGCTTGCCTGTTTTGTATTCGCCGTAGTCAACGCAGTCGGCAAGCATAACGGTCTGATTGACAAACATGCTGCCTGTTCCGAGCGAGGTGAGGATATAGCATGCACCGAGCGCCGTAACATTTCCGCTCATTTCGTAGCCGACAACTGCCATGCCGATATAGCCTATCGCTGCCATGCTGAGCGACAGCTTATAGATTGAGCGGTTATTCATGAAATTCGAGCAAACGGGAACAACGAGAATTGCAAGAACCGAACCGATTGTTCCCATAAGATTGAATTTGGACTGAAGGGTGAGATCGCCGAGAACGGATGTGAAATAATAGCTGCTGATGCCCGAGGTCATATAGAAGCCCGCGTTTGAAATCATTGCGAAAAGCATGAAAACGAGGAGCTGATCGTTGCTCTTTATAACATTGAGAGCTGCCTTGAATGAAAAATTTTCGGGGTTGTCAATAACGCGCTTTTCTTTTGTTGAAGCAACGCAGATTAAAGCAAAAACGATAAGACCGACAGCTGTGATGACCGACCATTTGCCGAAGCCCTTGCTGAGAGTATCGGAAGTCATGGCGTCAAGCTTACTGCCTGCAACGCCGCCGAAATAGGCAACCGCCATAGGAGTGAAAATTGAAATGATTCCCTGACCTAGACCCGAAAATGCTCTTGCGATGGTGGAAATGAGATTTCTGTCCTTCTCCTCGGTTGCAAACGAAGGAACCATTGACCAGAAAGGAATATCAGCAAGAGTGTTTGTCATGCCCCAGAAAACATAAAGGATAGCGGCATAAACATAAAGACCGACTGAGCCTGACGAAAAACCGGGGTTATTGAAAAGCAGGCAGAGAACAATTGCGTTAAGAAGTGTTCCCGTAAGAATCCACGGGCGGTATCTGCCCATTTTTGTTTTTGTTTTGTCAACAATCATCCCCATCATCGGGTCGTTGATGCCGTCCCAGATTCGTGCAAGGGGAGCAAGAATGAGAAGAAAAACGGGGCTGATGCCCAGAGCGTTTGTAAGATAGATTGAAAGGTATGAATAGAACATACCGTAGCTCAGGTCAAGACCGACAGCACCCACACCGTAGCCAACCTTTCTGCCGAATGAAACCTTATTCATGGTAATCTCCTTTCGGGAATTTATACAATAAATATAATACTGTATTAATCCGAATTAATCAAGAAGAAATTACGGCAGAGAATATTAATTAATCCGCGAGAACATCCCTTTCAACCCATGAATCGAAGCGTTCTGCGTTTTCAATAAGGTCTTTCTTAACCTCAATCGCAATGTTGATGCCGTAGGCCATGTCATCCTCCTCGAAATTTGTCGGATGAGTACATTCAAGCGTTGCCCAGACATCACTGCCCGAGGAATAAACGCCGATGAGACCGTAGCCGAAGCGGACATTGGTATCCAGCGAATTAATCATAATCAGCATGTTTTCTTCGAAAAAAGCCTCGTCGTATTTGTTGAGCATTGAAGCCTCGGCGGTTTCCGCAACGCCGAGAGTCATTCTTTTGTAGTTTTCCAATTCATCAACGCTTCTGATTGCGTATGTCGGCAGGTGGCGTTGCATGCTCAGATAGAGCTTGTGTCTGTTTGATGCGCCCGCAAAAATCGGAACATCGTCATATCCGTCCGGAATCAGATATTTTTCGCTCAGCACTCTTGTGTAAGGGATGCTTCCTGCCTGAATGCCCACAAATTCGTTGTTTACTGTTGCACTTTCATCGGGAACGGGAATTGATTCGCCCGGATTCACAGTTGCAGCTTCGCTTATCTCAAAGCCTGCATAGGCGGTGAGATTCCGTGAAAGCGAGGTGTCCATGTGAATATCGAGGTCATAAGTTACTATAACTCTGTAATACCCTGATTTTGAAAAATCAAAGTTTTTAATGTTATAAACCATTTCTTCCGTACTGTCGGGATAAAGCATATATGCAGGCAGATGGAAAAAGTTATCGGTGTCAGGTTTGAGGCAGCTTTCCCATTTGCCGTTTTCATAGTGTAAAACATCAAATATTTCGCCGTAATAAACGATATTATCGAGTTTGTTTGACCATTCAACGGTTATTGTCGGGTTATCTCCCTCAAGGTTTAATTCGGTGACAGTCAGCTTGACACCTTCGTGCGATGAGCCGCTGTCAATTGATGTAAACGGTACAGATGGTGATTTGTCTTCGGGTTTTTCGCGGATTGTCATAAAATGAATGGCACAAACTATGCACATCAGAATAGCGGTAATTATCCCGAAAAATGCAGGCTTTTTGTATTTCAAGGCATTTTTAACGCGCTGTTTTATGCTTGTTTCACCGAAAGCAAGGGGACTGCCTGTATTTTTTTTGCCCGTGATTCCGCATTCGAGAATGGCAGTTGCATATTCATTGCGCTTTTCAATTTCCATATTGCGGATTACTTTTTCGTCGCAGGCAAGCTCAATATCCTTGCAGAAAAGATTATAGGCAATCCAAACAAGCGGATTGAACCAATGCACACAGAGAATGAGAAAACCGAGAGGCTTTGTGATATGGTCAAACCGTTTCAGATGAGCATTTTCGTGAGCCTCAACATATTGCAGAGTTTCCTGCGAAAGACCGTATGGAATATATATTTTCGGCTTTATGATGCCGAGAATAAAAGGTGATGCAACGGCTTCGCTCTGATAGATGTTGTCTCGGAGCAAAACGGCTGTACTTATTTTATTTTTCAGTTTGATGCAGCTGATAATTGCGTAAATCAGAAGTGCTGCAACGCCGACAAGCCAGATAACAAATGCTACGGAAAGAATAAGAAACAACGGATTGATCGTGTCCACGTCGGGTGCACAAATTTCATTGAACATGATGCTGCCGTCAGCATAGCCGAGGCTGTACCAAACGGGATTGTTGCCGATGTATTTAAAAACCTCTGCGCCGCTGATGTCGGCGGTTGTATTGTCATGGATTATTTCTGTAGGTATGGTCTGAGCGCTCGGTATAAGGCTATGGGAATGCTCGATTGAAAACGGAATAACAAGTCGGATTCCGACCATAGCCCAAAGAAGCCCCGTGCACCACTTGGGTATTTCTTCGTTACGGTAGAAGCACAGCCTGTAGAGCATAACGGCAAGAATGAGCCAGCTTGCGTTGATGCTCATATTCAGAATTTCGTTGAAGAAATCTGCCATATCATTCACCTCCCGCGGTGTCAATCATATTGCGGATTTGAGCAATCTCCTTATCGGTGAGTTTTTTGTGTTTTGTGAACGCTGCGATAAATGCAGGCAGCGAGCCCTCAAAGGTTTTCTCAACAAGCTCGTCGATTTCTGAAGCCTGAACCTCATCCTTGCTCACAAGTGAGGTGACGGTTGCATTTTCGTTTCTGACAACTCCGCGGTCTGAAAGGCGTTTTATAACGGTATATGTTGTTGTTCTTGACCAGCCGAGCTTTTCCTTGCAGAGAGCGGCAAGCTTTGCGCTGGCGATGGGTTCGTTTTCCCAGAGAATGAGACAGAAGCGGTATTCGCTTTCAAAAATTTTGGGTGCAGACATAATAAAACCTCCTTGTCTAACGCATTAGACAACTGTAGTCTAACACATTAGACAAGGCTTGTCAATAACAAAAGAAAAATCCGCCGAAAAATCGACGGATATTTTTTATTCTTCCATTTGCTTGCCGAGGAAGGATGCGGCAATCTGCGCGAGCTTGATTTCGGTCTGGGTCGGGCAGGAGCCGTTTTCGTGCATGAGCATGACTAATGCTCCCGAAATATCACCTCCGCCGATGATGGGAAAGGCAACGGCGGCTTCCCTTTCAAGTCCCTCAACGGGTTTCATTCTTTCGCCGTCGATAACACAAACATAGTTTTCGCGCTTTTCCATAACAGCCTCGAGACTGCGGCTGACTCTGCGGTCAAGCACTTCTTTTTTGCTCATGCCTGCAGCAGCGATAACGCTGTCGCGGTCTGTAACAATAATGGGCAGACCCGTACCGCGGAAAAGAACATCGGCATACTGAGCGGTAATTGATGATAGCTCACCGATGGGGGAATATTTTTTGAAAATAACCTCGCCGTCAGCATCCGTATAAATCTCTAACGGGTCGCCGTTACTGATAACATTGACACCGAAAGCCTTGTCCGTCCGATGATTAGCCCTCTGGACTATTGTGGCTGATAAGTTACCTTCGATGTCCCAATTAAAATTTACGACAGTACCTCTGTATCCCGCTTCTTCAAGCTGTTCTTTGGTAAGCGTTCCCGCCTCAAGCAGCATAGCAATATCTGACTTGAGCTGTATTTCAATGGCAGGCTCTTTTTTGTCATAAACAAAGATTTTTTCAATAATCAGAGATAAATCGCCTTTATCAAGAGTTTCCTTTGCAAGCAGGGCACGGAATATATCGAGTGCCGTTTTTGCGATTCGGTTAACCTCTATGGTTGTGTTTCTGCGTTCAACCGTGAGAGAAATTTGCTTTTCCAACCCCTCAATTCTCTGCAAGAGTTCTTCTTCTATTTCTTCATAAGTTTCTTCAATAATATCACGGTTAGAATCTTCGCACTTCATAAGCTCACGGATTTTCTGTTTTTGTGTAGCCTTGAAGCTTTCTCTTGTTTTCGCCAAATCGACCTCTAAATCCGCAATGGTTGATGCAGATGTGTTCATCATTTGAGGCTCGTCTTTAATTGCTTTTTCAAGCTCTGCTATCATAATATCTGCATTCATCATAACTCGCTCAATATATTTTTTAAGCATTGTGTCGAGCAAATCAATACGGACGTGATGTGAGGTGCACCCCTTTAAACCTCTCTTATGATAAGTTCCGCAGGTGTAAGCAGGTGCCAAATCTGGTCTGCTCATTGAAAACATCGGACTTCCGCAGTCACCGCAGAAAAGAAAGCCCGAATAGGTTGTATCGTATTTCTTGATACCCCTGTAATTCGATTTTGTTCTTGATTTCAACTGCTGTTGAGCTTTCATAAAAGCCTTAATTTCTACGATTGCTTCGTGGTGATTTTCAAAAACAATGTGTTCCTCGTTATCTAATTTCTTTTCAGGACCGTTAATTTTAGTTCGGGTGTATTTGCGCTGGCGAAGAGTTCCGATATAAAAATCATTTTGCAAAATTCCGCTGACCGTAGGTATAGCCCATATCGGACTTGCCTTGATTTTAACCTCTTTTTTGCCTTTGCTCTTTGCTGCTTCGGCTTCCTTGCGTTCCTTTTCTACCATACGGGGTGTGGGGATGTTTTGCTCTGTAAGATAATTTGCAATTTTCTTGTATCCCCAACCATTATTGTAAAGCTCGAATATCTTCCGAACAACCTCGGCAGCCTTTTCGTCAATCTCGAACACCATATTCTTCGTGTCAACAAAGTAGTATCCGTAAGGCACGGCACACACCCAATTCGCACCGTTCTGACGGAGTTCAACAACTCGCTTCACCTTTTTGGAAGCATCGGTAACAGGCATTTCATTAAGCAAAAAGCGAACCTGAATATTGTTCCAGTCATCGTATGTCGGATAGTCAATACTGTCGCCGATTGATATGATCCTGACTCCGGCATCCCTCAAATCTTCAAGTTCAACAAGACCTCTGCTGTTTCGGCGAGAAAAACGAGAGAAATCCTTGATAATCAGAATCTGATAGTGTCCGTTCATCAAGAGAGGTCGCATCTTCTGATAGCTTTCTCTTTGCTCAAAAGTGTAACCGCTTCGGTCACGGTCCTCATAATAATCAACCTGAGCATCGGGAAAAGTTTGTTTTATATATGCTTTTATTATTTTTCTTTGGTTTTCAATCGACGTATTATCTCTGTCCTTTTCCGTATCAACGGAAATTCGCATATACGCCGCTATTCTTTTTGTGCTCATCCAAATATTACCACCAATGTTATATTAAATTGTTTGTTATTTAATTAACAACATTGTAACATAATGATTTTATTTTTTCAACTGACTTTGAGAAATTAATTTGCTTTCGGATGTTACATGTATGTAGGCAGAATAATTTCTGCCTATACAGAGCCGCACTCACCGTGCCTCTCTGTCACGCTCTCTCAAATTCTTTTTTGCGAGAACCATTTTGTTGTGTACGAGAAGCTCCTTTGTGTTTTCAACAAGACTTTCCTTGCCTGAAACAAAAACACAAACCACATATCCTTTGTTTTTCCATTCTCTGTATTGCGGTCTGAGGGATTCATAAAACTCCTCATTGTTTCGCTCCTCCTGAGATAACCAAAAATAAGCTATCTTTGTTTTGTCGCATACATCCAAAAGCAACTTTTAGCCTCCTTTCCTTACATATTTTTCCTCATACTCAGGTCTGCTATACGATTTAGTAAGCTTTTCTTATCTGACTTCCTTATCTTTGTGAATAGTCCGTTTCGGTTTTCTGAAACGTGACGCACGCAGTTCGTAATCGAGTCGTCTTGCCTCGTTAATCATATCGATGATACGTTCATCGCCGAAGATTCTTCTTACCAACCGGAAGTCCTGAACTTCGTGTGTGAGCTTTTCGTTTTCACTCCGAAGCTCGTTGTTCGCCTTAACATATTTGTCACTGTCAACTACTCGGTAATTAAAACGAGCAGTCATTCCGTCGAGTCTTTCCTTCATCTCAAAGCAACGTTTGACTGCTGTCTTTGCAATCGCAAGGAGCTTTTTTATCAGCGGCTCAACGAACTTCGTCTTGTAAGTTTTTGCTGACATCAGCGGTGGAGGCTCGGGCAGTTGAAACTCTTCTTCATCGTAAAACTGATTTGAGATTTCATCCATCTCACCTTCGAACTCCATCAGATTTGAAACTCTTGCATTGAGTTCATCAACCATTATATTCAGCTCTTCGGATTTTTTCGTGAGTGCTTCAACTTCTTCAGCTCGCATCTTCTTTTTATAATCGTAATCGGATAAATGTTTTTCACTTGTACCTTTATGTTCCCACTCAATGCCGTACTTTTGCATCACGGCTGCAAGCTCTTTCTTCTCGGCAAGCACCCAAAGACTCCATTCGGATTCGTGCTTTGAACTTCCGACAAAGCCTTGGTTGGCGAGAGCCTGCTTGAGTGAAACTCTTGTATCCATTCCTCTTTTGCTTCCCTTTGTAAACGGAACAAAGTCAATGTGAAGATGCGGTGTCGCTTCATCCATATGCAGATGTGCGGAGAAAACTTTCAGATACGGATTACGTTCTTGGAACGACTGAAAATATTCGTCGAGTATTCTTTCAGCAAGTTCACCGTTCTCATCTTTCGCACTCATATCTTCCCGGTCACCAATCTGCAAAATGATTTCGTGAAAAGTTTTTTCCTGCTTGCCCGTGCGGATTTTCTCATAGTAGTTTTCGATTTTTCTGTCGGCACGTTTCTGCTTCTCGTTGTATCTTTGCTGTGCTTCATTGAAAAGCTGATGATATACATCCGTTATTTCTTCGTTGCAGTATTCAATGTTTCTGTGTGTTCTTTTGGGGTCTGTGTTCTTCGCATTGAATTTTCTGCTGTTGTGATTCACCGAGCCTTTGCCTACCATTACGCTTATCGTTCTTTTAATTCAATCAACTCCTTAAAATTTAAAAATTAAAATCTACAAACCTTAAAAACGGTTTTGTTCAATAAGGTGCAAAGCACCGTCATTCAACAAAATGCTATGTCGCGTCAGCGACTGCGGTAATACCGCAAAATACAAGCAAAGCGCAGTATTTTATTTTGTTACTTTTGCCAAAAGTAACGCAAAAGCACTTTTGACACACTTTGTATATCAAAAGATGCTGTTGCGCTCTACGAGGTGCACCAAGACGGTACATTTTGACCGTCTTGCGTGACGATGGTGACGACCGTGACGGTCTTTTACACGCCCCCTAAATCATCGTCACCATCGACACGACCGTCACGTTGAAGATGAAAAATCAACTTTCTTCCTGCGTGACTTCGACTGCTGCTGTATGAAATGTTGTAGTCATTCAGCAATCGCTTTTGAAGTCGCTTCCTCCTTTCTTTGAGATTTGTTTTTCATTTCGGCAGGTACTAAATCATAGACATCAACTCCTAAATTTTTAATGAAGGGAAAAATACCCTTCATTATGTATGCACTGGGAAGGGGCGAATTGGGGTGATTTTTCAGAGAAAATTTAAATATCCCTTTCACTTATTTGAACAAGCACCCCTAAAATGGACACCCAAAATTCGCTGTTTTCGAAAAAGTTCAAAAAGATTTTAAAAAAGCCCTTCATTATGTATGAACTGGGAGAGGTCAAATTGTAGGGTGTTTTCTGAAAAAATTAAAATACCCATCACTTATTCCCACTGGAAGAAGCTATTTGTACGCCCAAATTTCGAATTGTTTACAAAGAATTCAAAAAGTCCTCTCATTATGTTTGCACTGAGAGACCCTGAATTCGGCATCATTTTTGAAAAGTTTTTTAAAAAATATTTTTGTGACAGCGAAAGTGCTGTCACAAATTCAAGATTTGTTCTGCGCCACCTGTAAGCTGACGGCAGAATTGCCGTCACTTTGCAAACGCCCTTCACTTGTTTGGAATTAGAAGATACTTTTGTACACCTTGATTTCAAAAATTCTTTCAGACAATAAAAAATGCCCTCCCGAAAAATCGGGAAAGCGAAAAAGTTATGTTTTATCAAGACCCTACATTTTTATCTGATTCTTATCGATCTAAACCGTGCAAAATTAGCTTTTGTTGAATGAATTTTGTTTTTATGATAGTTGGTGCGTTTAGAAAAACCGAAACGAAAAAGTGAAAAATTTTACGGTTTACACTATGTTTAGAGCATTTATAGAAATATGCTTATAAATGAAAAGGGTGGCAGAAAAATCTGCCACCTATAAGCATATTATTAAATTAGTTGTTCAAATAACTTACAATGTTCAATAATTCTTCAACTGCGTTCTGATCTTCTACAGCAGGCAATTCGTTCGTGTTAAAACTACCAACTAAAGGATAAATCTTTGTAACATTGATATGATGGAGTAAAGTGCAGGCAGTTTTGTATGCATCTTCAGGATTGCCGTCACCGCCGCCGACAAGAATTATTGCACCTTTCTTTGGTTTGATTGCGGGTATTTGGTTATGGAAATGCTTTGCAGAAAAATATGTTTGAAATCTGCTGCAAACATCAAGCAGTTTTCCTGTGGGTTGTGAGAAATAGATAGGTGAGGCAATTACAACATTATCACAATCCTCAATATAGTCATATATTTCAGTCATTTCATCGTTAATTGAACAACCGTCGTTGCTCCAACAATAACGGCAATCAACGCAAGCTGAAATATCCGAATAATAAGCATTCACTATTTTATATTCACCATTTAATTGCTCTGTTAGTTTGTTAATTAAACTGACAGTATCTCCGTTCCTGCGAGGGGAACCGTTCAGGATAAGTGTTTTCATAATTAAGCCTCATATAGCATTTCAATAACATTCAGATTGCCTTTTCTGCATCTTTGGTTTTCTTTAAATCCAACCGATTTATAACAACGGATTGCTCTTTCGTTTTCTTCACGGACACGAAGGAGTATTATGTTTGTGTGCATATGCTGTAAATCTGTTTTAATTATTTGTTTGATTGCCGCTTTGCCGATACCTTTATTTCTGTAAAGCTCATCAGCTATGAAAACACCTAAAACAGCGAAATCGTCGTTGGCATTCTTCTCCAACCAAATTGCACCAATATATTTCCCGTCTGCTTTTATGTGATACCAACGTAAAACAGCTGCATTTTCAGACGAATAAATTCTTGATTGATATTGTTTTAAATCGGTTTCAAAAACTTTTTCATATTCATTGTAATACGACAAATTTTCATTGCAAACTTGTTCGAGGTCAAACATATATACACCTCAAAAATCAAAGCTTTCTTGCCTTAATAACAATTGATAGAGGAAAATGTTTCGCTTTGAAATCGGCATAATAATCCGAACTGAAGTCCTTTGATTTTTCGAGAACAGTTTTGCTTGTTTCTTCAATCACTCTTTCAACGGCGAAACCTGCGTCTGCAAGGGCATTTATGTATGTTGAAAGTTTGCGGTTTTGCAGGGTTAAGGGATTACCGTATTTCTTAAATGTATAATAATCTTCCTCAAGATAGTTCCCGCTGAAAACTATGCGTTCTTCGGTTGCAACAGTTCTGTTACCGCCCGAAATAGCAACGCTTTCTAAATTAACGCATTGCAGAAGCGGATGGTCCCAAGAGAAAATATATGTGCCGCCTTGTTTCAGATATGATGCAGCATTCTTTATTGTTTTCTCAATGTCAGTAGTCCAACCGATTGCATAGATTGAATAAACAACATCAAAATAGTTCTGCGGAATGTTTGCGTTATCTTCCATAGGCTGATGAAAAAGTGTGCAAGAATACCCGTTTTCGTCAAGGAGTTTCTTTGCAGCTTTAAGTTGTTCTTCAGAAATATCAAGACCGAAAAGCTCTTTTGCACCGTGCTCTGCACACCATTTGAGCGAATGACCGCTACCGCAACCCATTTCAAATACAGCCTTGCCGTTAAGGTCGGGAAAAAGGTGAAGTTCATTCTCTGTCGGAATTGAACAGCCGAGAACGGGCAAAGCAGTTACACCGAAGAAATCTTCAGCTAATGCATTCCAACTGTTTTCATTTTGTTTTAATATTTCAGGTTTCATATCTGCACCTCGTTAAAAAGAAGCTTTTCAATAGTAATGCGAGGTCGCCACCAGGCTCTTGCTTGTTCAAATTCGGGATAAGGAGTATACCATTTCCAAGTAATATCAAATCCGCCGTCTTCCATTTGCAGTTTGCCTAAAATGTCTTTTTCTGCAGCTATAAGCGTTTTTGTTTCCGGTGTGATTAATTCCAAATATGTGCCGGAGAAAAAGTCGGAGGGCATAGGTACATATTCAACTCCGTATTTTGAGATATCTTTGCAAACGGAATTATCAATAGCTTTACATAACAAATGTTTGAAATGCTCCAAATCAATTATATCGCAGATACTATTTGCTTTCAAAAGCTCATATGTAAGCAGAAAACATTTTAAAGAATCGCCACTGACTTCCTCAGTATTTTCAAGATACTCAAAGCCCTCTTTTACGATTTCTTCATAAAGAGAAGTGCGATTACCGTAACAAATCAAAAATGCCGCAAAAGATATTGACGGATTAAAGCCGCTGATACCGTCACCTTTTTTCTCCCCCCATATTGCATGAGGATAATCCTTATTGCTGTCTATTGCAAACAACCAACGCTTTTTATCTTCATCAAAAGAATCGTGAGATTCCAAATATCTGACTATTCCTTTTACAATGTCTGAGTCTTTTTTTAGTGCGTTTACACGGCAAAGAGTGATTATAGCATCATTTGTTGCAATAGGGCTTGAATTAGGATTAAAGAAATCGGGTTCAAGAGCATTGCCAAAACCACCATCGACATTTTGAAATTTCAAAATCTCATCAATAACAGCTTGATTTGATTCGTTTTCAAAGAAATATTTGTAAACAGCCAATTCAAGAGGTCGTGCGTTTTGTAAAACAAATTCAATTGCTGATTTTTTATTCATAATCACACCTCACAACTAAAACTATTAGCCAAAATCAACTTTTGTTTAAATTTGGATATTAATCTGCCAACCAATCTGCTATATCGACAATTTTGACACCCTCGTACTGATATTCATCGTGTCGGGTGCGTGCAATAACCATTTTAGGATAAGCATCATTGATTTTAAGAAGTGGCGAAACTTCTCTTTCAAATGTCTTCTCATCGCTGATATTATCCGAAACTTGAATATAGATTTTTTCATTCCGTTTGATAGCTACAAAATCAATTTCTTTTTTGTAAAGAACACCAACATAAACCTCATAACCCCTGCGAAGAAGCTCCATTGCAACGATGTTTTCGAGTATTCTGCCGTAATCCATATTCTTTGTACCGAGCTTTGCGTAACGGAAAGTGTGGTCGCTCAGATAATATTTATCATTGGTTGAAAGATACTTTTTGCCCTTAATATCATATCTGCGTATTTTGTAGAAGGCAAATGCGTTGCAGAGATACTGCATATATGAGCCGACAGTTGTGTGATGTATCTTTTCCATTGCAACGCTCAATGTGCTTGTGATATTTCTTGCAGATGATAGATTAGAGATATTGTCCATAAGAAAATCGACTATTCTATCCATTAGTTGAGGGTTACGGATTTTATATTTTCTGCGAATATCACGGACAATCAAAGTGTAAAAAACTTCTGCGATATAGTCATACTTTGCCTCTTGGTCTTTGTAAAGATATGAGCCTGCCATTCCACCTTCAAGCATAAATTTATCAAATGCAGTATATTTATCGGAGTAACCAAAATACTGAAGATACTCTTTGAACGAGAACGGATAAACCTTGATTTCAAAAGTTCTGCCCGTGAAAAGAGTTGCAAGGTCGGAGCTTAAAAGAAATGCATTTGAACCCGTGATATAAATATCGTATTTTTCGGTTGCATGTAGACCGTTTATGGCTTTTTCAAAATCGTTGCACATCTGAACTTCATCAATAAAAACGAAGTTTTCCTTGCCTTTGACATACTGCGAATTAATGTAGTCATATAACGGGCGGTATTCAAGCAGATGCTCATATTCGGGCAGATTAAAATTGATGTGAATTATATTGTTGTTCGGGATGTTAGCTTCGATGTATTCTTTAAATGCATCAAGCAGCTTTGACTTGCCGCAGCGGCGTACACCGGTAATAACCTTAATATCGGGCGTGCCGATAACATTAATCATCTTATCTAAATACTGTTTTCTTTCAATCAGTTTCATAGATTTTCACCTCTGAATGTATTATAACACGCAAATTATCCAAAATCAACACAAATCCATTTTTGGCTAATAGATATCGATTTAAACAAATGATATTTCTTCAACGTTTCCCTCTTGTTCACGAATGTTCAAATATTTTCACGATTTTACTTGACGAGTGTTAACGGTTGCGCTATTTTATACTTGTAGCTACGGTACACTGTTAATAACCGTTAATGAAAGGGGCAAAAATCATGTTTATTGAAGAAAGGCATCAGGAAATTCTCAGAATCTTATCAGAAAAAGGCAGAATATCAAATTCTGAGATTCAGGAAACATTTCAAATCAGCTATGACTCGGCAAAAAGAGATTTAAGACTTCTTGAAGAACAGGGACTTTTGAAAAGAACTCACGGCGGTGCTATTCCTGTAAGACAAATCGGCGGAAATGTAATTAAAAACCTTTCTCCCGATGAACGTGTTGTTGAAGTCAAGGAAAACTACCTTGCGATAGCCAAAGAAGCTGTCAAAACAATCGAAGAAAATGACGTTGTTTATATCACCAATGCAAGTGTGGGCTATCTTATGGCACAAAACATCGGCGATGTAAATTGTACCGTTGTTACAAACTCAATTGCAATTGCTGAAGAGCTTCGCAAAAAGGAAAATATAACAGTTGTTCTTGCAGGCGGCGAAATGCAAGCAAATGGTTGTTTCTATGACAGCTTTGCATTATCCATAATCAACAGACTTCGTTTTGATAAGTGCTTTGTTACGTCTGCTTGCGTTTCGGTAAAGTTCGGTCTTTCTATTCAGAAGTCAAGAAGCGTTGAGCTGACAAACGCTATCATTAACAATTCAAAAACGGTTTACGGTTTATATCCCGTTGAAAAAATCGGGTTCGATTCTGTAATCAGCATTTGCCCTGCAAACAAGCTGAATTATATCATAACTGACAGCGATTCTTCGGAAGATGATTTAATGCAGTTTGAAGAACTCGGAGTTAAAATCAAAATAGCCGAATAAACTATCGCATAGAAAAAGCCATATAAGTTGATTTTGTATCAACCTATATGGCTTTTAATATTTATTTGCGCTTTTCCGAAACAAATCTTTCAATATATCCGATTTGGGTCGGCATTATGTTTTTAGGAAGATTATCTAAATCAAAGAATTTCAATTCCATGCTTTCTTTATCGGGTTTTAAATCACCAAATGAAATCAAAGTGATTCCTAAAGAGGATATTGTTTTTGCACAAAACGAAGAATGGAAAAATGAATAGTCTTCGGTACACAACGTTTTTTATCATCCTATATGGCAGAATTAACTGTTTTGTGTTATTAAAAATCCAAAACACATAAAAAATCTACTATGACGTTTTCTTTGTCATAGTAGATTTATACTGCGTAGATTTCAGTTGTGTGAAATGTAAGACAACAATTTCACATAAACAATTTAGTGGTTACGCAGAACATATATCATATTAGAAAGGTTGCTGTTGAATAAATATTCCAGCATGCTGACATCAATCAGAGAGAAAAACAAACATACACATGACATCATAACAATAAAAATCAAACCAATTGCAGCTAATGAGCCACTAGTGAAAAGTAAAGTCGCTATAATTGAGCAAATAATCAATGCGACAACCATACATATCATGTTCTGAACTGTGTATTTTTTCTTAGAATCACTCAAATGAAAGTGTTTAATAGATAATACCGATGAGAACAGTATCATAATGCTGATACAGAAAACATTTGCAAACATTGTCAGAGCAAGCTCTTTAATATCGTTCCCGTAAATTACACCTAAAACCAAAGTTACAATGGTACTGAAAAACAAAGCGACGGAGCCAAGTGTAATGTTTTTACTTCGTATTAAATCTTTTTTACTTACCGTTGACATGAGCACAAGACCATCTGTGTCATCTATATTACCGTAATAGTTGAAACCGCTAAGAAAAAAGAAATCTACGATAAAGTACTGAACAAGTAAGTACAAGTAATTACCAGAACGGTCTAAAACCGAAAACACAAAGCAGTAAACCAATGCTGAAATTAGATTCCATGGCTTCAACTTAAACAAACAAACAAACTCATGACACATCAGTCTGACAAGAGAAGATTTTGTTATAACTTTTCTCGTTATTTTTGTTGAAACTGGAATAGATGTTTTCTTCTTTTTAAGTGACTTAGCAACGATGCGGTGTTTATGAGCGCTTTTGCAAAAAAACGTAGCAATTATAATACTGATCACTGTAATAACTACATTAATTAAAATAACCACAAGGCTGTCAAGATGTATGGAATGTCTGAAGTAAATCATAGCTCCTATGGCTCCAACACAAAGAGTGGCGTAGATAACCATATAGGATTTTATATTTTTTATCAAGTATATAATATAAAACACTAATTCTTCAGCCAGTTCAATACAAACAACTGTGCTTATAATAAGAGGTACTGCACTTTTAATTGGGAACGATGAAATGTATACCCAACTGAGCAAAAAGACAAACAGCCACTCGGATAGCTGCATACTTTTGCTGATAATCCGAACATACAGTTTTTCTTCTAAGCGCAAAGGAAAAAAACGAAGTTTCGAATAAGAAAATTCTTCTGAAACATATTCATCTAAAGGTGCCATCAATATTCTGAACAGCGCATTAATTCCAACAAACGGTAACCAACCTATATGTCCGTTAAAATAGAAATAAAACAAAACACCAGGTATGATACAGTTGAAAGCCGTACCAAAAAAGTAAGCCAGAAATCTATGTTCTCGGACATATTGAGTTATTGTACAAAAAAATGCAAACCAGGTAAGCTTTTTAATCTTGCTCATTTTCTTCCACCACATCAACAAATATTTTTTCCAACCTGTCAGAATAAGCCTTAATATCACCCTGCGCAGCAACTGTACCATTATGGATAATGATGTATTTGTTGCAAAAATTCTGAATTAAATCCAGTGCATGCGAGGTGATAAGAATGGTTCCTTCGGTTTTAGCATATTCTGTAAGGTACTGCTTCATTTCATGACAAACAATCGGATCAATGGAATCAAATGGTTCATCCAAAATTACGAACTTAGGGTTGTGAATAATAGCAGCACAGAAAGAAACCTTCTTTTTTGTGCCCAAAGAACATGATTTCAATTGTTTGTAAAGATGTTCTTCAAACTCAAATCGTTTTGAAAAATGTTCAATTCGTGATTCCAATTCCTTGCCAGAAACACTAAAGAGAGTTCCGACTAAAGATAAATATTCATAAACTGTCATCCTCAAGTACACATCGGTTAGATTTCGCATTATACCGAACATATGAGGACTGTTGGCGCAGGTAACTTCGGTTTCATCTACCTGAATCACGCCGCTCTGTTTCTCTAACAAATTTACAATAACATTGATAAGTGTGGTTTTTCCTGCAGCATTTCTACCAAGTATTGCAAAAATATCGTGGTTTTCAACCTGGAAACTGATATCCTCCAGAACCTGTTTTGAAGGATATGAGAAAGAAACATTTTGTACTGTAAGCATTTGTCAATCAACCTTTCGTATTTTTTTAACAGCGTGTGAAAAATCCGAGAAATTTCGGTATTTGCCGTGTTTCATCTTTCTTGTGAATTTGTAAAGTTTTGAGCCAAAATACGAAACTTTGACAAACTTTCCGTCAGCATCATAATGTATGTCATCAGGCAAGAGTAACTGAGGACAACTAAACTCACCTGAACTTCGTATCTGCTGACAGTAATTGCCCGTGTTAGTATTAATAATCACAAGTTGCGTGTGGGCACTGAACGGATTGAATCTGTCAAATCCCGTTTTCTTCTGTAAATATACCGCATAATCGATTACTTGGCAAGCTTTTTTGAATTCTCTAAATTTGGAAACATAATAATCCATATAAACTTCTCCTTTAATTACAATTGGATAAATCTGATAATATTAAAGGTAACATATACCCAATAAACAAGAACTATTGCAGAGAAAGAGTAACAGAACGCCTTAATATTTGTTTTTTTAAACAACTTCATGCTTATACATGCATAATATACACCGTGTGTAAAAGCAAAGAGCACTTGTTCGGCTATATAGTTGCCATCAAACAGAAATTTACTGACCAGAAATCCTACCAAGATGCCTATCCACTGTATGTACATATTTGAAATCAGAAGATCCAGGACATGTCCGCTTTCAAGTTCAGTATTCGTAGCTTTTGCTGTAGCTACAACAACAAAAAAGTCAAAAAACAGTTTTGTTACAGTTACAATCATTCCAATAAACAAAAACAGTATACAGATGTTGATATTGACCGAGATGTTTTTCTCTTCAAAATAATCAGTCGCTAACGTAAGACAGTTGACAAACGCAAGGGGTAGTGCCATTAACGAATAAACAATCAGATTTTTCTTTTTCATAATTTTAGTTCTCCTTTAGTGTTAGAATATAGTATATATTAACGGGGTGATATAACATTCAATTATTGCAGCTATGAATACTGAAAAAAAACAGCTGAACAATAAATATTTATTTTGAATCAACAAAGATTTGAAGGGTTGTTTGTTTTTGTTTGTCAAATAGTGTAAAATTTTAAATCCCATGCATCCGGCCAAAGCCATTGCGATAAACTCAAAAATTACATGAGGTAAAAACAGCAGCCAAAAATCCTTTGCTGCATTTCCCATTATGAGCCACAGAGAAAAAGTTAGTCCAAAAGAAAAACCCTGAATCAAAAGCATAATCGAACTTATTACTCCACAACCCAGAATAAACAACAGACACATAAACAAATTGTTGGGGAAGATTTCCCCAAAAGAAATATGACCTATTTCAGAAAAATATGAGTTAGGGTCGACTGTTGTGTCTGCATTTGTTGTCAGCAGTAAGGCTCCGACCGCAAAACCAACAATAAAACATACAGCAGGAATGCAATTCAGAAATTTTTTCAATTCAACAAGACCTTTCTGAGATAATTATAGTGTAATCATTATAACACCCTTTTCAACTGTTGTCAGTATAAAAAAGACCACGAATATTCCATAAATCGTGATCTTTTTTATACTATGGGAATATTTTGTTTCTTAAACCATTCGAACTGCTGATGTATTAAAGCCAGCCTGCGAGCATGCCTACACCTACACCGATAGGACCGGCAAGAGCACCGATCTTTCCACCCAAAAGGGAAACGGCTTTGGTAACAGCACCTTTGACCAGAAGATCTGT
>JAZPXO010000083.1:0-2787 GCA_045543735.1 Acutalibacteraceae bacterium
GGCTCACAGAACGACATGGCTACGATCCGACTTTGAATACCATATCTGTGCCTTTGAGTGCATCAGCGATTGCATCTCTGCTTTCTTCGGCAGACTTTGCGCCGATTTCAGGCTTGCCGCCTGCACCCTGACCGTGAGTTGACTTTTCACCGATCTGAATTTTATGAGTAGCCTTTGAATGAACAAGAACCTGCTTGTCGGTATTAACTGCGATAAACTCCGCACCGAGAACACCGTTGGTAATCATACGGTTAACAGCGTTTCCGCCGCCGCCGCCGACACCGATAACTTTAATCTGCACTGCGCTTTCAAAATCATTTTCGATTGCAAATGCCATTTAGAGTACCCCCTAAGGATTTATTTTCCTGAATTTTTTTCGTAATTAAACAGATTAATACTATCACATATTTATTAAAAAAACAAGAACATTTTTAAAAATTCTCATTAAAATGCGCTTTTTTTGCATCTGAAAATGAAAAATACATAAAATCAATCAGCTTACGGTTTTCTCAAGCTCTTTAATAACCGCTGAAGCGCCCTGCGCGGTTTTTTCAAGCGCGCCTTCATCGAAAGGAGAAGTCAGCCCTGCCGCCTCAATCAGCGATGAAAGAGATACTCCTCCCGTTGCCTTAAGAAATGCAACATATTTTTCAAGCGCACCGTCAAAATCATCCCTTGAAAGGCAGAGGAAACCGAGAGCAACGCACTGAGCAATGCAGTAATCAATATAGTAAAACGGGCTTTCATAAATATGCATCTGATACTGCCATCTCGTTCCCTGCTCAAGATACGGAATACCTTCAAACGAAAGATAGGGTCTGTATTTTTCTTCAAGCTTCAGATACTCTTCTTTTCTTTCAACGGGAGTAAGGTCAGGTTTTTCGTAAATTATATGCTGAAATTCGTCAACTATCACTCCGTAAGGGATAAACGAGACCGCATCAACAATATGCTTATAACGGTATTTTTCTGCAAAACTGCCGAAAAATTCATCCATCCACCTATGACAGAGAAATTCCATGCTCATTGAATGGCACTCATGGGTTTCCATACCTACGGGATAATCGGGCTCAGCAAACCTGAACATATAATCTGCCGCAAGCGCATGACCGAATTCATGTGTTATAACATCAATATCGCCGCTCGTACCGTTAAAGTTTGCAAGAATAAACGGCTGTTTATATTTCGCAAATGTAGTGCAGTAGCCGCCGCCGAATTTGCCGTCACGCGCCTCAACATCAAAAGCTTCGGCGTCAAGCATCCTCTGCATGAAATCGCCGATTTCGGGCTTCATATTGTTATACATCGCGAGAGCATTTCTGAATATTTCCTCCGTACCTATAACAGGTCGGGGCATTTCACCCGTAACACTGATTGCATCGTCATAGTACATTATCTTGTCGAGATTTAATCTGTTTCTGATGCGTTCTTTGAGTTCAACAACAGCGGGAACGATATCGGTTTCAACACTCTTTCGGAATGCGGCAACCATTTTTTCGTCGTAGTCTACCCTGCCCATACGGTAATAACCAAGCTCAATAAAGTTTTTGTAGCCGAGTTTTCTTGCAATTTGCGTTCTGATTTTAACAAGATCGTCGAAGATTTCGTCAAAGGTTTCAGCGTTTTCTTCCATTGTTTTGCCGATTGCCTCTGCGGCTTTGCGGCGAACATCACGGCTGTCATCTTCAAGCTTACCCCTCAATACGGAGAGGGGCATTTTTTCGCCCTCAAACTCAAAGGCAAGCTCACCCATGAATTTCGAGTATTTGGTGACAAGTGTATTTTCCTGCTGCAAATCCTCTATAACTTCGGGCGAGAAAGTTTTGAGCGATATTTCAAAGCCCTTGAAAACTCTGGGATTTATAAGCTTTTCTGCATCTGCTCTGTAAGGCGAATCGAGCATAGCCTTCTTGTATTCATTCTCAACCTCGGAGAAAAGCGGCATGGCGTTATCGTAATAATCCATCTCCGCATTGTAGAATTCATCCCTTGTGTTGAGAGTAAAACGGCAGTTTGCAAGAGAGCATGCGGTTTCAGTCTCTTCGCTTATCTTGTTATATTCATCCCTCGCCGCTTTCAAATCCTCTGCAGATTTCGCCGCCTTGATCTTTTCAATTATCTTTTCAGCCTGCTCTTTGAACTCCTCAACAGTAATTCGCTGATAAGACATCTCGGAAACTTTCATAACATTCCCCTTTTCGTGAATATTTAACAGTTATAGTATACTATGGAAAGGTACAGAAATACAACAATAATTTTGATGCTCGGTGAAAGTATGTAAGATTAAAAACTCAAAAAATCTTTCTGAACAATGAAAACTTATTATTTCATATTCCTTTCAATGTGTTCTTCCCATCTGCTGCACCGTGATTATATAAACTCTTTTTGACAATTCATATACCTTTCTCTTGACATAAGTTTGACAAAGTGAAATAGATGAAAATGAGCAGGATTTCTCCTGCTCAAAATTCAATAAGAAAATCAATCATTTAATATAATACTACCGTAAATTTTGCACCGCCGTTTTTGCCGTCGGTCACGGAAATTTCTCCACCGCAGAGAGTCAGAATATTTTTCACAAGTGCAAGACCCAAGCCGTTGCCTTCGGATTTATGGGAGCTGTCGCTCTGATAGAACTTGTTGAAAATATGCTTCTTTTCTTCGTCGCTGATTCCGCAGCCTTCATCTTCAATAGTGAAGGTTATTTTGTTATCTGCTCTTTCCAGCTTCATTCTTATCAAGCCGTTTTCGGGGCTGAACTTGATTGCATTGTCGAGAAGATTGTTC
>JAZPXO010000084.1:0-50259 GCA_045543735.1 Acutalibacteraceae bacterium
AGCCATTCTTCGCCGAAGGAAGCATCAACTGTATCCATAACGGCTATTTTTTCATCAAGTATAACATAAGAATTATATGCCATACCGTTTGGAACTATATACTGACCTTCAAAAAGGTCGATTTTACGGTCATTAACGCCGATATATACTATATCTTTTGTGATGTTCATAAACATTGCACCTCTTTTATTTTTGTTGCTTATGAGTATAGCATATGTTTCGGGAAATTTCAATAAATATCATAGCTGCAGCCGAAGAAAAATTCTGCCTTAAAAACAGAAATTCAAAAGCGGTTGTTTTTTTATATCGGATAAAGTATAATACTGTCATAACAACGGAGGGGAAACACCATGAACGAACTCAGCAGGCTTTTTTGGGATATAAAAGACGGAGAAACCGTGATTCTTGAAAACGGAAAAACATATGATGTGCGGCAGGATGATTCGTTTGAAAAAGAGGGCTATTTTTGTTCAAATACCGCGAAGAAACACGAAAATCCGAACGGATACCGCCATACTGCAATTTTTCTCAAGGATAAAAAGGACATCGTTATTGACGGTAACGGCGCAACGCTGCTTGTTCACGGCAAAATGACACCCATGCTTTTTGACGGATGCGAAAATGTGACAGTGAGGAACCTTACGGTTGATTATGCGTGTCCCACCATGTCGGAGTTTACCGTTGTTTCAAATGAAGGCGAAAGCGTTGTGATAAAAATCAATCCCGAGAGCCTTTTCCGCGCAGAGGGAAACGAACTGGTCTGGCACGGAGAAACGGGTAATGACGGGGAGTTATATTGGGAGGACAGCGCTCACGGAAACCGCAGGCATATTAAAATATATGACCCGAAAACTAAACGGACAAGGGATTTCCCGAGGGCTGATATGGTGTTTGAAAAAATTGAACATATTGATGCAAACACTCTGCGTATCTTTCCGAAAAACAAAGATGCGGATTTCAGCGAGGGCTGTGTTTATCAGACCCGTAACATTGTCAGAGACCAGACGGGAAGCATGTTTCAAAGATGCAGAAATCTTTGCTTTGAGAACATGAGAATCATGTTTATGCACGGGCTGGGCATGGTTTCTCAGTTTTGCGAAAATGTGACATTCAGGAACTGCGATTTTTCTCCGAAGCAGGGCAGAACGGTTGCAAGTACAGCCGATTTCTTTCAGTTTTCGGGCTGCAGAGGAAAGCTGACAATTGAAAACTGCAAGGCGTGGGGTGCGCATGATGACTATGTCAATGTTCACGGAACGCATTTAAGAATTGTTGAAAAAAACTGTTCCGAAAACAGCATGGTTGTCCGTTTCATGCACGACGAAACATGGGGCTTTCAGGCTTTTGAGGCGGGGGATGAGCTTGAGTTTATCAGGTGGGATACCCTTATTCCTTATGCGAAAACTACGGTTCTGAATTATGAAAGGATAAATGACACCGACATAAAGCTTTTTGTTGACAGAAAGCTTCCCGATGTTGTTATCGGAAAGGATGTTGTTGAGAATGCGTCGTGGACGCCTGACCTTTATATTTCGGGATGCGATTTCGGAGCAACCTCGGGACGGGGAATACTTTGCACAACAAGGGGAGAGGTTGTTATCGAAAACAACCGTTTCAGTAATCTCTGGGGACCTGCACTGCTTGTTGAGGATGACTGCAATTTCTGGTTTGAGTCCGGATATACCAGGCAGATAATATTCCGTAACAATGTTATTTCAGGCTGTGATTTCAGCAACAGCTGGGAAAACTCACCCGTTATCCGTTATTCGCCCAAGGTTATGAATGAGGCATCGGAAGAATTCGTTCACGGGAAGCTTGTTCTCAGCGGAAATGCTTTTAAAAATCCGATGAAAGAAAAGCATTGCATCTGGCTCGAATATCTCTGCGAAGCGGAAATATCGGATAATATATTTGATGCTCCGTATACAGTCAAAACAAAGTGTGTCGGAAAAATAAAGGAAAGCAACAATAATGTTTTCTGACGATATTTAAAATACACCTTGATTTTTTTCTCAAACAGATATAAAATTAAAGTGTATAATTTTATCAATTCGGCAAAATGCAGTTCCGATAAATTCTGGAGGATGACGATGAAAAACATATTTAAAAAGACCGTTGCATTTGTTCTGGCAGCGTTTATTGCATTTGGAGCAAACGCATTTGTCGGCTATGCCGATAATGCAGGAGGAGAATGCGGCGAGAATCTTTTATGGAGCTTTGATTCCGCAAGCGGAGAGCTTACCGTTACGGGTGACGGCCCGATGGATGATTTTCTTGCGTCGCAGTCGCCCTGGTACAGTCTGCGCGGAGAGATAAAGTCCGTTACCGTTTCTGACGGCGCGGAGGATATAGGCAACAATGCTTTTTATAATTGTGCCGCGCTTGAAAGCGTTCAGATTTCCGGAACAGTAACGGATATCGGCAAAAACGCATTCCGCGATTGCGGCAGCCTCGAAGAAATTGTTCTTCCCGAGAACCTTCAGGTTATCGGTGATGCGGCATTTTATGCATCGGCGCTTAAATCGGTTGAAATACCTGCCTGCGTAACGGCTGTGGGTGCGAATGCCTTCGGCTGGTGTGCAAGTCTTGAAAATATTACGGTTTCAGCAGATAACGGTTATTATTCGGATGATTCGGGCGTGCTTTTCAGCAAGGATAAATCCGAGCTGATAAAGTTCCCTGACAACAGCAAAAAAACGGGTTATGTTATACCTGCAAGCGCAGTTAAAGTTGCTGATTATGCATTTGAAAACAGCGTAAATCTCAGAACGGTTTCGGTTCCTTCGGGTGTTACCGAAATCGGTGAAGGCGCATTCTTTAACAGCAGTCTTGAAAGCATTCTTGTTGACAGCGCAAACGCATCATATTCATGCGATGCAAACGGTGTGCTTTTCAATAAGGCAAAAACCGTTCTTATTCACTATCCCTCCTGCGGTTCCGTTTCGGAATATCAGGTGCCTGAAACCGTTGAAATCATTGAGGACGGAGCGTTCCACAATGTCGGAAAATTAAAGGGTATCATTCTTTCGGACGGTATTTCGGAAATCGGTGATTACGCGTTCCTTTTCTGTGAGAACCTTGAATATATCCATATTCCTGCCGGTGTTACGGTGATCGGAGAAGAAATTGCGGACTACACCTCGGCATATATCTGCTCCGATGCGGAAAATGCCTATGCAAAAGAATATGCCGAAGCAAACGGATATGAGTTCAGAGCTTGCGGCGTGCATGAAAGC
Source organism: Acutalibacteraceae bacterium (assembly GCA_045543735.1). GTDB lineage: Bacteria > Bacillota > Clostridia > Oscillospirales > Acutalibacteraceae > CAG-177. Next base: position 3,237 of record JAZPXO010000084.1, read on the forward strand.
GGCAGGGAAATTATTGCTTACGGTGTTTGTGGCGAAACCGCAAAATGGGTTCTTTACGCTGACGGAGAGCTTGTTATTTCAGGCGAAGGCGCAACTGACGATTTTGAACAGAACAAGGCTCCGTGGGCAGATTATTCAGAAGAAATTACGGCTGTTTCTGTTGAAAACGGTATAACTTATATTTCTGAAAACGCATTTTATAACTGTGAAAATATTGCAACAGTAACTGTTCCCGAAAGTGTTACGGGAATCGGTGCGTCTGCATTTGAAGGCTGCTCCGCTCTTGAAAAGGCTGTGTTTACAGGCGATATTTCGGATTGGTGCGCGATTGATTTTGCAAACGAATATTCCAATCCCGGTTACTGTGCGCCCGAACTTTATTTTTCGGGTAAGCTTGTTGAAGATATTGTAATTCCCGATGATGTTGATGCAATCGGAAACTATGCGTTTGCAGGCTTTGACGGTGCGGACACGATCTCATTCGGCGGCACAAAAAAAATCGGAAATGGTGCATTTTTCGGTTGCACAGGTCTTAAAAACATCGCAATTCCCGAATCTGTAAACGAAATAGGGGCAGAGGCTTTTGCAGGCTGCACATCGCTTGAATTTATTCATGTTCCCGACACTGTAACAGAAATCGGCGAAGCAGTTGCGGAAAAATCCGCATATATCTGCTCGGATTCGGAGAATGCATATGCCAAGGAATATGCCGAGGCGAACGGCTATGAATTCGTGCTTTGCCAAAACCATAAGACACTCGGAGTTTCTCTTTCGGAAACCGAAATTGAAATAACAAAGGGTTCAACATATAAGCTTGAGGCGGTTATCAGCCCTGAAACACCGTTTAATGCAGGTGTAAAGTGGAGCACTGACAATCCCTCTGTTGCCTTCGTTGATGAAAACGGCACGGTCAGTGCGGTTTCCGTCGGTGAGGCTGTAATAACGGTAACAACGGATGAAGGCGGATATACCGCAACATGTAAGGTAACCGTTATTTCAAGAAGCTTTACTGTTTTCTGGGTTTCTGACGGCGTTGAGATTTTCTCCGATACGGTTGAAGAAAACGGCGTAATTCCCATGCATGACGAGCCCGAAAAAGCAGGACACAGCTTTACGGGCTGGACTCCCGCAATACCTGATAAAATGCCTGCAAGAGACCTCGTTTTTGTTGCGGGATGGCAGGTTAACAGCTACACAGCTGTCTTTGATGCAAACGGCGGCTCGTGGCAGGACGGTTCGACTGAAAAAGAGTTCCTTGTTGAGTACGGAAGAAGGATAAATGCACCCGAAAACCCCGAAAAAGAAGGCTATTTCTTCCTGAAATGGTCTCCTGAAGTAACGGTAATGGACAGCGAAAGCGGCAAGCGTTTTACCGCTGTCTGGGCGGCTGATTCGGATACCGAATACAGGGTCAGAACCCATGTTATGCAGCTTGACGGCAAATACGAATCAACAACAGATAAATTTGCGGCGGAAACCGATTCAACCGTTTATGCAGAGTATGCGGTTGACGATGGTTTTGTCCTGAATACGGAAAAGAGCGTGCTTTCGGGCGCTGTTGCCGCTGACGGGTCGCTTGTTCTCGAGGTTTATCTCGACAGAATCAGATACACCGTGACACTCAACGGTAAAAAAAATGAATATCTCTATGGCGAAACTGTTCAGGCGCCTGAAATTCCCGAAGCGCCCGAAGGCCATTGCTTCAGCGGATGGGCTGATGAAAACGGCAATGAGATTAAGTTCCCCCTTACCGTAAATGAAGATATTCCGGAGAAAACAGTACCCGTATTTTCAAAGCTGAGCTATACCGTTACATGGGTTGTTGACGGCTCTTCAACTGTTGAAACCTATGAGTATCAGCAGCAGATAACCGTTCCTGCAGACCCTGAAAAATACGGCTATGAATTCAAGGGCTGGTCTCCTGAAATTCCCGATAATATGCCTGCGGAAAATCTTACCTTTACCGCCGCATTCGATAAGATTTATTATACTTGTACTGATTGCGGAGAGGTTTTCGGTGACGAGACAGAGTTCAATGAGCATGTTGCCTATGAAAACGCAAAAAAGGCAATGAGAGTCTCTATTGTCAATAATCCCTCAACAGCGAAAATCAAATACGGCGAAACCCTTAAGCTTACCGCAAAGGTGACGGGAGAAGCCGAAGGCGTTGAAATCCGTTGGTATGTTGACGGTGCTGAAAAGGGCAAGGGCGAAACCTTCAGCATCAGCTTTGAAAGCGGAACAAAAACTGTTGAAGTGAAGCTTGTTGACGCTCAGGGCAACTGTATCAAGGATGAAGCGGGAAACGAAATATCCGATTCGCAGAAGGTAACCGTCAATGCAAGCTTCTGGCAGAAGATAGTTTCATTTTTTAAGAATCTTTTCAGACTCAACAGAACGGTTATTCAGAATATTTATCACAGCATCTAAAAATATTTTTACGGCACTGCGTGTTTTGCGCAGTGCCGTTTTTTGTCTTCAAAATCATACACGGCAGAGAAATATTGTTCTATAATGAAAAAACTTTCTGTATTTTATATTGATTTTTATTTTATATATGTTATAATAATCATGCGTATATATAAATTACATAATATTGCGTGCGGTTCTGAATATCAGATGCCGCATCGGATATAAAGCATACAGGAGAGAAAGCATCGAAATGGAACAGAGAAGAAACGGTACAAACGAAAAAGAATATTATGTCATTGACCTTGCACATATAGTCAAAAGTGTGTGGAGCAGAATATGGGCGGTTGCTCTTTCGGGAATCCTTGTTGCGGCAATAGGCTTCTCGCTTGCGGCTTTTGTCATAACACCGACATATTCCTCGTCAATCATGCTTTATGTCAATAACAGCTCGTTTACGGTGGGTGATATCGGCTTCAGCATCAGCTCGTCTGAAATCACCGCGGCGCAAAGCCTTGTCAAAACATACACCGTGCTTCTGAAAAACAGAACAACTCTTGAAAAAGTTATTGATGAAACGAATATCGGTTACACATGGGAAGAGCTATACGATATGATTGAAGCTGCACCCGTTAACGAAACCGAAATAATGTCCGTAACGGTAACTTCAACAGACCCGTACGAAGCGGAAAAGATTGCCAACGGCATTGCAAGAATTCTTCCCAAGAGAGTTTCTGAAATTGTTGAGGGAAGCTCAATGGAGGTCGTCGATTCGGCGATAGCCGTTACCAAGAAGGTAGCACCGAGCATCACGATGTTTACTGCAGTCGGCTTTGTTCTCGGCGTTCTGGTTTCTGTTGTTCTTCTCGTCATCCTCGCTCTTCTTGATAATACGGTACACGATGAAGAGTATATCCTCAACAATTACGGCTATCCGATTCTTGCCAAAATCCCCGACCTTATCAATACGGGTTCAAAACGCGGCAAATATTCTTATTCCTACTACAAAAAATAATAAGGTGTATTGACAGATATGAGTAAAAAAGAAAAAACAGGTTTTTTCTCGGGTAACGAGAGCCAGAAAACGCTTCATAAAAATCTTGAATTTACAGCCGTTGAGCAATATAAGCTTTTAAGAACAAACCTTTCGTTTACATTGCCTGAAAATGAAAAGTGTCCGATTATCGGCATAACAAGCGCCATGAGAGGCGAGGGAAAAAGCACAACGGCGGTAAACCTTGCCTATGTTATCGCAGAGAGCGGCAAAAAGGTTCTGCTTATTGACGGCGATATGAGAATTCCGAGCATCGCAAAAAAGATGGGCATTGAAAATGCTTTCGGTCTGACCGACCTGCTTAAAGGTGCAGGCTCAATCCAGATGAACGATTTCAAATATGCCGAATTCAACAACCTCTATATCATGCCTTCGGGCGCCTTGCCGCCAAACCCCTCGGAGCTTCTCGGCTCGGCAAGGATGAAAAACATTCTCAAATCTTTTTCGGAAAGCTTTGATTGCATAATTCTTGACCTTCCGCCCGTCAATCTTGTTTCGGATGCTCTTGCGGTATCGAAATATATCAGCGGCATGGTTGTTGTTATCAGAGCTGATTATTCCGAAAAGAGAGAGCTTGAAAACTGCTTCAGACAGTTAAGGCTTTCGGATGTTAACGTTCTCGGATGCGTGGTCAATGATTATAAAGGCGGCAGGTCATCTTACGGCAAATATAAGCGTTACTATAAATATAAAACATACGGCACTTACGGCGAATCAACAAAAGGATAAGAGGTGCTGACATGACCGATATCCATTCACATATTCTTCCTGAAATGGATGACGGAAGCCGCAATGTTGCCGAAAGCATTGAAATGCTGAATATGCTGAGCCGTCAGGGGATTGACAGGGTTGCCGCAACGCCGCATTACAGCGCAAACAACGAATCCGTTGCGGAATTTCTGGCAAGGCGTCAGAAATCCCACGAAAAGCTAAGAGCCGTACTTGCTGACGGAATGCCGCAGATACTGCTTGGCGCAGAGGTCAGCTATTATGAGGGAATCAGCCGTCTTGAGGGTCTGCGTTCGCTTTGCGTTCAGGGTACGGATCTTCTGCTTATTGAAATGCCTGAATGCAAATGGTCGGAATATGCGGTCAGAGAATTGACCGATATATCTTCAAACGGAAAAATTATTCCCGTGATTGCGCACATCGAACGCTGCATATTCTATCAGAGTAAGGGCGTTTTTTACAGGCTGATTGAAAACGGAATTCTCATGCAGATGAACGCAGGTTTCATCAACGGCTTTCTGTCGAGACTGAAAGCCCTGAAGCTTTTCAAGAAAAGCCATGTGCATTTTATCGGTTCCGATTGCCATAACACCGGCTCGAGATCTCCCGATATCGGCAGAGCGTATTCCGTTCTTCTCAGCAAGCTTGGCGAAAATTATATGTCGGGCTTCACTGACTACATAGAAAATTATTTTGAATATAAAAACGAAATTCTGAAAGGATGATTTATCATGAAAAAAATTCTGGCAGTTCTTCTCGCAGCGGTTATCGCAGTTTCCGCAGGTGTTGTTGCCTATGCAAAAGGCGGCTTCCTTGCAAGTCCCTCGGGCAATGCGTCTCCCGTAGTTATCACCGTTGAATACGATGAGGATTCATGTGAGCCCAGAATCGTTGTTACACCCTATGCTGACCGTGACGATCTCGATGAAAAAAGAGAGAGCGATATGGAAAAAGCTTATGATGAGATTGCTGCAAACAAGGATCTCACAAAGCTCTGCCCCGAGCTTGCCGCTGTTGCTGCCGCACTCGGAATTGATCCTCTTAACCTTGCAGTAAGCGATCTTTTTGATGTAAGTGCATATCATAACGGTGACCATACTTTCTGCGGCACTGTAACAATTACTCTTTCGGCAGAAACCCTTAAGAACTTTGTTGCGCTGATTCACCGCAATGCAGACGGCAAGTGGGAGCATATTTCAAACGCAGTTGTTGATTATGCAAATAATACTCTTACATTTTCGGTAAAAGATTTCTCTCCCTTTGCAATTGTTGTTGATAAGAGCGCAAGCGATATCCCCGTAACAGGTGAAATGCTTGTTATTCCTGCAGCGATAATGGCGGTTTCCGCAGTTTCGCTCGCAGGTGTTCTCCTTGCTCTTAAGAAGAAAAAGCAGGAAGCATGAGTAAGGCTTACACAACAAAAGAAAAGCGAATCAGAAACCTGAAATATGCGGCTATAATCATTGCGGCTGTTTTTGTTGTTTCCGCCGTGCTGTTCTTTATCGGATTGTGGGAACGTCATTTGACTGCATATCCGTCTCAGCAGCCTGCCAAAGCTGATTCCGTTATCGAATACAACGGTCAGAAGTACAGGCTCAAGGATAACCTTGAAACCGTTCTCATTCTCGGTCTTGATAAATTTGAAGGCGTAAGCGAAGAATCCTATAACAACGATAAACAGTCGGACTTCATGATGCTTCTTGTCATTGATCATGAGAATGAAAGCTGTTCGGCTCTTCATATCAACCGCGATACCGTTGCTGAAATGAACATTCTCGGCGTTGCAGGCGACAAGGTTGGTACGGTCAGCAAGCAGATTGCTCTTGCTCACACCTACGGTAACGGCAAGGAAGTAAGCTGCAGAAACGCGGCGGATGCGGTTTCTGCGTTGCTGAATAATATTCAGATTGACAGTTATGTGTCCGTAACCATGGATGCGGTTTCTGTTTTCGCGGATTATATAGGCGGAGTTGAGGTGACGGTTCTTGACGATTTTACGGGCATCGACGATATGCTCGTAAAGGGTGAAACCGTTAACCTTACAGGTGAGCATGCACTCAACTATGTCAGAACAAGATACGGTCTTGAGGACAGTTCGAACTCGAGCCGAATGGTGCGTCAGCGCCAGTTTATAGAGTCTCTTTATAACAAGGCACTTGCTTTGAGCAAGAACGATGCGAATTTCTTTGTAAACGCAGGCGTGAAGCTTGCCGATTACATTGTTTCGGATTATTCGGGCAATGCGCTTCAGGCACTTGCCGAAAAAATCGCGAACTACACTTTTGTTGAAATCTGCGAGCTTGAGGGTAAGCTGATTGCGGGAGAAAAGCATATGGAGTTTTATCCCGACGAAGCTTCAATAAAAGAGACGGTCATCAAACTTTTTTATGAAAAAAAGAGCTGATTTCAGCAGTAAATTTAGAAGGAGCAGTTTCTGATGGTTCAGATTCCTGAAGAAAATATCACAAGAGAAGCACAGCAGCGGGTTGAAATCAAGAGCAAGCCCGTGTATGAGATGTGCAAAAGAATAACAGATATTATTCTTGCGGTTGCAGCCCTTGTGATTCTTTTTGTTCCGTTCATTGTTATTTCGCTTATCATAGTGATTGACAGCCCCGGTGCTTCTCCGATTTTTGTTCAGAAGCGCGTGGGTAAAAACGGAAAAGAGTTCAATTTTTATAAGTTCAGGTCTATGGTGCCTAATGCGGAAGCCATGCTCGATTCGCTCCTTGACCGGAATGAAATGGACGGACCGGCTTTCAAAATTCAGGATGACCCCCGAATCACAAGATTCGGAAAGTTTATCCGCCGTGCATGCATTGATGAGCTTCCTCAGCTTTTCAACATAATAAAAGGCGAAATGAGTTTTGTCGGTCCCAGACCGCCTCTCCCGAGAGAGGTTGCAATGTATGATGAATATCAGATGCAGCGTCTTTCCGTAACGCCTGGGCTTACATGTTACTGGCAGATTCAGCCGCAGAGAAACAGCATATCTTTTGATGACTGGATGAAATGCGACCTCAGATATCTTGAAGAAAGAAGCTTTGCTACCGATATCAGTATCTTTTTCAAAACCTTCGGTGTGGTTTTAGGTATGGAGGGCAAATGATGTCTTCAAAAAAAGACGGCGGACTCCGCATTGCAATGCTCGGCCATAAAAGAATACCGTCAAGAGAGGGCGGAGTTGAAATTGTTGTGAGCGAGCTTGCAACAAGGATGGCATTGCAGGGTCATAGCGTAACCTGCTACAACAGAAAAGGTCACCATGTAAGCGGAGAGCAGTTCGATTCGGATAAGCTCTCCGAATACAAAGGTGTCAGAATAAAGAGCGTTTTTACAGTCCGCAAAGGTGGACTGGCGGCGCTCACTTCATCTTTTTTTGCCGCTTTAAAAGCGGCATTCGGCATATATGATGTTGTTCATTTTCATGCCGAGGGTCCGTGCGCAATGATGTGGATTCCGAAGCTTTTCGGAAAAAGATGCGTTGCAACGATTCACGGGCTCGATCATCAGAGAGCCAAATGGGGCAGATTTGCGTCGTGGTATATTAAATTCGGCGAAAAATGCGCCGCGGCATTGGCTGATGAAATAATTGTCCTGAGCAAAAGTGTTCAGGATTATTTTCAGAAAACATATAACCGTTCAACTATCTATATTCCGAACGGTGTCAATAAGGTTGAAAAGCGGCAGGCTGATGAAATCGTCAGCCGTTTCGGTCTTGAAGAGAGAGAATATATTCTTTTCCTCGGCAGGCTTGTTCCCGAAAAAGGGGTTATGAGTCTTGTGGAGGCATATAAAAAGCTTTCAACCGATAAAAAACTGGTTATCGCCGGCGGCTCATCGGATACCGAAGAGTATGAAAAAGAGCTTAAAGCGGCGGCAGCCGATTGCCCGAATATTATTTTTACGGGTTTTGTTCAGGGCAGGGTGCTTGAAGAGCTTTTCAGCAACGCTTATCTTTATGTGCTCCCTTCCGATGTTGAGGGAATGCCGTTGAGTCTGCTTGAAGCGATGAGCTACGGCAATTGCTGTCTCGTTTCCGATATTCCCGAATGCACATCGGTTATCGAAGATTGCGGCTGTGTTTTTGAAAGAAACGAAAAAGACTCTCTCAAAAACAAGCTGCAGGAGCTGTGTGACAGCCCCGAAACGGTGCAGAGCTTCATGGCAATGAGCGCAGAATATATCTGCAGCAAGTATAACTGGGATGATGTTGTTTCGCAAACCGTTGAAATTTACAAAAGGAAGTAGTTTATGAAAATTCTGCTGATAAACAAGTTTTTATATCCGAAAGGCGGCTCAGAGACCTATGTTTTCAAGCTGGGTGAAGCTTTGCAGAAAACGGGCAACGAAGTCGAATATTTCGGAATGGAGCATAAAGACAATGTTGTCGGCAACAGCGTTGGGGAATACACCTCCAACATGGATTTTCACGGCGGCTCAAAGCTGAATATGATTTCAAATTCAGTAAAGACCGTTTACTCTTTCGAGGCAAGAAGAAAAATCAGAAAAGTTCTTGATGATTTCAAACCCGATGTATGCCATCTCAACAATTTCAATTATCAGCTTACTCCGAGCATTATTCTTGAGATTGTAAAGTGGCGAAAAGAAAACAAAAGAAAATGTAAAATTGTTTATACTGCCCATGATTTACAGCTTGTATGCCCGAATCATCTTATGCTCAATCCCGTTTCGGGTGAGGTTTGTGAAAAATGTCTTGGGGGCAGTTATATCAACTGTCTGAAAGGGAAGTGCGTGCATGGCTCCGCGGCAAAAAGCGCCATAGGAGCATCAGAGGCTTATTATTGGAAGCTGAGACGCGTTTACAGATACATTGATACGGTTGTATCTCCGAGCAGATTCCTGGCGCAGAAGCTGGCGTGCCGCAATGAACTGAAAGACAAAATCGAGGTAATACATAATTTTGTCAGCATTTCAGAAGTCAGCAATGTGAAAAAAGGCGGATATGTTCTTTATTTCGGCAGATATTCAAAAGAAAAAGGCGTTGAGTCTCTGCTGAAAGCTGCTGACAGTCTGCCCGATATCAGATTTGTTTTTGCGGGCAGCGGACCTCTTGAAGCTGAAATCTCAAAGAGGGAAAACATTGAAAACCGCGGCTTCGTAACGGGTGAAGACCTTGCGCGGCTTATTTCTGAGGCGGAATTTACTGTTGTGCCTTCCGAATGGTACGAAAACTGTCCGTTTACGGTTATTGAGAGCCGTATGTACGCAACGCCCGTTCTCGGCGCTGATATCGGCGGAATTCCCGAGCTTATTGATGCCGGCAAAACGGGAGAGCTTTTTGAAAGCGGAAACATTTCTCAATTGATTTTGAAAACAGAAGCTATGTATAAAGACAGCAAAAAGCTTGATTTTTATGCTGAAAATTGCAGGAATTCTTCGTTCCTTTCGGTTGAGGAATACTGCAAAAAGCTTACAGATATATACTGCAGTTAGTGCAAAGCGAGGTTTATAATGGCAAAAAAACTCAACGGCACGGTAATTGTTACTTACCGCTGCAATGCGAAATGCACAATGTGCAACAGATATAAGGTGCCCTCAAAGCCCGAAGAAGAAATATCGCTGGAAACAATCCGAAAGCTGCCCGAAATGTATTTTACAAACATAACGGGCGGAGAGCCTTTTATCCGTGAAGACCTCAGGGAGATTGTTCGCGAGCTTTATAAAAAGAGCGAAAGAATAGTAATCTCGACAAACGGATTTTTTACCGACAGAATTGTTGACCTGTGCAAGGAGTTTCCTCAGGTCGGAATCAGAATTTCAATCGAGGGTCTCGAACAGACTAACAATGAAATCAGAGGTCTTGATGACGGATTTAACAGAGGCTATACAACTCTGAAAACTCTTGTTGAAATGGGCATGAAGGATGTCGGCTTCGGCATGACGGTGCAGGATAAAAATGCCCCCGACCTCGTTCCTCTCTATGAGATTTCGAACGAGCTTAACATGGAGTTTGCAACCGCATCTCTTCACAACAGCTTTTATTTTGTTGAGTCCAATAACATAATTCATGACAGGCTTGCGGTTGCTGAAAACTTTGAAAAGCTTATCAACCGTCTGCTTGATTCGAACAGCCCCAAAAAGTGGTTCAGAGCATATTTTAATCACGGCCTGATAAATTATATTTTCAGCCAGAAGCGTCTTTTGCCCTGCGATATGAGCTTTGACACTTTCTTTATTGACCCTTACGGCGATGTTATGCCCTGCAACGGCACGAAAGAAAAGGAAGTTATGGGCAATCTCAACGAGCAGAGCTGGGACGAGCTGTGGAACAGTCAGGAGGCTGAAGCTGTACGCAAAAAGGTGCGCTGCTGCAACAGAAACTGCTGGATGATAGGCTCGGTTTCACCTGCAATGCACAAATATATATGGAAACCTGCATTATGGGTTGTGAAGCATAAGTTCCTGTATTTCTTCAAAAAGAAAAAATACTCAATGTATGAGAATAAAATTGTCCGCGATTACCGCGACGGAAAGGTGACTAAAGAGCAGCTTGATGCCTGCTCAACCTGCGAAGCGTGTGCGGATAAACGATAATATATCGGGAGAAAAATATGATTAAACGAATTCTTCGCAGATTGTTTTTCAGAGAAAAAGCTGATTCGGCGAGCTTTGTTGCTTTCCTCAGAAAAAAAGGCGTTAAGATTGGCGATAATGTTCGCTTTTTTTCTCCGCCCCATACTGTTGTTGATATAACCTGTCCGTGGCTGCTTTCAATCGGAGATGATGTCAACATAACTCACGGCGTTATCATCCTGACCCATGATTATTCATGGTCTGTTTTAAGGGCTGACCGCGAGAAACCGGGCAGGATTTTAGGCGCTCAGAGCCCCACATCAATCGGCAACAATGTGTTTATAGGAATGAATGCCGTAATAATGCGCGGAGTAACCGTGGGCGACAATGTTATTATCGGCGCAGGAAGTGTTGTTACCGGTGATTGTGAAAGCAACAGCGTATATGCAGGTGTGCCTGCAAAAAGAATCATGTCTGTTGATGAGTATTATAAAAAAAGAGAAGCAGAGCAGCTTGAAGAAGCCAAAAAAATGGTGTTGATTTATCGGGAAAGATTTAATAAAAATCCTCCGAAAGAGGAATTTCATGAGTATTTTATGCTGTTTTCATCTGCTGAAGAAGCATGCAGGGTTCCGAAATTCCGCGAGCAGTTGGGTAACGGAAAGAAATTTGACGAAAGCATGGCATATATGAAAAATAACAAACCCAGATTTGAGAGCTATGAAGCGTTTCTGGATTACTGTGTATCTGAAATGTGATTTATTGTATTGAAAGAATTGATCTGAATGATGGTATTGACAAACTGTTTGTCGGAGACACCCGATGAGGGCTGTCTGCGCGTTGCAAACAGTATTATAAAAAGATTGAAAAAATCGTCGTCCGAGGTTACGGTTGTTTCATATGAACGCAAATCATCCTGTACGGATGTCTTTGTGCGTTCAAACAAGCTTTTGCTGACAAAGGATATTATCCGCACCGTCAGAAAGAGCGGTGAAGATATTCTTTATGTTCCTTTTCCTGCCAGATCATCTGCAACGGCATTGCGTATTATGCTTCTTTCCTTTTTTTCAGGGAAGAAGGTTAAGGTGCTGTTATCTCAGGTTACAGAAGCGGGATTGCCCGCAAAACTGTTTCTTTCTTTGTGCAAAGCCGAAATTCTTGTTCTTTCGGATGATACAAAGCAAAGGTTTGAGAGAATTCTGAACGGCAGGAGAATCAGAAAAATCAACGCAGGTGTTGATACCGAAAGATTTGTTCCCGTAACGGAGGATGAAGCGCAGAGGCTGAAATCAAAATACGGATTTGCCACCGACAAACCGATTGTGCTGCATGTTGGGCATATGAACGAGGGCAGAAACATTTCTCAACTCATAAAGCTGTCCGAAAAATACTGCGTAGTTCTTGTCACAAGCTCTTTTACAAAAGATGAGCAGGATGTTCAGCTTAAAGAAAAGCTTTCTCAATGTGCGGATCTTTACATGATTGATGACTATCTTCCCGATATTCATGAGATTTATCAGCTTGCGGATGTTTATTTCTTTCCCGTTGTGCAGGAGGGCAACTGCATTGATGTTCCTCTTTCATGCCTTGAGGCGGCTTCCTGCAATATACCTGTTGTTACAACTGATTTCGGAGAAATGAAGAGCTTCAGAGGAAAGGAAGGCTTCTGGTTTATTGAATCCTTTGAGGCCGAAGAAATCAATCGGCTTGTTGAAAGGGCTGCTGCCTGCAAAAATGTCAGTCCGCGCCGTGCGGTTATTGACTATGATTGGAATAAAGCGATAAACAGCATTTTAAATGCTTGATCAGGAGAAATGTTTTTATGTATCAGCCGAGAGTATCAATTGTTATTCCCATATATAATGTTGAAAAATATCTGGGCAGATGCATTGAATCTGCAATCGGTCAGTCGTATACCGAAACTGAAATAATACTTGTTGATGACGGCTCAACGGATTCAAGCCCCTTGATATGTGAGGAATGGGCAAAAAAGGATAGCCGCATAAAGGTTATCCACAAGAGCAACGCAGGTGCAGGTCTTGCCAGAAATACAGGGCTTGATGCCGCAACGGGCGAATATGTTCTTTTTGTTGACAGCGATGATTACATACATCCCGAAACCGTAAAAAGCTGTGTATCGGCGGCGGTGAGGGATAAATCCGAGATTGTTCTTTACGGCAGGGCTGATGTCTGCCGGAACGGAAATATAAAAGAGAAGAAAATTTTAACGGATAAATATTTGTACAGGGATTCCGAGGCAACGGAAGAGCTTCTTTCAAGCCTTTGCACTCACTCAAAGGGCTTCGGCTTCGGTGTTGTTGCAAAAATGTTTGATATGAAGGCGCTCAGAAAAAGCGGAGTAAGATTTTTCTCAGAGAGAGAGGTTTGCTCCGAGGATGCGGTTTTTATAACCGAATTCTTTTCTTCGGTAACTTCTGCAACGGTAATTCCTGAGTATTACTATATGTGTGTGCTTCACGGTGATTCTCTCTCAAATACCGTGAGAGGTGACTGCCTTCAGATGAACAACGCTTTTCTCGGAAAAGTAACGGATATCTGTGAAGCAAAGGGTTATTCCGAAAATGTTTTAAATCACCTTAAAGCGAGGTATCAGATTTACATCCTTGCCGGAATGAAAAATATAGCGGCGGAAGATAGTGGCCTCTGCAAAAAAATAAAAGCATTGAAAGCTTTTTACGAGGATGAAACGTTGTGCGGAACACTGTCGGACAGTGTTCTTGATATGGGGTCATCCGCATCGCGTGTTTTCTGGAAGCTTTTCAAAGCAAAATGCTTTTTGCTGTGCTGTCTTTTGCTGAAACTGAAAACCAAAAAATAATTTGTCGGAGAATACTTATGTTTGAAAACAGAAAGGGATTGCTGTATATAAAAAAACGGTCTGTGCCGGAAATGCTGACTTACGGCATTTTCTTCTTTCCGTTTATAATGGCGTTCTTGATAGAGTTTCTTAATCTGCCTTCTTTCGTGAAATATTTTGTGGATGCGATGTATCTTGTCGGAGTGTTCCTTGTATTTCTGCAAAGAGGCAACCGCATAAAAAAGAATCTCGCGCCTTTTGCAGTTTTTACGGTTGTCTTTTTAATATATACATTATTAATATATCTTTTCAATTTTCAGTCCCCGTTCTATTATCTCTGGGGAGTGCGGAATAATTTCAGATTTTATGCGGCGTTTTTTCTCTATGCTACAATTTTTGACGAAGAGGATGCCGGGGACGGTCTGAAGATTCTTGATGTAATGTTCTGGATAAATGCTGTTATATCGTTTTTTCAGTTTTTCGTCATGGGGTTAAGGCAGGATTATCTCGGCGGAATATTCGGCGTTGAGAAGGGCTGCAACGCTTATACAATTATATTTTTCTCAATTGTTGTCAGCAAGGCTCTTCTGAATTTCATGAACGGAAAAGAAAAAGCTGTGCGCTGTTTCTTCAAGATAGGAGTTTCTCTTGTTATTGCCGCAATGGCTGAACTGAAATTCTATTTTGTTCTTTTTGTAATAATTCTTGTTTTTTCAGCGATGTTTACGCGTTTTTCTTTCAGAAAGGTTGTTCTTGTTGCGGCGGCTGCAGGTGTGTTGATGCTCTCGGGTCTTTTGCTTCCCATCCTTTTCGGAGAAAGCAGGGCGCTCAGCCTTGAAAACATCATTGAAATCATGACTGCCAAAAACTATGCAACCGCAAAGGACCTAGGCCGTTTTACCGCAATACCGGTTATCAGAAGGGATTATCTCACAACTGTTTTTGAAAGACTTTTCGGAATGGGTCTGGGCAATTGCGATACATCCTCGTTCGATATCTGTAACAGCGAGTTTTACCGCTCGCATTCTTATCTCAATTATAACTGGTTTTCCAGTGCAATGCTTTTCCTGGAAACAGGATATATCGGTTTGTTCGCATATCTTTCGTTTTTTGTTATCTGCTTTGTTCAGGCGCGAAAAAACATGAAGCAAAAAACATCCGATGAGCTGTTTTGTCAGATTGCCATGATAATGTCGGTAATGTGTTTTATTATGGTTTTCTACAACTCATCGCTCAGAACCGAAAATGCATATGTGGCATTCTTCCCGTTAGCTCTGCCGTTCGTAAACAGAACAAAAAACAACGCGGCAGAAACGGAATCTATAAATAAGGAGGTTTCGGCATGGTGATAGCAGAGATTATAAGGCGGCTGATTTCTTTTATTATGTCGGCATTGGTCATTCTTTCGTCAGCTCCCGTTCATCATGTTCCCGAATCGGGGCATAACGAAAATCCGATAATCGGGTCGGAAGCGGATATATCTGAAAAAGAGGAAGATCCTTTCGGAATTGACGAAAGCGATCCGCTGTGGCACGCTCTTCTTGAAATGAATGAGGTAATGATCCGTTATCTCGGTCCGGAAATCCTTACGGAAGAGGAAATTGTTGAAGCGGTGTATGCAATGGACAGAGAAACCATGCTGCGCGCAAAAGAGGATATTGAATCGCTTCAGCCTCTTTGGGAGATTCTTGACGAAGGGGATAAGAAAAAGCTCTTTGATACGAACACCGCAAAGTCGCTCGGTATTCTTCATGAAACCGTTGAGTCTGTCCTTAATCCCGTTCTTTTCACTTCAAAGGTAAACAGTGTTCTCGGCGGAAATGTTCTGATTATTGACAGTCAGGGTACGGGCAATGTTGCCAATGAAGTTGCAACAATAACCGTCAAGGGCGGTCTGCTTTCGGGCAAAACAAATACAATTGATATTTATAACAATACCGCAACCGCGGCAATACTGAGATTTGATTACAGCGTTTCGAATTTTGAATCTTTCAGCGAAAGCGGAACGAAGGGTACATGCACTGCTCTTCTCGAACCCGACGGTAATATTACTCTTACCCTGAAATCGGGCGCAAACAAAACCGCAACACTTGTGCTGAATAATTTCAGCCTTGTTCCTGCGGCGGTTTCCTCGGATGTTGTGTTCAGCTTTGACGGCGCGTCGGGCAGTGTAAGTGTCAACGGTGAAAATGTGACGCCCGGTTCATCTAAAAACATAACTCTTGCAAACGGTGCAACGCTTACGGCGTCACCTGTTAGCGGCACGGAATTTGTTGCGTGGGTTGATGCTCTTGATAACAGAGTTCTGTCAACCGACCTTTCATATGTAATCAAGCCTGCTTCCGCAATGACGGTCAAGGCTGTTTTCGGCGGAAAAACCGCAACGCCGTATTTCCTTGCAGACGGCGGAAAATATCTGTTCAGCGACCTCAATGAGGCGGCAACCTATGCATCAACCGCAGGCGTGAAAACCGTTGTTCTTATGAATAACGCAACCCTGCCTGCAGGCAATTATACAATTCCATCGGGCGTAACATTGCTTATTCCTTTCAATGACGCACACACCGTTTATACAACTGTTCCCGAGTATGTCAGCGGAACTCACACAAAGCCCACGGCTTACCGCACTCTGAACATGGCAAGCGGCGCGCATATTACCGTCAACGGTATTCTCAGCCTGCCTGCAAAGCATTTTTCGGCAGTCGGCGGCGGAACTGACAGCGGCTCGCCGGACGGAGCATGCAGCTTTATCAGAATGCAAAGCGGCAGCAGCATTACGGTAAACAGCGGTGCGGCGCTTTATGCTTACGGCTTCATTGTCGGTTCGGGTAATGTTTTTGCCAAGAGCGGCTCATCGATATACGAATATTTCCAGATAATGGACTTCAGAGGCGGCAGCCAGACCTCCGATATGAAAAACGGAGTGTTCCCGCTTTCACAGTATTATATCCAGAATATCGAAGTTCCCCTTACAATTGAGTCGGGTGCGGTTGAAAGCTGCTATACAACTATGCATATTTCAGGCATGGATCTCGGCGCAGGTGTTGCTGTTTTCTCAAACAGCGGCGCAATGTTCAATCTGACTTCAGGCGCGGTTACGAAGTATTACGATGTGAATACCGACAGGCTTGTTTTTGAACTTAACGGTCAGATGTCAATCAGCCCCATTGAGCTTGCGATAGGCTCGGGTATTCTTTCAACAAAAATTAATTCCAAAAACTATGAGCTTCCCATAAACGGAAACATAACCGTTAATGTAAACAGCGGTACGGTTACTCTTGCACAGGATGTTTGTCTTCTTCCCGGCGCGGAAATCATTATCGGCGAAAATGCAAGCTGCGTTCTCTCTTCGGGAACCAATGTTTATCTTTATGACTCATCCGAATGGGGTAATTTCTGCGGTGCAAAGAACAGAAACTTCATTCCTCTGACATATGCGCCCGGCAGAAAGTATAACAGAACCGCTTCAGATATTAAGGATGCAAAAATCCGCGTTGACGGTTTGCTCGATGCGTCCGCAGGATATCTTTACACTACTTCAGGCGGTGCGGATATCTGCAGCGGAGCAAAGGGCGAGGCGAGACTGAAAAAAGGCTCGCAAACCGTTACATATCAGCTTGTTCAGAATACGGGATATACCAATATCCCCATAACTCCCGCAAAACTTAAAAATGCCGACGGCACATATAAAGAGATGAGCGGCAGCTCATCAACCTGCTTCTATGCTGACGGTGTATGGAAAGAACACAGCGGACATCAGTATGTTGAAGCCGTAACATCACAGCCCGATTGTGAAAACGACGGTCTGAAAACATTCACATGCTTCTGCGGCAGCACTTATACGGAAAAGATTCCTGCCAAGGGTCATAATCCGGGCGATGCCGCAACATGCGAAAATGCTCAGAGCTGTCTGACCTGCGGTAAGGAGCTTGCCGCATCTCTCGGACATGTTTACAGCTCGGTTGTAACTTCTCCCACCTGCACAGAGGGCGGATTTACAACCCACACATGCTCACGCTGCGGTCATTCCTATAAAGACAGTGAAATTGCTGCAAAGGGACACATCCCTGACGGCGCGGCAACATGCACAAAGGATTCTGTATGTACTGTTTGCTTTGAGGTTATTGAAGCATCAAAGGGTCACAGCTATAAGCACACTGTTGTTGCCCCCACCTGCACACAGGGCGGTTATACCGTTCATGAATGCACGGTTTGCGGCGACGAATATACTGATGAATATAAAGCTGAACTCGGTCACAAGGCAGGCGCAGAAGCAACCTGCACACAGCCCCAGACATGCACTGTCTGCGGAGAAATTCTCAAGTCCGAAAACGGACATGTTGCAGGAGCTCCCGCAACATGCACTCAGGCGCAGACATGTATCGTATGCGGTGAGGAGCTTAAAGCGGCTCTCGGCCACGATATGATTCATCTCGATGCGCTTGAACCCACCTGCACGGATGAAGGATACAGCTCGGGCAGTAACTGTTCACGCTGCGGATATACGGAAGGAAGCCATGTTCTTCCTGCTCTCGGCCACTCGGCGGGCGCACAGGCAACATGTACCCACAATCAGATCTGCACCGTATGTAAGGTTGAAATAACTCCTGCCAAGGGGCATAATTACAGAACGGAAACTCTGCTTCCCACATGCAATGAGATGGGCTATACGGTTCATACCTGCCTTAACTGCGGAAACAGCTATACAGACTCATATACTGCTCCTACGGGACATACCGCAGGCACTCAGGCAACATGCGAAAGCGCGCAGACCTGCGTTGATTGCGGCGCAGAGCTTGCTCCCGCAAAGGAACACACCGCAGGCGCTCAGGCAACATGCGAAAGTGCGCAGACCTGCACCGATTGCGGTGCGGAACTCGCTCCCGCAAAGGAACACACAGCAGGAGCAAGGGCAACCTGCTCAAAGGCACAGACCTGCGTTGATTGCGGCGCAGAGCTTGCTCCGAAGCTTGAACACAAGTTTATAAAAACCGAAACAGCGGCAAGCTGTACCTCAAACGGAACAGTCGTTTATACATGCTCACGCTGCCGTTACCAGTTCATTGAAACCGAAATTGCGGCAACGGGTCATAATATGTCTGCCGCAACATGCACCGAGGCTTCCCGATGCACAAATGAGGGATGCGACCATGTTGAAGGCGCAGCTCTCGGTCATGATCCCGTAACGGATGAGGGAATGCCTGCATTCTGCGAGGATACGGGACTTACTGATGGCAGCCACTGCTCCGTATGCGGTGAAATAATCGTTGCGCAGGAGGTTATTCCTGCTCTCGGCCATAATCTTGAACATATTGAAGCAAAAGCACCCACCTATACGAGTGTTGGTTGGGAAGCATATGATGACTGCACACGCTGCTCTTACTCAACATATGTTGAAATTCCCATGCTTGAAACTCTGACGGTAACGGATTTTGAAACCTTCATGGAAAACCTTGCACTGCTTGAGGAAATTGCTGTTTCCTATGCGGCAGAGGTTCCCGGCAAAGATCCTGCAGAGCTTGTAATCAAATACATCAGAACAGGTGTTGAGGATTATGTTGACGGCTCATGGGGCATCATGGCAGGTTATGAGGATAAGGGCTTTGCGGATTTCGTTGCAAGAGTTGAGGATGAATACAACTCAATGGAAGGCGTAACAGAGCATATTATTGTAAGCGCTCTTAAAAACATTGAGCTGTTTGAACTGCCCAACGGTGACCTTGTTGATTTCGGTCACATGTTCGGCGCAATGGATATCACATACTATAACAAGAAGAGCCGCAATCATGCAGACGTTGCAGGTTGGGCAGGCGATATTGTTGACCTTATCGAGTTTTCCGATTACGGCGGAACTGACGGCACTCTTGAGGAAATGATAGAAATTGTTTCAAAAGATTATTTCCTCAAGGATAACCCCGATGAAGTCGGCGGCTTCAATCAGCAGGATATTTACGCAGACCTTGATGCGTTCTACCTCATGGGAGACCTGATTGCCGCAGCTTATTCCGAAGGATATATCACAGCTCTCTTCGAAGGATATTTCACAGAGAATCTTTCACTTGTCAGCAGAGCTGACCATTT
The DNA here is from genome assembly GCA_045543735.1 of Acutalibacteraceae bacterium. GTDB lineage: Bacteria > Bacillota > Clostridia > Oscillospirales > Acutalibacteraceae > CAG-177. The sequence goes on from JAZPXO010000084.1 coordinate 22,865, forward strand.
CCTCAAAAACAGGCTCGGCGGAGTCAGCACAAGGCAGGATGTCAGAGATGCGGTTTATAACGCATATACAGGCAACAAGATGGTTACAACTCTTGAAGCAACAAGAGATTTCAAGACGGATAATCTTCCTGACCTGAGAAAAGCATGCTGCTATGCGTTTGCTGATTATATCTGTGAGCTTGCAGGCGACTATGTTGACCTCATAGATAATCCCTATTTCACGGTGTTTGCATCGGAAACATCAAATCTTGCCCCGGGTATTGTTCAGAGCATCAAGCACGCAACATCGGCGGATAACAAGCAGATGGTTTACTATACCGCAACCGCTGACCTGACAAGAGATGATGTCCACATTTTTGCAAACTATAAGGACAATGACCCCACAAGCTGGGGTATGCAGCCCGTTCTTACTCAGGCAAACGCAGCTCAAGAAAAATACGGCAACCCCGAAAGCGAACATTATATTGAAAATTATAATGTTATCGTATCCGTTAACGGCGACGGCTTCAATATGGGTACGGGTGAGCCCGGCGGCCTGCTGATTATGGACGGCACAGAGTATCACGGACCGAGCAGCAGCGGATTCTTTGGCATTACCAAGGACGGCAAGGCTGTTATCGGCACAACTGCGGAATACAATACTATTTATAAGAGTCAGCTTAAAGAAGCCATAGGCGGTTTCGGTGCGAGACTCATTAAAGACGGTATAATTCAGGACAGCAAGGATTCAAGCTATTACACCACACGCCACAGCCGTACTGCTGTAGGTATAACAAGAACGGGCAAGGTTGTTTTCATGGTGCTTGACGGCAGACAGGAACCTGTTTCCTGCGGCGGCAGCATGAGTGAAATTGCTCAGATTATGTATGAGGCAGGCTGTGTTCAGGCCATTAACCTTGACGGCGGCGGTTCAACAACATATGTTGCAAAGCTTGAGGGCGATGATGAGCTCAGCGTTGCCAACAGACCCTCTGACGGCGCAGCGCGTTCAGTCAGTACATCGCTCCTTATGGTGTCAACCGCTCCTAACTCAACCGCTTTTGACCATGCAATTATTGAAAGCGAAACAGATTACCTCACAAAGGATGCATCTGTTCAGCTTACAGCTTCGGGCGTAAGTGCAACGGGTAACTCTGCAGAGCTTCCCGAAGGTACGGTATGGAAGGTTTCCGATGAAAAATGGGGAACAATCACTCAGGACGGTGTATTTACCGGATTGAGAAACGGCTCGGTTGATGTCAACCTGATGCTTGGCGAAACGGTTATCGGAACAAAAACAATGAATATTGTTGTTCCCGACAGAATCTATTTCCCAAAATCCAATATAGATACGGTTTACGGCGCAAAAACAGAGCTTTCTGTTATTGCTCTTTATGAAAACAAGCCCGTAACATATACGGAAAACGATATTGTTTTCTCGTTGAGCAATGAGGCGGCAGGTGTTATTGACGGCTTCTGCTTCATAGGAACAGAAGGTACGGGAATAAAGAATCTCACTGTTTATGCAGCTCTTGCGGCTGATGACAGTGTAACCGCTTCGGTTGTTGTTTCGCTTTATAATCAGGGCGAGCTTTCGTTCGATTTCGATCAGGCAACGGGCGGCGACAGAATGCTGGCGTGGTACAGAGAAGTCAGCAACTCGGTTACGGAGGATAACAATCTCTATGAGGCTGTTGATCCTGAAATGCCCATGGAGGCAAGCTATTCGTTTGCTATTGATATGACTCAGATTCCCATTCCTGACCGTCTTGCGGATCTCACATCCCTGCTTCCGGGTGCAGAGCTTGAAAATGCATCTGCATGGACATTCCTCATGCAGCTTGCAGAGAGAGTAAGTGTTCTGACAGAGGTTAAACCGACTGTTCATATTGACAGCAGATTTGATGTTGATTATTCGCAGGTAAAGGTTATCAATGATTATTTTGAGCTTACCGATACCGAGTTTGATGAAGCAACCAACACGCTGACTCTGACTCTTAACTGGATTGACCAGACTCAGGCTATTGACCCTGCAATGGCAAATCCCATCTGCATTCTCAGCGGAATCAAGCTTACTCCCAAAGCTGATGCAGAATGGAAGAATGACATGATAACGGCTGTTAACAGCGGCGAAATCAGCTATAAGGTTTATATGCGTGCAACTGCTCTTTACGGCTTCGCGGGCAAAACCGAAAATCAGCAGATTTACGGTATCTATCCGTTCATCAACCCCGATAACGAAAATGAAAAAGGCGGTTGGTTCGGTGATATCTATGCAGAGTTTGAAGACAGCTTCACACTTTCAAAGGCTGTAAAAGACGGCTGGGTGAATGAGGGCGGCGGCTTCGCATATTACGAAAACGGCGAAAAATATACCGGTGTTCACCTCATTGACGGATACTATTATGATTTCGGCGAGGACGGACTCAATAACGGTCAGACAAAGCTTACGGGCGTGTTCTATGACGAATCTGTAAGCGCATACAGATATTCGAAGTTCGGCGAGCTTGTTTCCGGCTGGCACATGATAGGCGAGGATTGGTATTATTTCCATTCCGATACCATGGCTGCAAAGCCCGGCAAGTACGAAGTTGGCGTTGTTACATTCGATTTCGAGGAAACAGGAAAGATTTCTTCGGGCGTTTGGGAAAAATGTATTTTCGGCTACAGATATTACTACGGTCCCTCTTTCTATAAGACGGGCTGGGAGACAATCGACGGCAACAGATACTATTTCGAAAACGGCTACAGATACGAAGGATATCATTGCGTAAGAGAATCCAACAGCCAGGATTATTATTGGTATGATTTCGGAACAGACGGCATCTGCAAGGATGAGGTCATTCCCGACGGTTTCTATGACGACAACGGTGAGGGTCTCAGCTATGTCAAGGACGGCAAGGCTGTAAAGGGTCTGCATAAGATTGACGGAGACTATTACCTGTTTGATTATTTTGCACATGCAGTTACCGGAAAGAGATATGCACAAGAAACCTATTGCGATCTTCCCGTCGGTAATTATTATTTCGGAGATGACTATAAGGCACTCAACGGCGTTGTGGACGGAAGTGACGGATTGCGTTACTATGTCAACGGTAAACGCAGAAGTGTAGGTCTTGTTGAGTTCAACGGAGCCTACTATTTTGCAGGCAATGAAGACGGCGGAGTGGTAGTCAACGAAAAGCGCTATGTCTGGGCAGGCAACGGACTTCTTCCCGAGGCAGAATATGAATTCGGACCCGACGGTAAAATCCTCAACGGCATCGTTGATAAAGACGGCGTGCTTTATTACTACATAAATGGTAAGGCAAAGGCTTACGGTCTTGTTGAGTATGAGGGAGCATATTACTTTGTCTGCGGCGAAAACGGTGAGGTTGCCGTCAGTGAAAGACGCTATGTCTGGGCAGGCAACGGACTTCTTCCTGAGGCGGAATATGAATTTGGACCCGATGGCAGAATGATTGACGGAATTGTTGAAAAAGACGGCGTTCTTTACTATTACATGAACGGCAAGGGAAGAGCCTACGGTCTTATCGAGATTGACGGTGCCTACTATTTTGCAGGCGGCGAAAACGGCGAGCTTGCTATGAACGAAAGCTGCTATGTCGGAGACGGAAAGGGCATTATTCCTGCAGGTGTATATGAATTCGGACCCGACGGCAGAATGCTTGACGGACTCGTTGAAAAAGACGGCGTGCTTTATTTCTACAGGACAGGTAAAGCAAGAGCCTACGGCCTTATCGAGCTTGACGGCAGTTACTATTTCGTCGGCGGCACAAACGGTGAAATCACGGTTAACGAAAAACGCTATGTCTGGGAGGGTAACGGCCTTCTTCCCGAGGCAGAATATGAATTCGGTCCCGACGGCAGAATGCTTGACGGAATCGTTGAGAAAGACGGCGTGCTCTATTTCTATAAGACAGGCAAAGCAAAGGCTTACGGTCTTGTTGAGTATGAGGGAGCATATTACTTCGTCAGCGGCGAAAACGGTGAGGTAACCGTTAATGAAAAGCGCTATGTCTGGGCAGGCAACGGACTTCTTCCCGAAAGCAATTATGAATTCGGCCCCGACGGCAGAATGCTCGACGGAATCGTTGAAAAAGACGGTGTTCTTTATTATTACAATAAAGGTAAAACAAAGGCATACGGCCTTGTTGAGCATGACGGCGCCTATTACTTTGTCGGTGGCGAAAACGGCGAAATTACCGTTAATGAAAAGCGCTATGTCTGGGCAGGCAACGGACTTCTTCCCGAAAGCAACTATGAGTTCGGACCCGACGGCAGAATGCGTAACGGCTTCTTTGAAAAGGACGGCGTAAAATACTATTTTGTAAACGGTAAACCCGGCAAAGTAGGTCTGAACTATATTGACGGCTATTATTACTTCGTCAAGAATGACGGCTCGCTGATTGTTAACAGAACATATTATGTCTGGGAAACAAACGGTCTGTCCGTTGAAATGAATTACACATTCGATGAACTCGGCAGAGTTGTCGGCTAAAACAAAAGCTTCCGCAGCACTTCTTAAGGGGAGTGCTGCGGAATCGGAATTTTTATTCAGGGGAACTTATGAATTACAGCAAGGTCTTTAACAATGCAAAGTGGATAGTTATCTGCAAGGTTGCGCAATCGCTGCTGCAGCTTGTTATCGGCATGCTCAGCGCAAGGTTTCTCGGACCGTCAAACTACGGGCTGATTAAATATGCAGCCTCTGTTGTAGCTTTCGTTACGCCTGTGATGAAGCTCGGAATGGATGCAACCCTTGTCCGTGAGCTTGTTGAAAAACCGCATAAGGAGTCTGAGATAATCGGAACCTCCCTTGCAATGAACCTTGCCTCAAGCCTTGCGTGCCTTGGCGGCGTTTTCGCGTTCTCATCAGTTATGAACGCGGGCGAAACCGAAACGGTTCTTGTCTGTGTGCTTTACGGCGTCTCGCTGATATTCGCTGCCCTTGAAATGATACAGTATTGGTTTCAGTATAAGCTGATGTCAAAATATTCTTCGGTTGTCATGCTTTGTGTTTATTGCGTTGTTATGGCTTATAAGGTCTTTTTGCTTGCAACCGAAAAAAGTGTTTACTGGTTTGCGCTTTCAAATTCGCTTGAATTCGGTTTGATTGCTCTTATCCTTATTGCAATTTACATCAGAAAAGGCGGCAGGATGTCTTTCTCGTTTGCAACGGCAAAGGAAATGCTCGGTAAGAGTAAACATTATATAGTTGCTGCCATGATGCTGGTTATTCTTCAGAATACAGACCATATAATGCTGACCAAAATTTCAGGCAATACTGAAAACGGATATTATTCAGCGGCAATAACCTGCGCCACAGTTGCTCAGTTTGTTTTTATTGCAATTGTCGACTCATTCAGACCTGTTATCCTTGAAAACAAAAAAGACGGTTCATCCGAATACGGACTCAATGTTTCAAGACTCTATTGCATAACCCAGTATCTCGCGATTGCTCAAAGCATTGTGTTCACAGTGTTTGCGGAGCTTATCATCAATGTTTTTTACGGTGCGGAGTATGCCTCGGCTGCTCCCGCTTTGCGCATACTTATCTGGTATTTCAGTTTTTCAGTCATGGGCGTTGTAAGAAACGTATGGATTCTTGCTGAACAGAAACAGAAATATCTTTGGATAATAAATCTTTCGGGTGCGCTGATAAACATTGCGTTGAATGCGGTGCTTATTCCGTATTACGGTGCATGCGGCGCTGCAGCGGCATCGCTGATAACGCAGTTTGCAATGAATTTTGTTCTGGGCTTTGTTTTCAGCCCCATAAAAGAAAATAACATATTGCTTATCAAGGGGCTCAACCCTGCATTTGCAATAAAAGAGAGCAAAAACATGCTTCTCATGCTTAAAAAGAAAAAAACACCTTAAACGGTTTAAAATAAAAAGGGAGATCCGAGATGGATGATAACAAGCTTATTATAAACATGGACAGTGACGGTACGGAACATGAAAAATCAGAAGAGAATCCCTCTTATCACAGAACGGAGTCTTCGCACTCCCACCATCACAGCTACAGTCACAAAAAACACAGAGGAAACAGAAAACTCAAAAAATTACTGAAAAGGAACAAATATAAACTGTTCAATTTTCTTGCAGTGCTGATTTTTATTGCGGTTCTTATTTTTGTTGCAGGCAAACTTGACAGTTCTGTTCTTCAGACGGATAATAAACCGTCATCAGCCGGCAGCGATGAGCAGGCGGTTCAGGCGTCTGTAACTGTTGAAATTCCTGTTTTTGATGAGGAGGTTGTTCTTGTCAACAGCTTCGTCAGAGACTATATGAATTCTGATGCAGACACCTCAATCGAAACTGTTTTCGGCAAATTTATTTCTTCGGGAAGAGCCGATATCGGATTACCTGTAACACTTTGGTACAATGCCAAGAATGTCCCCTCGGGATGTTCGGTTATGGGTGCAGAGCTTTTTGTTTCGGATAAAAAGGATTTTTCGTCTCCGATGGTGTTCTCACTTGAATCGGATACTCAGAGCATTGATGTATATAATCTGAAAACGGGAAAACAGTATTATTTCAGATTTATTGTAACGTTGTCAAACGGCACCGAAATAACAGCGGGAGGCAGCTTTAAAACGGCAGAGGGCCCGAGAATGCTGTATGTTGACGGCATCAGGAATGTCCGCGATTTCGGAGGCTGGAAAACAGTTGACGGCAAAAGAATCCGCCAGGGAACTCTTTATCGCAGTACGGAGCTTGACGGTGCGGTTGTTCCCGAATATAAAATTACATCTGACGGCGTGAATGTCATGCTCGCTCTTCTCGGAATTAAAAATGATTTCGATTTGAGAAACAGGAAGGACAATCCGAACGGGCTGGATGCTCTGGGAGCAGGGGTGCAGCATAACTATTATGCGATGCCGATGTATTCTGGTGTTTTCACTGAATCAGGTAAGGCGGCGGTACGCAGTCTCTTTCATGATCTTGCGTTGAGCGGCAAAACTCCTTCTGTTTTGCACTGCACTCACGGAGCGGACAGAGCGGGAACGGTTTGCTTCCTGCTCGGAGCTGTTCTCGGTGTCAGCGAAGAGGATCTGATGAGAGATTATAAGCTTTCTGCATTTGCTCACGGTGAAATGTGGGGAGAAGAACAGATGAATGACTTTGTTCTTCAGCTTAAAAGCTATGAGGGAGAAACACTTCAGAAAAAAGCGGAAAACTATTTGCTTTCAGCAGGCGTTACTCCTGATGAAATCGCAACTCTCAGAGTGACTTATATAGAGGATTAAGGGGATATAAATGAAAATTCTTTTAAAACTGTTTGCAGTTTTTGCAAAGGTCGGAGTCATGACTTTCGGCGGCGGATATGCAATGCTGCCCATTCTTCAGCGTGAGGTTGTTGAAAAACAGAAATGGGCGTCCGAGGAAGAACTGATGGATTATTTTGCTATCGGTCAGTGTACTCCCGGAATTATTGCCGTCAACACCGCGACCTTTATCGGTCAGAAAACCAAGGGTGTTCTGGGCGGAATTGCTGCAACGCTCGGTCTGGTTTTTCCGTCTCTTATTATCATATCTCTGCTTGCAGGTGTTATAGAGGCTTTTTCTCATATTGTATGGGTTCAGCATGCTTTTGGCGGAATCCGTATTTGTGTATGCGTTCTGATTGTCAATGCGGTCATCAAGCTTTTCAAGAAGGCTGTTATTGATAAAGTGTCGCTGGTTATTTTCCTTGCGGTTGCTCTCGCAGCATTTTTTACAGACCTCAGCCCCGTAATTTTTGTTGTTATAGCCGCAGTCCTTGGCATTGTTATCAAAAATGCAGGAGGTAAGAAAGCATGATATTTCTCGAGCTTTTCTGGGCATTTTTTAAAACAGGCCTTTTCGCTGTCGGCGGCGGAATGGCAACAATTCCTTTCCTTTATGATATTTCCGACAGCACGGGATGGTTTACTCATAATGACCTTGCAAACATGATTGCCGTCAGCGAGTCAACTCCCGGACCTATCGGCGTTAACATGGCAACCTATGTTGGTTATATCACAGGCGCGCGCGATTTCGGTTTGCCGGGTGCAATTTTCGGTGCGGTTACGGCAACAATCGGTCTGATTACGCCTGCAATTGTAATAATTCTTATTATTGCATCTTTTCTCAGAAGCTTTCGCGATAATAAATACCTGAACTCCGCTTTTTACGGGCTCAGACCTGCATCAACGGGTCTGATTGCGGCGGCAGGGCTGAGCGTTGCGGCAGCTAATTTCTTTCCGCAGGCTTTTTCGCTTGCAGGTTTTAACTGGAAAGGCGCAATTCTTGCTGTTGTTTTGCTTGCGCTGACAAATATAAAGAAACTTCAGAAGCTTCATCCTATAGTTTTTATTGCTTTTTCTGCAGTTGTCGGTATAGTGTTCTCATTAGGATAAAATCGGAGATGTCTGTTACGGTGTGTCTGTGGCAGGCATCTTTTTGTTTTAAAAAATATTGAAAAGAAAAACCATTTATGATACGATATAATATAGAAACATTCTTGAAAGGGGGATTCATATGGCAGAAAGATGGGTGCAGACATGGGGGCAGGCTCATTCTGCGCTTTCCTTTTTCTATTATCCGTCGTGTCCGAAAACCTACAGGATGGTAATTGCAGCTGCAGTTTCGGGCAGAAGCATAAGAATTGAACTTTCAAACGAGTGTGCAAAAAACGATGTTTATATCGGAGCGCTTACCGTTGCAAAATGTGACAGAAACGGAAACTTTACCGAAGAGTGCAAAAAAATAACCGTGAACTCAGAAGGACGCTTCCGCATAGGAACGGGCGAAGTTATAACAACCGATCCCGTTGATATTGATGTAGAGGTCGGTGATTATTTTTGTGTAAGTGCTTTTGTTGAAAAGGGCGCATTAAGAAGCGGAAATCTCATTGATAATGTTATGCTGATTACGGCAAAAGGAAACCTTACGGCAGAAAAAACAGTTGAAAATCAGCGCAGAAAAAGAGATAAGGTCAGGGAAGTTGCATCCGATCTTCTGAAAATGTATTTTCATAAACCGATTCCGCTTTTTCAATCCGTTCAGCTTCTTAACGGAACAGATGCAGCCTCAATTGTTGTTTTCGGTGATTCAATAAGTCAGCAAGGCTATTGGACCAATGCCTTTGCAAACCGTATTTATGAAGAGTTCAGCGGCAGATATTCCGTTATAAACAAGTCAATAATGGGTAACAGATACCTTCTTGATTTCAGCAAACGCTTTTTCTGCAAAGGTCTTTTCGGTATCGGCGGCAAGAACCGCATTGTCAGAGATGTTCTTAATTACCCCGATACGGAATATGTTATTTTTGCGCTGGGAACAAACGATTTTCTGCAGTATAACACAATTGCGGCACCCAAAAGCGAAAAGCCTACATCTGAAAAAATGTTTCAGGCGGTTAAAGAGCTTTCTCAGAAACTCAGCGAGAGGGGGATTAAAACCGTAGTTTTCAACGTAATGAATTTCGGCGAATGTATAGATTCGCGCCCCGAAAAAGAAGAAATGGTCAGGGAGTATAACAGCCTTCTTGAAGCAAACAAAGAGTACTTTCATGCTCTTTACGACCAGGCGGCGTTATGTGTGAATCCCGAAAAACCAAACTGCACAAAAAAAGAATATCTCGGCAAGGATTATCTTCATCCGAACAAAGAGGGCGGAAGACTTGTTGCCGAAAACATAGACCTTAATTGGTTCAGATGAAACCGACTTTACGGTGTTGATCAATGATTGAAAATTAATACAATATAATCATTCAGGAGATGGTAACATGAAAAAATTTGTTTCTTTGGTCATGGCGGTTATCCTTGCCGCAATGTCCTTCTGCGTTGCTTACGCAGCGGAAGAAAACACGGTTATTCTTTATACCAATGATGTTCACTGTGCCATAGAAGATTATGCAGTGCTTGCGGCTTATAAGGCTCAGCTTGAAGCTGAAGGCAATACTGTTATTCTTGTTGACGCAGGCGATGCCATTCAGGGCGAGGTCATCGGAACTCTTACCAAGGGCGAAGCTGTTGTTGATATAATGAATACCGTAGGATACGACTATGCTGTACCCGGCAATCATGAATATGATTACGGCATGGATGTATTCCTTGATATTGCCGAAAATAAGGCGGATTACGAATACATAAGCTCCAACTTTTATAGTCTGCAGTCACTAACAAGCGTTTTTGAAACCTACATGATTGAAGATATCGGTGATTACCAGATTGCTTTTGTAGGCATCACAACTCCCGAAACAGTAAGCAAAGCAAATCCCGAATACTTTAAAGATGAAAACGGCAACCTTGTTTATGGCTTCCCCACATGGGATATGCAGGAAGGCGTGCTTTATGAAAATGTTCAGAAAAGCGTTGATGCTGCTGTAGCGGAGGGCGCGGATGTTGTTGTTGCAGTAGGTCATCTCGGTATTCTCGAAACAACCGACGGCTGGAAATCAACCGATGTTATTGCAAATACCAACGGCATTGATTATTTTATTGATGCGCATTCTCATGAAACCATAGAAAAAGCGGAATACACAAACAAGGACAGCGAAATTGTAGCTCTTACATCAACGGGCACAAAGTTTGCGAATTTCGGTCAGTTGACAATCAAGGCTGACGGCTCGGCTGAATTTGAACTCATCAGCCCCGATGATGTTGATATTGATACAATGTCAGACAGTGCAAAAACCGCTTATAATACAGTAAAAGCAAAGATTGACGGCTATAATGAAGAAATTGCCTATCTTTATGAAGTTATAGGCACATCGGAAGTGAATCTTGTTGCCTATGATACAGACGGCACATGGCTTGTACGCAAGCAGGAAACCAATACGGGGGATTTTGCTGCCGACGCGTACAGAGCAGTAACGGGTGCTGATATTGCTCTTTGCAACGGTGGCGGCATCAGAAATGAAATTGCCGTAGGCGATGTAACAAGAAAAATGCTCATGGATATAAACCCCTGGAGCAACTCCATGTGTGTTGTTGAGATTACGGGTCAGCAGCTTTTAGATGTACTTGAGCATGGCGCACGCGCATGCCCCGAATCATTGGGTGGCTTCTTCCAGGTTTCAGGTGTGACATTTGAGATACATACTTACAGAGATAGCCCTGTTATAACTGATATGAACGGAAACTTTGTAAGCATCGACGAAACAATGGAGCGCCGCGTTGAAAATGTTCTTGTTAACGGTGAACCTGTTGACCTTGAAGAAAAGTATACTGTTGCAGGCACTAATTATGTGCTCACAAGCGGCGGAGACGGTCTGACAATGCTTGAGGATGCAAGAGTAGTTCAGAGCGAGGGTCTTCTCTGCGATTCCGAAATGCTCATTAAATACCTTGAGCTTCTCGGAGGAACAATTCCTGCTGAAAAATACGAAGATCCGGACGGCGACAGAATCACCATAATCAGCAACGAGCCTGACGGCTTTGAATATGACTACGAAATAAAGTACGGCGAAACCGTAACGGTTACCGTTCCTGCCGTAGAATCCGACGAGGAAGGATATATATATATTAAATATGTACCCGAAAAAGACGGAAGATATGTGCTCGTATCAAAAGCGGGAGAGGACATTGACCCCTACTGCGAGCTTTACGATGCAAATATGGAATATATTGACGGCAACGATGACAGCGAAGGTTATAATTTCCGCATGAAGTATGACTTCGATAAAGGCAAAACCTATTATTTTGCAGTAGATACTTATTCAGAGTACGAGACAGAGTTTGATGTATCGCTTGTATGCGGTCACAGCTACGATGACGGCGTTTGCACCCTTTGCGGAAATGAATGCAACCATGAGATAACATGGGAAAACTTATGCCTTTGCGATTGCGGAAAGGTTTTCGTCGGCGAAGATATTTCAGCCGGTGACAAGCTTGATTTCAATTCATCGGGTCTTGACGGCTTTGCATATTTCAGATTCGTGCCTGATGAAAGCGGAGTTTATATTTTTGAATCCGTTTCACAGGATGATTCAAGTGACCCCGTATGTGTGCTTTATGATTCTGAGCTCAATGAACTGGATACTTATGATGATACGAACGGATTTGATTTCTTCTTCGGTTATGATTTTGAAGCAGGCGAAACATATTATTTCGCAGTGCTGAACAATGCTGAAAATGCTGTATGTGAGCTTAATTTAAGACGCGCTGTGCATACTGCCGACGACGGTGCTGTGCATGATCTTATTGTCACAGAAGAGACATCCTCAACATGCGTTGAGCATGGTTATACAGCAGGTCTTTATTGCCCCGAATGTGATGAGTATATATGGGGTCACGAAGAGATGGAGCTGCTTGACTGGCATTGGGATTCTGACGGCGACGGTATGTGTGACGATTGCGGCGCAGAGATTTTTTACGAAGAATGCCCCCATTTTTGTCACAGCGAAAATGCATTTGTCAGATTCATCTGGAGAATTGTCCGCTTCTTCTCAAAGCTTTTCGGACTTAATCCCGTTTGTGAGTGCGGAGAATTCCATTACGATACCGAAATTCTCTGATAGTATTGAAATAGAATAATATAACAGCCCTCTGTTGGCGGTGGTTATACCGCATCAACGGAGGGCTGCTTATTTGCGGAAAAACGAGATTTTTGATAATTTACAAATTGTTCACAAATTATTTGTCACATTTTGTGCTTTTCAGGTGTGTTATTATATACGGAATAGTTTGAAATAATATATATTATAATATAATAATTGCCGCAGTTTTAATGCTTGCTGTGAATTAATAACACTGTTTATTGAAAGGTGGGATGGCTGTGTGTGCAGTTACTGCTCAGTATAATGATGAGCTTCGTCATATCGAATATGCTGTTGAAAAATACAGCCAGATGCTTTTCAGGATATGCTACGGAATCCTATGCAACAAAGCTGATGCCGAGGATGCAGTTCAGGAAACTTTTTTGAAATATATGACAAAAGCGCCGCTTTTCAAGGATTCGGATCATGAAAAGGCATGGCTTATAAAGGTTGCAACAAACATAAGCAAAAATATGAGCCGTTTCAACAGCAGAAATGCAACGGAGAATCTTGATGAGTTGCGTCAGATTGGTATCAAGGATGCAGACCGCGATATTTTTCTGCTTATTATGCAGCTTCCCGCAAAATATAAGATTATTCTGAATTTATATTATATCGAAGGCTACAGAGCCAACGAAATCGCTCAGATAACCAACACTTCTCCCGTAACGGTTCGCAAGCGCCTTCAGTACGGAAGAAAAATGCTTAAACTTGAATTGGAAAGGAATGATACTGATGACAAATAAATGCAGCCCTCTCAAAGAATATGTCAGAGTAATGAACTGCCTTGACATTGATGAAGAAGCGAAGAAAAGAATTGTCAGAAACTGTGCTCGCTACAGCACAATGAAAAAAGTCAGGTCAGGTAAATTCAAGGTTACAGCGGTTAAAAAAGAAACCTTTTCAAAGCTTTGATTAACTTCATATGTCAGCAAAAGGCGGAGCTTAGCGGCTCCGCCTTATTTTATTTATGGGGGTCTGCGCGTCAAAAAAGCAGACTGTTTTTTGTTAATATTTACCAAACGGAGGATAAGAGATGAAAGAACCCATCCTTTACAGGATAGTGCGCGGTCCGCTTACCGCTTGCTTCAAGGCGATTTATAAACCCACTGTTACGGGAAAACGCTTTATTCCCGACGAAGGTCGCATTATTCTTGCAGGAAACCACACTAACCTTATGGATTGCATTCTTGTTGCCTGCGCAACAAAAAGATGCGTTCATTACCTTGCAAAAGATGAGCTTATGAAAGGTCCGCTGAAATATATTTTCGGTGGTCTGGGTATAATTCCCGTTAATCGCAGAACAAAGGATAAGGCAGCGTATATGTCCGCGGTTGAAACTCTGAATGAAGAAAAAGTTATAGGAATTTTCCCCGAAGGCACAATAAACAGAACAGAAGATGTTATAATGCCGTTCAAATTCGGCGCAGTAAAGATGTCAAAGGAGAGCAACACAAACATTGTTCCGTTTGCAATAACGGGAAAATATAAGCCCTTTGAAAGAAGCGTCAAAATAACTTTCTTTGAGCCGATTGAGCCCGAAGAAAATCTTGAAACAGCAAATGAAAATCTTATGAAAATCGTTTCTGATAAAATTATAGAGGAGGGTAAATGAAGTGAAAAGACCTGAGGACAAAGAGTTCGGTTATAAAATTCTTACACCTCTTATGAGACCGCTCTTTAATTTTTATTATTCACCCCAAATTATCGGCAAAGAAAAAATTCCTGCTGACGGCGCTATCATCATCGCCAGCAACCATAAACACGTCTATGACCAGTGCCTGACCATTATGGCAACCAAAAGAGTTATACATTTCATGGCAAAGAAAGAGTATTTTGAGGGTAAGCTTGCTCCTTTTTTCAAGTTTGTCGGTTGCATTCCCGTTGACCGTTCAAGAAGAGATTTTTCGTCGGCAAAATCCGCGCTTACCGTTCTGAAAAACGACGGAGCTATCGGAATTTTTCCCGAGGGAACAAGAAACAAGACCGATAAGTTTATGCTTCCTCTCAAAAAAGGTACTGTTGCCATGGCGCAGAAGTCTGATGCTTATATCGTTCCCTGCGGACTGACAGGCGACTATAAATTCCGCAGCAAGAACCTTACAATAAGATACGGCGAGCCTTTCAAAATCGGCGATATGACTCTTGAAGAGGCAAACGCAAAGCTTCGCAGCGAAATAGAAAGACTCATGCTTGAGAATCTTGATAATTTACCTGAAAAGAAACGCAAAAACGCGTAAGGAGAGAAAATGAGAATAGGTATGGATGTCGGTTCAACAACTCTTAAGTGTGTTGCAATCGATAATGATAATAACATAGTTTATAAAGCATACGAGCGTCATTATTCAAAAATTGCAGAAAAAGGCTCGGCAATGCTTTCGGAAATAACATCAAAGCATCCCGAGTTTTCAAAGGCAACGCTGACTGTTTCCGGTTCTGCGGGTATGGGCTTTGCCAATTCGCTCGGGCTTGACTTCATTCAGGAAGTTTATGCAACAAGAATCAGCGTTTCAAAGCTTCTGCCCGGAACGGATGCCGTTATCGAGCTTGGCGGCGAGGATGCAAAAATCCTCTTTTTCACAAACGGTGTTGAGGTAAGAATGAACGGTTCGTGTGCAGGCGGAACAGGAGCATTTATTGACCAGATGGCATCCCTTCTCGGTGTTGAACCTCTTGATATGAACACTCTTGCCGAGAGCCATGAGAAAATATATTCCATCGCCTCAAGATGCGGTGTTTTTGCAAAATCGGATATTCAGCCTCTGCTCAATCAGGGCGCAAGAAAAAACGATATTGCGGCAAGTATTTTCACGGCTGTTGTTAACCAGACGGTTTCAGGTCTTTCTCAGGGCAGAAAGATTGAAGGCAATGTTGTTTATCTGGGCGGACCCCTGTATTTCCTTCCTCAGCTTCGAAAGGCTTTTGATGAGGGTCTTGGCGTTAAGGGAACATGCCCTGAAAACGGTCTCTATTTTGTTGCGCTCGGTGCGGCATATTCTTCTGACAGCAAAGAAATTGATATTATTGATATAACCGAAAAAATCAGAAATTCCGAAGAAAACGGCGAATATCTCGGTGCTAATCCTCTTTTCGAAAACGAAGGGGAGTATAAGGCTTTTGCCGAACGCCATGCAAAGAATTCGGTTAAAACAGACTGCGAACCTCAGAAGGGTGAAATGGTATATATCGGTATTGACGCAGGCTCAACAACCGTCAAAGCTGCCGTAATCAATAAGAACGGGAATATCATCATGAGCAGATATATTCCCAACAGCGGCGACCCCGTTTCACTCATCAGGGAATTCCTTGTTGATTTTTACAGCAAGTATCCCGATGTTACTGTGGCATCAAGTGCTGTAACAGGCTACGGAGAGGATATCATCAAGAATGCGTTCTCCGTTGATATCGGTCTTGTTGAAACCGTTGCTCATTTCACAGCTGCAAAAAGATTCAAGCCTGATGTTGATTTCATCATTGATATCGGCGGTCAGGATATAAAGTGCTTTAAAATCCGCAATAACGCAATTGATAATATTTTTCTCAATGAAGCATGCTCCTCGGGCTGCGGCTCGTTCCTTCAGACCTTTGCGGCTGCATGGGGATATGGTATCGCAGAGTTTTCAAAGCTCGGTCTTTTTGCGGATAAGCCCGTTGACCTCGGCTCGAGATGCACTGTTTTCATGAATTCATCCGTTAAGCAGGCGCAGAAGGACGGCGCAACAATCCAGAACATTTCGGCAGGTCTTTCGATAAGTGTTGTCAAGAATGCAATCTATAAGGTTATAAGAGCGGCAAATGCCGATGAGCTCGGCAAAAACATTGTTGTTCAGGGCGGAACATTCCTCAACGATGCCGTTCTTCGTGCTTTCGAGCAGGAAATCGGACGCGATGTAGTAAGACCTGATATTTCGGGCCTTATGGGTGCTTACGGTGCGGCTCTTTATTCCATAGAAAAAGCTCCTGAAAGCAGCTCATTGATCACTCCCGAAGAGCTGGCTGTGTTTGAACATAAGGTCAGAGCCGTAACCTGCGGTAAGTGCAGCAATAACTGCCGTCTTACCCTCAATACCTTCAGTAACGGCAAAACATTTATCGGCGGAAACAGATGCAGCAAGCCTCTTGCAAGATCGGGTCAGGTTGCAGGCGATAACATGTTTGAATATAAGAGACAAATGCTTGCGAGATATGCGCCCTGCAAGGGTACCCGTGAGCAGATAGGTCTGCCTATGGGGCTCAATATGTTTGAGCTGCTTCCTTTCTGGCACACATTCTTCACATCTCTCGGCTTCGGAATTTCACTTTCCGAAAAATCATCCAGAGAGCTTTATGTTGACGGTCAGCACACTATTCCCTCGGATACGGTATGCTACCCCGCAAAGCTTCTCCACGGACATATTGAATCGCTTATAAAGCAGGGCATCAATGACATTTTCTATCCCTGCATGACTTACAATCTCAACGAGAATCTCGGAGATAACTATTACAACTGTCCTGTTGTAGCATATTATCCCGAGGTTATCCGCTCCAATGTGGGCGAGCTTAAAAAGCTCAACTTCATGAGCGATTATGTCGGTCTCCACAGACGCAAGGATTTTACCGCCAAAATTCATGAGATTCTCTGCAGATATTACAGTGGAATTTCTCTTAAGGATGTTAAGAAGGCTTGCGATAAGGCGTACGAAGAATATTTCTCCTTTATGAAAGAAATTCACCTCAAAGGAATTGAATTCATGAAGAAAGCAAAGGTGGAAAACAGACCCGTTATCGTTCTTTGCGGCAGACCTTATCATATTGATGAGGAAATCAATCACGGCATAGACAAGCTTATCTGCGAATTCGGCGCAACTGTTATAACCGAAGATACGCTCAGCCCCCTTGTAAGCAAATTCCCCACAACCGTTCTTAACCAGTGGACATATCATTCAAGGCTTTATGCCGCTGCAAAATATGTTGCCGAGAAAAACGATAAGGATCTGAATGTTGTTCAGCTTGTATCGTTCGGTTGCGGAGTAGACGCCATAACAACGGATGAAATGCGTACCATTCTTGAGAGAACAGGCAAAATCTATACACAGATTAAAATTGACGAAATATCAAACCCCGGCGCAGTTAAAATCAGACTCAGAAGTCTGTTTGCCGCAACGGGAAGATAAGGAGGTGCAGTTATGAAAAAGGTACAGGACAGAGTTGAATTTACCAAAGAAATGAAGGATTATACGATTCTTGCTCCGAATATGCTGGATGTTCATTTTAGCTTTTTTATCAATATTTTCGGTCAGTACGGTTATAAAACAGAGCTTTTGCAGAATGACGGCAGAGCAGTTATTGACGAGGGATTGAAATATGTTCATAACGACACCTGCTATCCTGCGTTGCTTGTTATCGGTCAGCTTATTGATGCTCTGAATTCGGGTAAATATGACCCCGATAAAACCGCTCTGATGATTACACAGTCGGGCGGCGGCTGCAGAGCCTCAAACTATATTCATCTTCTCAGAAAAGCCCTTAAAAAAGCCGGCTATCCGCAGGTTCCCGTTATTTCTCTTAACCTTTCGGGTCTTGAAAAAAACAGCGGGTTCAAAATCAGACTTTCAATGGCTCTGAAAATGCTTTCGGCTGTTATTTACGGTGACCTTATAACACTTCTTAAAAATCAGGTTGAGCCTTATGAAGTGAATGTTGGCGATGCCGAAAAGCTTACGCAGAAGTGGATTGACAGTATCAGCGCAGAATTCGACAGGGGCAGGGGATACTCTTTCTTTGAAATAAAGAAAACCTTACCCGAGATAACAAAGTCATTTTCGGAGATTCCCGTTAAAAATATCAAGAAAACCAAGGTAGGTATTGTAGGCGAAATCTATGTTAAGTATTCTCCGCTTGCAAACAACCATCTTGAAGAGTTCCTTTTCGGTCAGGGCTGCGAGGTGATGGTTCCGGGTCTGCTCGGATTCATCAACTTCAAGGTTGACAACCGTCTCGAGGATATCAAGCTTTACGGCGGCAATCCTTTTAAAAAGATTGCAATGCGCATTGCTATGTGGTATCTTTCCAAAACCGAAAAAAATCTTATTGATGCAGCAGGTGCTTACGGCAAATTCACTGTTCCCGCACCGTATGCCCATATCAAGGAGATCTGCACAAAGATTATCGGCCCCGGATGCAAGATGGGTGAGGGCTGGCTTCTTACCGCAGAGATGATGGAGCTTATCGAAAACGGCTATGGCAATATCGTCTGCGCTCAGCCTTTCGGATGCCTTCCCAACCATATTGTCGGCAAAGGCATGATAAGAAAGCTTAAGGAGCTTTATCCCGAATCAAATATTGTTCCGATAGATTACGACCCGGGTGCAACAAAGGTTAATCAGGAAAACAGAATCCGTCTTATGCTTGCTGTTGCGGCTGAAAACAACAGCGAAGACTTAACGGCTGCTCTCTGATATGATAAACTGAATATAATAACAAAGCCGACGGGGATTTAAATTTGTTTAAAATCTTTATTGACTTTTAAAGCGCGGAAAGATAGTATAATAACATCGGATTTTGAAAAAGAAAGAAGCACGGGAAAAATGTCGAAAAAAGAAACGGTTAAACGCTACATATTGTTTGTTATAAGCCTGTTCTTTTGCGGAGTGGGTATTGCGCTCACCAAGCATGCGGAGCTTGGTGTTTCGCCTATTTCGTCGCTTGCAAATGTTGTCAGCATAAAGTTTGATTTTATTTCGTTCGGCAGCTGGCTGATAGTTTCGAATTTGGTTTTGTTTCTCGGTCAGATAATTTTGCTCAGGCGTAATTTCAGACTCATACAGCTCATGCAGATTCCGCTTTCATTTATATTCGGATATTTTACGGATTTCGGTCTGTGGATGATAAAAAATATACCGAACGAAAATTATATTGTCCGTCTGTTGCTTGTTTTCGCAGGGATAGTTTTTATCGGCTTCGGTATTTCTTTGGGCGTTATTGCAGATGTTGTTCTTAATTCGGGCGAGGGATTCGTAAAAGCTCTTGCCGATGTTACAAAAAAAGATTTCGGCAACATCAAAATTGTTTTTGACACATCCTGTGTGCTGGTGTCCGTTGTGCTTTCGCTGATTTTCTTTGACGGAAAGCTTTTGGGAACAAGAGAGGGAACCGTGCTTTCTGCACTGCTTGTGGGAGTTGCGGTTAAAATTTTTAGGCCTCTTCTTCAGGAGCCTCTGACAAAAATATTAAAAAAGTAACGGCATTCGTTAATAAAAAAGAGATGCCGTTGCAATATCTGCTGTATATAAAAATCCTGCCTCTTTACCGCTTGACGGTTCAGGGCAGGATTTTTGTTTTGTCATGTTAAGCTTGAATAATTCTTTTCAAATTTTTCGCTCCATACTTTTTCTATGCCGTTTCTCCATTCAAGCGCCTTGTCTTTCATTTCGCGGCACAGCTCGGGCAGCTCATCAGAAAGATTATGCTTTTCGCCGGGATCGCTTTCAAGATCCGAAAGAAAAACCTCAGCCCGCTGTTCTTCTCCCTCAACAAGCTGACCGTTAAGCACAAGCTTGTATTTTCCTTTTCTGGCGGCGGTCTGACCCTCCATTTCCCAGAAAAGATATTCATGCTCAGCTGTTCCCGTGCCGTTGACAACAGGAACGAGGCTCATTCCGTCAAGCTCATATTCTTCGGGATTTCCGCCGCAAAGCTCAAGCAGTGTCGGGAAAATATCTGTCGAGATGTGAGGTGCATTTTCAACTGAAGCGTTTGTGCGCCCGTACCAGCTGAGAATGGCGGGAATCCTTATTCCGCCCTCAAAGAGGCTGAATTTGTGTCCGATGAAAATGCCTGCAGTTCCGCCGTAATAGTAGTCCTGCGTGCCGTCAAGCCAGTTGCGGGATTCTCTTGAGGGGCCGTTGTCGCTCTGGAAATAGATGATTGTGTTTTCAAGAAGCCCCTGACGCTCAAGTTCATTTCTGATTTCACCGACGCCGTCATCAACCGCGCTTATCATCGCAGCCATGATTTGTCTGTCTTTTGAAAGATAGGGGAATCTTCTGATATATTTCTCGGGCGCATGCATCGGATAATGCGGTGCGTTGTAAGCGACATAAAGAAGAAACGGTTCCTCGCGGTGTTTTTGAATGAATTCAATGCTTTTTCGGGTTATGCGTTCGGTCATGTATTCGCCGTTTTCATAAACCTCTTCGTTGTTTTCCCAGAGGTCATGTGTCGGGTCTGTGTTGCCGTCAGCCATACCCCAGTAGAATATGTGGGAATAATAGTCGATGCATCCTGCAAGAAATCCCGAAAATTCGTCAAACCCGTTAGCGTTCGGACGGCATTCATCTTTGAGACCGAGATGCCATTTGCCTGAAATACCCGTTGCATATCCGAGCTTTTTCAGGGCGGAAGCGATGGTGGGAACTTTCGGGGTAAGGCCCGAAGCTCTGCGGTGTCCGGCGAGAATTGCCCTTACACCTGCATTTCCGGGATATCTTCCCGTAAGGAGCGAGGCTCGTGAGGGCGAGCAAACTGGGGAGGCGGAGTACATTGAAGAAAAGCGTATTCCGTCTGCCGCAACGGCATCTATATTGGGTGTTCTGAAATCGGTTGCGCCCATGCAGCTCAGATCTCCGTAACCCTGATCGTCTGTCATTATGATAATCACATTGGGCTTTTCCATAACAAATACCTCCGTAATATCAGGCTTCCGAATATGCGGCTTGCCGCAGGATCTATATTATCATTTCAAGCAAGCAGTTGCTAAAGCCTGTTGCGTATTCCGTTGTATAGACAAATAAAGGCTTTTTTAATTATATCACTAAACAATTAATATGGCAACAGAAACCGATATTGAGAGCTTCAGATTTCTTTCTCTGAAATCGTTTTTTTTGATTTATCACAAGATATCAAATAAAAACAGTTCGGATATGAACGCGTTTTTCGGTGTGTCAGTAAGGAAGAAAAATTCCCCAAATTTTAGTCATTTTTTCCAAAAAAACACTTGACAATATATATAATGTTATTTACCCGATTTTAATCAGCACACAAAAAACGTGTCAAAAAGGAGAAGTGGAAAATGAAGAGAAATCTTACGTCAATCGCAACCGTATTCTGTCTGATTTTCGCAATTCTTTGCCTTACATGCTCAT
Organism: Acutalibacteraceae bacterium; assembly: GCA_045543735.1. Classification (GTDB taxonomy): domain Bacteria; phylum Bacillota; class Clostridia; order Oscillospirales; family Acutalibacteraceae; genus CAG-177. The sequence continues at coordinate 44,477 of JAZPXO010000084.1, forward strand.
GCGGCGGCTCAGACAACAAGCAGGATGCAACTGGTGCAAGTCAGGTCACAGATGCTGATAAGCCCGCTGAAACCGAAGCTGACAAAATTGATGATGTTATAGCAGGCATCGACGCAATCGGCACAGTATCCCTCGAGTCAAAAGCCAAGATTGATGAAGCCAAAAAGTTATATAATGCTCTGAGCAGCTCAGAAAAAGAAAAGGTTTCAAACTACAGTGTTCTTGAAGCCGCTGAAACTCAGTATAAGGCACTTGCAAAAGCTGAAAAAGATAAGGTTCTCGAAAACCACAAATCAAAGTTTGAGGCAGACCATGATAAGGTTGAAAACATTACATGGTATTATCCCCTCAACATGCCTGAATATATTGACGAACGTTCATATATCATCCCTTATATCGGCGTACAGAACGATAACATGTGGATTTGTGTCCGCTATAACTACACAGAAGACGATTGGGTTTTCTGGGAGAGCCTTACTATCGTAGCAGACGGTGAAAAGTTCGTAAAATATGTCGGTCCCTTTAATACCGTCAGAGATAACGACGGCGGAGTTGTTTGGGAATGGTATGATGACGCACTGGATTTAAATGCAGCTATGGATACCAAGGAACTCCAGAATCTTGAAAAGATTGCTAACGCAAAGGAAACAATCATCAGATTCCAGGGCGATGAATACAGCTACGATTTAACAGTTTCCGAAAAGGATAAAGCAATGATCAGAGATGTTCTTGCTATGTACAGCGAATATATCAAGTATTAATTTTTAAATATCTGTTACAGATAACAACAAACGGGCAGAGTGTAAAAGCTCTGCCCGTTTTTATGTTGGTGCCTTCAGGTGTGGAAATAAACCCCTGGTTCTACCAGGGGTTAAAGACGGCTTTAGCAAAGCTAAAACGGGCGAGCTCAAAGCAAGCCCGAAAGGTTGAAAGATAATCAAACCTCCAAGTATAATAGTAATGGTTTGGCAGCCGCATTACGAAAATACAAGGAGGTTTAATTTATGAAAAATGATAACAAAGAAATAAGAAGTTCGGCACACTCAAAATACAGATGTCACTACCATATAGTTTTTGCACCAAAGTACAGAAGAAAAGAAATATATGGTCAGTTAAAGAAAGATATAGGACAGATATTGAGAAAATTGTGTGAACAAAAAGGTGTAGAGATACTCGAAGCAGAAGCATGCCCCGACCACATTCATATGTTGGTGAGTATTCCACCGCATATAAGTGTATCACAATTCATGGGATATCTCAAGGGGAAAAGCAGTTTAATGATTTTCGACCGACACGCAAATCTGAAATACAAGTACGGAAGCCGCCACTTTTGGTGCAGAGGGTATTTTGTAGATACAGTCGGTCGAAACAAAAAGGCAATAGCAGAATACATAAGAAACCAAATAGAAGAAGACTACGCAGCAGACCAAGTTACAATGAAAGAGTACATAGACCCGTTCACGGGTAGCAAGACGAAGTAGGCAAAAATAAACAGCCGCTCGTGAGCGGCTGCCAGTGATTGTAATGCGCTGCTAAACCTTCAACGCCCCTTCCAGGGGCTAAGCCTGTATCAACCCCTTTTAGGGGTTAGTCAAACCACCGGTTCAACCGGTGGTTTGTGATTTTAAGTCTCGGAAATGGCTATAAATAAGGGGTTCAAGCCCTTACTGTATTATTCCCACTCGTTGCAGGGACTTGCACCTTAAACAATTTTGTTTAGAAGATATTGCACCTGCTATTCTGGTTATTTTGATTACCCATATTATTGTAGCTGTACGATGGATGCTTATCAAAATCTTATCAGCGGTGATAAATCACCATGGGACGGTCATAACAGTTGTTTCGGGTGGTTGTCACCCTAACAATAATATTATATGCAAAACCAACCTCAAAATCAAGATGCTGCAATATTTTTCAATACTTTTCTCGAAATAGTTGACCGCGTCCACCATTTGTGATATAATGGACTGCGTCAACTATTTTAGTGTTGGCAGATTGAGAGGAACAAATATGAAAAAGGTTATGAATCCCCGTTTGATGCTAATTGCTTCTATGACCATATTCGGAACATTAGGCATCTTTGTCAGAAACATTCCTGTTTCTTCCGGAGAATTGGCTTTGTATCGTGCTGTTTTGGCAGCACTGTTGATAGCAGTATTTCTGCTTGTGACAAAACAGCGGATTCCGTTTGCGAATATAAAAAAGGAAGTCCCCCTGCTTCTTGCATCGGGCGTGGCAATGGGCATTAACTGGATTCTTCTTTTTGAAGCATACAAATATACAACGGTTTCTGTTGCCACACTGAGTTATTATTTTGCTCCTGTCATCGTCACAGTCGTCTGTCCTATTCTTTTCAAAGAGAAACTCACAGGAAAACAGATCGTTTGCTTTGTAATGTCAACGATCGGACTTGTGCTGATTACTGGTATAGGTGATGTTGGTAGCGGAAGCGATTTTGTAGGCATATTGTTCGGTCTGGGCGCAGCTGTATTTTATGCGACGGTCATTCTCCTGAACAAATTCATTAAGAATGTGGAAGGCATCCATAGAACATTCCTGCAATTCCTGTCTGCTATTGTAATTCTGATTCCTTATGTTATAATGACAAGCGGAGTGACATTAGGAAATCTTAATGGTATAGGTTGGGTTAATCTACTTATTGTCGGTCTCATTCATACTGGCGTGACATACTGTATGTATTTTTCTTCTTTGAAAGAATTGCCTGGACAGAAAGCAGCAATCCTCAGCTATATCGACCCTCTGGTTGCAGTTTTGATTTCCGTCACGATTTTAGGTGAATCAATGACATTGTGGCAAGTGATAGGCGGTATTTTAATTCTGGGATTTACTCTCTGGAATGAAATCTCACCTAAAGCCAGAGATTAGGGAGGTACCGATGTTTTCCGCTGACCAAATAGCCGATATACAGGGATTTAACAAAGTATATCAAAACTTATTAAAACAAATTGACTCAGCTATTCTGGAAACAGGATATACGCTTACGGAGAAAGATGTTCTGCTTGAAATCAGCAAAACGGAACGATGCACAGCTAATATCTTAATTCAGCAATTAAACATTGACCGTAGCTATATGAGCCGAATGATAGCGAAGTTTGAAAAGCATGGACTGATTGAAAAAACACAGTCTCAGACAGACAGCCGTATTCGCTATGTTCGACTAACGGAGCTTGGTAGAAAAGAAATCAACAGGCTCAGCGATATTCAAAGTAATCATATCGGCTCCATTTTCAACAAACTTAGTGAAGAAGATCAACAAATTGTATGGCAGTCAATGGTTTTGATTAGAAATAAGCTGAGTGACGCAAATGATGTGATAACCATTCGCCCATTTACTCAGAGCGATATTGAATATGTCATTTCCCGTCACAAGACCCTTTATTATGCTGAACGTCATTTGAGCGGTACATTCTCAGCGTATGTGGATGAAATCGTTTATCGCTTTGTTGATAAATTTAATGTACAAACCGACTGCCTGAAGATATTGGAATGCAATGGCGTTCCCGCCGGAAGCATTGCTATTGCAAAGGTTGATTCAAAAACAGCACAGCTTCGCTTCTTTATGCTTGAGCCAGAAATGCGTCAGCGTGGATATGGCAACCGTCTTATGGATATGGCACTTGATTTTTGCAGAGAAAAAGGATATGAGAAAGTATTTTTGCTGACAATTACAGCACAGGTCATTGCCCGTCATGTTTATGAAACTCACGGTTTTTATAAGGTTGACTCCTATGATAAATCAGAATGGGGCGATGGTGTTGTTGAAGAACGTTGGGAGCTTTTGCTAAGCTAATCGTATATGAAAGTGAGAAACGCCGCCCGTAGAATATCCACGGGCGGCGCTATTGTCAGCTATCCAAAGGCTTGTATTCGGTTACGGTTTTTAGATAGGTTTCGGGATCGCCGTTGAGTATCAGCTCGGCGTATGCTACCGGGTCATTGTAGATCAGATAGTCCAGCTCCGACCGCTGATACATATTGTTGGTTACTTCGTTCTCCACGGCGATTGTGTCAATCGCTATCATGCTGCCGTCATCGAAGTTTAGCTCCACACAGGCGGTATCTATATTGAACGCACAGGATAGGATTCTCATTGCTCTTGCCTCCTTAATCTTTCGGTATTTTTCTTTGCCAGTTCGCTTGCAGCCTTGCGGCGCTTCTCGTCATAGGGTGCGGTCAGCTTGAAGCCGAAACGCCCCTTGCTGACTTCAAAGGTCAGACAACCGTTTCCGTCATCGTCGATCAATCGGCATTCAGAGGGATATTTCCCGGCAAACTCGGTGAGCCTGTTTTTGAGTGCGGTATTGTAGGTACAGACCTCGATTATGCTGTCTGCTTCGTTAAAATAAATGTTGGTAGCTTTCTGTTTCTTGGAAAGACCTGTTTTCATAAAACCTCCTGTTTTTCACAAATTTTTCTCAGCTCATCACCTGTAAAAGTGGTCTGATTTTTGAATGGGGAGCGCCCAAACGATGTGCGGTACGATTTGAACGCTCCCATTGGATAATTTACGATTTTTCCAGCTCTACACGGTAATTAGCGGGCATCGTCTCTGTTGCGGTGTTTGCCACGACTTCCGCTAAAGAAATGCCACAGATTATTGCGGGAAATCACATCTTCATAGGTGCGAAGTCTGTTACGGAGACGGTCGTTTTCCTGCTCCAGATCCGCTGTGCGGAGCTTGCCACGGACAGACTTGTATTGTGCCAGTTCTGCCTTTACCGCCGACAGTTCCGTTACCAGCGATTCGATTTTTGCTTTCAGATCGGCAATGGTTTTCTTGGCATCCTTCAAGAGTTTTTTCAGCTTGCCTTCCTGCTTCTCCTGCACCACAAATTTCTGTGCCGCCGTGACAAGGTTTTGGAAGTCCTCTTTGTCAACTGCCACCTTGGAGCTAAGCGGCAGGGGCTTGGCTTCGATCTGCTCCACGGCTTGAATAGAAACCTGTTGCTGCTGAACACGCTCGATGCTCTGTTCCAGTTCGACAAGTTCTTCTTTGCGTTTTTCTCGCTTAAATTCCAAAACACTCAGATGCTCTTTGTGTTCGCCTTTCTGTTCCCACTCGATGCCATGCTCCAACATGATCTCCGCAAGGGCTTCTTTTTCTTTCTGTACCCACAAGTCACGCTCGGTCAGAGATCGTCCCTCACCGGTAATTCCTTGATCGGCAAGCGCTTGTTTCAGCGACACACGGGTGGAAAGTCCTCGCTTGCTCCCGGTGGTAAAGGGGATGAAGTCGATGTGCAGATGGGGCGTTGCTTCGTCCATGTGGAGGTGAGCAGAGTACACATGGAGCTGCGGATTGCGTTCAAGGAAGCTGCGGTAGAACTTGTCCAGGATGGCCTTTGCAAGCTCTGCGTTCTCTCCGGCGGCTCCCATATCGTCTTTATTGCCTACTTGGAAAATCACTTCATAGAAAGTTTTTTCCTGTTTGCCGTCACGGATTTTTTCGTAGTAGTTTTCGATACAGCGGTCTTTACGTTTTTGCTTTGCGTTAAATTCTGCGAGAGCTGCATCGAACAGTTGATGGTATGCTTCCTCAATGGGTGTGTAGCAGTATTCGATGTTCAGATGGGTGCGTGTCGGGTCAACATTTTCTGCAAGGTAGGTGCGGCGGTTATGGGCAACCACCCCGTCACCGGACATTGCGCTGATAGTTCGTTTTATAGGCGTCACCTCCTAAAATGCGGTTGTTTGATTGATATTCCTTTCGCCGCCGCAGCGGCGGGTTTTGTTACTTTTGCCAAAAGTAACGCAAAAGCACT
>JAZPXO010000085.1:0-33155 GCA_045543735.1 Acutalibacteraceae bacterium
CCGAAAGGGAGAGAAAACTATGGCAATCGGTGAAAGAATCCGTTTTATACGCAATCTGCGTGGCATGACGCAGAAGTGGCTCGGTCAAGCCGTGGGATTTCCCCAAAAGACCGCTGATATTCGTATGGCTCAGTATGAGTCTGGCTCCAGAACGCCCAAGGAAGATTTGGTGAACGCTCTTGCGAATGTTCTGGAGGTTTCTCCTTTGGCTCTGAGCATCCCCGACATTGACAGCGATCTGGGCTTTATCCATACGCTTTTTGCTGTCGAGGACATTCACGGTGTCAGAGCTGAAAAGCAGGGAGACGAAGTACATATCGTCTTTGATGGCAGCAAGCGCACAATGGACGAGTCCGTTTTCAAAATGCTTTCCGCATGGGCTGACCAATCTGAAAAACTCAGAAAGGGCGAGATCAGCAAAGATCAGTATGACCGTTGGCGTTATACATTCCCGGCGGAGGACACCACTCAGATCTGGGCGAAAGTTCCGTCCCAGGCACTCAGCGATATGCTTGTGGAAGCATTCAAAGAGGACATCAAGAAAAAATGAACGACAAAAAGCCCGTACTGACATCCGATCAGTACGGGCTTAAATGTTAATATGGGATTTTTGTGAGGTGTTTGAAATTATTCTTTACTCACAAGCCACTCGCAACGCAGAATAATCGCATTGGAGGGCATTCTTATCAAAACCTTATCAGAAGAAGTGGGCGAAGTCTGAAAAGCCTTGTAAACACTGGGTTTTTCAGCTTTTTCAAATTATTCCCACTCGATTGTGCCGATCGGCTTGGGAGTGAGGTCGAGGAGGACACGGTTGATGCCTTCAACCTCATGAGTGATTCTATCTGTTATATGATGAAGAACGGGGTAGGGGATTTCTTCGATTGTTGCCGTCATCGCGTCTGTTGTGTTGACCGCGCGGATGATTGCGGGCCAGCCTTCGTAGCGTGTGTCATTTCTTACGCCGACACTTTTGACATCGGGAATAGCGATGAAATACTGCCATACCTTTTCAGCAAGACCGCAGTTATCGAATTCTTCACGGAGAATTGCGTCTGCTTCGCGGAGTGCATGAAGTCTGTCTCTGGTGATTGCGCCGAGACAACGTACTCCGAGACCGGGACCGGGGAACGGCTGACGGTAAACCATTGCGTGGGGCAGACCGAGTGCTTCGCCGACAACTCTTACTTCGTCTTTATAGAGAAGTGCAACGGGCTCAACAAGCTCCATCTTCATATCTTCGGGCAGACCGCCAACATTGTGGTGAGCTTTAACGCCCTTTGATTCGATGATGTCAGGATAAATTGTGCCCTGAGCAAGGAAAGAAATTCCTTCAAGCTTCTTTGCTTCCTCGTCAAAGATTTTGATGAATTCGTTGCCGATAATCTTTCTCTTTGTTTCGGGATCGGAAACGCCCTTGAGAAGGTCGAGATAACGGTCTGTTGCATCTATATAAATAAGGTTTGCATCAAGCTCTTTGCCGAAAACTTCAATAACCTGCTCACTTTCGCCTTTGCGCATAAGACCGTGATTGACATGAACGCATACAAGCTGTTTGCCGATTGCTTTTATAAGAAGAGCCGCAACAACGGATGAGTCAACGCCGCCCGAAAGAGCGAGAAGAACTTTTTTATCACCAACCTGAGCTCTTACTTTGGCAACCTGCTCTTCGATGAAAGCATTTGCGAGTTCAAAAGTTGTGATGCGGGCCATTGAGTCGGGACGAACAACACTTTGCATGATTTTTTTACCTCCGTTATTCTTAAATGTATAAATTAATTGGTATAGTTATCGAAATATCCCTGAACGAGAACAACGGGAGTGCCCTTGTCGCCCGAGCCGCTTGTCAGATCGCAGAGCGAACCGATAAGGTCGGTGAACTGGCGGGGAGTAGTGCCCTGAGCTGCCATGTTGCCAACAAGACTGCTGCCGTCCTTTTCTTCAATTTTCTTGGAAATAGCTTCCTTAAGTGCATCGCCGCTGAGATCCTTGAAATCGTTATCAGCGAGATACTTGAGCTTGAGTTCGTTGGGAGTGCCGCTCAGACCTGCTGTGTAAGCGGGAGAAACGCAGGGGTCTGCAAGCTCCCAGATCTTACCCTGAGGATCCTTGAATGCGCCGTCGCCGTAAACCATAACTTCGATGTTCTTGCCGCTTGCAGCTTTGAGAAGTTCCTGGGTTTTGTAAACAAAATCAGTGCAGTCTCTGGGGAAAAGCTTGATTGAATCTTCTGTGGATTTATTTGAGCCGAGAAGACCGAAGTTTTCGTTGAAGCCGTTGCCGTCAACAGAAGATGTGAGGATATCGTCAAGTCCGCAAACAATCTTTGCGCCTGCAGCCTTGAGGAGTCTCTTTGTTCTTGCTCTTGTATGGATATCGCAGGTCAGGATGCAGTCTGCATAATCAAGGATGCTTTTTGCCTGATTTGCAAAAACGATTTCAGCCTCCGCGCCTGCATCGGCGATGATCTGTGAATAGTAATCAACATAATCAACGCCAGTGAACTCATGCTTATTTTCGCCGAAAAGTTCACGGTATTTTTCAAGTGAAAGTACATCACTGTAGGGGTTAACGCCTGCTTCGTCGAGCTGGTCATAGGTGAGAAGGTGATTGCCTACTTCGTCGCTGGGATAGCTGAGCATAAGAACAACCTTTTTTGCACCCATTGCGATGCCTCTGAGGCAGATTGCGAAGCGGTTTCTTGAAAGGATGGGGAAAATAACGCCGATTGTTTCACCGCCGAGCTTTTCTTTTACATCCTTAGCGATGGCTTCAACGCTTGCGTAGTTACCCTGGCTTCTGGCAACGATGGATTCCGTTACCGCAACAACATCCTTGTCGCGCAGTTCGAAGCCGTCGATTTCAGCAGCTTCAATAACGCTGTTGCAGACTATCTGTGCAAGGTCATCGCCCTGACGGATAATAGGGCAACGGATGCCTCTTGAAATAGTACCTGTTTTTCTTTCCATTTGAAAGTCCCCTTTAAAACCTTTCAGCGGCTAACTGAAAGGAAAATATTTTTATAAGATATTCTATCACTGTTTACTCAATAAATCAAGTATCAATGATGTATAAATATGAACCGAAAATCGGCCTGTATTTTTTTCTGTTTGACGGAAAAAATACCAATGGGTGATATAAAATGGTTTATATATTTATTACATCATTAATCGGATATCTTCTCGGAAGCATAAATTTTGCAATTATCTTTTCTAAAGCTTTCCGCGGAGAGGATATCAGAAATTCGGGAAGCGGAAACGCGGGAGCTACGAATACAATCAGGATTTACGGCAAAAAGCTGGGCGCGGCGGTATTTCTATGCGATGTATCAAAAGGGCTGCTTGCCGTTGCTCTGGCGAAAGCGCTTGTTCTTATTTTTGACGCTCCGGCTGAAACTATGCTTTTTGCGGGATTTTTTGCGCAGCTCGGACATGTTCTGCCCGTTTTTCACGGTTTCAGAGGCGGAAAGGGAGTTGCTACGGCGGTTGGTGCGGCGTTTGCACTCATGCCGCTGACAGCGATTATACTTCTTGCTCTGTTTGCGGTTATACTGTTTTCAACAAAATATGTAGCGGTTGCCTCGGGAGTATGTGCGGCTGTATATCCGATAGCGGCATATTTTCTGGGAGGGCAAAATTCAGGCTCTTACTGTATCTTTGCCGTTGCATGTTCAATGCTGATTCTGATTAAGCATATATCAAATTTCGAACGCCTGAGCAGGGGAGAAGAGGGAAAAATTAAATAGTCGGAAAGGTCGCCCTCCGGAGCTGTTATAACAGTTCCGGAGCATTTTGTCAAAATAATTTGAATAAAATCGTTTTCAGGTATTGACAAATCGAAAAGAAGGGTATATTATATAGAAAACACTTTAGCGAGTAAAAGCTTTAAAGCTTTAAAGAATTAAAGGAGCGAAAGATTATGGACAAACTGCCTGTCTGGATAACGATTGGCGTTTACATCGTTATCATGGCAATCATCGGAATCACTCAGGGCAAAAAAGCCCACTCAATTGCTGACCTCACGGTAGGCGGACGCAATGCAGGTGCGTGGCTTTCCGCTCTTTCTTACGGAACTGCTTATTTCTCGGCAGTTATGTTTGTCGGCTACGCAGGCGGAACAGGCAAGGGCTTCGGTCTTTGGGGTATTCTTGCAGGCATCGGCAATGCCGTTTTCGGTTCATGGCTTGCATGGAAGGTTCTTGCAAGAAGAACAAGAGACATTTCCGCAAGACTAAAAATCAAAACCATGCCGCAGCTTCTTGACACAAGATACACAAGCCCTGCAATGAAGCTTTTTGCATGCATTGTTATATTTGTTTTCCTTATTCCCTATTCGGCTTCAGTTTATAAGGGACTTGCTTCTATCGCAGATATTCTTCTCGGTATCAAGGTTGAATACTGCATGATAATCATTGCTGTTGTTGCCGCGCTGATGCTTGTTTTCGGCGGATATCTTGTTCAGGCGAGAGCAGACTTCTTCCAGGGCATCGTTATGATGTTCGGCGTTGCTCTTCTCATCGTATGTGTTGTCCGCTGTGACAAGGTTGGCGGAATTCAGGGCATCATGGAATATGCTCAGACACAGGGAACTCAGCTCAGTGCAACAAACGGACTTCCCAAGCTTAACGCAAATCAGTGGATTTCTCTCTGGGCAACCGTTCTCATGACAAGCTTCGGAACATGGGGACTTCCTCAGATGGTTACAAAATATTTCGGCATCAAGGATGATAAGCAGGCAAAGAAGGGTATCACAATTTCAACTTTCTTCGCTCTCCTTGTTGCAGGCGGCGGATATTTCATCGGCTCACTCTGCTACAGATTCTTTGATTGGGAAACTCTCAACAACTCCGCGGCAGACGGTTTCATCGCTCAGGACTACATAGTTCCCAGAATGCTCGAAGCAGCAAATATCCCCTCGGTTCTTCTCGGAATCGTTCTCATGCTTCTTATCGCGGCTTCGGTTTCAACTCTCTGCTCTGTAACTCTCACCGCAAGCTCAACTCTTACCATTGACTTCATCAAGCATTTCAAGAAGGATATGGATGAGAAAAAAATGTCATTTACAATTAAGATTTTATGTGTTATATTTGTTGCATGCTCTTATGTAATTGCAAACACAAACACACCTATTCTTGATATGATGAGCTATTCATGGGGTATCATTTCAGGCTCCTTCCTTGCTCCTTATGTTATCTCTCTTTTCTGGAAGAAGATGAACACCAAGGGCGCATGGGCAGGTATCCTCGGCGGCTTTGTTATCGCTGTTATTCCTGCTGCCGCAAAGATAATGACAAGCTTCACTCAGAACGAAGCTGTTGTTCAGCTTGCAGGCAAGGGTCCCGTTTTCGCCTGCATAGCAATGGTTGCTTCAATTGTTCTTTGCGTTGCAGTCAGCGCTGTAACAAAGGCAACGAACGAAAAGGAAACCGAATTCTTCTACACAGGCGTAGTTGACGCAGAATAAAATTGATAATATCGGTAAACGGAATGTCTTAACGGCACTCCGTTTATCGTTGTTTATAATGAAAACATTTATAGAAAAGGATTGAGATAAAAACATGCCTATCACAAAATTTCTCGAAAGAAACGCTGAACTCTATAAAGACGATGTCAGCCTTGTTGAAATCAACCCCGAAATTCAGGAGAACAGCCGTGTCACATGGCGCGAGTATTCACTTATTGAGCAGGGCTCAAAGGGTGACGGCAGAAGCGAAATAACATGGGAAGAGTTCAACAAAAAGGCTAACCGTTTTGCAAACTTCCTTCTTTCGAGAGGAATCAAAAAGGGTGACAGAGTTGCCATTCTTCTTATGAACTGCCTTGAATATCTTCCGATTTATTTCGGTATTCTCAAAACAGGTGCGCTTGCCGTTCCTCTCAATTACCGTTATACAGCGGAAGAAATCAAATACTGTCTTAAGCTTTCGGAAAGCGATGTAATTGTTTTCGGTCCTGAATTTACGGGCCGTATGGAGCAGATTTCGGACAGAATTCCCAAGGTCAAGCTCCGCCTTTATCTCGGAAGCGACTGCCCGACTTTCGCAGAGAGCTATAATCAGCTTGTTACATACTGCACATCCAGAAACCCTGAAATCGAGATTACCGATGATGACCATGCGGCAATCTATTTCTCATCGGGAACAACAGGCTTCCCCAAGGCTATTCTTCATGCTCACAAGGCTCTTGTTCATTCCTGCCTTGTTGAACAGAAACACCATTCACAGACAAAGGACGATGTTTTCCTCTGCATTCCTCCGCTTTATCATACGGGCGCAAAAATGCATTGGTTCGGCAGTCTGCTTGTCGGCGGAAAAACCGTTCTTCTCAAAGGCGCAAAGCCTGACAGAATCATCAAAACCGTTTCGCAGGAAAAATGCTCAATCGTCTGGCTTCTTGTTCCGTGGGCTCAGGATATTCTTGATGCGATTGAGAGAGGCGATATCGAGCTTGACAGATATAATCTCGACCAGTGGAGACTCATGCATATCGGCGCTCAGCCCGTTCCGCCCAGCCTTATCAAGAGATGGCTCAAGATATTCCCCAACCATCAGTACGATACCAACTACGGTCTGAGTGAATCCATCGGCCCCGGCTGCGTTCACCTCGGTGTTGAAAATGTTCATAAGGTCGGCGCTATCGGTAAGGCAGGTTACGGCTGGGAAACAAAGATTATTGATGAATGCGGCAACGCCGTTGAGAGAGGCGAAGTCGGTGAGCTTGCGGTCAAAGGCCCCGGCGTAATGCTTTGCTATTTCAACGATGATAAGGCAACAAGCGAAACACTCCACGGCGAATGGCTCTATACGGGAGATATGGCGAAGGAGGATGAGGACGGATTCATCTATCTTGTTGACCGTAAAAAGGATGTTATTATTTCTGGCGGTGAAAATCTTTATCCCGTTCAGATTGAGGATTTCCTCAGAAAGCACGAAGCAATCAAGGATGTTGCCGTTATCGGTCTTCCCGATGCAAGACTCGGCGAAATTGCCGCCGCTATTATCGAGCTTAAAGAAGGCTGCAAGGCAGACGAAGAGGATATCAACGATTTCTGCCGCGACCTTCCCAGATACAAGCGTCCTCACAAGCTTATCTTTGCCGAGGTTCCACGTAATCCCACGGGCAAAATCGAGAAGCCGAAGCTTCGCAAGATTTACTGCGGCGAAAGCCTTGTTGCAACTCAGGTTGAAATGAATGTTAACAAGCAGTAAATTTTGTCCGAAATTTCAGTTTTTTGTTGTAATTTTGAATTGAGAATATTATAATATAAAGAATAAATTTTCTTTTGACAGATTAGGAGGATTTCAGTTGAAGAAACTGCTTTTGGGTAACGAAGCGGTTGCCAGAGGTCTTTATGAGGCAGGTTGCCGCGTTGTTTCAAGCTATCCCGGAACCCCCAGCACAGAGGTTACGGAATTTGCTGCAAAATATGATGAAATCTTTTCGGAGTGGGCTCCCAATGAAAAGGTTGCAATGGAGGTTGCTTTCGGTGCAAGCGTTGCAGGCGCGCGTTCGTTCTGCGCCATGAAGCATGTCGGTCTCAATGTTGCCGCCGACCCGCTTTTCACCGCCTCATATACAGGTGTCAATGCAGGTATGGTTATCCTTGTTGCGGATGATCCCGGAATGCATTCCTCGCAGAATGAGCAGGATTCAAGACACTATGCAATGGGCGCAAAGGTTATGATGCTTGAGCCCTCGGATTCCGCAGAATGCCTTGATTATGCAAAGAGAGCATATGAGCTTTCCGAAAAATTCGATACTCCCGTTATTCTCAGAGTAACAACAAGAGTTGCTCATTCAAGAAGCACCGCAGAGCTTGCTGACAGAGTTGATAACGGACTTAAAGAATATACAAAGAACCCTCAGAAATATGTTATGGTTCCTGCAAATGCAAAGGGCAAGCATGTTGTTGTTGAACAGAGAATTCTTGACCAGATTGCTTATTGCGAAAAGGAAGCTGTTGAAAACGGACTCAACACGGTTGAATATAACAGCAAAAAAATCGGCGTTATCGCTTCGGGTATCTGCTATCAGTATGCAAAAGAAGCTCTCGGCGAAAATGCATCATATCTCAAGCTCGGCTGCGTTTATCCGCTGCCCGTTGAGCTTATAAAGAATTTTGCGGCTGAATGTGAAAAGGTCTATGTTCTTGAAGAGCTTGACGATTATCTTGAAACCCATTGCCGCAAGAACGGCATTGAGGTTATCGGCAAGGATGCATTTACTCTTCAGGGCGAATATTCGCAGAGCCTTATCTCAAAGGTTATTCTCGGCGAAGAAAAGAGCTGTCTCAAGACCGATGTCAACATCGTTCCCAGACCTCCCGTTCTTTGTGCAGGCTGCCCCCACAGAGGTCTTTTCTACGCTCTTAAACAGCTTAAGGTTACCGTCAGCGGTGATATCGGATGCTATACTCTCGGCGCATCTCAGCCCCTCGGCATGATTGATACCGTTCTGTGCATGGGCGCTTCTGTTTCGGGTCTTCACGGCAGAAATCTTGCTGACCCTGCAAATGCAAAGAAGAACGTTGCGGTTATCGGCGATTCAACCTTTATTCACTCGGGCGTAACAGGTCTTATCAACATTGCTTATAATGCGACAGATTCTGTTGTAATTATTCTTGACAACTCGATTACAGGTATGACAGGTCATCAGCAGAATCCGACAACGGGCTACAATATCAAGGGTGAGCCTGCAGCGGCGGTAAGCCTTGAAAAGCTTGCAAATGCAGTCGGGATCAATACTGTTATCGTTGTTGATCCCTATAATCTTGAAGAAACCAAAAACGGAATTCAGAAGGCTCTTGAAGCTGATGGTCCTGCCGTTGTTATTTCAAGAAGACCTTGTGCTCTTCTCAAAACAGTTAAACATAATCCGCCCCTCAAGGTCAATAAGGATAAGTGCAAATCCTGCAAAATGTGCATGAAGATCGGTTGCCCCGCTATCAGCATGAAGGACGGCAAGGCTCAGATCGACTTCACACAGTGCCTCGGCTGTAATGTATGCAGTCAGCTTTGTAAGTTCGGCGCAATAGAAGAGGGGGTAAAATAATGAACAAATCAATTATGATAGTCGGCGTCGGCGGTCAGGGAACTCTGCTTGCTAGCCGTATTCTCGGTTCGGCTCTTCTTGACTGCGGATATGATGTCAAGGTTTCCGAGGTTCACGGCATGAGCCAGCGCGGCGGTTCGGTTGTAACATATGTCCGTTGCGGAGAAAAGGTTGCTTCTCCCATCATCGAAAAGGGCGAAGCTGATATTATTCTTGCTTTTGAACAGCTTGAAGCTGCAAGATGGCTTGAATATCTCAAGCCCGACGGCAAGATTATTGTTAACACTCAGCAGATTGATCCTATGCCCGTTGTTATGGGTGCTGCCGAGTATCCCGAAGGAATCATTGAAGCTCTCAAGGCATCGGGCGCCGCCGTTCAGGCGATAGATGCGCTTCCGCTTGCAGTTGAGGCAGGAACCTCGAAAGCGGTCAATGTTATTCTTATCGGTGCTATGGCAAAGAGCATGGATCTCGATAAGGAAATCTGGATAAAGGCTCTTAAAGAGAGCGTTCCTCCCAAGTTCCTTGAACTTAACCTCAAAGCCTTTGATTTAGGCTATGACGCATAATTTTTCACATTGCTGAAAGGAAGCGATAAAAATGAAAAAGTATTATCAGCCCGAAATCGAAACCGCATCGCTTGAGGAAATCAGAGCTATTCAGAATGAAAAGCTTGTTAAGCAGGTAAAGCACGTTTATGAAAACGTTGAATATTACCGTAACCTCATGGATGAAAAAGGAGTAAAGCCTGAGGATATCAAGTCAATTGACGATCTTCACAAGCTGCCCTTCCTCACAAAGGCAGACCTCAGAGACGCTTATCCTTACGGTCTTCTTGCAACAGATCTTAAAAACTGCGTCAGAATTCAGTCAACAAGCGGTACAACAGGCCGCAGAGTTGTTGCTTTCTACACACAAAAAGACGTTGACCTCTGGGAAGAATGCTGTGCACGCGCAATCGTTGCTGTCGGCGGAACAAACGAGGATGTTTGTCAGGTTGCTTACGGCTACGGTCTCTTTACAGGCGGTCCCGGTCTCAACGGCGGCTCTCATAAGGTCGGCTGTCTGACACTTCCCATGTCATCGGGTAACACAGAGCGTCAGATTCAGTTCATGCAGGATCTCCATGCAACAATTCTTTGTTGCACACCCTCATATGCTGCTTATATCGGCGAATCTCTCAAGGAAATGGGTGTTTCGCCCGATGAAATTGACCTTAAGGCAGGTATCTTCGGCGCAGAACCCTGGACAGAAGAAATGCGCCGCGATATTGAAAAATCGCTCGGCATCAAGGCATACGATATTTACGGCCTCACAGAAACAAGCGGCCCCGGTGTTTCGTTCGAATGCGAAGAGCAGACGGGTATGCATATCAACGAGGACCATTTCCTTGCTGAAATCATTGATCCCGAAACCGGCGAAGTGCTTCCCGAGGGTTCAAAGGGTGAGCTTGTTTTCACAAGCCTTGACAAAGAAGCTTTCCCGCTTCTCAGATACCGCACAAGAGATATCTGCGTTCTTTCAAGAAAGAAATGCTCCTGCGGCAGAACTCTTATCAAGATGTCAAAGCCCATGGGCAGAAGCGACGATATGCTTATCATCAGAGGTGTTAACGTATTCCCCTCACAGATTGAAACAGTTCTTCTCAAGGAAGGCTACAGCGCGAACTATCTCATCGAGGTTGACAGAGAAAACAACACTGATACTCTTGATGTTTATGTTGAGCTTAATCCCGAGCAGTTCTCCGATACTGTCAAGGACCTCACCGCCAAGGAAAAGGCTCTTGCAAACGCTATCAAAACAATGCTCGGCATCAATCCCAAGGTACATCTTGTTGCTCCCAAGACCATCACAAGAAGTGAAGGCAAGGCGGTAAGAGTTATTGATAAGAGAAAGCTTCACGACTGATATTGAAAGGAGATAACGAAATGAGCGTAAAACAGATTTCAGTTTTTATTGAAAACAAAAAGGGTAAGCTTGCAGAAGCTACCAGATATATCGCAGACCACAATATCAACCTCAGAGCGCTTTCAATTGCTGACACACAGGATTTCGGTATTCTGAGAATCATCTGTGATGATCCCAAGAATGCGCAGGCTGCGCTTAATGAAGGCGGATATATCACAACGGTTACCGATGTTCTTGCAGCTGCAATTTCAGATACTCCCGGCAGTCTTGCAACAATTCTTGAGGTTCTTTCCGAAGCCAACACTGTTGTTGAATACACCTATGCTTTCAACTCCTCAAAGGCAGGCGCATATATGATTTTCCGTGTTGACGATAATCAGGTTGCCGCAGCTGCTCTTGCAGGCGCAGGAATCAAAACTGCAAATCAGGAAGATTTGTTTTAATTGAGACTATAAAAAACAATCCCGTATCATCCAAACCGGTTGATACGGGATATTTTTATTTGTGATAAAGTTTTTTCGTCTGATATCTCGGCTCGCAGGTGAGATTCATGCCTATTTTTCTGTAAACATCGGCATCAACCTGAGAGAGGATAACCGTTGAATGAGCCTCGCAGCCCTTGAGAAGCTCGATTGAATCGAGAGCTTTTTTTGCAACGGGATTTGTGTTTGCGCTCATGGAAAGGGCAATCAGCGTTTCGTCGGAGTGAAGTCTCGGGTTATGACCCTTGAGGATGCCTGTTTTTAGCTCCTGAATGGGTTCGATGATTGACGGCGCAATCATAAGAAGATCATCGGGAAGACCTGCGATTGCCTTGGCTGCGTTGAGAAGTGCGGCGGAGGATGCTCCGAGAAGATTGGAGGTCTTGCCTGTCACAATTCTGCCGTCAGGCAGTTCAATTGCAACTGCGGGCTGACCGTCGGTTTCGTTGCTTCTGTCTATGGCGGCCTTGATAACAGCGCGGTCATCGACGCATACGCCGGCCTGGTTCATGAGGCTGACGATTTTATCAACAGCTTCCTGCTTGCCTCTGCCCATGCGAAAATCGCACATCGCATTGAAATAGCGGCGAACAATTTCCGCTTTTGAAGCCTCTCTTGCGGCTTCATCGTCACAAATACAGTAACCGACCATATTTACGCCCATGTCAGTGGGTGATTTATAAGGGCTGACGCCCTCGATTTTTTCAAAGATTGCGTTAAGAACGGGGAAAACCTCAACATCGCGGTTATAGTTGACGGTTGTTATGCCGTAAGCCTCAAGGTGGTAGGGGTCAATCATGTTGATATCGTTGAGGTCTGCGGTTGCGGCCTCGTAAGCGAGGTTAACGGGATGCTTAAGAGGAAGATTCCAGATGGGGAAGGTTTCAAATTTTGCATAGCCTGCCTTGCTTCCTCTCTGGTTTTCGTGATAAAGCTGAGAAAGGCAGGTTGCCATCTTTCCGCTTCCGGGGCCGGGGGCGGTGATAACAACAAGCGGTCTTTCGGTTTCGATGAAATCGTTTTTGCCGAAGCCTGCGTCGCTTACAATGTGCGAAACATTATAGGGATATCCCTCGATAATATAATTGATGAACACCTTTACTCCGAGCTGTTCAAGCTTTGATTTGAATGCAAGTGCGGCAGGCTGACCGTTGAACTGAGCGAGAACAACGCTGCCGACAAAAAGACCTGCGCCTCTGTAAGCGTCTATAAGGCGAAGCACATCTGCATCATAGGTTATGCCGAGGTCGCGGCGGATTTTGTTGCTTTCTATATCGCCTGAATTGATAACAATTACAACTTCAACATCATCGGCGATATGCTTGAGCATCTGAAGCTTACTGTCAGGTGCAAAACCGGGCAGTACCCTTGAGGCATGAAAATCATCAAAAAGCTTGCCGCCGAATTCGTTGATTCGCTTGCTGATTTGTTCAGACTGTCGTCTGATATATGCCGCATTATCAAAACCGATTCTGTTCAAAACCGAACACCCTTTCCTCGACAAAAAATATCTAACTGATTTAATATTATATAACACTATTTTTCTTTTATCAAGTGAAAAGACGAATTTTGTTGCAAAAAATAAGCCGCACCCCTGTGTCGGGATGCGGCGTTTGTTTTATTTCGGGTTAAATCAGGTTTCGTCGGTGAAATCATCGTCGGCAACAGATTCGTCGCTGTCGGAACCGGAATTTTCGGAAGAACCGTCGGCGCATTCACAAGAGGTTGTTTCTGACGTCAGCCCACTGTTATCGGATTCCGAAGTGTCTGAGTCGGAATCGCTTTCCGATAAAATGTATTCGACTTCGAGAAGAGCCTCCTGCGCTGCTCTTTCTTCTTCTGCTCTGATTCTTTCAGCTTCTGCAAGAGCAAGCTTTTCAGCGCGGTTCTTGCGAAGAAGAGAGAAGAGAACAGCAACAAGAATCATGAGAACAACCGTTGCTCCCGAAACTGCAAGTCCGATAACAAAACCTCTTTGCTCAAATTTGAGCTCAACTGTATGCTCTCCTGCGGGAAGATTGAAGCAGAGATAAGCTTCTTCCAGAGAAATATAATCGCTTGCTGCGATTTCTTTGCCGTCGATTTTTACGGTCCAGCCTGCATCGTAGGGGATTGAAGAGAAGAAAACGCAATCCTCTTTTGCGGTAACCGTTCCCGTTATTCTTGTATCCTCAAATGAGGTGATGTTCAGCTGACCTTCCTTGAGAATTTCATAGCCCTTGTTGAGAGCTTCGTCGTCAACATAATAGGGATAAAAGTCGATATAACCGTAATCCTTTTCGTCAACGGTTATCAGAACCGTTACAACCTCATCGGGAGAAACAACACCGAGATCGTATATATAAGGCTCGTCGGTATTCTGGACATGTGTCTTATCACCCTTGCCGATGGTTATCTGATCGAAAGCGGCGGAGTCAACGAAAAGATAGCAGTGGCGCTCTTCGGGTACCGTAAGGAAGAACGTTGCTTCGCCTTCACCCGTATCGGGCTTTGTGAAATAAATATCACCTGTTTCGAGACCCGAGGTTATTTCGTCAAATCGGAAATAACGCACCTCGTCTATATTCATCATCTTGTAAACATCGCTAACGCCCGTTGCTTTTTCAAACCAGTCGCTCTGAACGGTGAATGGGTTGGAGTCGCCTGAATACCAGAGCTTGAGCGAATTATCTGCCGCAAAGCCGATAGGCAGGTAGTAGTCGTTTGAGTATGCTGTGAATTTGCCCGAGGTAAAGAGCTTGGAGTAATAGTCATAAGAAACATCAACCTCAGTTGTGTTGTCAACAACATATTTGAGTGAATGCATCATGTTGTAGACGGGAGTCTGAAGATGATAGGTATAGCTGTTGATATAGTTTCCGAACATTCCGAGGTTGCTCTGAACATTGGAAAGCTTTTCGTATGCCATGGATGAGAATGTTGAAACGCCGTTGTAGCCGTACCATGCGGGGTCCATTCTTGCTCTGCTGTCAAGCAGCTCCATGCGGTAGGTGTCACTGCCGTCGTGCTTGTCGAGTTCATTTTTGAGTGCAACAAACTCTTTGTAATCGCCTGCAAAAGCGGATTTGGGCTGATTCATGCTGTAACGGTCGGTGTTGGCGCATGCGATTTCGCCGATGATGCAGCAAAGAAGAAGAACGGAAACTGCGGATTTCTGATATTTGCTGTCCTTCATGAGCGCAAAAACAAGGCAGTAAGTGACAACAAAAATCAGGCTGATAAGAATCGTTACATCCTCAACATTTTTGGAGCCGTGCTCCTGAATGAGGATAATGGCAATCATTACGCCCAGACCAGCGCCGAGAATTCCTCTGCCGCTGAATTCATGAAGTCTTGTGAGCGCTTTGTATGCAATAACAAGAAGAACGAAGCAATACATGAATGAGAAGCGGTAAGGCAGATCATTGGGATAGTGGAAGCCGTGCCATATATAGTTGAGAATGTTGATGTTGAAGCTGAAGTAGAGAATTCCGAGCAGAGAAACTGTTGCGGTTTTCTCCTTGATTGAAATTGATTTTGTGAACAGATAAAGCGGAACGAGAATAAGTGTTGCGATGCCGCAATAGACATTCGGCAGAACATCAGTGCCGCTGCTTCTGATTGTGGGGTTAACGCTTGCAAGGTGATTTGCGAGGAAGTCGAAGATTGTGAAATATGATTTGTAATCTTCAAGCTTCGGCATTGTTCCCGAGGTTGCGGAGCAGCTTTTGAGAATGAAGTAAACGGGGATAAGCGCAAAGGCAACAAGGCATGCGGCGCCTATGCTTGAAAACGCAAAAGTGAATCCGCTCTGAAGGAAAACACTGCCGCTGAGCTTGTCTCTGAATCTATATTTCTTGTTGCCCTTTTCGTCGGTTGTGAACGGTGTATCTTCTGCAAGAGATGTGAAATCATGGTTTGAGAAATAATAAACGATAAAATATAGAACGGAAAAAATGCATGTCATATATCCCATATAATAGCTTGTCAGAAGGGTCAGGGCAAGCATCGGGATATAAAGCTTCGGACTGCGTTTGTTGATAATATTTTCAATTCCGAGAATGATAAGCGGAAAATAAGCCATCGTGTCAATCCACATAACATTCCAGTAATATGCGATAAAGTAGCCGCACATTGCATAGAGAACGCCGAAAGCCGCCGTGCTGAAGTCGTGCCTGTTCTGTGACTTTTTGAGATAATATGTGAATGAAGCGGCGGCAAGAGCGGCCTTGGCAACAATCATGCTTGCAATTGCTTCCGGCATATTTTCGTGGCCGAAAAGAAGCATGAATATCATGCCCGGGCTTGAAAGATAGTTGAAGAAATTGCCGAGGAACGGCGAGCCGAGACCTGTGCGCCATGAATAGAAAAAGCTTTCAAGGTTTGTTACTCTGTCATAAAGCTCGGCAAAAAGCGGGCCGTACTGATGATACAGATCCATTCTGAGAATGGTTTTGTTGCCGAAGGGGAAAAGGCTGTAGCAATAATAAACAAGCAGCATGATGCCGATTGTGCATGCCATTGAAAGCCAGCAATAAGAGTTATCAATGAAAAATCGGCTCAGCAAAGATTTTTTCTTAAGAGTCGACGGTTCTTTATGTGACATAATTAACCTCCGTTTTTATTGGATATATGCTGATATTACTCAATATATCATAATATCCTTATTTATGCAAGTGAACAATCTGTTAAACATTAAATTCGCTTTTGGTGTTCTATTCAGGGACAAGACGCCATATATTTTAGCAAAACCCGCTGAAAGGAAAAGCGATGGATAACATAAAAAGATTTGAGCAGGCGGTGAGGGTTCTTTCGCCGAAGCTTTCGGGCGCTCTTATGCGTCTGAACGATGATGAGAAAAACGGAATCCGCGAAATACGGCTCAGAAACGAAAAGCCTGTTGTTGCGGTAACGGAAACGGGAGTTCGTTTCCTGCACGAATCAGGCAGGCTGACGCAGATTTATTCGGAGCTTGTCATGAAAACCGACAGCAGGGATACGGAAGAAACCTTTCACAGACTTTGCGGTTATTCGGTTTACAGCTTTAAAGATGCAATTAACAAAGGCTTTATAACCGTTGACGGCGGTCACAGAGCAGGGGTAGCTGGAACTGCCGTTACCGAAAACGGAAAGGTCATCTCCGTCAGAGAAATAAGCTGTATAAATCTCAGAATTGCAAGAGAAATCAAGGGCGCGGCAGACGGAATATTTCTGCGGTGCTTTTCGCAGGGTATTTCGGGGCTTATAGTTGCGGGACCGCCGTCGAGCGGAAAAACAACCGTTCTCAGGGATCTTGCAAGGCAGCTTTCGGGCAGCGGCAAAGGATTGTTTGCAAATGTTTTTATCTGCGATGAAAGAGGCGAGATAGGGGCTGTTCATTGCGGAAGGCCGCAGAATGACCTCGGAATAAACTGCGACCTGATAACATCTTATCCCAAAAGCGAGGGGATACTGATTGGCTTGCGCTCCTTTTCGCCCGAAATAATTATCTGCGATGAGATTGCTACGGATGAAGAAGCGCAGGCGGTGGAAGCAGGGCTTTGCAGCGGAGTTGATTTTGTGCTGAGCATGCATGCAGGCAGCGAAGCTGAATTGCGTACAAAACCTCTTCTGAAAAGATTGCTTGAAAGCGGTTGCTTTGAAAACATCGTTCTGCTGTCAAACCATAAGGGGAAGAGGTCGGAGCGTTTTTTTAAGGCAGGTGATTTGCTTGATTAAAGCTCTGGCGGCATTGCTGATAGCGGCAGCCTTTGCGCTCGGCGGCAGATTTCTCGCTTATGCGGATTTCAGGAGAGTTTCGCTTGTCAGAGAAATCCTGCTTATGATCAATGTTATGGAAACAAGACTCCGCTATTCGGAAATGCCCGTTATTCAGCTTCTGGGGCAGCTTGAGGAAAGTGCTGTATCACAGCTTGAATTTATCGGAGCGTGTAAAACGATGCTTGAAAGCGGCGAACAGTTCAGTTGCGCGTGGAAAAAGAGCATTGAGCAAAGCCGCGCATTATGTGCTTTGTTGCCCGAGGAATCCCGTAAGCTTATTGCTATGGGTGCCGATATCGGTGTAACGGATATCGAAGGTCAGCTTTCCTGCTGCAGATACTATAAATCGCTTTTTGAACAAGCGTTATCCGAAAGGGAAGAAAAGAACAAACGCAGCGCCCGAATGTTTCCGCCGCTCGGTTTGCTGCTGGGTATTTCGGCGGCAATTTTTTTAATTTAGGTGAAATATGGATCTTTCGATTGTTATTAAAATAGCGGCTGTCGGCATCGTTGTTGCGGTGCTTAATGCCATTCTTGTCCGTTCGGGAAGGGATGATTATGCTCTTATAACCATCCTTGCGGGAATCGTTGCTGTTCTGATGATGCTTTTGCCGCAGTTTGCAAACCTGCTCTCAACGGTGAAAAGCCTGATGGATTTCTGAAAATATGGATATTGTGAAAATTGCTGCGGCAGGGATTGTGACGGCGATGCTGTATGCGCTTGTGCGGCAGCTGAAGCCTGAGATTGCTCCGCTGATTGTTGTGGGCGGCGCGGCGGTTATTGCCGTTGCGGCGGCGGAAAAATTTATCGGAGTTTCTCAAACAGTTGATTCGATGATGGAGCTTGCGGGTCTTGAAAAAGAAAATGTATCCGTTCTTATCCGTTGCCTCGGGATATGTGTTGTTACGCAGTTTGCCGCCGATATATGTTACGATAATTCGAGCTCTTCAATTGCTGCAGCTGTTGAGCTTGCAGGCAGAGTTGGTGCTATCACTCTTGCCCTGCCGATGCTGCAGGCGGTTGCAAGGCTTGCTCTGGGACTGATGGAATGATTCAATTGAAAGGAAAAATAAAAAAGTTTGTCGGTGTATTTGCCGCTTGTGTTCTTATCGTGCTGTTTCAAGTGGATGTGTATGCGCAGGAATGTGAAGCGGCGGCTGTCCCTGAATATTATGAAGATCAGCTTGAAGCTTCAGGTGC
The DNA here is from genome assembly GCA_045543735.1 of Acutalibacteraceae bacterium. GTDB lineage: Bacteria > Bacillota > Clostridia > Oscillospirales > Acutalibacteraceae > CAG-177. The sequence continues at coordinate 18,381 of JAZPXO010000085.1, forward strand.
TTCCGAATTACCTGATTTTCTCGATGAAAACTCAAGGGAATATCTTGAGTCAATAGGTTGCAGCGGTGCGGATATCGAAAGCATGATGTCTTTCTCCCTTGCTTCGGTTTTCGGAGCTATCGCGGATATGCTGCGCGCGAATATTTCGGAGCCTCTCCGCGGATGCCTGACAGCTTGCGGAGCGGTCATGCTTGTAAGTGTGTGTTCGGGTTTCTTTCCTGATGATGAAAAAACAAAGGGTGTTATGAATCTTGTGTGCGGTTGCTTTGTGATTATGAGCGTTTTTGTTCCTGCCGCCGAGTCGGTGCGTGCAGGTGTTTCGGCGATGAAACTCTGCTCGGGATTTGAAAAAGCGCTTATACCCGTTCTTGCAGGCGTAATGACAGCTTCGGGTAATCCCGTTTCCGCGCTGTCTTTTCAGGGAGCGGCTTTTGCCGCGGCGCAGGCCGTTGAAGCTCTGGCGGATAATTTTGCATTGCCGTTGGTTTACATTGCAGGAATGCTGGGTGCGATAGGATCATTTCTTCCGACGCTCAGGCTCTCTGCCGTAAGTGAAATTCTGCGCAAAACATCGGCAACGGTTATCGGAGCGGCGGCAAGCCTTTTTGCAGGTTTTTTAACGCTGAAAAATGTTATTTCGGGTTCGGCAGACGGTCTTGCGGCAAGGGGAGTTAAATTGGCGGCAAGCACATTTATTCCCGTTGTCGGCGGTGCTCTGAGCGAGGCATATTCCGCTTTGTCGGGAAGTCTTTCGCTATTAAAAAGTGCTGTCGGAATTTACGGCATTCTTGCTGTTCTTGCAATATGTTTGCCGTCGGTAATCAGTCTTTTGCTGTGGGTGTTTGCCATGCGCGGCGCTTGCGTGATAAGCGATTTGCTCGGTAACTCCCAATGCTCGGAAATTCTGAAAAACATTTCGTATATGTTTTCTATGCTAAATGTTATGCTTATTCTTTCAGCAGCAGTGTTTGTTATTTCGTCGGGCATTGTTACAGTTATGAAATCGGGAGGCTGAAATGGAAGCTCTGAAGCAATGGGCAGTCTGCCTGATGATAAGCGGAATAGCAGGCTCACTTATAAGCTTTATTTCTCCGAGAGGAACAATGGAGAAAACCCTGCGAGCCGTTATCGGAATTTTTGTTGTTTCAGCGGTATGCTCTCCGATTGCCGAAATAACACAAAACGGTAATTTTGTTCCTGCATTTCTGAATGAAAGCGTTGCTGAAATATCGGATAACGGATTGGAAGAGCATATGCTTGAAGCCTGCAGAAATGCTGTCGGAAATATAATTTCGCAGGAAGCATCGGAATACGGAATATCGGATTACAGCGTTGATGCGGAAATGTATATGGATGATGAGCAATGTATAATTATACAGGGTGTGTGTATAACAATACCAAAAGAGTCATCTGTCAGTCTGCAGGAGTTTTCATCGGTTCTTGAAAAAAGGCTCGGCATTCCCGTAACTGTCAACAGCAACTGAAAAGGAAGGACAGCGATTTGAATTTATCCGAAAAAATCAGCGGTGTCATAAACCGGATATGCGAAAAAACAAACCTGAATAAACGGCTTCTTGCGGTTATTGTTCTTTTTATTCTCGGGATTACGGTGCTTGTTCTCAGCGAAACGGGAAAGGAAAAGAATTATGAGCCTCAGGAAACCTCCGTTTCTTCGGCCTATTCACCGGATGATTATGTTTCTGCTCTTGAAGAGAGGATAACCTCAATAATATCAAGCATTGACGGCGCAGGAGCAACGCAGGTCATGATAACTCTCGAGAGCGGAAGCGAGCAGGTTTATCTGCATAATTATGACTATGGGGAGGATGTTGACGGCGGCGGAGCGGGTAATGTTGAGTATAAAGATGAATATATTATTGTTGACAGCGGAGACGGTGAAAACGGAATTGTTGTCAGAGTTGAGGAACCCAGAATAAGAGGTGTTGCGGTTGTTTGTCAGGGTGCGGGCAATGATACGGTCAGGGCAGAGATTATTGCAACCGTTACGGCACTTCTGGATATCAGCTCGGCAAGAGTGAGCGTTGCCAGAATGAACTGAAACATAGTGAATAATATACAAAAAATATACATCGGAGGAACTGTGATATGATTCTTAAAAAAAGACAGCTTTTGCTTGCGACCCTTGTTATTGCTCTGGGGGCGGCGGTTTTTATCAACCGATACTATACCTCTCCGCAGGTTGATTCGGCGGCGGCGGATGTTTCTCAGCAGGTGACGGGGCAGGCGGTAGACAAGGGAGCAAACCTCGGAGATGCGCGTTATGTTATCTCAACCGATGTTGTACTGGATGATGCCGCGGCGCAGGCAGTTGCGAGCGAATATTTTTCAAGCGCAAAGCTTCGCCGTCAGACAGCAAGGGACGAGGCGGCTGAAGCACTTAATGATATTATTAAAGACAGCGATTCGGCTCCCGAGTCCGTTGCGAAAGCAACCGATGCGCTCACGGATATTTCGGAGTCAATAACGCTGGAATGCGATATCGAAAATCTCATAACCGCAAAAATCGGCTGTGAAAGTCTGGTCATTCTCAACGGAGGAACAGCGGAAATTATTGTTGAAAACGGCTCTCTCGATGAAACGAGTGTTGTTCAGATAAAGGAAATTGTTGTTAAACAGACGGGGCTTACAAGCGATAAAATAACTCTGATTGAAATGGAATATTAAAAATATTCATTTTTCTTGTATATATTCATATTTTATTCTTGTATATTTTAAAAATAGGTGTTATAATTAAGAAACTAAATCCTCGGAGGAATAATTATAATGCTTACAAGACGTGAAGAAAGAGAACAGGCATTTTTCCTTATTTTCGAAAAGGCATTCAATTCGGAAACAGAGTTTTCGGAGCTTTATGAGCTTGCTCTTGAAACTGAAATTATTTCGGACAGCAAATTCGTAAAAGAGCTTGCGTTCAGAACATGGGATAACATCGAAAAAATTGATCCCGTTATCGAAAAACACTGCATCGGCTGGAAGATCAACCGTATTTCAAAGGTTGCGCTTGCGGTTCTTCGCCTTGCTGTTTGCGAAATGCTCTGCTTTGACGATATCCCTGTCGGCGTTTCGATTAATGAGGCTGTTGAACTTTGCAAGAAATATGCTTCGGGCGATGATCAGTCGTTTGTCAACGGAGTTCTCGGCTCGGTATCAAAGGAAATCAAGTAATGCTGACTCTCGGAATAGATACAAGCAATTACACAACCTCCTGTGCGCTTTACAACAGCGAAAGTGGTGAGGTTATTCAGAAAAAGCTTCTTCTGCCCGTTAAAGAGGGCGAAAAGGGGCTTCGTCAGAGCGATGCGGTGTTTCATCATACTGCGAGGCTCTGGCCGCTTGTTGAAGAGCTTTTCGGCGGCAGAGGTCTTGAAATAGATGCAATCGGTGTTTCCGAAAAACCGAGGGATGCCGAGGGCTCTTATATGCCTTGCTTTCTTGTCGGCGTAAATGCGGCGAAATGCATTGCTGCGGCTGTGAACAAACCTGTTTACGGCTTTTCGCATCAGGCGGGGCATATAATGGCCGCATTGTATTCGGCAGAAAAAGAAGAGCTTAAAGATAAAAAATTCATCGCCTTCCATGTTTCGGGCGGAACAACAGAGATGCTTCTTGTTTCCCCGAATGCTGAGAGGGCTTTTGATATTGAGATAATCGGCGAAACCCTTGACCTCAACGGCGGACAGGCTGTTGACAGAGCAGGGGTTATGCTCGGGCTTAAGTTTCCATGCGGCAGAGAGCTTGAAAAGCTCGCACTGAAAAGCGAGAAAACTTTCAATCCCAAGGTCTGCGTAAAGGACGGAAACTGCAGTCTTTCCGGGCTTGAGAATCAGTGCGCCGCAATGTTCAGAAAAGGCGAAGCGGCAGAGGATATTTCACGCTTCTGCCTTGATTTTATCGGCAAAACCGTTGAAAAAATGACCGGATTTGCTATTGAAAAATACGGCAATCTCCCCGTTGTTTATGCGGGCGGAGTAATGTCAAATTCGATTATCAGAAGCCGTATCGAAAGCAGGTTTGACGCTGTTTTTGCAAAACCCGAATTTTCGTGTGACAATGCGGCGGGGACGGCTGTTCTTGCGGCGGTGAAAGGAGTGTCTGATGAGTAACGGAGTTGTTCTTACCGTCAGCCAGCTCAACCGATATGTCAAATCAATAATTGAGCAGGATTTCAATCTGCAGACGGTATTCGTTCAGGGCGAAATTTCAAATTTTACAAATCATTATAAAACGGGTCATTTCTATATGACCATCAAAGACGAGTTTTCGTCAATAAAAGCGGTAATGTTCAAAACAGCCAACATGCGCCTTAAATTCATGCCCGAGAACTCAATGTGCGTTATTGTCAAGGGCAGGGTTTCCGTTTTTGAAAGAGACGGTCAGTATCAGCTTTATATCGACGATATGCAGCCTGACGGAACGGGTGCGCTGAGCATGGCGTTTGAGCAACTTAAAAAGAAGCTTGCGGCGCAGGGCCTTTTTGATGAAAGCAGAAAGAAACCGATACCTGCTTTTCCTCAGCGGATCGGTGTTGTCACCTCGCCGACGGGCGCGGCAATCAGGGATATAATCAATGTTATTTCCCGCCGTTTTCCGCTTGCCGAGCTTATTCTCTGCCCCGTTGCGGTGCAGGGTGACTACGCGGCTTCCCAGATTAAAGCGGCGGTTGAACTTTTCAATAAAGAAAAGGCGGCGGATGTTCTTATCGTCGGCAGAGGCGGAGGCTCTGTTGAAGAGCTGTGGGCATTCAATGAAGAGATGGTTGCCAGAGCGGTTGCCGCAAGCGAAATTCCCGTCATTTCAGCCGTCGGCCACGAAACGGACTTTACTATCTGCGATTTTGCCGCGGATTTGCGTGCGCCAACTCCGTCTGCTGCGGCGGAGCTTGCTGTGCCTGACAGTTATCAGCAGAAAGAAATGCTTGCTTCTGCGGTTTACAGAATGAAAACTGCGCTTGAGGACAGATTCGGTTTTGAATATTCGCGTCTTGAGCTTCATAAATCGGCGCTTAAACACCTTAATCCGAAAAACTATATTGATGCACTGCGCGTCAGGTGCGATAAGGCTTCAATGGCGATGGATTCCGCCGCCGGACGCGGATTTGCGGAAAAAAGTACGGAGCTTGCTTCTCTGTGTGCGAAGCTCGATGCAATGAGTCCTCTGAAAATTCTTGCCAGAGGCTACAGCGTTGCAACCGTTGACGGAAGAATTATCACAGATTCCGCCTGCGTTAAGGCAGGAGATATAATAAATGTGAAACTCAGCAGCGGAAGTCTTGACTGCGAGGTTTTAAAGGAAAGTTGAATATGGAAAAGATAAATTACGAAAAATCAGTTGCAAAGCTTGAAGAGATAGTTGATAAGCTTGAAAACGGCAACCTTTCTCTTGAAGAAATGATGAAGCTTTATGAAGAGGGAACGGCTCTTGCCGCTAAATGTGCAAAAAGCCTTGATGCCGCTCAGCTCAGAATCAGCGAGCTTTCAGCAGGAAAGGGTGAGCAGGAATGACGGGCTTTGACGAAAGATGCCGTGAGTATGCGGAAATAATCAACAAAGCGGCAGAGCGTTATATGAGTTCGGATATGTTTGCAGGCAGAGAGTCTGCAGGGCTTGACAGAATGCTTGAGGCTATGGCTTATTCGCTCTCAAACGGAGGCAAACGCATCCGTCCCATGCTCGCGCTTGAATTCTGCCGCGTCTGCGGCTGTGATCCGCAAAAAGCTGTTCCGTTTGCGCTTGCTCTTGAAATGATTCACACATATTCGCTTATTCATGACGATTTGCCGTGTATGGATGATGACGATATGCGCAGAGGCAAGCCGTCGAGCCATAAGGTTTTCGGCGAAGCGGATGCTCTGCTTGCAGGAGACGGATTGCTGACTCTTGCTTTTGAAACCGTGCTTTCTGCGCCCGGAATGAGTGCGGAACAGAAAACCGCTGCAGGGCTTGCTCTTGCAAAAGCGGCAGGATGCTCGGGTATGATAGCGGGTCAGGTTATGGATCTTGCGAATGAGGGCAGAAAAGCAGCTCTTGATGAAATTGCAAAAACGGACAAGCTCAAAACGGGCGAGCTTATTATGGCGGCGGCGTCAATGGGATGCATTGCCGCAAACGCAGACGGAGAAAAAATGTCTGCCGCCCGTGAATACTGCGCGGATATCGGTCTCGCATTCCAGATAGTTGACGATATCCTCGATGTAACAAGCAGCAGTGAGGTTCTCGGCAAACCCGTCGGCAGTGACGGCGAAAATGAGAAGTCAACCTATGTATCGCTGCTCGGACTTGAAAAATCAAAGGCTCTTGCCGATGAACTGACCGAAAAAGCGAAAAAAGCGCTTTCGGTTTTCGGTGATGAAAAAGAATTTCTTATAATGCTTGCTGATAAGCTTGCGGACAGGAATAATTGAAGATATGGAAAATAATCCGATTGAGACATCAATCCTTAAAAATATAAATAAGCCGTCGGATGTGAAAAATCTTTCCGATGCTCAGCTTGAATTGCTGTGTACTGAAATAAGGCGCACTCTTGTTGATACGGTTGCTTCAACGGGCGGTCACCTTGCCTCAAATCTCGGCACGGTTGAGCTTACCGTTGCGCTGCACAAGATGTTCAACTCTCCCGAGGATAAGATTATCTGGGATGTAGGTCATCAGGCATATGCCCATAAGCTTCTTACGGGCAGGCGTGACAGTTTTTCCACTTTGCGTACGGAGGGCGGAATTTCAGGCTTTGTAAGACCCGACGAAAGTGAGCATGACAGCTTTTATGAGGGACATGCAGGCACATCCGTTTCTCAGGCGGCGGGCGTTGCGGCGGCAAATGCGGCGAAAGGCTCAAAGAATTTTGCAGTTGCAGTTATCGGCGACGGTTCATTCGGCAACGGAATGGTTTATGAGGCTCTTGACCATGCAGGCTCAACCAAAACACGCCTGATAATAATTCTCAACGACAACGAGATGTCGATTTCAGAAAATGTAGGAGCAATGGCGAGATATCTTGCCGTTGTCAGAGCAAAGCCCGAATATTACCGCTTCAAGGCAGGAACGGAAAAGGCTCTCAGAAAGATACCGGTTGTCGGCAAATCGCTCTCAAACCACATTTTCAAGCTGAAAAATACTCTTAAGAATATAATCTATTCCAGCTCATTCTTTGAGGACCTGGGATTCAAATATATCGGTCCCGTTGACGGACACGATATCAACCGTCTCTGCGATGCGATGGACAGCGCAAAGTTGGTTGAAAAGCCTGTTGTCATCCATATAAATACGATGAAGGGCAGGGGCTATGACCATGCCGAGAATTCTCCCGAGAAGTTTCACGGCATTTCAAAATTTGATATTGATACGGGCGAGCCGATGCAGTCATCGGGAAGCTATTCGTCCGAATTCGGCAGAATTATCTGCGATTTTGCATCAAAGGATAAGCGCATATGCGCTATAACGGCGGCGATGGCTCTCGGCACGGGGCTTGAGGAGTTTTCAAAGAAATTCTCCGAACGCTTCTATGATGTGGGAATTGCCGAAGAACACGCCGTAACTTTCGGGTCAGGTCTTTCCGCAGGAGGTATGCTTCCTGTTTTCGCTGTTTATTCAACCTTCCTTCAGAGGTGTGCCGACCAGCTTATCCATGACGGCGCGCTTCAGCGCAGAAAGCTGATTGTTGCAGTTGACAGAGCGGGCTTTGTCGGTGAGGACGGAGAGACGCATCAGGGTCTTTTTGATGTTTCTCTGCTGCAGAGCCTGCCGAATACCACCGTTTATTCTCCTGCAACCTATTGTGAACTCGGCAAGGCATTTTACAATGCATTTTATAAAGATAAAAACCTTGTTGTTATCCGTTATCCGAGAGGCAGAATGCCTGCCGATACGGAATATGCACAGCTTTGCTCGGACAGCTTTGAAATTATCGGAAATGCAGATGCGGAAATTGCTGTTGTAACCTACGGCAGACTGTTTTTCAATGCTGAAAAGGCTCTGAAGCTTCTGGGCAGGAAGTCCGAAAATATAAAAATTATAAAACTCAACCGTATCAAGCCTATTCCCGAAGAGGCTGTTGAAGCGGCATCGGGCTGCAAAAATGTTTTCTTCTTTGAAGAGGGCATGAAGAGCGGCGGCGTCGGCGAAAAGTTCGGTTGTGAGCTTCTTCTGCGCGGATTTAAATCAGAATACAGCCTTACTGCGGTTGATAATGAATTTGTTGCTCATGCTGCGGTTGAAAGGCTTATGGAAAAATATTCGATGAGCCCCGAAAAAATGGCTCAGCTTATAGAAAAGGAGGCGGCAATATGAGTGAAAAACAGCGGCTTGATGTTGCCGTTTTCGAAAGAGGCTTTGCGGAAACACGCGAAAAGGCAAAGGCTCTTATAATGGCAGGCAGTGTATACCTGAACGGTCAGAAAGCTCTCAAAGGCGGAACAACTGTCAAGGATACCGATGTTATTGAAGTCAGGGGTGCGGTTAACCCTTATGTCAGCAGAGGCGGTCTGAAGCTTCATAAGGCAGTGGCGAGCTTCGGTCTTGAACTCAAAGACTGCGTTTGCATGGATATCGGCGCTTCAACGGGCGGTTTTACCGACTGCATGCTTCAGAACGGCGCGGCAAAGGTTTATTCGATTGATGTCGGTTACGGTCAGCTTGCATGGAAGCTTCGCTGTGATGAGAGGGTAGTTAATCTCGAAAGAACGAATTTCAGATATGTTACCCGTGAACAGATACCCGAAGAAATTGACTTTGCTTCAGTTGATGTTTCTTTTATATCGTTAAAGCTCATTCTCCCCGTTATGCATACGCTTCTTAAAAACGGCGGAAAATCCGTTTGCCTGATAAAACCTCAGTTTGAAGCAGGCAAGGAGAACATAGGCAAAAAAGGAGTTGTCAGGGATAAATCCGTGCATGCCGATGTTATTGCGAAAATAACAGAATTTGCGGCAGATAACGGATTTGCGGTTATTGATGTTGATTTTTCACCCATCAAAGGTCCTGAGGGAAATATAGAATATCTTATGTTTATCGAAAAATGCGAAAAAGGCGAAATGCTCTGGAGCGGCAGTGCAACACAGCTTGCCGATAAATCGCATGAAAGTCTCGATAAACCTGCAGGGGAGGCGGCGCAGTGAAAATAGCTCTTATGCCGAATCTTACCCGAAAAGAGGCTCTTGCCGTAACAAAAGGCATATGCAAAAGCCTTGACAGTCTCGGCGCGGAATATTGCTTTCTCCCCGAATACAAAGCGGATTTTGCCGATACGAAAGCGGTGTTTGCTCCTGAAAATGAAGCTCTCGGAACATGCGATGCGGTTATTGCAGTCGGCGGTGACGGCTCAATAATTCATGCCGCGAAATCCGCTGTCAGATATCAGAAGCCGATTCTCGGTGTCAACGCGGGCAGGCTTGCGTTTATGGCAGGTCTTGAGGATAACGAGCTTCATCTTCTTTCAAGGCTTATTGACGGTGATTATACTTTTGATAAGCGTCTCATGCTCAAGGTGAATATTCTTGAGGGTGACAGGGTAATCAGTACGGATTACTGCGTCAACGACTGCCTGATTACCAATGAAGAAAAGCAGCGCATGAGTGAAATTGATGTAGCACTCGGCGGAAGCTGCTTCAACAGCTATCTTTGCGACGGTGTTCTTGTTGCAACGCCGACAGGTTCAACCGCTTATTCGCTTTCCGCAGGCGGACCGATAGTTGATCCCGAGCTTGAAAGCATTCTCATGACGCCGATCTGTCCCCATTCTCTCGTCGGCAGGTCGCTTGTATTCAAGCCCGATGCGGTTATCGGAGTTTCCTCGGCAGACGGTGTTCCGCTTTGCCTTTCGGCAGACGGGGCAGAGCCTCAGATAATTGAGGCAGGCTGCAGGGCTGAAATTTCCAGAGCAGAGTTCACGGCAAACTTTATCAGAATTAAATCAGAAAACTTTATTGATATTTTATACAGAAAGCTGGCTCAGCGCCGCTGATTTGAAAGGATGACAAACGTGAAAAAGAAAAGACACGAAACCATAATCAGACTTATTGAGCAGAATTGCCTCTCTACCCAGACCGACCTTCTCGAAAAACTCAGAGAAGAGGGCTTTGACACAACTCAGGCAACAATTTCAAGAGACATAAAGGATCTCCGCCTTGTCAAAAAGGTTGACGAAATGGGCAGAAGCCGTTATGCGGTTGACAGCGGCGATTCGGGCGAGCTTCTCGGCAAGTATAAAAGCATTTTCAATCATTCGGTCATTTCAGCGGATTATGCGGGTAACACTCTCGTAGTCAAGTGCTATACAGGCATGGCTCAGGCGGCATGCGCTGCGCTTGACTCAATGCATTGGGAGGGTCTTGTCGGAACTCTTGCAGGCGACGATACAATATTTGCGCTGTGCAAAACTCCCGAGCTTGCATCGAAAATGCAGGAAGCTATTGCTGAAATCATCGGCTGATAATTAACCAAAGGAAGAAATAACAGTATGTTAGTTGGCTTGAAAATCGAGAATATTGCCGTTATCGAAAGCGCACAGATTGCTTTCGACAGCGGTCTGAATGTTCTGACGGGCGAAACGGGCGCAGGTAAATCAATTGTTATTGATTCAATCAACGCTGTTCTCGGTGAGCGTACATCAAGGGAGCTTATCCGCAGCGGAGCCGAAAATGCATCCGTTTATGCCGAGTTCAGCGATATTTCACCTGCTGTTGAGTCTGTTCTCAACGAAGCGGGAATCGAAAAAATGCCGGATAATTCCCTGACCCTCAGCCGTCGGTTGAGTGCGTCGGGTAAAAACTCATGCAGAGTTAATGGCTGTGCGGTTACAGTTTCTGTTCTGAAAGAAATCGGTTCGCAGCTTATCAATATTCACGGTCAGCACGATAATCAATCGCTGCTTTCTCCTGAAAAGCATTGCGGTTTTATTGATAAGCTTGCCGAAAATGCTCAGCTGCGATCTGATTATAAAAAGGTGTTCGCTCAGCTTGTTTCTGTAAAAAAAGAGCTTGATTCTCTCTATGACACGCGCGATGAAAAAGCAGCAAGACTTGATTATCTCAACTTTCAGATTGAAGAAATTACAAATGCCGCTGTGAGAATCGGCGAAAGAGACGAGCTTTCGAAGGAAAAAACCTTGCTTGCAAACAGCGGAAAGGTTGTCAAGGCGTTGCAGAGGGCTTATTCCGCTCTTTCGGGAGATAACGGAATTCTTGCAGGGCTTGAGGAGTGCGCCGCGGATGTTGAAACGGCGGCGAAATATTATTCGGAAGCAGAGAAAACCGCTCTCGGTATAAGAGGAGCATCATATGAGCTTGCTGATTTTTCGGCTGAGCTGAGACGGCTTAAGGACGGCTTTGATTTCAACCCCTCAAGGCTTTCCGAAATTGATGAAAGGCTTGATTTTCTCTACAGACTTTCAATGAAATACGGCAAGGAAGAAAGTGATATTCTTTCTTACCTTGAAAAAATAATTGCTGAAAAATCCGAAATTGAAGTTTCGGATGAACGCATCGGTGAGCTTGAAGATAAGCTTTATGCTCTTTCAGATGAAATAAAAATTCTCTCGTCAAAGCTGACGGAAAGCAGAATGACGGCGGCAAGAGCGTTTGAAAAAGCCGTTAAGGCGGAGCTTGAATTTCTTGATATGCCGAAGGTCGAATTTGTTGTTGACCGAAAGGCAACTGCTCTGACCTCAAAGGGTGCGGATGCAATCGAGTTTCTTATCAGTGCAAATCCGGGCCAGGAACCCAGACCTATTGCAAAAATAGCTTCGGGCGGCGAGCTTTCGAGAATTATGCTTGCAATCAAGAATGTTCTGTCGGACAAAGACGATATCGGAACGCTCATTTTTGATGAAATTGATGCAGGCGTAAGCGGCTCGGCGGCTGAAAAAATCGCGCTCAAGCTTTATCAGGTATCCAAGGGCAGGCAGGTTATCTGCGTAACCCACCTTGCAAGAATTGCCGCGCAGGCAGACAGACACATGAAAATCAGAAAATCAGTTGAGGATTCAAAAACATATACAAGCATAACTCCTCTTGATTTTGAGCAGAGGGCGGCTGAAATTGCGAGAATTACCGCAGGCGATGCCGTAACCGAGCTGCAGCTTGAAACGGCAAGAGAAATGCTTATGAACGCAAAGGCAGGTAAGTAAAAGTGAAAATAGGTGTATGCTGCGGAACAGATATTGAAAAAATGAAATATATCAGGTCTCTCGGCTATGACTTTGCAGAGTCGCACTGTCAGGAAATCGTTAAGGCGGATGATGAAAAAATCGAGGCTCTCAAAGCTCTCGGCTTTCCGATTCTTGCGGCAAACTGCTTTATTTCTCTCAGAGTTGTGGGCGAGGAAAAGGATGAAACCGCAATCAGAGACTATCTTGAAAAGCTGTTTTCAAGAGCGAGCTGTCTCGGACTCAGATATCTTGTTTTCGGTTCATCGGGAGCAAGAAGAATTCCTGAAGGCATGAGTCTTGAGGAGGGCAGGGCAGAGATTGTAGATTTTCTTAAAAATCTTGTTGTCCCCGTTGCTGAAAAATATAACCTTCCCGTTGCGATTGAGCCTTTGCGTGAACAGGAATGCAACGCGATAAATACAATTGACGACGGTGTTGCAATAGCAGAAAAGGTCGGTTCACCTTATATCAGAGTGCTTGCGGATGTGGCGCATATGTTTTACCAGAATGAAGAAATGTCAAAGCTTCTGAAATATAAGGGAATGATTATCCATGCGCACACTTCAAACCCTGACCCCGCACCCGAAATTGACAAAAAAAGAATCTATCCCGCCCAGGGAGACGCTTTCAGTCAGGCTAGCTTCATTGAGCCTCTTAAAGAAATCGGCGTTGAGACATGTTCTATAGAAGCGGATGTTCTTGATTTTGAAACGGATGCCCAAAAGGCTTATGAAGTTCTTAAAGGTTTAAGGTAATAATATGAAGCTTGATAAAAATGAAGTTATTCTTTTCTCGGGCGACTCGATAACCGACGGAAATCGGGGCAAATCCATGGACTGCAACCATATTATGGGGCACGGATATCAGTATATTGTTGCTTCCGAGCTTGCATTTGAAAATGCCGAGAAGATGCCGAAATTTATAAATAAGGGTTATTCAGGCGAAAACGCATATGACCTTCTATGCAAATGGCAGCAGGATGTTATTGATAATAAACCTACTGTTCTGAGCATTCTTGTCGGTGTCAACGACGGCAGCTACGGATATTTCCACGGTCTTACCGTCGATGAGACGGCGGAACGCTATGAAACCAATATGCGTAAGATTCTTGAACTGACACGCAAGGAGCTCGGAGATATAAAAATAATCATATGTGAGCCTTTCTATTGTCCTCTCGACAGAACAGACTGTTCTTATAAGTTCATGCCTCATCCCGACGGCGTTGAAGGTCCGTTTGAGCGGCCCGATACGAATGACCCCGAAGATTCGGTTCCGTACCGCCAAGAGGTCAACAAGAAGGTCAGGGCGGCATCGAAAAAGCTTGCGGATGAATTCGGATGTATTTTTGTTCCTCTTTTTGATAAAATTTACGAGAATGCCGCAAGGTCGAGGCTTGAATATTTTATCTGGGACGGAACGCATCCCAGCATCGCAGGGCATAAGATTATTGCCGAAGAATGGCTTAAAGCAATTCGGAATTCGTAATGCGGAATTCGTAATTATGTGTTTCTGCTCTCAAAAATATGTGTCAGACTTGACAAACAATAAATTTATAATGTATAATAATTTCTAATGGCAATGAAGGAAAGAAGTAACCGTGTCAGCTGTTTAAGAGAGTCTCCGGTCGGTGAAAGGGGATAGCGTGCGGCGTGTGAAATACATTCCGGAGCCGCTTTGCTGAAAAAATGCAGTAGGTAAAGCCGTGAGCGCGCGTTAAAGCGCAGGGTATGTTCGCATACCCGCAGAGGAGTTTGCTGTGAGGCAGGCTCAATCAAGAGGTGGTACCGCGTTAATTCGCCCTCTGTCAGAAATGGCAGAGGGCTTTTATAATGTAAATAATACCGAAAGGATGTTTTAATATGCAGATTTATGAAGAACTTGTCGCAAGAGGACTTATTGCGCAGGTAACAGACGAAAAAGAGATCAGAGATCTTATCAACAACGGCAAGGCGGTTTTCTATATCGGCTTTGACCCCACAGCAGACAGCCTCCATGTCGGTCACTTCATGGCTCTTTGCCTCATGAAGAGACTTCAGATGGCAGGTAACCGCCCCATCGCTCTTCTCGGCGGCGGAACAGGTATGATCGGTGACCCTTCGGGCAGAAGCGATCTCCGTCAGGTTCTCACTAAGGAAACAATTGAGCATAACGTTGAATGCTTTAAAAAGCAGATGAGCCGCTTCATCGAGTTCGGCGAAGGCAAGGCTATGATGATCAACAATGCTGATTGGCTTCTGAACCTCAACTATGTTGATGTTCTCCGTGAGGTTGGCGCATGTTTCTCGGTTAACAACATGCTCCGCGCAGAATGCTATAAGCAGAGAATGGAAAAGGGTCTCAGCTTCCTTGAGTTCAACTATATGATCATGCAGAGCTATGACTTCTATCATCTTTTCAAAGAATACGGCTGCAACATGCAGTTCGGCGGCGACGATCAGTGGTCAAATATGCTCGGCGGCACAGAGCTTATCCGTAAAAAGCTCGGCAAGGATGCTTATGCAATGACAATCACTCTTCTCCTCAATTCCGAGGGTAAGAAGATGGGTAAAACAGCATCGGGCGCAGTATGGCTTGATCCTGAAAAGACAAAGTCGGAGGCCCAAGCGGTCTTAGGAA
>JAZPXO010000086.1:0-6994 GCA_045543735.1 Acutalibacteraceae bacterium
TCCGACTTCCCTTTCAAAGCAGAGAATGCGCCTTCTTGCCGCAAACAGAGAGGCGGCGAGGTTTTATCACGAATGCCTAATGAACCCGAAAAACAAGCCTGCGTTGGATTATTTTTTAAACAGGGGTCTTTCGGTTAATACAATCCGCCGTTTCGGCCTGGGTTATGCGCCCAACGATTGGCGTGAACTTATAAATCATCTTAAATCAAAAGGTTATACCGAGCACGAACTTGTGTTGGCTAACCTTGCAAGGCGCTCGGATAAAAACGGCAGAGCCAATTATTATGATAATTTCAGGAACAGGGTAATGTTTCCTATAATAGACCTTCGCGGCAATGTTATTGCATTTGGCGGCAGGGTTATGGATGATTCAAAGCCGAAGTACATAAACACATCGGATACGCTTGTCTATAAAAAGAGCAACGGTGTTTTCGCTCTTAATCTTGCAAAAAATGCGAACGATAACAAACTTATTCTTGTTGAGGGATATATGGATGTTATTGCTTTGCATCAGGCAGGTTTTACCAATGCAATAGCCTGTTTGGGAACTGCTTTCACCAATGAGCAGGCAAATCTTCTTTCACGCTATGCAGACGAAATTATCATCTGTTATGATAATGACGGAGCAGGACGTACAGCAACTGCAAGGGCTTTGAGCGTTCTAAACAAAACGGGGCTTAAACTGCGCGTTGTGCAAATGACCGGCGGCAAGGATGCCGACGAAATCATCCGTGTTCACGGCAAAGAGCGATTTGCGGATTTGCTTAAAGGCGCGGCAAGCACAACGGAATATAAATTGCTTGAAGTGCGTGCGAAGCATGACTTGACAACAGATGACGGAAAGGTTGAGTTTCTCGTTGCAGCATCGCAGATTCTTGCGGAGTGCGGAACGATAGAGCGTGATATATATTCAACCCGTCTTTCAAATGAACTGGGTGTCAGCGCAGACAGTATCAAGGCGCAGATAAAATATGCCGAAAGCAGGCGTAAACGCCTTGAAGAAACAAAAAAACGGCAGGAAACTCAGGCAATGCTCACCAAGAGTTTTGAAGATAAAAACAATCCGGAAAGAGCGGCGAACATAAAGGCGGCGAGGGCGGAAGAGACACTTATTGCGTCCTTTATGCGAAACCCCGATTTTTATAATAAATTAAAATCTCAGATATCACATGAAAATTTTGTGACGGCATTCAATCGCAGGATAATGCAGAGCCTTATAAATGCACTTGAAAGCGGAGTTGAGCCTAATCTGAGCGTTTTTTCGGCAGATTTTACGCCTGAAGAAATGGATTCCGTAACAAGAATTTTCCATCTTTCTTCAAGTCTGAGCAACACTCTTAAGGAATGCGAGGACTGCATAGATGTGCTGAAAAACAAATCATCGCAAAAAATAACGGATACATCTACCATGAGCGATGAAGAATTTCTTAATTTGTTCAAGAAAAAATAAATATATATAGGATGTGAGATTATGGAAGGAAACGAGAAGAAAACTCCTTTTAAATCATTGGTGGAAAAGGGTAAGGCGGCAGGCAAACTGACAACTCAGGAGATCGACGCTTATATCGTTGAAATGGACCTTGATATTGAGGAATTGGACAAACTCTATGAAACACTTGAGGCAAATAATATCGAGGTTGTTGACGATTTGTCAAGCGCTGCAATTGAGAATTTCAATGTTGATATTCCCAAATCGCTTGATATCGGCGGCAGTGATGAAAAGGGTATGACAGTTGATGACCCCGTTAAGGTTTACCTTAAGGAGATCGGCAGAGTGCCCCTGCTTACCCCCGAAGAAGAAATTGAACTTGCCATCAGAATTGCGGATGACGATCAAAAGGCAAAGCAGCGCCTTGCCGAGGCAAACCTTCGCCTTGTTGTCAGCATTGCAAAAAGATATGTGGGCAGAGGTATGCAGTTCCTTGACCTTATTCAGGAAGGCAACCTCGGTCTTATCAAAGCGGTTGATAAGTTTGACTACACAAAGGGCTTCAAGTTCTCAACCTATGCTACATGGTGGATCAGACAGGCTATCACAAGAGCAATTGCCGATCAGGCAAGAACAATCCGTATCCCTGTTCATATGGTTGAAACAATCAATAAGGTTAAAAAGACCAACAGCCAACTTCTCCACAAAAACGGCAGAGACCCTTCGGCAGAGGAGATTGCGGCTGAACTCGATATGCCTGTTGATAAGGTAAGAGAAATCCTCAGAGTTGCTCAGGAACCTGTTTCTCTTGAAACACCTATCGGTGAAGAAGAGGACAGCCATCTTGGCGACTTTATCCCTGATGACGATGCTCCCGCACCGGCAGACGCAGCGTCAATGCTTCTGCTTAAGGAACAACTTAACGATGTCCTTAAGACTCTTACTCCCAGAGAAGCAAAAGTTCTTGCTCTCCGCTTTGGTCTTGAAGACGGACATCCTCATACTCTTGAGGAGGTTGGCAGCGAATTTGGCGTTACCCGTGAGCGTATCCGCCAGATTGAGGCGAAGGCGCTCAGAAAACTCCGCCATCCCAGCAGAAGTAAGAAACTCAGAGATTTCATTGATTAATCGGGTTCTGTCCCACTACCCCAAACGTTAATAAAGAAATTAACTTGTTTTTTATGTGTTGAGCTGACAGTTATTGCAAAAATCATTCCCTGTGATGCGCATTTGTGTGTCACAGGGATTATATTGTTTATTATACATTTTAATATGTCTTGTCGTTTGGAAATAAGGATCTTTGCTTTGGTCTGGACGACAAGCACTTAAATATCAGTAATTTTCGCAGCAAAAGAGCCCATCCGATTGGATGAGCTCTTTGTGTTTTAATTATCAGAATGTGCCTTTGAAAACAGATTGAATGATGGTCCTGTTCATTCTGAACAGATTCTTGAAGAACGAAATGATTTTCTGGAAGAATCCGCCTTTGACGGTTACTTCTTCAGAATCAAAAATTTCGTTTTCGCTTGCATTTTTGAGAACATTGCCGTTTGAATCGACAATCTTTACTTCAACGGTCTTTGTTCCGTTTTCAAAGCTTACATTGAAGGTCTCGCCTTCGCCCTGCATAATGCCGTCAATATACCAATAAACCCTTGCATCTGTGGGCATATTGGTTGTTATTGCTGTAAGTCTGAGCGTTTCGCCGTATTTGATTGTCTTTGAACCGCTGTTGTTCTTAATTTTAACGGTTGCTTTCATTCTTGCTTCCGATGCAATATGGTTATTTATCGCATCCTCACCAAGAACTTCATCGCCACAATCGGGACAGATGTATGACTTCTCAAATACCGCTGTAAATGTTAAATCTCTTGCCGGCATTGTTTGGGGAACATCGGGTGTCCATCCCATAAACTTATAGCCGTCTTTTTGAGGAACAAAAGATTTATCAATTGATTCACCGTAATTTGCCGACATCTGTGTTTCTTCACCGTCAACAACCCACGTCACTTTGTAAGCATTAACGGTATAGATTGCGTTAACAGTTATTCCGCCGATTGTAAGTTCGTAATTCTCCCATTTGCCTGAGTATCCTATTTTATTGGGAACAACAGGTGCATTAATTGAATCTGTTTCAACGTTATAAGGGACTCTGCTTACCGTTACTCCGTCAGCAACAAATTCAGCATAATATTCAATCGGCTCAAATACCGCTGTAAATTCAAGGTCATATAACGGCATTGTCTGCGGAATTTCGGGAGTCCATCCGATAAACTCATATCCGTCAGCTACAGGGTTTTGGGGCGCTGTAATATATTCCGAATAACGAACTTCATGCGTGGTTTTTTCACCGTTCACATTCCATATTACCGTATATGTATCGGGAACAACAGTTATCACACAGCTTGCCGTGAATCCGCCGTCAGCAGATTTTGCGGTTATAACAGTATTACCGCTTTCAATCGCAGTCACAAAGCCGTTCTGATCAACTGTTGCAACCGATTCATCACTTGACAACCAGATAATATTCTTGTCTGTTGCGTTTTCGGGAGAAACAGATGCCGAAAGCTGATATGAATATGTTTTTATCATCTCAACATTACTTTCACTGATTGAAATGCTCTCTACTCTGATAGGCTTTGTTCTGATAACCGCAATCTCACTCTCTGCGCTTGCAAAAGCTGTTTCGGTTTCTTTAACACGCTGACTGAATGCATATTCTGTGTCAGGCATAAGTGCATTTCCGTTACTGTCCGAAGTGAAAACGTTATCCGACTGCCATTCACCGTTACCGATTCTGTACTCATATCCATCGTTTGAAACAAGCGTTATTGAATCTGAAGTTACGGTCTCAGCCTTTGGCGCTTGCGGAGCATCAACTGTCTGCTTAACAGGAATAACTCCCGCACTTAAAACAGAAATATCATAACCGTTAACACCTGTAATCCTTACAGTTATCTGCTGACCAATATCTTCTTTAGCTACGGTGTATTTTTCTTTGGTTGCACCACCGATGGGTGTATCACCTCTGTACCACTGCATAGCATATTCGGCATAAGACGGGTTAAGTTCCGTTACGGTTGCGGTAAGATCGTTGCCGTATACCGGATCGCCTTCGATTGATACTATGCCGTTTGCAGATGCAGCAACGGGAATAACTGCTACGGATATCAAGGTTCCCTTGAAATCATTTATACCTGTTACTTCAACCGATACTTCGTGACCCAAATCATTATATGTAACGGTATATTCGGCGCTTGTTTCACCGCTTATCGCATTTCCGTCAGAATACCACTGATATGTAAACTGGGCTTCTGCGGGTTTAACGGCAGAAACATCGGCAGTCAGATTTTCTGCAGTCTGAGCAATTCCGTTTATTACAACCGTGCCCGAAAGTTCGGTTTTATCTGTGATTACAGTCAAAGCCTCACTTGATTCACTCGCATAAGAAATATCTGTTTCTGAAACTCTCTGATAAAAACTATACTCGGTATTTCTATCAAGCCCTGTAAAGATATTGCTATCGGTCCACACACCGTCGTTACATCTATATTCATATCCATTCGTATGACTTAAAGTAACGGTTGTATCGGTTTTACCTTCAATATCTGGTGCTTCGGGAGCTTGTGTTACCGATTTATCTGTGGTTACAACCAATGCCGCACTCGGTGCGCTCGCATATGAATTTTCAGTTTCGGCAATTCTCTGTGTAAAGCTGTAGCTTTGATTGGGTTTCAACCCTTCAAATGTATTTTTGCTCTGCCATTCGCCGTCATTACATCTGTATTCATATCCATCGGCTGATACAAGGGTAACGCTTGTATCAGTTTTGCTTTCAAGAACAGGTGCTTCAGGCGCATTAACGCTGTTCTTACTGGTTTTAACAGAAGTTGCAACGCTTATTGCATCTTCATAGTTGTTACTACAGCTGACCTTTGCAAAGAAATAATATTCGGTGTTTGCGTTAAGTCCGTCAAAAACAGGATTCAGACTCCAGTTATTAATTGTAGATGCATCGTTTGTGCTGCTGTATCCGTAATAAACTGTATCTTCTGATTCGAAAACGGTAGGAATAACGGTTGCAAGTGAAACGCTGCTGTTTGTTACCGTTATTGCAGCTGGCGACGGAATTGCTCTGCCTGCTTTGCTGATTGTTACGGTAAACTGAGCACTTGAAGCAACATACTCCTCCGTTGCGGCAACATCAGCTTTAATCAGATATGTTCCTGCCAAAACAGGCAATCCGCTTGTCCAAGTTACGCCGTTATCGGAGCTGTAACTGAATGTTACTGCACCGTCTGAATTTGTATATACAGCAAAATCAACATCTTCTTCAATTGCATTTCCGTCATAAACAGAAACCGATATTTGCTCACCGCTTATTTCGGGTGCAACGGGAGAAGAATCTTCAACAACAACAGTGAACACTCTTTCCTGAGTCTGTGTTTCGCTTGATCTGAATACGAAAATAAAATCATAGGAGCCAACCTCAAGGGTTGAAAGATATGATTTTGAAATTGTAACATTTTCACCAACCGTATAATTGTCGGTTGACAATTTTGAAATTCCTTCAAAGGTGTTTCCGTTTGCATCAATTTCAACAGTTATATTCTGAGGTGCATACTTATCAAAGACAGCTGAGGTCGCTCCGATGGAAGAGTTTGGAACAAGGTTTTCTGTGTCTACTATTTCACGATTGAAATGATTCAGCACAACAAACTCATAGTTGTTATAATCAATCTCTTCCAGTGTATCTGTTTCTGCATAAACCGTTATCAATCCACAATCAGAATTCTCATCAAAGAAACCTGAATCCGTTTCAATCATGTAATATCTTGTTTCACCAATTCCAAGATTTTCAATTGCAAGTTCATAAAGAGTTTCGCCATCAAGATTATCCTTAATCACTTTTAGCACGGCATTCCCTGCAATATTACCGCTATTGGTAACACCAACAAGAATATAATCCTGATTGCCGAGAATTCTTTGTTCTGCCGCAACAGAAAAATCTGTATATCCTATCTTAAACGATGCTGAATTATCTGTGCTGTCCATATCGTCGCTGCCTGTCGGAGAAACAGTAACAGTTAAATCATCTGCAGTAATATCATCGGGAAGATTGAATACTGCGCTGATTTCTTTGGTTTCGCCGGGCATAATGGTTACAGACTGTGACTGGCTGTACGAAAGCTCGGGAATACTAACGGTTACTGATTCAACCTTTGAAAGACCGTTATTTGAAACTTTAAGATTAACAGTTGCAGTTTTTGCACTTCTGCGAAGAGAGAAGGTTGACACTTCTGGCTCTTCCATAAGATTATCATAGTCAATTTCCGCGTTTTCAGTTTTAAGGTCACTCTTGAATTCAACCGTTGTACAGCAGAGGTCCGCTGATGTTTCCATCTTCTCGTTGATGAACGTTACCGCTGTACTCAGATAGGGAATAAGCAGTCTGTCGCCGATATATGTGGCTGCATAAGATTCAACGTATCTGTCAGTTTCGGTTCTTGTTACCTTAACAGGTAAACACCAGCCTTCGTCATAGAACATTCCATAAACCTCGCT
>JAZPXO010000087.1:0-39372 GCA_045543735.1 Acutalibacteraceae bacterium
CAGTTCATATCTTGTCTCGGGTCGAAACCCTGCGGCCTTTTTTGCATTTTCATCACCTCAAGATTATTTTACAGCAATTTTTGCAATATGTCAAACAATTTTCGCAATTAACATTGTAAAAAGAATATGATATACTGCAAAATAGGGTGATAAATCTTAATTGCTTGGAGGCGAATATATTGGACATGAAATTATCTTTCCGTTGGTACGGAGAAAGCGACCCCATTTCTTTAGAGTATATCTCTCAAATCCCCGGTATGCGTTCAATAGTTTCGGCGGTTTATGATGTTAAACCAGGCGAAGTTTGGCCTGAGGAAAGCCTTGCTAAAATGAAAGAACAATGCGAGGAGAACGGTCTTGTTTTTGATGTTGTTGAGTCGATTCCTGTTTGCGAGGATATCAAGCTCGGCAGAGGCGAGGTTGATAATCTTTTAGAGGTTTACTGCGAGAACATCAGAAGATGCGCAAAATATGGCATTAAGTGTGTTACCTATAACTTTATGCCCGTTTTTGACTGGACCAGAACTCAGCTTGATAAAAAAGCTAAGGATGGTTCAACAAGTCTTGTTATGTATTGGGAGCAGATGAAGGGTCTCGACCCTCTCAAGGACGATATCCATCTTCCCGGCTGGGATTCAAGCTACACTCAGGAAGAGGTCAGAGAGCTTATTTCAGCTTACGGCGAAATCGGTGAGGAAGGTCTCTGGGCAAATCTTGAAAAATTCCTCAAAAAGGTTATTCCCGTTGCAGAGGAATGCGGTGTAAGAATGGCTATTCATCCCGATGATCCTCCGTATCCCATTTTCGGTCTCCCGAGAATCATCACCTGCGAAAAGAATCTTGACAGAATGCTTGCAATTGTTGATTCGCCTGCAAACAGTCTTTGCCTTTGCACAGGTTCGCTCGGCTGCGCGGCATCGAACGATACGGTTGCCATGGTTCGCAAATACAGCGCAATGGACAGAATTGCATTCATGCATATGAGAAATGTTCTCATTCTTCCTGACGGAAGCTTTGAGGAGCAGGGACATCTTTCATCCTGCGGAAGCATTGATATGTTTGAAGTAACAAAAGCGCTTGTTGAAACAGGCTTTGACGGATATGTCAGACCTGATCACGGCAGAATGATCTGGGGCGAAACAGGTAAGCCCGGCTACGGTCTTTATGACAGAGCTCTCGGCGCAACTTACATTAACGGACTTTTCGAGGCTTGTGAAAAAGCCCTTAAAAACTGATTGGGAGGAATTATAAATGAACGCAATTTCAGAAAAAATAATGTCAATCGGCGTTGTTCCGGTTATTAAACTCAATAATCCCGAAAGAGACTCGGTTGCTCTTGCAAAGGCTCTTGTTGAAGGCGGCGTTCCCGTTGCCGAGGTTACCTTCAGAGCTGCAGGCGCAGCAACAGCAATTAAACTTATGAGCGAAAATGTTCCCGAAATGCTTGTTGGCGCAGGAACTGTTCTTTCAACCTCTCAGGTTGATGAGGCAATTGAAGCCGGTGCAAAGTTTATCGTAACTCCCGGTCTTGATGAAGAAATCGTTAAGTATTGCCAGAGCAAGAATATTCCGATTTATGCGGGCTGCACAACTCCCACCGATTATCATACTGCTTACAGACTCGGTCTTGATGTTCTTAAATTTTTCCCTGCAGAGCAGTCGGGCGGTCTTGCAAAAATCAAGGCAATGAGCGCACCTTTCCCGATGTTCAAGGTTATGCCTACGGGCGGAATTTCTCTCAAGAATCTCGGCGAATATCTTTCATGCCCCGTTATTGCGGCTTGCGGCGGTTCATATATGGTTACTGCAGATCTTATTGACAATCAGAAATGGGACGAAATAATTGACCTTTGCAAAAAGTCGGTTGAAATCGTCAAGGAGGCAAGAAAATAATGGCAAGAGTAATTACTTTCGGCGAAATCATGCTTCGCCTTGCACCTAACGGATATTACCGTTTCTTTCAGGATGACCAGCTTCAGGCAACCTTCGGCGGCGGTGAAGCAAACGTTTCTGTTTCGCTTGCCAATTACGGCATGGATTCCGTTTATGTAACAAAGCTTCCCGATCACGCTATCGGTCAGGCGGCTGTCAATTCGCTTCGTTATTTCGGTGTTGATACAAGCAAGATCGTCAGAGGCGGCGACAGAGTAGGTATCTATTTCCTTGAAAAGGGTGCTTCACAGAGAGGCTCGGTCTGCATTTATGACAGAGCACATTCCGCAATTCAGGAGGCTCAGCCCTCGGACTTTGATTGGGATTCAATTTTTGAAGGAGCAGACTGGTTCCATTTTACAGGTATCACTCCCGCTCTCGGTTCAAACCTTGTTGAAATCTGCAAGCAGGCTTGTGTTGCCGCAAAGGCAAAGGGCGTTAAGATTTCATGCGACCTCAACTACAGAGGAAAACTCTGGACAAGAGCAGAAGCAAGAGAAGCGATGACAGAGCTTTGCAAATATGTTGATGTTTGTATCTCCAACGAAGAGGATGCAAAGGATGTTTTCGGCATTGAAGCTGAAAATACCGATATCTACGGCGGCAAGCTTAATAAAGACGGCTATAAGTCTGTTGCAAAGCAGCTTGCAGATAAGTTCGGATTTGAAAAGGTTGCAATTACTCTGCGTTCATCAATTTCCGCTAACGATAACGATTGGGCTGCGATGCTTTATGACGGCGAGAACTACTGCTTCTCAAAGGAATACCATCTTCATATCGTAGACAGAGTCGGCGGCGGTGACAGCTTCGGCGGCGGCCTTATTTATGCTCTCCTGAGCGGTAAGGATTCGCAGTCGGCAATCGAGTTTGCTGTTGCGGCATCAGCTCTCAAGCATTCAATCGAAGGCGATTTCAACAGAATCGGCGTTAAAGAGGTTGAAAAGCTTGCAGGCGGTGACGGCTCAGGCAGAGTTCAGAGATAAGAGAGTAAAACTATCACCACGGAAGCATTATTCCGTGGTGATTTTTTCAATATATGTTATATCTTCATTTTTGAATCTTTTTATAATAATATATCTAAGAGCTAATTTAGTTTTTAGGTCAGAATCAATTATAACACAGTCTTTACAACTTCCGTTTAACCCGATTGAAACATTATCATTTGTGCACTCATTATCTGACCAGTATAAGCAAAAAATATTCTCACACTTCAAAGCATTTTTTCCTTTTTATTTGCATTATAGCTCAAAATCAAGTGCCCGAAGTATATTTGCATACTTATTTTTTATACTTTTCATGTAAATGAAGTATAATGAGGTGTGCAAAATGCAATTGAATGAAGCTGTTTCAAAAAGAATTTCTGAATTGCTTAACAAAAACAACATGACTCAATACCAGCTTTTTCTTAAAAGCGGAGTGCCGCAGTCAACCTTAAGTACGGTAATTAATTGTGCTTTTCCGAGTGTAAAGTTAAGAATTATTTATGAAATTTGTGAAGGCTTTGAAATAGGTCTTGATGAATTTTTTGCTTCGCCGCTTTTTGACAGAGATAATATCAGTGATTAAAAAATAAGCCGCAGGATTTCTCCTGCGGCTCTTTTGTTATAATCAGAATTTGAGTCCTTCTTCAATGAGACCCTTGACGGTTTCGATAACCTTATCGGTCTCAACCTTGAGGCTGACGGATTTGTCTCTTGTAACAACCTCGCAAACGCCTTCCTTGAGGTTTCTGGGGCTGACAATAACTCTGACGGGTACGCCGAGAAGGTCAGCGTCAGAGAACATTGCACCGGGGCGGATGTTTCTGTCGTCATAGATAACTTCCATTCTGTCATCAAGCATCTGCTGATAAAGCGAATCTGAAACGCCCTTGCATTCCTCATCGTCAGCTCTCAAACAGCATATCTGAACATGCCAGGGAGCTATGCTCATGGGCCAGATGGGACCGTATTCATCGTGGTGTGCTTCGCAAACGGAGGCTGCAAGTCTGCCAACGCCTATGCCGTAGCAGCCCATGATGGGATACTGAAGGTTGCCCTCGCTGTCAAGATACTGCATACCCATTGACTTTGTGTATTTTGTGCCGAGCTGGAAGATGTTACCGACTTCAATGCCTCTTGAAATTGTGATTGCAGGCTTGCCGCACTTGGGGCAGATGCCGCCTTCCTTGATTTTTGCAAGGTCGATATATTCAACTTCACCGATATCGCGGCTGATGCAAAGACCTGTATAATGATGGTCAAGCTTGTTTGCACCGCAGGAAAGGTTGTGTGTGTTCATGAGTGACTTGTCATAGAG
Organism: Acutalibacteraceae bacterium; assembly: GCA_045543735.1. GTDB lineage: Bacteria > Bacillota > Clostridia > Oscillospirales > Acutalibacteraceae > CAG-177. The sequence goes on from JAZPXO010000087.1 coordinate 4,231, forward strand.
AACCGTAAACTTTTCGGTGTCCATGCCTACGGGGCCGATGAAGCCTGCGAAAAGGCCGCAATCATCTGTTATAACAGCAGGATGAACAGCTTCGCCGAGATAGTTGGTGAGCTTTGTTTCGTTTATGTCGAGGTCGCCTCTGACAAAGATGACAACATATTCGTCAGTCATGTTTTTCTGGTAAACAACAGCCTTGCAGGACTCTTCAAGAGGAGTTTTGAGGAAGTTGCAGATATCCTCGATTGTGTGGATGTCGGGAGTATAAACGAGCTCAAGAGCTTTTGTTTCGCCGTTCATTTCGTTGTTGATGATGCTTTCGGCAGCTTCCATGTTAGCTCTGTAATCGCATTCGGAGCAAACCGCGATTGAATCCTCGCCAACGGGGGAGAGAAGCATGTATTCGTGAGAAACGCTTCCGCCCATCATGCCGCTGTCGGATGCAACGGTAATAACCTCGGGAATGCCTGCTCTTGCGAAAATGCGTTCATATGCTTTATAGCAGATGTCATAATATCTCTCAAGGTCTTCCTGAGAGGTGTGGAAAGAATAAGCATCCTTCATTGTGAACTCGCGTACTCTGATAAGACCGCCTCTGGGTCTTGCTTCGTCGCGGAATTTGGTCTGAACCTGATAAATCATGAAAGGATATCTTGTATATGTGTTGGCGTATTCGCGGACAAGCTGAACCGCAGCTTCTTCGTGAGTCATGCCGAGAACCATGGGAGCATCGTTTCTGTCCTTGATTCTCATAAGCTCGCTGCCGATGCTTTCGTATCTGCCGCTTTCGCTCCAGAGAGAAGCGGGCATAACAACGGGGAACTGAACTTCCTGACCGTCAATGGCATCCATTTCTTCTCTGATTATGTTTTCAATTTTTCTTGTGATTCTTTTAAGGGGCATGAACGAAGAGTAAATGCCGTTTGCAACGCCCTTCATGTAGCCGCCTCTGAGCATGAGCGCATGGCTGTCGATGACGCAATCCGAGGGCTTCTCTTTGAATCTTTCGCCGCAAAGCTTATCAATTTTCATTGCTAAAACCTCTTTATTACCTAAAATTTAAACATAGGTATTTTACACCATAGTATTTAAAAAGTCAATGTAATTTTGCTCGGAGATCGCATAACAGTATGCCGATTGACTGATGTTACACCTGTAATTTGACAAAAACAGCATTTGATGGTAAAATTAAGAAAAAATTAATAATTCATTTCAGGGGGACAAAAATGAATAATAAGCTTAGTGTTATCACGGGCGGAAAGGGCTATGTCGGTTTTGCGCTCGTAAAGGAACTTGAAGCAAGGGGCGAAAAAATGCGTCTGCTTCTTAGGACGGACAGCCAGTATTTTGACGGAATCGAATGCGAAAAGTTCATGGGAGATGTTACAAATCCCGAACAGCTTGAAAAGGCTTTCGAAGGCGCCGATACGGTTTATCATGTTGCAGGTGTTGTTGACATCACGGGAACAAAGGATAAGCAGGTGTGGAGCGTTAACTACGAAGGAACAAAGAATGTTGTTGCCGCATGTAAAAAATGCGGTGTAAAAACTCTTGTTTACTGTTCTTCGGTTGATGCGATTCCTTCAAGCGATGAAATGAATGTTATCAGGGAGGTAAGCTCTTTCGATCCCGATTTGCTCGAGGGTGCTTATGCCAAGTCGAAGGCTGCCGCAACGCAGTATGTTCTTGACAGTGCTGACGATGATCTGAGGATTTGCGTTGTTCATCCCAGCTGCTGCATAGGACCTTATGACAACAATAACACCTCAAGCGTCGGCACCATGCTTGATCTTTTCCTTAAAGGTCTTTTCCCGGTTACAATGGATTTTGGCGGATACAATTTTGTAGATGTCAGAGATGTTGCAAAGGGTATGGTTGCTGCAGCTGAAAAGGGCAAAAACGGCGAATGCTACATACTCAGCGGATATGCTCATACTCTTGACGAGTTTATCAGAACGCTCGCATATGTCTGCGATAAAAAGGCACCGAAATTCAAGCTTCGCAAAAGCATGATTTTGAAGTTTCTGCCTGAAATCGCAAAGGTTTTCGAAGCGCTGAAGCTTCCGCCTCTTCTGAATGAATATTCTGTACGCAAGCTTTGCGAAAACTGCAATTTTTCATGCTTCAAAGCAAAGGTTGATCTCGGATATAAACCCATGACTCTTGAAGAATCTCTGAGAGACACGGTTGAATGGATGAGAGAAAGAGAAGAATATGAAAAGAAGCGCGAGGAGCAGGAGGAAGCATACGCAAAGTTCAATGAGGAAATAGAAAAGCTCGAGGCTAAGCTTCAGAAGGATCAGGAGAAAGCTCAGGAAAAGTATAATAAGAAGATAGAAAGAATTGAAGAAAAAGCTAAGCGCGAGCTTGAAAAACTCAAAAAAGATTAAAAATATGACCGATACCATCCTGAGTGACGGTATCGGTCATTATTGTTAGTGGTTATTATTCAGCCTTTTTGCTGTCAAGGAATTTATAAACAAGAGCTGCAAGAACGCCGCCGATAAGGGGAGCAACTATGAATACCCATACGCAGCTGAGAGCATCGCCGCCCATGAAAAGAGCAGGGCCGAAGCTTCTTGCAGGGTTAACGGATGTTCCTGTGAAGAAGATGCCGAGAATGTGGACAAGTGTGAGCGTCAGACCGATGACGATGCCTGCAACAGCGCCGTTTTCAATCTTTGATGTTACGCCGAGAATGGCAATTACAAATACAAATGTAAGAATAATTTCAATGATGATTGATTTTGCGATATCGCCCTGATAGAGAGCGTTTGTGCCAAGACCCATGTCTTTGCCGATTACGCCCATGAGAGCAGCAGCACCTGCGATTGCGCCTGCAAACTGTGCAATAATGTAGCCGATAAAATCAACAATGCTCATTTTTTTGCTTACAAGCATTGCGATTGAAACGGCAGGGTTAATGTGGCAGCCTGAAACATTGCCGATTGAATAAGCCATGGCAACGATAACAAGACCGAATGCGAGAGCTGTCATGAAATATGCGGCATTGATTTCGCCGCTTTTGCAGCCTGTAACAGCTGCTGTTCCGCATGCGAAAAATACAAGCACGAATGTGCCGATGAATTCCGCAACATATTTTTTGACTGAGTTCATATTATTTCCTCCTTAAAATTTGGTAATATAATTATACACTTTGGATTATCCGTTTTCAACTGTTTGAAAAAATAATTTCATAACGGAACTATTTGACTTGAAAAATTATTGATAGTATTATAGAATAAAATATAAATTAAAAAAAGCATACGGAGGTCATTATGAGAATCATAAACAATATCAATCAGCAGTGGCTTTTTTCAAAAAATGCAAAAAATGCTCCCAAGGCGGTGCCTTCGGGCTGGGATGAAATCAATATTCCTTATACCTGGAACGGTAAAGACGGCCAGGACGGCGGAAACGATTATTACAGAGGCACCTGCTGGTTTGCAAAAATACTTAAATCAGACGAGCTTCCTGCAGGGGAGAATGTTTATGTTCAGTTTGACGGTGTAAATTCATCCTGCGAGGTTTTCTGGAACGGAGAAAAAATTGCCGAGCATCACGGCGGTTATTCAACCTTCAGGGCGAAAATCAAGGATATAAAGGCTGAAAACATTCTTGCTGTTGCCGTTGATAATTCTGCAAATGATAAAGTTTATCCTCAGAATGCCGATTTTACCTTCTACGGCGGAATTTACCGTGATGTAACTCTGATCGGTGTTCCCGAAAAGCATTTTGACCTTGATTATTACGGTTCACCCTCTATTATGGTAACTCCCGAAATAAAGGGCGCAGATGCCGAAATCGAAATTAAAACATTTATCAGCGATGACGATGACTGCAAGGTCAGATATGAAATCATTGCTGACGGCGAGGTTATTGCAACAAAAGAAGAGGACGGCGATGACGAAGCTGAAATAACAATCAAAAATGTTCATCTCTGGAACGGCAGAAAAGACCCTTATCTTTATACCGCAAAAGCTACTCTTATTTATAGGGGTGAAGAGGTTGATGCGATTTCAACCCGTTTCGGTTGCCGCACATTTAAGATTGATCCTCAGAAGGGCTTTATCCTTAACGGAGAGGAGTATCCTCTCAGAGGCGTATCGCGCCATCAGGACAGACCCGAAATCGGTAACGCTCTTCTTCCCGAACATCATAAGGAGGATCTTGAGCTTATTCTTGAAGTAGGTGCAACAACAATCCGTCTTGCGCATTATCAGCATTCGCAGGTTTTCTATGATCTTTGCGATGAAGCGGGTCTTGTTCTCTGGGCTGAAATACCTTATATTTCAAAGCACATGCCCAACGGCTATGACAACACTGTTTCTCAGATGAAGGAGCTTATCGTTCAGAACTATAACCATCCCTCAATCGTTGTCTGGGGACTTTCGAATGAAATTACAATTGCAGGTGCGGCTGACCCCGACCTCATCAGAAATCATAAAAAGCTTAACAAGCTTTGCCATGAAATGGATGAAACCCGCCTGACAACCATCGCATCCGTTACAATGTGTCCCATTGATGCGGAGTATGTTCATATAAGCGATGTTCTTTCTTACAACCATTATTTCGGTTGGTACGGCGGAGACACATCCATGAACGGCCCGTGGTTTGATGATTTCCATAAGAAATATCCCGATAAGCCCATCGGCATCAGCGAATACGGCTGTGAGGCTCTTGACTGGCATACCTCCAATCCCGTTCAGGGCGACTATACCGAAGAATATCAGGCATATTATCATGAGGAGCTTATCAAGCAGATTGCCGAAAGACCCTATCTCTGGGCAACTCATGTATGGAATATGTTTGACTTCGCTGCAGATGCCCGTGCAGAGGGCGGAGAAAACGGCATGAACCATAAGGGTCTTGTTACATTTGACAGAAAATATAAGAAGGACTCATTCTATGCTTACAAGGCATGGCTTTCCGATGAGCCTACGCTTCATATCTGCGGCAAGAGATATATTGACCGCGTTGAAGATGTTACAAAGGTTACGGTCTATTCAAATCAGCCCGAGGTTGAGCTTTTTGCAAACGGAGTCAGCGTCGGTAAACAGACTAAAGGTAAATATCCTTTCTTTTATTTTGATGTTAAGAATGAGGGCGAAACCTCACTTACCGTTAAAGCGGGAGAGCTTGAAGATTCTTCGGTTATCCGCAAGGTTGACAAGCCCAACGAAGCCTATATCATGAAAGAGGAAGGTGATGTTATCAACTGGTTTGAAATCAACACTCCTGACGGATATTATTCAATCAATGATACAATCGGCGATATTATGTCCTCTTTCGGCGGTAAAATTGCTGCCGTTAAAATCCTTCTCAAGGTCAAGAAAGCGATGTCCGCCGAAAGCTCCAAGAATGGTAAAAAGGGTGGCGGACTCGAGGTTGCAGGCTTCCAGATGAGCATGGGCATGATTAAAAATGTTTACTCCATGGCAAAAGGCTTCACGGTTAAACGAGTATTCTCCATGCTTGGCGGCAAGTTCAAAAAAGAACAGATTCTCGAAATCAACGCTGTCCTTAATAAGGTCAGAAAGCCCGCGAAATAAGTTGTAACGGTGTGAAAGGAAAGAAGTTATGAAAAACAGAAAAACCTCTGCTGTTTCGTTTATTACAGCGATTATTCTTGTTGTTTCTTCAGTATTCCTGTCAGGATGTGTTTCTAAAAAAATTGATCAGGATTTAACTGTGTCAAATAATAATCCGATAACAACGGCTGAATATGTTTCCGAAGAAGCTTCTGCAGATGTGTCGGCTGATAACGGAGTATCTCTTCCTGCGGATGTTACCGAGGCATCGGAATTGTCCGGAGAGTTTGTTCTGCCTCAGACAATTCCCGATATAGTTGACCTTTTCAATAAAGCGGCAAACCGCATCAAGCCCGAAGCCTCAAAGGTTGTCAAGAATTACGAAAAAAGAATTGTTGACGAAGAAAAGCTTGTTGTTCCCAAGGTTCTTGATTCAACAGCCAGAGGTCTGATGAATACCTTTATGAAAGACGATACAGAGCCGATTGTTTATTCAACAAGAGAAGAGATCGTTTCGGAATATATCGTTCCCGGTCAGAGCTATGCCAGCAGGCTTACGGCAGACAGCGTTGAAACGGCAACCTGCATCGACAAAGGCAACGAATATGTGATTTATATCAAACTCAAGGATGAAAAGAATCCCGTAACGGGAAAGGGCGTCGGTTCAGTATGTGACATAATTGAGGCGAATGAAGTTTCCGAAAAAGTTTCGTTTATCGAAAGCTTTACTACCGATTATTATGACTGTGAAGTTGAAATGACAGTCGATAAAGCAACAGGAAGAGTTGTTCATGCAAAATACAGCGTTCCTCTTGTTTTCGGTGTAACGGTAAATCTTTTCGGAACTCACAGCGGAAATGTCGGTCTGACTTTCATAAAGGATTATACAATTACATACTGATTTTTTTCGGAGGAATCAATTGTGAAAAAAATAAAGGTAGGTATATTCGGGGCAGGCCGCGGAATTGATATTGCACAAAACATGATGCTCATTAATGACTGCGAAATTGTCGCTCTTTGTGATTTTAACGAAAAGCGCTTAAAGAACGGCCTTGAAAAGCTCGGAACGGAAGTTCCCGCTTATGCTGATTTTGATGATTTTATTGAGCAGGAAATGGATGCGGTTGTTCTTGCAAATTATTTTCATGAGCATGCGCCCTATGCTGTAAAATGCTTCGAAAAAGGTATTCATGTTTTCTGTGAATGCATCAGTAACGGCACAATGGCTGAGGGCGTTGAGCTTCTGCGTGCATACGAAAAGAGCGATTCAATATTTATGCTTGCCGAAAACTATCCTCAGATGATTTTTAACCGCGAAATGAAGAGAGTGTGCGACGGTAAAACGCTTGGTAAAATTCTTTATGCGGAGGGTGAATATAATCATCCCGTATCGGCTGACGATGCTGATTTCTTCAGATCACATGTTTATTTCTATGAACATTGGAGAAATTTTCTGCCGCGCTCATATTATATTACTCATTCGCTTGCACCGCTTATGTGGGCAACGGGCGCAACTCCCAAAAGAGTCAGCACCGTACCCGTTTTTGCTCCTCTTGCTGAAAAAGGAACCGCAAGGCAAGTCGGTGACAGAGCTGCAATAGTTACAACATTGAACGATGATGATTCGGTTTTCCGGGTAACGGGCTGTGCGGCTTTCGGCGCGCATCATAATGCTTACCGCATTTGCGGAACAGAGGGACAGATTGAAAATCTTCGCGGCATGGATGATAAAATAATGCTTCGCTATAATTCGTGGTCTGTTCCCGAAGGAAAAGAAAGCGTTAATGTTTATGACCCGTTATGGAATGACGGTGATGAAGAGTTTATCAACAGCAGCGGTCACGGCGGCGGAGATTATATTGTGGCAAGAATGTTCATTGACTGTATCAGAGAGGGAAAACAGCCCGAACACCCTTATGATATTTATTCTGCCGTTACACTGTCATCTGTTGCCATTCTTGCCCACCGTTCAGTCATCAACGGCGGTGTTTCTTATGATATTCCCGATTTCAGATGCGAGGAAATGCGCAAAGAATATGAAAATGACAGACAGACTCCGTTTTACGGTACAGACGGAAGCAAGCCGAATATTCCCTGCTGTTCAGTGCCCGATTATAAACCGACGGATGAACAGATAAAAACATATCTTGAATATTTAAAAGCTTAGTCAGATGCAAAAAGACAGCCGTGTGAGCGGCTGTCTTTGTTTGTTAATCTCTGATTTCTACCATACAGTGAATATCAACTTCGGGAACGGTAAACACCGCTCTGCCGTCAATAAATTCGAAAGGAAGCTCCTGACCTGACGGGACAACGGAAATTGCCGAAGGTCTCTTATCGCATTTAACGCTGCATTTAACGTTAAACAGCGGAACGGTATCTTCGATTACCTCTGTATTTCTTCCCCTTACTGTTGTGTGAGCGAAAAGCAGGTGAAGAATGTTTCTGTTTTCAGCATCCTGCCTTGTGTAGGTAACGATTGCTCTGTCGGGAATCTCAGCGAACACGGTTGTATCGTTGCCCATCATTTCTTCAATTATGCTTGCAAAAAGTTCCTTGAAGCAAAGATGTCCGTGATTTGCATAGGCTGTAAAAATATCCCAGCCGATATATGCAACGTTGTCGCTTATTATCGCGGCAGGGCGGTTGCTTTCGGGGTTGTTCGGAGCATGTGCATGTGAACAGAAATGCTCCGCGGTTCTGTTGAAATAGGGATTTTGCATGTATGCTTTGATTTTACAGCCGTTCGCTTCAAAAATGTGTGAATCGCAACGCATTACATATTCCGTATTGCCGTTGACTGTATCAAAGCACGGAACAAGATAAGTCGGGCTGAATTCATTTTTGCCTTTATATTCTGCTCCGATATCGAGGATGAAGCTGCCGTTCTTAATCAAAGCGTTTCCGCTTGCAATAACCTTTCCGCCGTTATTTACAAAGCTTCTGATTTTCTCAATTACATCATCGCCGAAGCCGCCTGCATCGGGCAGAATAAGGAGCTTATAATTTGAAAAATCCATTGTTGTGTCAATGAAATTATAGAGATAATTTTTTTCGAGCAGCATTCTGTTTGCACCGATATCGGCTTTTGCGTCGCGGTTTCCCGTAATCGATTCTTCGCTCAGAACAGCTATATCGGCAACGTTGATTGCACCGTTGAGCCAGGGTTCTTTTTCTTCAATAAGAGAATATGCCTTGCCGATAAGATTATAGGTTCCCATGTTCATTTCGCCGAGCGGATGCATCTGATCTCCGATTGAACAGCCTGCACCGTTAGCAACGCTGAGAGAGGTTTCGTAAATGAGTGCATTCGGGTGCTTGAATCCGCCGAATTCACCCCAGCTTTGATGGAATTTGCCTGTCATGCCGAGGAATTCTGTGTTTTTGAGAGAGCGCGAATAGGCGGCTGAAAGCGGAAAATGATCGTATCCCCATCCGCCTGTCGGAAGGCTTTCGAGCTCAAGATGTGTGTTGCATTCAATAAAGTCATAATCGCCTTTGGATATGTGACCGCCGTTATGGAAAATTGTTGCTGTGCTGCTGTATTTTCTGACAGCCGAATTGGTAGCCTTGATATATTTGTTAAGTGTCATAACAGCGAATTTGTTGCGGTCATCTTCGCTGTTGATATCCAGACCGAGATTTTTCATGTCGGCAACGCATTTGTCGCAGTAACAGACCTTGGGGGAGACAATATCGAGAAAAATTCCGCAGGGGTTATATTTCTGCATAACCTCTTCAATCTGCTTGCAGAGAAAATCAAGGTAGCTTGTGTTGAAGCAAAGAAGATGAAAATGAACCTCGCTCTCATATTCAAGCTGCTCCGCTTTATCTGCCGAGTGGATGAAGTGCCATTCGGGATGTCTTACATATTCTTTTTCATCGAAGCCTGCCGAAATGTAAACGGGAGCGTTAACGTTTATCTCTTTGCATGCTTCGAGCTGTGCTCCGAGCAGGTCAAAATCAAGCTCGGGATGCATTTCATTAACATTTGTGGGATGATATGACCAGCCGTGATGACATTTTGAGAAAACGGTTATTGAGTCAACATGACCTGCTTTGAGTGCTGCCTGAAACTGTTCTTTGGAAAAGCATTTTCCCACGGGTAAAGAGCCGTTGGTATGAAAATCAAGATGAACCTGTCTTTTTCTGAGCATAAATTATTTCCCCCATGTTATTTTGATTTAGTTAATTATACAGCAGGTAAAATTCAATTGCAAGCAGGATACTATATTTCATTGGACTTTTATATATAAGTGTGATAAAATAAAATAAATTTTACTGTAAGGTGTGACGGATAATGAAAAAGCTTTTATCTGCTTCTCTGATGTGTGCGGATCTGATGAATCTGCAGAAATCGGTTGACGAATTGAAAAATGCAGGAATTGATTATCTTCATATAGACATAATGGACGGTCAGTTTGTGCCGAACATTACTCTTGGTTTTGATCTTATAAACGCTGTCAAAGAAATAACCGATATTCCTCTGGATGTTCATATGATGGTCAATGAGCCGTCAAGATTCATTGACAGAATGAAGCTTGATGAAAAAGACTTTATCTGCGTTCACTATGAGTCGGATATTCATGTTCAGCGAACGCTCGATCAGATTCGCGTCAAGGGCTGCAAAACGGGTCTGGCAATCAATCCGCAGACACCGCCCGAATGCATGCGGTATCTTTCTGACTATCTGGATATGGCATTGGTAATGACGGTAAGCCCGGGTTTTGCGGGTCAGAAAATCTTTTCGGGCGCGGAGTGTAAAACGAAGCAGACAAGGGCACTCCTTGATGCATGGGGTTGCGCTCATGTTCCCATTGAGGTTGACGGAAATATAAGCCTTGAAAACGGCAGAAAACTCAGCAGATGCGGAGCGGAAATATTCGTGCTCGGAACAAGCAGTCTTTTTGTCAGCGATAAAAGTCTGAGCAAGGCTGCCGCAGATTTCAGAAACGCCGTTTGTTGTTCGGAGGAAGAATAATGTATAGTAATATCCGTGCTGCCGTTGTAGGAAGCATCAATATGGATCTGATTCTTAAAACAGAAAAAGTACCCGATGTCGGTGAAAACCTGACGGGAACATCCTATGGTTATGCCAACGGCGGAAAGGGTGCCAATCAGGCAACAGCGCTTGCCAGATTGGGTGCGAAAACAAAGATGATAGGCAAGGTAGCAAACGACGCAAACGGTCAGAAGCTTCTTAAAAATCTTGTTAAAAATAATATTGATATAAGCGGAGTTTCCGTTTCGGGCAGTCAGACGGGTCTTGCCGCAATTATTCTTGACGGTGTGGGAAGAAACAGAATTATTGTTTATGAAGGCGCAAACGCCGAAATAGATACCGATGAAGCAAAAGAATTTATAGATGATAATACAGACCTTTTGCTTGTTCAGTTTGAAACAAATGAATCGGTTGTTGCAGAATGCGTGAATAAAGCCGTTGAAAAAAACATAGTAACTGTTATAGACTGCGGACCTGCAAAGAATTTTGCTCTTGAAAATATGCAGGGAGCAACGATAATTTCTCCGAACGAAAGCGAAACAAAGGCTCTGACGGGGATTTATCCCGATAATGAAGAGTCGATGCTTGAAGCCTGCGTAATTCTTGAGAAAAGAAGCAAGGCAAAATATGTTGTTCTTAAACTCGGGGAGAGAGGATGCTGCGTATGGAACGGTGAAAGCCTGCGTGTCATGCCTGCATATCCGAGCAAGGTAGTGGACACAACCGCTGCAGGCGATTGTTTTACTGCCGCAATGGCTCTTGAATATATGCGCAGCGGTGATATATACGCCGCCTGCGATTTGGGCAACAAAGCAGGAAGCATAGCCGTCAGCCGTATGGGAGCTGATGCTTCCATGCCAACGGCAAAGGAGCTTTCGGAACTTTTTTGATCTGATTATAGGAGACTGATTATGTCGGACGGATATATTTCAACTCAGCGTATTCTTGAAAAGCTGGATGAATATTTTGGCAAGAATGATTATGAATCGGCAGAAAAACATATTTTGTTCTGGCTTGAAGAAGCGCGCAGAGCAAAAGACAGAAAATGCATGCTTCTTCTGAAAAATGAGCTTATGGGTTTTTACCGCAAGCTTTCAAGGAAAGAGGATGCTCTCGATGCCGTTTCTTCCGCGCTTATGCTTATTGATGAAATGGGCATTGAAAAAAATATCGGCGCAGGAACAACATATCTTAACTGTGCAACGGTTTATAAAGCTTTCGGTATGGCTGAAAGAGCTTTGCCTTTGTTTGAAAAAACATCGGAAATATACGAAAAAGAGCTTTCTTCCGACGATAAAAGATTTGGCGGATTATATAACAACATGGCTCTTGCTCTGGTTGATCTGAAAAGATTCGCTCAGGCGTATAAGCTTTATGAAAAAGCAATTTCGGTCATGGAAAAAAACATAAACGGTGAGCTCGAGATTGCGCTCACATATCTCAATATCGCAAGCGCAAAAGAGGCGGAATTCGGTTTGGTTGAAAGTGAAAAAACGGTAAGCGAATATCTTGAAAAAGCATCCGTTTTACTTGATAATTTTCAGAAAAGAGACGGATATTATGCTTTTGTGTGTGACAAATGCGCCTCGGTCTACGGATATTACGGCTATTTCGCATATGAGATGGAATTAAATGAAAGAGCAAGGAGAATTTATGAAAGGGCTGGAACTGTCTGAAAAATTCTATTATGAATTCGGTGCTCCGATGATTCGCGAAAAATTTGCGGATATTGAAAAATATCTTGCAGTCGGTCTTGCCGGAAGCGGGTCAGAATGCTTTGGCTACGATGATGATATATCTGCCGATCATGATTTCGAACCGGGCTTCTGTATATTTTTGCCTGACGAAGCTGTGATTGATTCAAGAACCGAATTTCAGCTTGAACGTGCTTATTCCAAATTACCCAAAGAGTTTATGGGTTACAGAAGAAGCGTTATAAATCCTGTCGGCGGCAACCGCCACGGTGTTATAAGAATCGGTGATTTTTTTGAAGCAAAGACGGGCAGCAAAAACGGAGAGCTTTCCGCAGATGCATGGTTTTTTATTTCCGAACAGTTTTTAGCTGAAGCAACAAACGGAAAAATCTTCTTCGATAATTTCGGAGAGATGACGAAGATAAGGGAAAAACTTTCGTATCTTCCAGAAGAAATAAGGCTCAAAAAGCTTGCAGGCAATATTCTGATTATGGCGCAGTCGGGCCAGTATAACTACAGCCGATGCATCAGAAGGGGAGAAACGGCTGCCGCGCAGCTTGCCGCAGGAGAGTTCGTGAATGCGGCGCTGAAAACCGTATTTCTTCTGAATAAAAAATATATTCCTTATTATAAATGGGCTTTCCGTGCGCTCAGGGAATTGCCTTTGCTTTCGGAATTGAACAGTGAACTGGAGTTTCTGATATCGAGCGGCAATACTGAAAAACAAGTTCAGGAAAAGCAGGAGATTATTGAGCATGTAGCTCAAGCGGTTATTGCTCAGCTTACTGTTCAGAATATCACTGCTCTGAAAAGCGGAGAGCTTGAGCAGCACGCCTATTCTGTGAATAATGCCATAAAGGATTCGGGTATACGCAATCTTAATATTCTGTATGCCGTGTAATATGCATACTGATAAAAACAGAGCTGAAAAAATCTGTGCTTTTTGAAGATGCCATATAACTTGTCATGAAAGGATGTTTATTAGTGTTGTTAAGAACAGTTTCATTAATCGCCTCACTAATTTTGATTTTTATGCCGTCTGTGGCCTTGCCAGAAAAGCCCGATGTGCTGATTGAATCGCTTGGTGGTTTAAACGAAAACAGAACGGCGGATGAAATAAACGGAGCAAACGGAACAAGATTTTATATTCAGCGACCCAAAGCTGATAAGCTAAACGAGGTCAACGCCTCTGATTTCGGACTTTCTGAGAGTAACGAGGATAATTTTGAAGCATTCCAGAGCGCACTTGACTACTGCTCGCAGCATCCGCAGACAAAGCTTATTATTGACAAAGGAACATATTATTTCAGAAGCGTCAAAGGTCTTGATGCAAATAACTGTAAGGATTTGCTGATAGAAGGTTCCAATGCAACCTTTATTTTTTCGTCAACGGGATATAAGTTTTTTATCAGAAACAGTGATTGCGTTGAAATCCGCAACCTGAATTTTGACTGGAATTGGGCAGAAAGTCCGCTCGCTTCGGTTGTTACCGTTGAAAACAGTAACGCTGACGCCAACACTATTGACCTTGTTTTCAAAAACACAGAATACTGCAACGAAAATAACCGCCTGATGGCGATTACACAATGCGACCCCGAAACATACACCTTCGGCGCAAAATACTCCTCAAAAGAGGTTTATCTTTATCAGGATGCAAATGCGGTCCAATCAGTTCAGAAGATATCGGAAAACAAACTGCGTGTCACTCATAACGGCTGCATGGACGGTTTTGAGAACGGAGAAAAATATATCCTGAGACACTATGTCTATGACGGAACGGTTTTTAATCTCAGAGAATACAGCAGGAATCTAACCTTTGATAATGTCAGCGTTTTCGGCAGTGCAGGCATGGCATTTATCTGTGAAGGCAACTGCTCACATTTTCAGATTATCAACAGCTTCATCGGAGTTAATCCCGAATACAAAGACAGCCGAAGTGTTTCTCTGACCGCTGACGCAATTCATATTGTAAACACCGACGGCTGCTTCAATATTTCGGGTTGTGACATAAGCGGAATGGGCGATGATGCCGTTAATGTACATGACGGTCTCGGCTATGTTTCTGCAGTAAACGGCAACACGCTTACGCTGATTGCATCTGCAATGAGGCTTGAAACGGGAGATACTCTTAAATTTAAAAACAGTAAATTTGAAAACACTGATTTATCTGCAAAGATTGTTTCCGTCAAAGCTCTTGACTGGATAACAAAAGAGGTTGTTGTTGAAGGTCTGCCCGAAAGTGTGACAGCAGGCTGGACTGCTTACAATACCGAATGCAACAGCGGAAACTATGTAATCAGAAACAATTATTTCCACGAAAACAGAGCAAGAGGTCTGCTGCTTCAATCATCAAACGGGCTTTGCGAAAACAACCGATTCTATAAAACAATGGCTCAGGCGATAAAGGTTGTTATGGATATTGAGCCCACTCTCTGGCAGGAGGGCACAGGTGTTGATAATCTTATCATCCGCAACAACACCTTTGAAAAGTGTAATTACAGCGACTGGGGCTCGGTAATTGAAATCGGAACAAATATTGCAGGCAAATCCGCTGAAACAGCCGTTTTTACCAATATTGAAATCAGCTCAAACATATTTACGGATATGCCGTCAATGCTTATGAAAGTGAATAATGTAAACGGTCTGATTATAAGCGGAAATACTGTTGATACAGGAAACTTTTTTGAAAATGATACCGCGCAGGGCAGGGTAGAGATGTATAACTACTGCTCAAACATTGATTATTCGGATAACGCGTTCATCAGCAGCGGTTTCCTGGGCTACAAAAAAATAGTCCGTTCGGACAGCTTATCCGTCTGGGCACAGGCCAATTCGAAGCTGTAACAAAACATAAAATCGAAAATCCGCAGAGAACCGAACAGCCCTTAATTGTGCGGACAGTAAAAAACTGACTTCGTTTTCCGAGCGGAGTCAGTTTTTTGAGATAATTATCAAATTATTAATCTGTTCTGAAATTCAGTTGAATACCGTTCTTTTGTGTGGTACAATAACAAAAATAATAAAAAGAGGGATATTATGAACATCAGAATCAAAAAGATTATATGTATAGCTATGACTTTGTGCCTGTGTTCTGCCTTTTTGGGGGCATTCAGTCTGCCTTCATTTGCGGTTAATGAAAATGACAGCGATACAGTTCTCTATGTTTCTTCCGATGCCACAATTGATGGCGAAGGAACATTGCAGTCACCGATTAGTCTTTCGGGCGCAAAAGAGATACTCAAAAGCTTGAAAAATGAAAAAGCATCTGCAACTGTATATCTTCTCGGCGGAACATATTATTTTGATGATGCTTTATATTTCAATTCCGAAGATATGGCAAATGTTACTTATAAAGCCTATGACGGAAATGAGGTTGTTTTCTCAGGCGCTTATGAGATAAGCGGTTTTGAAGAGGGCGAAGCCAACGGAGTTAAGGTTTTTACAAAGCAGCTTGATACTTCTGCGGATAACTGGTATTTTAAATCACTTTTCAGCGATAACGGTGAAGTCAGAACAACCCGTTTTCCTGAGGAAGGCTATTTAACGGTTAAAGCCACCGCACCCGAAGACGACCTTTGGAATGAAGAAAACAGACCTTGGGAATTTACTTACGGTCAGCGTTCTTTCTATGCAAATACCGATGATATTCCCGATGAGTTTCACAATTCAGAGGATGTCAGTATTCGTATTCTCCATTATTGGCACGATGAGCTGATGAATATAAAATCCTACAATTCCGAAACGGGGAAAATCGGTTTATCAAGACCATCCACTATGGAAATAAGAAATATTGACCGTTATTATTTTGAAAATGTTTTTGAAGCACTCAACGAACCTGGTGAATGGTATCTCGATAAGGTTTCGGGCGTTCTTTATTATGTGCCTGAAGACGGCGAAAAAGCTGATACACTCACTCTTTACGGCTCAAATGTTGACAGGCTTATTGATATAAACGGCGTTGACGGAATTTCCTTTGAGGGTGTTCATTTCACCCGTACCGATTGGACAGAACCCAAAGCAGACGGTTTTTATGCAGGAAGCTGGTGGGAAGAAAACGATATGGATTTCCCTCAGGCGGCAATATTCGTTGACGGAGTTGTTGCCGTTAAATACGCAGAAAATGTTCACCTCAAAAACTGTGAATTCACCTATCTCGGCGGTACAGCCGTAAAATTCGGATTCGGCGTGAAAAATTCATCTGTTGAAAACTGTTATTTTGAAAATATCGCTGCAACAGCGATTTATGCAGGCGGTGAAAACTGCTTACCCGAGCATGAAAACTATACACAGAACATTACAATCAAGAATAATGAAATATACAAATACGGCAGAAAATTTTTCAGCGGAATCGGTATTCACATAACCTTCTGCGATACTGCCGAAGTGGTAAATAATGAAATTCACGACGGTTATTATACAGGTATTTCCGTCGGCTGGCTCTGGAGCTATGATTACCACGCAACAAAGAACATAAATATCAGCCGAAATCTTATTTATAATATCGGTCAGGGTTGGCTTTCCGATATGGGCGGTATTTATATGCTCGGCAAACAACCCGGAACTGTTTTGAGTGAAAATGTTATTCATAATGTTGCCGCTGACCCGGGTGAAGGCGGTTACGGCGGCTGGGGTATTTATCTTGACGAAGGCTCATCCTTTATGACGGTTGAGAAAAACCTTGTATATGCCTGCGGCAGCCAGAGCTTCAATGTTCACTACGGTGAAGGCAATATTATCAGAAATAATATTGCCGCCCTCAGCAGAGAAGGTCTGATGAGCCCCGGTATAGATAAGGGCGAAACCCACGCAACGGCAATATATTATAACAATATTTTCCTTACATATAACAAAGCGCCGATTTATATTGAAATGCTGAATCCCTCGCATTTCTATGATAACGGCAATCTCATGTGGAGCCTTACAGAAGGCGATGAGCTTTACTTCAACACAAGCGAATATGTTTACACTCTCAAAACGGCGCAGGACAAGGGCTTTATTCATTTCCCGACAGTTGCCGACCCGATGTTCAAAGATGCTCTTAACTTTGACTTCGCTTTAGCGGAAGACAGCCCTGCGTTTGCTTTGAATTTTGAAGCATGGGATTATTCTTTGGCAGGTACAATTAAAGACACCGTTATCGGTCTTGACAAAGCAGGCGGTCAGACTCCTTATAATGCAGAATCCGAGTTGCAGCCGGATATGGAATTTGAACATAACATATTCGGAGGCTATATTCCTTATATTGTATTTGTCCTTCCTGCATTATTGGCGTTGGCTTGGCTGGTTATAGGAGTAATCAAGGGCAAAAAGACAGTAACATTGCCGATATTGGCGGTCGTTTTGTCAGTACCTTTGTTTGTTGCGGTTTATAACTTGTATCTTGAATGGATAGAAATTCTCTATTTCTTATCTGTATTTGCATTAGCGGCACTCGCTTCCGTTCTTCCTTTGTGCGTTGCGATTGAAAAAGGCAAAGCGAAGAAAAGCATTGTTTTGGCGTTTGCTGTCAATTTCATTCTTGCGGCAGGAATTTTCCTTGGCCTTGCAGGCATTCTTAATATGCTTTTGCGTCCGGGAAGCCCTGAAGTAATTTCGATTACCTGCGGAGCAATGTTTATCTATATGCTTGTTGAAACAATCCGTATTTTAAAGGCATACAAAACAAAATAATTTTTTAAAAGAGGCTGTCTCACTTAAAATGAGACAGCCTTCGTTTATTCATAAATATACCCTTGATTCAGTGTGAATAGCGTTATATTATACCGTTCACATTCAAACCTGTAAAATTATTATTAATTGTTCTGTTTATTACCCAGCTGATAGAAAGCTACTGCGGAAGCTGCCGCAACATTCAGCGAATCAACGCCGTGATACATTGGTATTTTTACGGTATAATCGCAGTCGGATATAGTTTGTTCAGAAAGTCCGTCGCCCTCTGTTCCCATAATGATGGCAAGCTTATTTTCTTCTGTCAGCCTTGGGTCATTGACTGAAAGAGAATTATCCTTAAGTGCCATCGCTGCCGTTTTGAATCCGAGAGCCTTTATTTCATCAAGGCTTTCGTCATGTGAAAATGTCCATTCAATCTGAAAAACAGTGCCCATGCTGACTCTTGCGGCGCGTCTGTAAAGAGGATCGGAGCATCCGGGAGTGAGGATTACCGCATCCATTCCAAGCGCCGCGGCAGAGCGGATTACGGCACCCACGTTTGTCGGGTTCATAACTTTGTCCAGAATAACTATTCTTCTTTTATTTTCACATATTTCTTTTATATCCGGCAGGGGCTTTCGCTTCATGGCACACAGCATGCCTCGCGTAAGCTTGAAGCCCGTCAGCTGAGTCAGAACATCAAATTCTGCACAAAAAACAGGAACATCTTTGATTCTGTTAAGAATTTGCTTACCTTCACCCTCAATATGCTTTTTTTCCATCAGACAAGAGACTGGTTCATACCCTGCATCGAGAGCCCGTTCAATAACCTTCGGACTTTCTGCAATAAACAAGCCTTTTTCGGGGAACTCTCTGTTTAACAGCTGAACCTCGGTTAACCTTGCATATACATCCAGCTCAGGTGCAAGAAAATCTGTTATTTCAATAATCTTTTTCATTATTTTATCCTCCGCAGATTGTTAATCATTTAAATAGATTATTGTTATCATTCTGTCATCATACGGTGAAAATCAAACAGTATAATTACAGGACGGATTAATAAATTTTTTGGTTGTTTCCTCAGCAAGCAAATTATATCATGTTTTGTTTCAAATTACTACAGAATGTTTGATATAACTGAAATTCAGAGCTATAAACATCGTATGCACCTACGCTGACTCTGAGCAGAAATAAATATATGAGCCGAATTCCAAAGTGATACAATGGATTTTCGTCTTTTTGCTTTTGCCGGAACAGCGTTTTTTAACAAACCAATCGATGATAAAAACAGAGCATGTTTTTTATATGCAAAATAAGATTGTGTTTATCTCTATTGGTTGATTATGGGTAAAAAGAAAATAATATGTATAACATTATACCAATGCAATTGTAATTGTAAAAAAATAAATCAAATAAAGCAAATTAGTATAACTTTATTCTTTTAAAGAAAAATCATTGACTCCCATTAAGAAGCATAATATAATTATTTTTGTAATTGAGAAGATTACCGTGCTTTTTGTGCAATTCTGGGCACGTTTGGGAGGAGAAAATTTAATATGAAAGTCTTGTTTATCTCACCTGAGCTTAAATTTAACACAGACACACCGCCGATGCCGTTGGGGCTCATGGCTATCGGAACATATCTGAAAAAGCTCGGTCATGAAGTCAGAATATTCAACAGATCAATCCATACTGATTCGCTTCCGAAGCTGTTAAGCGATTTCTCTGCAGATATTGTCGGAATAACAATTATTTCAACTCGAATGGTACAGGATGCCATAAAAGTTTCAAAATTTTTTAAATCCAAAGGGATTCCGGTTGTATGGGGCGGAATATTCCCGTCAACAATGCCTGAGGTTATTTTAAAGGAAGAATATGTTGATTTTGTTAGCATAGGCGAAGGTGAAAAAACATGGGCAGAGCTGTTGGATGCTCTTGAAAACGGTTCGGATCTGTTAAATATAAAAGGTCTCGCATTCAAACAGAACGGCAAAATAACCGTAACCCCCGAAAGGGAGTTTATGAAGCCCGAGGAAATTACGGCAATTGATTATTCGCTTGTGGACATTGAAGAATATACCAACAACTACGGCGAAGAAATCGGCACCGATATGATATGGCTTTACAGCGCAAAAGGCTGTCCGCATCAATGCAGCTTTTGTTATAATAAAGCGTTCAACAAATGCAGATATCGCAGAAGGTCCACAGACAGCTACATGGAAGAAATAAAATATCTGTTGGAAAACACCAAGGTCAACAGCATTTTTTTTGCTGACGAGATATGGTGCCATTCCAAAAAGGATTTGCGTGAACGCTGCGAACAGATGAAAAAATACAACCTTGATTTCAAGTGGGGTTGTTTTATGAACATCGGTGTTCTTGATTA
This sequence comes from Acutalibacteraceae bacterium, assembly GCA_045543735.1. Classification (GTDB taxonomy): domain Bacteria; phylum Bacillota; class Clostridia; order Oscillospirales; family Acutalibacteraceae; genus CAG-177. Next base: position 24,490 of record JAZPXO010000087.1, read on the forward strand.
TGAGGATTATAAATATATGTATGACTGCGGCTGCCGTCTGATTTACTTCGGAATTGAAAGCGGCTCACAGGATATACTTGATAAAATGAAAAAGCCGATTAAAGCCGAGCTTGCTGCCGCAGAAATCGAGGCATGTTCAAAAGCTGGGATACATACCTTTATATCATTTATAATCGGTTTTCCGTGTGAAACAAAAGAAGAGCTTAAGAAAACCGCTGATTTGCTCAAAGAAGTTTCATATTTCGGCAAGCTGTTCTGTTATTTCTATATTCCCTATGTCGGTTCGGAGCTGTTTGATTCATTGGTGAAGGAAAACAGAATCAAAAATATAGGCAGCATAAAAGACCTCAATCTGAGATTCCCGTTTAATACAATTGCGAAGAATTCAAAAAGGAACCTGTCCGATGTTCCTACGAGGGATCTTAATCTTATCTATTCGTATTCGCTGTTGTGGTCTTTTTATAACAAGGCTGAATTGAGGGGATGCAAAAATATTGTTTCCGCAACATATAAAGGCGTATCGGATTTCCTTAAACACAATAGTAATACGGGTTATAAAGGCGCATCATTGCTGTCATTTTTCTTCGGTTTTGTTTATACCTACGGAACTGCGATACTCAGGGTGATGTTTTGCAGAAGAACCGCAAGGAAATACGGATTAAAATTAAGATAAGCTTTGTTTAGCTATATAAAAAAAGAAACGGTTACAGTTGGCAACCGTTTCTTTTTTTGTGAATCGTAACTATTTAATTGTTGTTTCTTGTTCGGATTCTTTTTTCTTATCGAGCTTATAATTTCTGAAATAGATACACAAATCTGTTGCGACCATTATCAAATTGAGAACATAAAAGAAAAGCACATACCATTTTGAAGAAAAAGAAAGCATATATGCCTCATTCAGTAATTTCGAAGAAATCCCCGCAATATAGCCGAAAAATATAAGGCATAAGAAACCGAGGCTTTTTCCTTTAACTGTTCTCGCTTTATATGACTTGATGACATTTAGCGGCCATGAGGCGCCGAAGCTGACAATCATGATTACTTCTAAAATTTCTGACATAATAAGCATCCTTTTACAACTTTTATTTTATCGCTTCTCTGACAACAACCTTTTCGGTTGCATCGCCGCAGACAGCTTTTCACAAATAATAATTTTTGAAATCGTTCAGTTTCCCTGATACGATATAAATTTCATCCGTTGAAATTATTGTATCAATTTCATAAAAAGCATTCATTGCTTCAGCTAATTCTTCCGCTTCGGGGAGAATGGTTGAAACCTTTGCCGCACTGCCCGAATGGTGCTTTGCGAGTGCAGCTCTGCTCATGCCGTGAGCAATTGTGATTCTTCCGCCCGCTTTAAGGCACTTTGACAGATTTTCAAAAAGCAATTCCGGTTCTGCAAAGTGCGGAAAGGCATTGTAAATCACAATGCAGTCAAACTTTTCCGAAAAACCATATTGTTCCGCATCGGCGCAAAAAAATTCAATATTTTCATGTTTGTAGAACTTGCTTTTGGCAATCTCAATCATTCTTTCCGAAATATCAACCGCAACGCACTTTTTAACGTTTCTTCTGAGATAATCGGGAATAAGAACGCCCGTACCGCAGGCGACATCAAGAACCGTTTTACCCTCTGTTACTTCTGCAACATCGAGTATTTTATCGATTTTCCATTGAGTCTTAATCATATTGTTATCCCATGACTCCGCAAGCGAATCAAAGAATGCTGCAACTGCTTTTTTATCCATTATAACCTCTTGTTAATCAGTTTTGTTTTTTCCAGAAGCATAACAATAACGGGAATTATTATAAGCTGAAGAATTATACCGGGGAGAGCGTTTGTTACTGCGCCTGTCCAGAAAGCGGCAAAGCCGAATTTTGATGCGTCAAGTCCCATGCAGATAAACTGAACAGCACCCCAAACAAGTCTGCCGATAATCATTGAAGCAATTAGAGTTGCGTATATGTAACACTTTTTTTTCGGGAATATACGGTAGAGAATACCGCTTAAAAGTCCGTATGCCGCAAGCTCAAAAGCCATTGCAAATGCTTTGGGAAACAGGGGAGGCATTCCCAATGTCAGAGAACGCAGGAGAGGTGCGGCAAAACCGACAATCAATCCCCACGGTGCGCCGCAGACAAATCCGCAAATGATAACGGGTATGTGCATAGGGCAAAGCATTGAACCTATCTGAGGCACCTGACCCGTCAGAAACGGCATAACATAAGCGAGGGCGAGAAACATTGCCGCGAGAGCGAGATTAACCAAATTGTTCTGCTTTTTCATAAAATTCCTTTCTGCAATCAAAAAGGCGCAGTTCCTCTTCAGAGAAACAAACGCCTTCATAGCATTAAAATATGGTGAAAAAATTAAAATAGAAAGGAACTTCTGTTCCGCGGTTATTCTTCTGAATAACAGATTAATTATACAACCGATTCCGATTTATTTCAAGCGGTTGTTTATTATTTTATCGAGTTTTGCGAGCGCATCTTCTATCAGTGAAGTCAGGGTAAGATTTGAAACTCCCGCTACAAGGTTTTCGCATTTGTTTATGGGAATGAGAATGCGCACAGCATCGCTCTGACCGACGGCTTTTGCGGCATCGGGAGATATTTCGCCGAGTAGTGCATCGGCAATAACAATCCCGATCGGTCCGATGATTACGTCAGCCTTACGGCAGGCAACGATTATCGGGTTTTCTCCTGTTGCGGCTTTTTTTGCTCCTGCTTTTACCATTGCGGTTGTGGCGGCGGCATTTGTGCCGACGGCGGTTAAATCAATATCGGTATAACGGTTGATAACAGCCTTGATAATCTGACTTCCGAGCTGACCGCCCTGACCGTCTATAATTAAAATATTCATTTTATCTCCTTGTATTGCGAAGTGAAATCATGATTAGTTATTTAGCGCTTTTTCAATAATTTCAATACCTGCGGGTTTATCACCGTTCACATACTTACCGTTCTGATAATAAATCTCCGAATTAACAGTAACAACCGCGTCGGCAGGTACATATAAAACAGCATTTACATCTTGCGGAACCGAAAGGTCAATATTATAATTTCCCGAAGCTTTTTCATAATCCAGCGTGATTAATCCCTTTACGCTCGGAACGGTACAGCTCAGGCTGTCGGACAGCGTGTATTGAGGGTCGATTTTAACCTTTTCATAGCCTGCCTCAAGGGGAGTAATACCTGCAAAATGCTTGCTCATTATAACAAGAGGTCCGCCGCTCCATGCGTGATTCATTGTGCCTTGCCAGGAATCCCAGAACTCCCAGAGCGTAGAGTAATCCTCGTATACCATACCCTCATATCTGGTTCTGATTCTGTCTCTTGCAGCTTCATATTTGCCCATTTTGCAAAGAGCTTCAAGAACATAGTATTCCATATAAGGGCTTGAATTTTCAGTTGTTGTGAGCACATTTGTGATGGTGTCATACTGTTCTTTTTCTGCAAGTCCCGACAAAACCGCAAGTGCATTTGCTCTGTCATCTGGATTGCTGACATCCTTGCTTCTGAAGCCATCCGCTGTCCAGAGAGACTTATAGCCCTTTGAAATTGAATTCTTTCTGTCAGCTATGAATGAGATGTCTCCGTCTTTTCCTAAAATTTGCGCCATTTTTTCTGTTGCGGAAAGAGCATGGTAAACCCAGGCGTTTTCGATTGCTGTCATGTCTGCATTGCTGCCCCAATCAGCCCAGTCCCATGAGCCGCCGCGATGAACAACAAGATTGTTTTCGCCGATTTTCCAAAGCTTCAGGTAGTCAAGGGAGGGCTCATAGACCTTTTCGAGAAAAGCCTTGTCGCCCGTGTATTCATAGTAAGTGAGGAAGCCTGCGATTCCTGCAAGCTGCTGAACGGGAAGCTCAAAATAGTCACCGCTTATGGGAACAACGGTCTGAAGCACCTTTGTATCATCAACATGAGAAAGCATCGCCTCCACGCCTTTCTGATAAAGCAGGTAGGAATTGCTGTCCATGGAGTACATTGTCATAATCATTTCGTTTGTGACATCGCCCCACCACTGTGCTCTTTCTCTGTCAGGACAATCCATAAAATTATCCCTCATGGTAACATAGAGCGTGCGCATGGATTTTTGCCAAAGAGAATTCATGAATTCGTCATCGCAGGTGAAGTTGCCGCAGAATGAGCTGTCATATCCCGTTTCGCGGTACATCAGAGAAACAACTTTAACACCTCGGGGTATGTCATAAGTAATATGCTCTCCGTTGAACCAGCCCAAAGCCTCAAATTCCTGCTCTCCCTCTTTGGTTATATAGGTGGATGAAACAGCTCCGATTAAAGTGTTTTCGGTTGTTATGCGAATGGTTTTTCCTGCAGGCGCAACAACCTTAAGATAGGGGGTGAGCTGCGCATTATAGGGGATATCAACGGTGATTTTTTTGCCGAAAGGATTGTATACGGTATAATTTTCATAATCCTTTGAATTCTCATATTCCTTAAAACCGTAATCCTTCAGGAAAGGTATTCCTCTCGGATAAAGCTTGCCGTAAGCACCCTCACCGCCGACGGCGTATTCGGTTGCGTTTTCCCAGGATGAAAAATCATATTCCGCATTTATCCAATTGCCCATATCTTTTCTTGCATCAAAATAAATGCTGTATTCGGGAAGTCTGTAGTTGGGCGGATAAAGAGGGCTGTCTACATAAGCGCTGTTTCTTTTTACCTTCCAGCTTTTGTCGGAAACAATTGTTATTCCGTCGCCAATGGCTTCAAAAAGAAATCCGCCCTGACCGCTGCTGCAATAAGAATAGCTTGTTTCGTTATCCCAGAACCACACTAAAGCGCAAATTGAGTTTTCACCCTCTTTGAGATAAGGCGCAATATCTGTGCTGTCGTAATATCCGCTGTTTTTATCGGGACCGCGTTTTACGCTTCCTTCAAAAACAACGGTTTCTCCGTTTATGTAAAGCCAGTATTTCGAGTCAGCCGAGATGTCGGCGATAAGCTGTTCGGGAATCTTATCAAGAATAACCTTTTTATTAAAACACATCCAGACGTTTTTCCTCGTCAGGTTTTCTTTATCCCATATCCATTTTGCCGACCAATCGGTTTTTTCATCGGTAGGAATTACGGAGTAAGCCGGAATACTTTCGGGAATAATATAATCGTTTGTGTACGGAATCATTGCTGCATCACCCCACGAAAAAATTGAAGAGATAAAAGCTGCCGCTATGGCAAGATAAGAAATGATTGTTTGTAAAACTCTCATAGGAACCTCCCTGATGTTTTTGCAGAGATAACACTGTTTTATCATATTATAATTCCCTGCGATTGTTTTTGCAATACTTGAATTTATTGCGCAATTGAATATTTCAATAATAAACAAAACTCCCTCGGCATATACCGCGGGAGTTCGATTTTGCTGTGCAATTTGTCTCTTATCAGGCTCACATATAAAGATGCTCTGCATTAGCCATGCCGTTAGAATTAATTGATATTACCGTTCCGCCCATAAGACCTTCGGTATAATAAGCTCCGTAGCCTGTTTTGAGCGTATAGTTGAGTCTGATGCCCTCATAATAAATCTGGAAATTATTCGCATGGTCATGACCTGCAAATATGTTTTTGGTGCTTCCGAGTTCCTTGCAGACATTAAAGAAGCCGTTGTTTACAGGTGAAGAGCATACGCCTTCGCCGCAAATGCCGATTGCTTCTGGCGCAAGCTCGGAAGCAAGAGTTCCGAGTTCATTGCTGCCGTAAGCTTTGAACCATGCGTCTTTGTATTCATAAACAGGGATGTGGATGAATACTGAACTTTCAACAGTTTTGCCTGCAGCTTCGGAAATACCGTTAACAGCCCATTTATACCACTCAATCTGATTATTCCAGAGATGGTCATAACCGCTTACGGTTGAGCCGTCGTCAAGAGTGAACTCGGCGTTGTTGTGGGTATCCATCATAAAAAGAGTGTGAATGATTTTTCCGTTTTCGGTGATATTTATAATATAGTTGCCGTAGCCCATGTTTTCAGGACCGAATTCGAAAAGGCAGTTTTCAGCTTTATAGAGAAGGTGAGCTGCCCAGAATTCATTTATGAGACACTGACCGTCATGATTACCCATAACGGGTGCCCAGGGAATACCGTAAGAATCAATCTGATGAACAAGCTTGATATATGCTATTGTTCCCCAAGCGTTATCGCCCGTCAGAGTGATAAGGTCGGGATCGGTTTCTTCGATAAGGCTGTCAATCATTTCTTCTGTTTTTATACCCTGTTCTTCATAAACCAGATCATCCTTAAGCTGAACGTCAGCAAGGTTGAGGATAATAAAATCTTCGTCGGGGTTCTTTTTGATTTCTGCGCAATAATCAGCCGTGAATTCATCTGTTGCCGACCATTCGGTAAAGAAAGCGCTTTCGCCTAAATTTACAACGAGTGCTGCGACGGGAGAAAGAATTTGAAACAGTGAAAGGAAAAAAGCTAAAACAAGTTTTACAGTTGCCATATTGCACCTCTGAAATTCTTATGTTTATTAATTGATTCTCACAACAAGGTCACTTTCGGGATAGCAGCAACAGGGATGAATAAAATTAAACTGCATGTCTCCGATTCGGCGTTTATCTTCACCCTCGGGAATATAAACCTTACCGCTTACAAGCTTGCTTCTGCAAAAACCGCATTCACCTGTGTGACATCTTGCGGGAACCTCTATGCCTGCGCGCTCAAATGCACAAAGCACCGTTTCGCAGCTGTTTGCTTTGATAACCGATTCATTACCGCGGTTAATAACAGTGATGCTGAATTCTTTCGGTTCTTCGTCTGCCTTCTTGCCTGATGAGAAGACTTCAAATCGGATATATTTCTTTTCTTTTTCGAGTTTGGGAAGCTCGGTTTCAAGATATTTATATAAGCCGCCGGGACCGCATACAAAAATGCTGTAATTGGCTTCAGGAGCATATTTCTTTATAATATCTGCACCGACAAAACCTTTTTCATAGCCTTCTTCATCGCTGTGGCTGAGAACATAAACAACATTGATTTTTTCATTTTTCTCAGCAAGGCTGTCAAGCTCTGCTTTGAAAAGAATTTCATCAGATGTTCTGCAGCCGTAAAGTAAGGTAAGAGTGCAGTTTTCATCCCCCTGAGCTATTGCTCTTGCAAGCGAAAGGAAAGGAGTTATGCCGCTACCGCCTGCAACGGCAACAACATTTTCGGCATCTCTTAACTGATTATATGTCAGGTTGCCTTCGGGAGCGTAAGCGGTAACTGTATTTCCGACTGCCCAGTTATCAAGAATATAATCGGAAACAAAACCGTCACTGATGCGTTTAACGGTAATCTGATATTCACCGCTTAATGCGCTTGCAGGGGATGAGGCTATTGAATATGAACGGGTAACAACAGCGTTGCCGATTTCAAACTTAAAGGTAAGGTACTGACCTGCTTTGAAATAAGCAAGAGGTGCTGTTTCGCTTTTAAAATAATAGCTTTTTGCGATATCAGCATGTTCTTCGATTCTGCTGATTACAAGCTTTTGCTCTTTGGGGTGAATGCTTCTGGCAACCTTGTTCACGCCGAAGTCATCGGTGCAAGTCGGTAAAGAAGGCTCGGCGCTGCTGATAAACTGCTTTCTTTCAATTAAGAATTTCACAGTATTTACGCTGTCCCTGAAGTTGCCGTTAACGGTAAACTTTTTCTCGCTCATTTACTTTACCTCCTTTTCCATGCCGAGTATTGCGGCTTTTGCTGCCATATCGCCTGTTGTATAGCTGGGAGAATAACCCATATGCCTTACAGAATAGCCGCCTGCAAAATACAGGCCGGGTATTCCTTTGTCTATCATATCGAAAACAATTCTTTTAACGATGCCGTCTTCCTTGGTGGCTTCATATCCGTAAATTGTTCCTGCGGGAGCATCTGTATAACGGGCGTAGGTCATAGGTGTGGAAATTTCAATTTCTTCTATGTAATCCTTGATTGCAACACCTGTTGCTTTTTCAAAATTGTTTATCATTTTTTCGGCAAAATTAAGCTTAGTTTTATAGTAATCCTTAACAGCAACCTTGCTCCATTCGTCTCCTGCAAAAATAGAGGTCATGTAAAGGATGCTTGTGCCCTCGGGTGAACAGTCTTCAAAGGCTTTGTTAAGGCAAACCGTTGCCTGAACATCGTTTGTTTCAATGCTTTTGCTCAGTTCGTAGCATTTTCTGTTATCGTTGGTCGGATAAATGAAATAGGTGTGGTTGTCAAGCCCCAGCTCCTGTGCGGAACGGTTGAGTCCGAGAAATACCGCAAAGCCTTTTGCTCCAAGAGTTTTGGCATTGACTTCCTTTTTGAGCTTTTCGGGAACATCCTTTTCATCAATAAGCTTTGTATAGGCATTATAGGGCGAAGCATTGCAAATAACTGCCTTGGCATTTATTTGAGTACCGTCATCAAGCACAACGCCGGTTGCTGCACCGTTTTCAATAATGATTTTCTTAACGCTTGTGTTGAACCATGCATCACCGCCGTTTTCTGTAAAAGCTTCGAGCAGGGCAGTGCTTATCTGATGGCTTCTGCCTCTGGGTACAACGGCACCGTCAATAATATATGCGTGAAGCATTGTAAAGTAGTGAATAACATTAAGCTCATCGGTAGGCTGACCAAGGTAGCACCAGTATCCGTTAAGTATATCTCTTGTTATTTTGCTTGCTCCGAATGATTTCAGCACCTCGTCAACCGAATAATTTGCGACTTTAAGAAACTCTGTATGCTGAGAGAAAATCTCTTTAATCATCGAGGGCTTAAAATCTTCAATGGTTTCCACAAAATCCAGAGTTTTTTCAACGCTTTCAATGAGGTCAAAAATCTTTGTGACTACGGATGCGGAACCGGGATCATATTCCTCAAGCTTTGATATGAAAGCTTCCTTACCCAAAGGCATTGAATAATCGCACTTATCCGTTTCGTCCAAAGTGATGATTCTGTATGCCTCATCAAGGGATACCCATTCTATTTTGTCATCCGCTCCGATTTCACGGAAAATTTTTCGCAGCGGTGATTTACCTGTAATAGGGCCTACACCGCAAAGCTCGTGAAGAGATGCTTCGAATTCAAATCTGCCTCTTACAAAGCTTGTTGCAAATCCGCCGGGCAGATTGTGGCGCTCAATAAGCAATGTCTTTTTACCTTCTTTGGCAAGGCGTGCTGATGCCACAAGTCCGCCGTTACCTGCGCCGATAACAACCGCATCATAGTTTTTTACCATGTTTTCACTTCTTTCATAAGTTATAAATAAGATTATATCACTCTGATTCGGCAAAAGCAACATTTCAACAATCTGGTTTTGTTGTTTTGCCGTCAATTAACAAAAAGTCCAACGGAATTGTCTTTTCCGGTTCTTGAATATCCCAAAATTCATAACACAGATATTGCAAAAAAAATAAAGACCGATAAGTAAACGCCGAAAACAAGACAAATAATGTCGGATATTTTTTTAAAAAAAGCTTCTTCATATTTCGCTTCAATATTTAAATTTTTTTAACTGTATCGTTAAACATGCCGCGCTGATTACGGTTGTTACCGCTTCAGTAAAGAAAACCGCCCACCAGATTCCGTTTCCGCCCATGACTGCAGGGAAAAGATAAAGGAATAATCCGTTGAGCACAAGCCCTCTTGAAAGTGAAATAATGCTTGCCATTCTTGAACATGTAACAGACTGTAAGTAATAGGAGGCGAAAGTGTTGATAGCCAACGGAACAAAAGAAAGAGAATAAACCCGTAAAATATAAGGAGTTATTTCCGCAACCTCGGGCGTCATCTTCATGAAGATTCCCGTAACCTGAATCGGGAACAACATACAAAGCACTGCAAACACAGTTCCGAATATCAGGGATGCTTTTATTCCGAGACCCTCTGTTTCGCGGCAGCGTTTGTAATTTCCTGCGCCGTAGTTTTCTGACACAATAGGCTGGGCAGCCTGACCGATGCCTGAAAAAATGCTTAAAAACAGTGCCGATACAGTTCCGAGAACACCGTATAAAGCAAGCGCAGGCGCACCACAGTATTTCATTATCTGATTGTTGGCTATAAACGATATCGCAATAAGAGAAAGCGAGCCAACGCCCGAACCGAATCCGACGGAAATAATTTTACTGATTGCCGATAACTGTTTATGAGGTCTGACAAGCTTTAGAGATGTTCTTTTGCACAGAATATATGCCAGGAGTAAAACTGACTGAATAACAGAGCCGAGAACGGTTGCAATTGCCGCACCTGCCATGCCCATTTTAAGAGGAAACACAAACAGCCAGTCGCCGATAACATTTATTATGCCACCGATAATGGTGCAATACATTACGAAACGCGGAGAACCGTCTGTTCTGATAAATGAACCAAGAAAAGTTGTCAGAACAAATGACGGCAGAAAGGCAAAAATCCATGAGCCGTATTCCATCGAATAAGGAAGCAATATATTATCTGCGCCGAACAGCCTGTATAAATCCTCCTGAAACAGATTGTCTGCTATCCATACGACGGCAGTGATTATAATAACAAGAACGGTAGCCGCCGTAAAATAAGTGTTTCCTTTTTCCTCGTTTCCTTCTCCTTTTGCCTGACTTCTCAGAACGCAGCCGCCTATTCCGCATAAAAGACCGATGAAGCTTGCGATTGAAAATACGGGAAGAAGAATTGCGCAGGCAGCCGTACCGTCTGCACCGACACCTTGCCCGATTGCGATTGTATCAATAAGGCTGTATGCCGCAACGGCAATTGCGCTGCTGATTGCGGGAATAAGAAACTTTATAAAATTTTTTCTGATGCTGCCGTTTAATAAATCCATATTTTTCTCTCAATACATCAATGTGTAAAACTGATTTGCAAAACACATTATACTTCCGTTTGTTTATTTTTGCAACACTTGAATTGATGATAAATATGATATATAATCTCTATTAATCAGAATAAGGTTGTCAAATTTTTATAAAGGAGAAAATATGAAGGTTGTTATTTGCTGTTTGAATTCAAAATATGTCCATGCTTCGCTTTCTCCTTGGTGTCTGCTTGCAGGGCTTCGTGAGTTTTCAGAATATTCTTACGATGCCGTGGTTATGGAAAGCACAATCAACGGTGATATAAAAGCCTTTGCTGATAAAATCATAAGCGAAAACCCCGACGTTGCGGCTTTTTCCTGTTATATCTGGAATATTAAAAAAACTCTTGAGGTGTGCCGAATTGTCAAAAGAAAACTCGGCTGTAAAATTGTTCTCGGCGGTCCTGAGGTTGCATACCGTGCGAAAGATATTTTTGAAAAATATGAGTTTGCCGATTTCGTGCTTTCGGGTGAAGGGGAGTGGGTGTTTCCCGATTTTCTCGATAACATGAACGGCAATCTGAATACCGTGGCAGGGCTTACATACAGAAACGGCTGCGAAACGGTTTCGGTACCCGAAAAGGAGTATACCGACAGCCCTCCGTCGCCGTACAACGAGGAGTTTTTCCGCAGCCTCAACGGCAGGATTTCTTATATCGAAACAAGCAGGGGATGCCCTTACCGATGCGCGTTCTGCCTTTCGGGAAGATGCTCGCCGCTTCGTTTCTTCGATATTGAAAGAGTAAAAAACGATATAATAAAACTTTCTGCAAGCGGTACGCAGACGGTCAAATTTGTTGACCGTACATTTAATGCGAACGCGGAAAGAGCTAACGTAATTTTGCGTTTTATCAAAGAAAATTACGGAAAAAATATTCCGCAAGGAGTGTGCTTCCATTTTGAAGTTGCAGGAGATATTTTAAAGGAAAGCACGCTTGAAATTTTGTCCTCAATGCCGCGCGGCGCCGTTCAGCTTGAAATCGGTATGCAGTCCTTCAACGAGGAGACCTTAAAGAAAATCAACCGTAAAACCGATACGGAAAAGCTTATCGGAAACATCAGAAGGCTGATAAGCTTTGATAATATTCACATCCACGTTGATCTTATTGCAGGGCTTACGGGCGAGGATTTTGAAAGCTTCAGAAACAGCTTCAATATTGCATATTCGCTTAAAGCTCATATGCTTCAGATGGGCTTTTTAAAGCTTCTTTACGGCGCGGATATGCGTGAAAATCAAGAGAAATATCCCTGCACTTTCAGCAATGAGCCGCCTTATGAGGTCACTTCGACTCCGTGGCTTTCGGGCGACGAGATAAAAATGCTCAAAAACTGTGAGGATGCAGTTGACAGGCTTTATAACAGCGGGCGTTTTTTGTTTACTCTTGAGTATCTTACTCAGGAGGTCGGAATTTCGCCGTTTGATCTTTTTTGCAGCTTCGGTAATTACGTAAACGGCAGTAAAATGCGGCTCTGCGAATATGCGGAAAACTTTTTTAACTTCTTTTGCGATAAGTGCGACAAAGAGGTTTTACGAGAAAAAATGCTGTGTGATTTGCTCTGCTGCTCATCGTCGGCGCAGATTCCCGATGTTCTGAAAATCAAAGATCCTCTCTATAAATCAGCCAAAAAATATTTTACCGAAAACATTGATAAAAACATGAAAATTGCAATTCTGTATTCAACCAATCAGATTTTTGCGGTCAGTAACAGCAAAGAAAAAAACCTTCATAACAGGCATGAAGGTGAATTTTACGATATTGAAAAATGTGATTGATAAAATTCTTGAAGCCCCGTTGCATATGAGAAGGAAATGAGGAAGTATATAGGAAGAGTGTTGAACGCAAGTTCCTGTATTGCTATTGTCGGTTTATACCGAAAACACCGTTGAATTACGGCTGTGCAAGGCTCAGAATGACAGAAATGCCGTTGCTTGATCAGGCATAAGGATAAGAAAATAGTTAAAGGCAGGGACAAATAATCCCTGCCTTGTTTTTATGTGTTTTAGGGTTAATAACTGTAACAAAGTCTGCCGTACGGCGCGGCATCACCGCTCGTATAGAATGAGTATTCATCGTTTTCAATATAATTATCCGCCCATTTGAAACTGAACCCGTCGGCAGTATCAACAAGTGATTTCGGTACGGCAAGCATAAGTTTGTTGCCCTCATAACGAATTTCGGCTTCGCCTGTTTTTGTGAAAACGCCGTTTGTATTCTTTTCAATATCCGTTTTGCCGTTGACGGGTGCTGTGCGGTTAATAACGGTGTTTCCGTTGATGAAAAGGGTCATCCAATTTCCGCCGTCGGGGGAGGTAAGCGTGTCTGCCGTATCGACATAGAAATAGTAGTTAGCAGTATCTTCCGTAACCTTCATGTTGACAATGTCGTTTCTGCCCGAAAAATCGGTTATCGGATTCTGGGCAAAGTCAACGGAATTTCTGTCGGATGTATCGTTCCTGTAATCTCTGTAAACTGATCTGATTCTATCCGATTCCCACTGCGAAAAGCTTCCGTTCAGGTCAATTGTTACATTTTCGCTCTTCATAACCGCGCTTGTTGTGCCCTTGAACCTTGCGATGTAATTGACCGTCTGAAGATAATAGTTATCGCCCAGCACGCCGGCGGAAGGTTCGATATCGCGGGAACCGTTTTCGTCGGCGCAGTCAACAAAAACAATGGGATATTTTTCTTCAGGTGACTGCCTTTGTGCAACCCATTCGTTAAAGCCTGTTATAAAAATAATATCGGGATTCATTTTAAGAGCAAATTCCCACTGCTCCTCATAGTTATAGCCGTAAAGCATTGCATTATCGGCTGTATCGTTTGAGCCGTTATGCCATGAGCGCGTGCGGTCATTTTTGTTATACCAGGATGTTTTGCTGAATGCGCAGGTGTCTGAATGCTGAGCCACGGAAACATTCATAATTCTGATGCCGTTATTCCTGTAAACAGACTGATATGTAAGTGAACGGTCAAATTCCATCCACGGGAAAGCATCATCTTTTTTGTTTTCATTAGGCCATTGGGAATTTTTGATTCTGAAATATTCTTTGACCTCAGGTCTTGCTTCGCCGCTGTTTTCGTTGCCGATAATCATCGGCTTGCCATCCATACGGAACCAAAGCTCGTCAAGGCGCGGATACATTGAAATAAGTTCGGCATTGTTATAAATTTCATCGTAAATTCTGTTGATTGTGTCTGCTGAATTTGTGTTAGTATAGTAAGCAATTTTTGGTACATCCCAACCCTCAAGCAGATATTCATGCCATACGCCGATAAGCTTTTTTGCAGCATCCGAATATGTAAAGGCGTTTGTTGTGTCAATAACTATGAAGTCAACTGCGGCGTCTGTCAGCATCTGAAGATGTTTTCTGAACACCCATTCGTCATTTGCTGAATAATATCCGAGAAGAGGTTCACCCCAGAAATGGAATTCCTGCTGATTTCCTCCGCCTGCCGCAAGCCATTCTTCTTCCGAATTCACCGCTTCGGTGTGTTCTTTGACAAGCTTTGAATTGTCAATTATTCTGTTGCTGCCGTGCTGACCGTGCCAGAGAAAATAGAAAACACCTACCAGCTTTTCGCTTTCGCCTGCAGAAATCACGCTCCTGCCGAGAGTATCGGTGCAGATAAGCGAGCCGTTGATTTCTGCAGTTTTTTCGGTAACTGTTCCTATTCCTGAAATGCAGTTTATAACTGTTACGAAAAACAGAATGACAGCCGTTATTCTCCGAATGAGAAAGTTTTCGAAATTACTCATAGAACATCTTCCTGTCTTTGATTGTTAAAGTTATTTATTCTTCATCGGGTTGCTGACCGTCATGCGCCAACCATTTGCATTCCGAAATCTGCATATGAGTGAAGGTTGCTTTGAAAGAGGAATCCTCGGGGCTGCAGGCGTAAATTCCGAAACGAATTTTTCCTGCACCGTTCCACATATGGCAAACACGCATCTGTCTGAATGTTACGCCGTCATCGGAACACTCAATGCAGTAGTCGTCTTCTCTTCTGCTGAATCTGTACCACATTGATTTAACGCCTGCATCAATTTCGGTTGTAGC
>JAZPXO010000088.1:0-36787 GCA_045543735.1 Acutalibacteraceae bacterium
TAGCCATGTCGTTCTGTGAGCCAAGGAGTTGGGAGCTCTAATTGTCTTCCTAAGACCGCTTGGCCTCCGACTTAAAGCATCACAATCAATCCGACAATCTCCCCTGCCGATGCAACCGATAAAACTTTCACGCTCTCTTCCAACAATAACAATATAACAATAACCGACGGCACGGTTACAGCTGTTGCCGAAGGCAAATCAAAGCTTACCGTAACAACCAACGACGGCGCATACACATATACCGTTAATATAACGGTTGCAGACCCTGCGAACGGCTTCATCTCAACAGTAAAAATCAATAACAACACAGGCTCAAAAACAATTGACTTCGGCGAAACTCTCCGCCTCACCGCAGAGGCTGAAAACATGCCTGAAAACACTCAGATATGGTGGTATGTTAACGGAGCTAAATATTCAGAGGGCGAAACCGTTGAAGTTTATTCCGAAGACAAGCAGGTAACCGTTACCGTAAAACTTGTTGACAGAAACGGGTACGCACTTAACGGTACCGACGGCAAAGAAATTTCAGATTCCGAAACCGTTTTCATCAGAACAGGCATATTCCGTATGATAATCTCTTTCTTCAAGAATCTTTTCAAGCTTAACAGAATAATCATTCAGTCCGTTTATTAATCGGCAAAAAGAAAATCCCGTACATCCATTCAGTCTGTACGGGATTTATTTCGTTATTCAGTTAACCAGTCCGTTATCAACAAGCTGCATAAGGAATTCTTTAAGGTCCTGCTCGGCTTCCTGCTTTGAAACTGTGTAATTATTCAGAATAGCATCCAGCAGCTCATCAAATGTTTTCTCTGTTTTAAGCTCGTCCCAGATGAACTTGCTTACGGGATTAAGAACCACAATGCTTGTTCCGCAGGAAGAATCAACCGGCACTGCAATATATTCCCCTGCAATTTCTCTTGCAACATAACCCTGCTTTACGCTGTATTTTCTGTTCTCCATAATTATCATCCTTTATCTGTTCACATATAGAATTCTTTATACCACTGTGCAAACTTTCTCAATCCGTCGCGAAGAGAGGTTGAGGGCTTGAAGCCGAAATCGCGTTCGAGCGCAGATGTATCGGCATAGGTTACGGGAACATCTCCCGCCTGCATGGGAACAAGCTGCTTGTGAGCTTCGAAATCATAGTCCGCAGGCAAAACCTCCGCGCGGATTAGCTCCTGCTGAAGGATATCAACAAAGTCCAGAAGATTCTCGGGACTGTTGTTGCCTATGTTATAAACTCTGTAAGGCGGAACGGGAAGCCCGTCATCACCGTTTTCTTTTTCGGGTGCGCACTGCATAATGCGTTTCACACCTTCAACTATATCGTCAACAAAAGTAAAATCCCTCTTGCAGTTGCCGAAGTTGAAAATCTGAATGTTTTCCCCTGCCCTGAGCTTATTTGTAAAGCCGAAATAAGCCATGTCAGGTCTGCCTGCAGGGCCGTAAACAGTGAAGAAACGCAGACCCGTTGAGGGTATGTTATAAAGCTTGGAATAAGCATGAGCCATAAGCTCGTTGCTCTTTTTGGTTGCCGCATAAAGACTGACGGGATTATCAACCTTATCGTCTGTGCTGTAAGGAATTTTTTTGTTTGAGCCGTAAACCGATGATGATGACGCATAAACAAGATGCTCAACGGGGTGGTTGCGGCAGGCTTCAAGAATGTTATAGAAGCCGATTATGTTGCTTTCTATATAAACATCAGGATTTGTTATTGAATAACGCACACCTGCCTGTGCGGCAAGGTTGACAACAACATCAAAGCCGTATTTTTCAAAGCAATCCTCAATCAGAAGCTTATCGGCAATGCTGCCTTTGACAAACACCCACTCGCATGATTCTTTCTCTGCGGCAAGCTTTTCAATTTCTTTAAGACGGTATTCCTTGATTGAAACATCGTAGTAATCATTCATATTGTCAATGCCTACGATTTTAATGCTGTCAACGGTACGCATAAGCTCCGTAACAAGGTTTGCACCAATAAAGCCTGCCGCACCCGTTACAAGCACGGTTTTACCGTTAAGATTAACATTCTGATTAAGCATAAAATTCCTCACTTATCCGTAAATAATTTTATTCACTCTTCTTGCGGCATCGTCAATATCAAATGAAACAATTGCCATTCCGTTATAATATTTATAGGCATAAGCATCGCTGAAGGGTACATGATGCGATTCGATATTAAGACCGCTTCTCATTGCATCCGATGCAATGTTGCCGATTACGGATGTAAGCTCCGTAAGGCTGATATTGGTTTTTACAAGCCCGAATGCAAAATTGGTCAGGTCGTAAATCTCTGAAAGACTCTTTTCTCTGACGATTTTTCTTGCAAGCGTTTCAATAACATTTCTCTGCCTTGCGGTGCGCTTGAAGTCGCTGTCAATTTTACGGATTCTCATATAAGCAAGCGCTCTGTCGCCGTTGAATTTATTGGGTCCGACCTCATAGTGAACCTTGCCGCCGCTGTAATTTGTCAGATAGTCAACCTCAGCCTGAGTCAGGCTGATTGTAACACCGCCAGCCCTGTCAATGAAATCCGTAACGCCGTTGAAATCGATAACAACAAACCTCTGGATATCAAGGTCAAAAAGCTGATTGACCGTATTGACTGCAAGACCCACTCCGTCAAACGAATATGCGGCATTGATTCTGTTCCAGCCTCTGCCTTCGATGGGAACAAGCGAATCTCGCAGAATTGAAATCATTTTTATTTCGCCTGTTTTCTTGTTGTATGACACAACGATCATTGCATCGCTTCTGCCTCTTTCTCTGGTAACATCTCTTGAGTCTGTTCCGAGAACAAGGATATTTTCAATGTTTGGGTCTTTCTTGGCTACTTTATAGATTGGTGTTTTGCCGTAAACGCTTTTTACATTCTCATTTCTTCCGAAAGAAGCGTTTCTGTCAAGCCCGTCATCCGCCACAGAACCGTTTCCGCCTGAATTGATATTGTTCGGGAGGGTCAGGTCTCTGCCGAGGTCTGATTCATCGAGAGTAACATTCGCCCATTCATCAGGCTGAGGGTCGGTTTCGGGCATAACATATTCATCGCTTCTCTCAACAATGTCAACTTCTTCATAAGCATTGTTGTTATAGCTGATAACAAGCGGCAGAGTTATGCCGAGAAATGTTCCGATTATCAGAATAAACGGGATGAGTAAACACAGTAACAGTATTCTTTTTTTCTTTGATTTCTTTTCCATGAAAACACCTGCTCCGATAAAACGCCAGACGCTTATATTCATATTTGATTAGTATACCACGTTCATGCGAAAAATACAATAATTTGTCTGAAATTAACCCGATACGGTATCTGCCGCGATTTATACCGCACACCGCTTTGAATATCAACCTCCCGTTTCAGATTTTTTTGTATGATAACTGAGTGCTGACTCATGGTGTAAGTATAACATCTTCGGGTGCCATTGCCGCCCCCATATTATTCGGGTCCTTGATACCGTAATCGCAAATTCTGCCGATGATAACCTTATCAACAACAGCCTTTCCGCCGCAGTTTTCAACAACACTGCAGCCGCCGCTGATAACGGTTGCGCCTGCCGCCGTTGCTGTCCATTGGGCGGTGGGAGTACGCTGACCGCCGTATTCAAGAGGCATTCTGAACTGCTTTTCCGCAGAGCAGAAATGCGAGGATGTTGAAGCAACTGCGGTTTCGGCAATGCCGCTGTCAACGCTCAGGGATGCCATCGCCATTGAAAGAGCCATTGTTGAACAGGCACCGTAAACGCCTGCAAAAGGAATATCCGTTTCCCTTATACCGAAAGTTGTTCCCATGCACTGATTAAGAAGGTCTCCTGCAAAAATCAGACTTATTTCCTTCTCGGTAAAACCCGCTTTTGAAATTGCTCTGCGTACGGCATCGCCATGAATAACACTCTCTGCTTTTTCCCATGTTTTTTCGCCTGCGGCAGAATCCTCATAAACATAATCAAATCTGGAACCGAGCGGACCCTCTCCCTCTTTTTTTCCCGCAACGGCGGCATAACCCGCAATCACAGGCTGCGATGTGAGAGAAAGGGTATATTTTCCGAGCCTCTGAGCCATATAACCACCTCATGATTAAATATTTATGTTTATTATCCGCAAAACATGGGGAAATATTACAGCATGATTTTCTTCTGAACGGGACGGATAAATCTCGCGATAATACCGAATGCTATCTGTTCAATGCTGAATAAAATAAAGAATTCAACAACTCCGAGAATTAAATTCATAGCAGGCAAATCTCCCACGCTGAAAATGTCGGTAAACATCAACCATATAACGGCACCGATATTCGCAGGCAATCCCGCAACTGAAACAATGAGAAACATCCACAGGTTTTCGCTGCCGTCAAACTGCGGCAAGAAGGCAACCTCAATAATAATCGCCAATGCGCATACGGCAACAAGGATTCCTGAACGGAAACACACCGCCAATACCGAAATCAGAGTCGGAACAATAATCGCCGAAGCGATGATAAATCTGTTTAAACGAACCATAATACAACCCCCATAATATTAAATATCACCAGCACGGGCATTGCAATCTGAGCGGCGCAGACCATTCCGCACATTGCAACCTCAGCCGCGCCCGATATGCCTTTGCCGAGCTTTCTTTTTCTCAATCGGGAATTGAGAAGAACCTTCTTTGCCTTATCGCAAAGATTTTCAATGCCGAGCAGCTCGCCAATAATCTGCATTCCGTCAAGCGACGATACAAGAATAAGATTCATAAGACCGAGCGTAACATTGGCAAGCGCAGAACCGATAAAAAAGCCAAAAGCAACTCCCGGAAAAATTACCGCGGCAATCAGGGATATCCCCGTAAGCAGAAAATTCATTTCGATGCCTGCAGCATTTATCTGAACTCTCTTCATTCTGCTTCTGACGCAATCGTGATTCATGAATACATATGCCGCAGGTATAACAATAAATTTGAGCATTATTCCTGCTTCATAAACCTTTCCGCCATATGCCAGGCAGGCAACCATATGCCCGAATTCATGCAGAACAATGCCCGATAAAGTGCCTGCAAACAATCCCGCATACATGCTGATTAAAATATTCATATCTAAATAATCGGGCTCGGATTTCATGACGAGAAAAGCTCCCAGCAAAAGAACGGGAAGCCAGCATGCAGCAATCAGGGCGTTGATTATTTTTGATGCAACCCTGAATCCCTTTGATATCCGGGCGTACCACACCGTGATAAGGATATCCGAAAATGATGCCAGAAGCACCCTGCTTTTTCTTGTAAGCATAAGACCGTCCATTGCTTCAAGAAACTCGTCTCTATCCTCATCAGACATATCCGTTCTGATTTTCTTCGGGTCATTTCTGCCGTTGAGGCGCAAAGCCAGGCGGGCTTCATCATATGAAAGGGTAAATGTTTCTTTGCTCATTTCGTCCTCAAGAATAAAGCCGCCCGTATCGGTCTCGCTTATCTTTACCCATGGCGAAAGTCTGGGATATTTCATGTTTTTCACATCCTTCATAATAATAAATCTTTTATCCCTTTAACGAATATATTTTTTGAGACCCCGTTTTTTCGCACTTTTTCAGATATATTCTTAAACTTTTTAATCGGGTGAGAGTTTACGGCATAAATAACTAATAATAAGAGTTGTCTTAATCCTTTATTAATGCTTTTATAATTGTTTTTTAATAATTAGTATGTTATAATCTTTTTATAATGAATAAATTTGTCTCTTCACAGAGTTAAGGGGGATATATTATGAAAAAATGCATTATCATCGGCGGCGGTCCTGCAGGTCTGACCGCAGGCTATGAATTGCTCAGACAGTCGAAAGACTATGAGGTTATCATTCTTGAACAGAGCGACACCCTCGGCGGTATTTCAAGAACAGTAAAATATAACGGCAACCGAATGGATATCGGCGGTCACCGCTTCTTCTCAAAGGATAAAAATGTTACTGCATTCTGGGAATCACTCATGCCTGCTCAGGGCGCTCCCTCAATTGACGATAAAATTCTCGGCAGAGAAAAGAACCTTGCCGCAGGCGGTCCCGACCCCGAAGCCGAAGATAAGGTTATGCTTATCCGCCGCAGAATATCAAGAATTTATTATCTTAACAAATTCTTTGACTATCCCATCTCAATGAAGCCCCAGACATTTATCAACATGGGCTTTTCGAGAACCGTCAAGGCAGGCTGCAGCTACCTTAAATCAACCGTTTCAAAGAAAGAGGAAACCTCGCTTGAGAATTTCTATATCACCCGCTTCGGCAAGGTTCTCTATTCAATGTTCTTTGAGGGCTATACCGAAAAGCTCTGGGGCAGACATCCGAGCGAAATTTCTGCCGACTGGGGCGCACAGAGAGTCAAGGGACTTTCTATTCTTGCCGTTCTCAAGGATATGGTTTCAAAGCTTGTCCCCAACAAGGACAGAAAGGTTGAAACCTCTCTGATTGAAGAATTTGTTTATCCCAAGCTCGGCCCCGGTCAGTTCTGGGAAACCGTTGGCGAAGAATTTGAAAAAATGGGCGGCAGAATTCTCTATAACCACAAGGTCTGCGAAATTAAAACCGAAAACGGAAGCGTAAAGAGCGTTATCTGTGACTGCGGCGGAGAAGAAAAAGCTTTTGACGGAGATATCTTCTTCTCATCAATGCCTGTCAAAGATCTTGTTGCCGGCATGGGCGATGCTGTTCCCGCAGCACCCGCAGAAATCGCAAAGGGTCTGCCTTACAGAGATTTCGTAACCGTAGGTCTGCTTCTCAACAAGCTCAACCTCAAAAACGAAACAGGAATCAAAACTCTCGGCAATATCGTTCCCGACTGCTGGATTTATGTTCAAGATACGGGTGTTAAGCTCGGCAGAATTCAGATTTTCAATAACTGGTCACCCTATCTCGTAAAAGACCCCGTAAACACTGTATGGGTAGGTCTTGAATACTTCTGCAATGAGGGCGACGAATTCTGGAGCATGAGCGAAGACGCCTGCGTTGCAAAAGCGGTTGCAGAGCTCAAATCAATGGGCGTTATTGATGAAAACGCCGAAATTCTTGACAGCCACCGCGAAAGAGTTCAAAAGGCATATCCCGCATATTTTGACACATATGACCGCATTGATGAGCTTGTTGACTATCTCAACACCTTCGAAAACCTTTACTGCATCGGCAGAAACGGTCAGCACAGATATAACAATATGGATCACTCCATGGCTACCTCGTTTGAGGCTGTTTCAAACATTCTCAGCGGCAAAAAAACAAAAGAGAATATTTGGAACGTAAACACAGAGGCAGAATATCACGAGGAGAGCAAAGATGAAAAAAAGGCTTGAGCTGCTGATACCTCTTGTTATTGTTGCCGTCTCATTTCTCGCTGAGCTGATTCTCGGTAACTTTGTTTATTTCGCCTTTGTTGCAGGCAGGGATCAGGCGGTAAACTTCCGCCCCGATAAACAGACCTACACCGTTTCCGAAGGAACAGAGCAGATATATATCGGCGGATTTGATATGAAGCTGAACTCGGTTTCGCTGAAAATCAGAGCTGCTGAACAAAACGCGCATCCGTCTTCTGTCAGAATCGGCATTTACACCGATGATGAAAGCGTAACCGATGCATATACCCTTGCGGCAAAGCAGGAGATTTCGGTTTCTGCTTACGAAACGGAAAAAACAGTGTTCTGCAATTCGGGCGGCAGAGCAACCGATATGATTATCACCTTTGAAAATCTTGAAGGCGAAATCGAGGTAAGCTCCGTAACGGTAAATCCCGAAT
Organism: Acutalibacteraceae bacterium; assembly: GCA_045543735.1. Lineage (GTDB taxonomy): Bacteria > Bacillota > Clostridia > Oscillospirales > Acutalibacteraceae > CAG-177. The sequence goes on from JAZPXO010000088.1 coordinate 7,752, forward strand.
ACAAAATCAGCTTCTATTCTTCGAGATTCGCGCTTCTTATAATTATCGGTGTGCTTATTTATATCTTTAAATCACGCCCCGAAAATCCCCTGCTTTCGTATGATAAAAGGCATAAACGCTCGCTTACCCTTTCCGTTGCCGTGTGTGCAGGCTGCGCGCTCATTGTTACGGCACTCAACATTTCGGGAGAGGGCTTCAGCGGAATAGAATATCCTCTTATTTACGGAGTTGAAAGCTACGACCCCTATGTTCAGCAGTTTGACGCTTTCATGAAGGGTCAGCTTCATCTGGATGTTGTTCCCGATGAAAAACTGCTTTTACTTGAAAATCCCTATATCACAAACGACAGAGACGGAATCCCCTATCTCTGGGACAGAGCGTTCTTCAACGGCAAATATTATTCCTATTTCGGCATTGCTCCGATTCTGACGGTTTATCTTCCGATTTACCTTATCAGCGGAATGCTTCCCGATGCAGGCTTCGTTATGGCCGTTTTCGGAATGATGACAGCTGTTTTCTTTGCACTTGCCCTTGAAGAATATGCTCATATTTCAGGCAAAAAGGATTACGGATATTTTCCTGCATTCTGCGCCGTCAGCGCTTTTCTTTCAAGCTTTGCGCTGCTCATTCTCAGAGGTCGTGCAAGATTTTACTATATCGCTTCCATGTCAGGCATGGCTTTTTCGGCAGCCTTCATTTACTTTATGCTGAAAGCTGTCGGGGCAGAAAAAAACGCAAAAAGAATTCTGTTCTTTGCGCTTTCAGGTATCAGCTTCGGGCTCGGATTTCTTTCAAGAGTCAACAGCGTTCTGCCCCTTGCCGTTGTTTCGGCGGCTTTCGTTATTCTTTGGAGCATCAGGCGCATCAAAGCCAAAAAGCTTCCGCTTCTGCTCGGAGAAGCCGCGTCGCTCGGGTTACCCGTTGCCGCCGCGCTTGCCGTTTCAATGGCATATAACAAAATGCGCTTCGGAAGCTTTTTTGACTTCGGAACCGATTATCAGCTTACGGTCAGCGATACCTCGCTCTATTCCGTCGGCCTGTTCGGTCTGGTTCCGTCAGTTTTCCATTATTTCCTGCAGAATCTCACCTTCATTGCCGAATTCCCGTTTGTCAGCTTTAATTACGTGGCTGCTCAGGATATCGGAAGATATGTTTATATCGACAGCGGGCTCGGCATTTTCGCAATGCCGTTCATGCTCACTCTTCTGCTCTGCCCCGTTGTTTTCAGAAAGAAATCATTTGGCATAAACAGAAAAATCCTTTTCGGCTTTGCTCTCTTTTCACTGCCGCTGACAGCTTTTCTGAATTTCTGCCTCGGCGGAGTTATTTTCAGATATACCGCCGACCTTTCTCTCGTTGCCGCATTTCTTGCAGGTGTTGTCGCACTTGAAACAGCGGACAGCGTGCTGATGCAATTCGGTCAGAAGGGCTACCGCCTTTTCAGGAACGGACTTTTTGCATTGGGCGGCGCAAACGCAGTAACCGCGGCAGGAATGACATTGATGGAAAGCGGAAATCTTGTTTCCGCATCACCCGTTATTTTTGAACGCATAAGAGACATTTTTGTTTTCTGGAATTAGAGGTAAAAGATGTTTATTGATGTTTTAAAAATAAAAAAGAAGCTACCTTTTGCCGCCGCAATCTTTTTTGCTTTTGCGGCAGTAGGAGCGGTTATCTATTATATCTTCGGTCCGTCTGCGGCTTATTTCCATTCGGACTGCTCAGATACCATTTTCTGGGCAAAGGCAAGCTGCGACGGCAACACGCTTTTTAATCCCGATTTCGGCTATGCCGCAATCCTTCCGTTCGGCGGAACAATGATAATGTGGCCGCTCGTTGCGATTTTCGGAGTAACGATGACCGCCCATCGAATCGGCATGGTAATATTCTCGCTTCTGTTCTTTGCGGCAATTTATATGCTTTGCAGACACCTCGATTTCAGCCGCAGCCTTTCATGCATGGCAGTCGGCATAACCGCACTTGTTCTGCTCTCATCCGAAAAACTCCGTGAGATTTTCTATGAGCATGTCATCTATTACAGCATCGGAGTTGCAATAATCTGCGTTTTGCTCGCCTTCTGTATCCGTTTTACTCAGCGCTTTTCGCAGATGAACAGAAAGCAGATGGTACTATTCAGCCTGCTGATTTATGTTTTTTCTTTCATGAGTGCGCTTGACGGAACTCAGGTTATTTCCTGCGCGGTTCTTCCCGTTATTTTCGCCGCAGGCTGTGAGATTCTTTTTTCAAAAGAAAAGATTTTTTCAAAAAATAACCTTTCGTCATTTTGTTTCTGCGGAATTGTTCTTCTTTCAACACTCGTAGGACTTGCCGCCCTCAGCTCTGAAACAGCCAATCTCGGCGTAGGCTATGCCGAAGCATATTCAAACTATTCCGATATGAACGAGTGGCTGAACAATCTTCTCAAGCTTCCCGTTCACTGGTTTGAGCTTTTCGGCGTTGATGCCGCTTACGGCATGAGCATTTTCTCACCTGAATCAATCGTGAACATTATCCGCATCGCCGCCGCGCTGATTCTCGGGCTGGCTCCCGTTATTGCGTTGGTTTTCATAAACAAATTTGACCGACCCTCAAAGCTTCTTATTTATGCGCACTTCGGCATGACGGGTGTCATTATGTTCGGCTATATTTTCGGTCTGCTTTCAGCCGCAAACTGGCGCCTGAGCCCGATTATCTGCACCGCAATTCTCATCTGCATTTCTGCGGTCAGAACAATGCATCCTCATATTATTCTCAGAAGAGTTGCTGTTGGCGCATGCGCTGTTCTGCTGCTGCTTTGCACCGTCAATTACACAACCGTTACAAGTCTGCCTGCAAACGGCGTTGAGAATAACAGCTATTATCCGCTCATTCAATATCTCAGATCGCAGGGACTTGAATACGGTTTCTCAACCTTCTGGCATTCGCAGACCATAACCGTTCTTTCGGATTCGGAGATAAGAATTGCAAACACCGATATCAACGATGACGGCGTAACCCCCTGCGCTTTCCAGACAAATAAAAACTGGTTCAGGATGCAGGCAGGAATTGACAGATATTTCCTTCTGTGCACAGACTATGAGCTTCAGACGCTCATGCGCACCGATGACTGGAAATATTTTGTTGACGGACCCATTGAACAGCTTGAATATGACGGATATATAATATTTGTTTTTGACAATACGGATTTCCTTTATTAAACATCAACCGCATTCTGCAACAGCTGCAGAATGCGGTTTTTGGTTTCTTCAATATATTCTATAATTGCCGTAACGGCAGGCTTGATATCGGTTACTTCAGCCGGTTCATTCACTCTCGCATTTTCGCCGAAAACAACAACCCTCTGCGGCTCACCGAGGCTTATTCTCCGTGCGCTTTCGTCAGCGGCTATCATCCCCGATGCAATAACGGTCAGTGCAACGCAAAAAATCGCAACCGCCGCATATCTTCTTAAATATCTCATGAAATCACATACCTGTCCATCAGCGAAGCCAGAGCAGCCGCAAGCATTCTGCCCGAATAGCAGGCTTCTTCAAGCGTGTTTGCTTCGCTTCCCATTTCAATCAGCAGACTGAAGCGCGTCATATCCATGTTATATTTTCTTTGCGAAAACAGCACAGGACGCATGAGCCCTTCGAAAAGCGTTTCGCATTCTTTCTGCAAGTGAAGAGCAAAACGCAGATTATGCTCCCAATCGGGGAAATTCTCAACATCTCCCTCTTCCGCGCCCGTTATTATCATCAGCTGAGCCGCCTTTTTGCCGTTTATTGTGTTGAGCGGCTTGATTTTTGTTCCGTCATTGAGCGCAATGGAATCGCGGTGAATATCAAGAACAATCTGTATCTCGGGATGCTCCTCGAGATGCTTTGCAACGGTTTTTCGTGAATTGGGATACGAATCCGAATAGTTATCGTCATGAATCGTTTTATCGTGTATTACAGTATACCCGAGACTCTCCAAATAATTCGCAATTTCTGTTCCGACCCTGACAACATTCAGATTTTCGTCATTGCTTCTTGCCGTGTAACCCTCGGCATACCAGCTTCTTTCAATCATCTCATACCCCTCGGAGGTATGGCTGTGAAAAATCAGAACGGCAGGCTTAGATTTATCTATTTTAAGCTCCAGCGGCTGAGAAATCACTTTTTCGATATTGAGCGTTTTTGTTTCGGTTGTGTTTTTGACCCTGACATTTTCAAAAATGTGAGTTGCACCCTTGTTGATATATGTTGATGACTGAATATCTCCGTCCCGTTTGTCATTAGCAAAAAGCTCCTTATATTTCTCCATAAGCTTTTTTATATCCGACGGCGTTTGCGTTATATCGTTGCTTTCGTTTTTTTGAGTTTCGGTCTCGGCAGCAGTTATATTCACGGTTTCGGAAACTGACTCCGAAGCCGACACCTGCAGGGTTTGGCTTGCTCCGTTGCCCGCAAAGAAAACAACAGACGCCGCCGCATACGAAAGCTCTGCCGAGCCAACCGACAAGAGCAAAACTGATATTGTCAGCACAGAAATCATAAAAGCTATTATTTCAAATTTTCCGCTGTTTGAAAAATCAGACTTCATTTTCCTGCTCCTTTTTTGTTTATCACAAAAGTATATGCAGACGAGCCCGTCGATTATTCCTTTGCACAAAAGTTACAATTTGTAATCTTTTATCGGATTTTGTAACCGTTTTGTCATAATTTGTAACGCAAACCGGGTGGTATTTGTCTATGCAATATAATATAATAAATACACATTTGACCGGGGGCGCAAGTGCAGCTCTCCCGGCATCCCATCCATCCTTTCAAAAATCAAAAAAGGAGTTCTCGATGAGAACTCCTTTTTGATTTTTTACAGAAACAAAACGGACAGCAGATATTTTCTGCTGTCCGTTTGATTATGTCTTATTTAAGGTCGCCGCCAACCGAGCCGTCCCATGTATCAACGCTGGTTGCTTTCATTTCTTCCTCATCGAACCAACGGGTTGTTACAGCCTTTGTTTCTGTGTAGAAACGGAAGCCGTCCTTGCCAAGGCAGTGAAGATCGCCGAAGAATGACTGCTTGTGACCTGTGAACGGGAATACTCCGACGGGAACGGGAATACCAACATTAACGCCGACCATACCGCCGTCTGTTCTCTTTGCGAATTCTCTTGCATAGTATCCGCTCTGAGTGAAGATAACAGAACCGTTTGCGAAGGGGTTAGCGTTCATAACGGCAAGACCCTCTTCAAAATTCTTGACTCTCTTAACGCAGAGAACGGGACCGAAGATTTCTCTCTGACCTACCGTCATATCCTCTGTTACATGGTCAAAGATTGTAGGGCCTACATAGAAGCCGTTCTCATATCCGGGAACAACGGGGTTTCTGCCGTCGAGAACAAGCTCCGCACCCTCTTCAATACCTTTTTCAATCCACTTGAGTATGGACTGTCTGTGAGCTTCGGTAACAACGGGGCCGAGGGTTGATTCCTTATCGTATGCAGGACCAAGCTTAAGCTCTTTTGCAAACTTAACAAGATATCCTACAAGCTCGTCAGCGATGCTTTCCTGAGCAACGATAACGGGCAGAGCCATGCAGCGCTCGCCTGCGCAACCGAATGAGGAGTTGATGATACCTCTTGCGCTTCTTTCGAGAGCAGCATCTTCAAGAACAAGGCCGTGATTCTTGGCTTCGCAAAGAGCCTGAACTCTCTTGCCGTTTGCGGCTGCTCTTGAATAAATGTGAAGACCAACGCTTGTTGAGCCGACAAAGGTGATGCCCTTGATGTCAGGGTGGTCCATGAAAATTTCAGCTTCGTTTCTGGAGCAGGTAACGATGTTGATAACGCCGTCGGGAAGACCTGCTTCCTGCCAGAGCTCTGCAAGTCTCATGCAGGTCATGGGAGTCATTGATGCAGCCTTGAGAACGATTGTGTTGCCGCATGCAATGCAAAGAGGTGACATCCAGCCCATGGGAATCATGCCGGGGAAGTTGAAGGGAACTATGCCTGCGAAAACGCCGACGGGCTCTCTGTAAAGAGTTGTGTCATAGCCCATTGAAGTATCGCGGAGAGCTTCACCCATAAGAAGTGAGGGAGCAGAGAGAGCAAGCTCAACGGGTTCCTTAACCTTGAGAATATCGCCCTTTGCTTCGCTCCATACCTTACCGTGCTCTCTTGCACAGATTTCTGTAAGCTCGTCCATATGAGCCTCGAGAAGCTCGCGGAATTTATAGATTACCTGAACTCTTTTCATAACGGGGGTGTCAGACCAGCTCTTGAAAGCTTCCTTTGCGCAGGCGATAGCTTCGTTAACCTCGTCCTTTGTGCAGCAAGGAGTCTGAGCAATAACCTCACCGGTGCTGGGGTTATAAACATCCATATACTTTTCGCAGGAGGAATCAAGCCATTTGCCGCCTGCAAAATACTTTAATTTTTTAACAGCCATTGGTATCACTCCAATTCATAATATTACATAATATATTTTATTACTTTTTCAAATCAATGTCAATGCACATAAAACACAATTTGCATAATGATTTTATAAACGGAAATAATAACAGCAAAAACTTCGGAGGAATTCAAATGGCAATCTCGCGCAAAGAATACGACGATATGGCAAAAAAGGCATCTCCCCCGAGCAAAAAGCTCAAAAACGGTTTTTTCGCGTTCGTCATCGGCGGACTTGTATGCACTCTGGGCGAAGGAGTTTCTCTTATTTGTGAATATTACGGCATGGCGGAAGAGGATGTGCGTCTGCTTGTTCCCGTTTCGCTTATTGTTCTTTCCGCAACGCTTACTGCACTCGGAATTTTCGACGATATCGCCCTTTACGCAGGCGCAGGCACGATTGTTCCGATAACGGGCTTTGCAAATTCGATAGTCTCCCCCGCCCTTGAATTCAAAAGCGAGGGCAGAATTCTCGGCACTGGAGCAAATATGTTCAAAATCGCAGGCCCCGTTCTTGTTTACGGCACCCTCGCGGCGGTAATCTACGGGGTTGTTTATTATGTTTTTATGAGATAGCTTTAGTCTTATTCTCAATGAAAAACCTTTTTGAGCCGTCACAACGGCTCTTTTTTATTAAACAAACCGCTTTTGAAATGCATTATAAATGAAATACGATTTAAACTTTACTTTTAAACCCGATTGTGATAAAATAATTTTACCACACAAAACCGAAGAATACTTATATCAGAAGTCGCACAAGCTAATTTGGCAAAAGTGCAGACTTCTATTTCGCGTCCTCTGATATAGGTAGTGAACGGTTTTGTGTGGTAGCAACCGGAGTTCTGCATTTTTCGGTGTGTACAGCTTCGGCTGTGCACACTTTTTTATTGTCAAAACCCACAAATTCGGCACTGTTGCTTTGGTCAAAACAGAGAAAACAGAATTTCTGTAAATTTTTTGCGTAACATTTCGTGATTTCCGTCATATATATATGAAATTAAAAACCAAAAGAAAATCATAAAATATTTCCGATGCACCGCAAAAGAAAGAAGGAGATTCCGATGGGTTAATTACAGTATCCGTGAAAATCAAATTATTCAGGAGGAAAAAACTATGAATCTCAAACGCATTTTATCAATTATTCTTGCAACCATTTTATCTTTCGGAACATGCACCGTTGCATTTGCCGAAAATCAGACAACCGTTCCCGATGGATATATCGGCATCTATACTGCCGAGGATTTGAACAATATCCGCAACAACCTCAGCGGTAAATACATACTCATGAACGATATCGACCTCTCGGTTTACGAAAACTGGGAGCCGATTGGAACAAACAATTCACCGTTTACGGGTATATTTGACGGAAAAAACTTTTCAATAAAAAATTTATCATTAAAACCCGATAACAATACAGTTGAAACAGACACTCTGGGAATTTGGGGATTTATAAAAAAAGCAGCAATACTTAATCTAAAGATCGATAACCTTAATATTAATATCAATTTCCCTTATAATTCCAATTTTTTTGTTGGCGGAATAGTTGCTTACTGCTATGACAGTAAAATAGATTCATGCGAGGTAAAAGGAAACGTTTCCATTATATCTGGCGGCAACATCTATGCTGGTGGTATTGTAGGATATATTAGTGATGCCAATAAAAGTACGGTAATAAAAAAATGTGTTTCACAAGTTAATATAGAAATTATTGGTGAGAATAACAGTATTTGGGATTTGGATGTTGTTGAATATACATATGCAGGAGGAATTGCAGGATATGCTTTTTCGGCAGAAAAAATAACTAAATGCACCAACACAGGAACCTTATCTGTCAACTCCATAAATGTCGGAATGGTTGGATGTATTGTGGGCAACTCAGAGGATGCGGAAATATTAAAATGCAAAAACACAGGAGAAATTTCAGCCTACGGAACATGCGTTATTAACGAAGCCCCTGTAAACAACACTCTGTGGAACAAAATCCAATTGTTTTTTGACTCATTTTTAAACGTCATTTTTGATGTATTCAAGTTAAAATAAGGGAGTGGCAACAAATGAAATGTTTCACAAAATTTACAGCATTATTTATTGCTGTTTGCATTATGATAAGCTCGTTTTCTGTTTGTGGTTTTGCTTCAAACGATGAAAACTTATTGTCTTCTAATGAATTTTTAGAAATTGCAGGCAAACTGGTTGCCAACTATGATACACCGTTATTTCTCCCAGAATCAGCTGAAGAAATATCACTTGTAGATTGTCATCGTCTAATATTAAAAACTGTTACAAATGATAATTTGTCTGATGACAGAAACGCAATCGCAAAAGTTGAAGGATGGAATTCAATACATATTCTTCAGTACTCATCAGAACAAGAAACCCAAGAGGCACTAGAGTTCTTTTCTAATCAGCCTTTCGTTGAGTATGTAGAAGAAGACCGGTATATTGAATTATCCCCTTGTTCAAACTCGGAAATCATATATTCAGAAAAACCACGATCTTGGGGGAACAGTGTTGTAAAATCAGATTCAGTAAATGAAACATTATTAAAAAGTAATGTTGAATTGCCCGAGGTTATTGTTGGCGTTTTTGACACAGGATTAAATATGAACCATGAATATTTCTCTAACGGGAGAGTTTTGGGAGGGTATAACGTTTATGAACAAAACAACGATATTCATTCTCTCGCGCTGCATGGTTCACATGTGACGGGAATTATTCTTAATAATACATTGTCAAATGTGAAGATTAAAATGTATAAACTCGGTTCAACGTTAAGCCATGATAATTGGGTAGCAGTATCATTGTTTGCTAATGCAATTTCTTCAGCCGTTGATGAAGGAATTGATGCAATAAATATTAGTTTATCTCTTAGTAATTTTTTTCGGAGTGAATGCATTGACGAAGCTTTCGATTACGCATATAACAATGATGTCCCCATTGTGGTTGCGGCAGGAAATGATTTAAACGGCGAAGGCCAAAATGCTGACGATGCTTATTTTGCAAGCAAAGAAACTGTTTTAGCTGTATCTGCAATTGATGAGAATTTAACACCAATGCTTAAGTCTAAAAATGGAGAAGTTTCTACAAACTATGGTGAATGTATTGATGTTGCAGCTCCGGGCGAAAATATAAAAAGTGTAAATTCTTTTGGGGGTTATATTGAAAATTCTGGAACTTCAATGGCAACACCCTTTGTAACTGCTGCGATAGCAACATTAAAATCTGTAAAACCAAATATCTCTTGCGAACAAGTAATCGAATTGGTAAAATCAAAAGCAACCGTACCTTCTAACTGGAATCCTATATATGGAGCCGGAATTTTAAATGTTGAAAATATGTTATCAGATATGATTTCAGCATCTCCTAAGATTGCTTTCGATAGTAATTTTGATGTTACAATTACTTCAAACTCAAAGGATGCTGTTATCTATTATACAACTGATGATACTGACCCAATAGTTGGTGAATCAAAAGTTTACACCTCACCCATTAACACTTCAAATGCTGTAAGTATAAAAGCAATTGCTTATGAAGAAGGGAAATTAACTAGTGCAATCTCAACTTTAAACATAATTTGGTCAGAAGATATACATATACGATACAAAGGGAGAAAAACTATTGATTTGTTAGGTAAAGTAGAGAGATATAATTGTACCAACGAAGAAGTAGTTTCTTTCGACGGAAAACAAATCAAAGGAGAATCTATCGGCAACTCATCTGTTGTAGTATTCTACGAAACTGGTCAAAGGGTTTTATACAAAGTAAACGTCAAATTTGCAGATTGGCAATGGATTCATAAAGTTTTTTATGAATGGTTTGGCATTTTGTTATGGAGTTTTTAAATTATAGTGTATAAAATTTTGAACGGCTGAGCTTTCAGCCGTTCTTTTTTGTGCCTTTCCAGTTTTAATGTGTCCTAACTTGACACCACCAGAGGGCAGAATTCTCGGCACTGGAGCAAATATATTCAAAATCGCAGGCCCCGTTCTTGTTTACGGCACTCTCGCGGCGGTAATCTACGGGGTAATATATTATCTGTTCAGGTAAAAATTTACCCCCGAAGCCGAAGCTTCGGGGGTTTTGTTAACCTGCAAAAGGATGTTTAATCAGAAACTGAAATCATAATCATCGAAATCGAATTCAATGTCTTCATAAAAATATGCCTCAAATGTTCTGTACTTATCAAAGTAAACATTGAAATCCAGCGCTACATCGTAATCAATTCTTTCGGACTCAACGCCGTTGAATCTGTAATAATCGCCCTTGCTGTTTTCTTTTGAATAGTCAAGGTAATAATAAACGCTGTCAAAAGCACCCATGCCGGGTCCGTATGCATCATCGGCAATCTTGGTCTTTTCGCCGTCCTTGTAGTAATAGACGGTTGAGAAACCTGTTTCTTCATCCTCGTCTGTATAGTAAATCAATTCTTTGTCAGACTTTACCCAATAGCCGGATACATCATATTCAACCAGTGTCTTGTTGAGATAAAGGTCGAATGTGTCATCCTTGTATTCCTTGGCATAAAGAACGCCTGCACTGCTGTTGGGCGCGAAGCGGTAGGTGCTGACATCTGTATCATATACTTCGTTGCTTACAACCGCACCGTTTTCGAGCTTGACAACATGGATATCGGCAAGATCCTTTTCTTCGTCTTTTACCTCAAGATAATAAACAGTACCGGCATCGCCGATTATGAATGAAGTGCCCTTTTCATTTTCAATTGCTACAGTCTTACCGTCCTTGACATAATATACGGTTGCGTCTGTTTCATATGCGCCTTCAATCATCTTATGGAACTCATCAAAGAAATCATAGTTAAGGAAGTCAGTCTTTTTGATTGTGATGTTAAGCTTTTCAAGGTTCTCTCTGAAATGCTCCTGAGCATCAACTGAATCAACAAAATCCTTGATTGAAACCTCTTTAACATTAACGCTGTCATAGCTCTTGATGATAAGCTCACCGTCAGCCGATGTGCTGTAAGTTGATGCGAAAGACTTGTTTACAACAACGCTGCTTTCGCCGTTATAGTAATAGAGAACAGATGAATCAAATGAAGCATCAATGCCCTTGAGACCTTCTCTGGACCATTCTCTGTAAAGTCTTTCGTTCCAGACCTTATAATTGGCAGAATAATAGTCGAGAGCGTCGTCGGCTGCAATAAGATCCTCGGGATCGGTAACAAAATCATAGAGAGTTCCGGTTTTTTCTTCCTGCTCTTCTGATTTTGTATAGTAAATGCAGCCGTTTGAGTCTGCATAAACAACCTCGTCAATTTCAGTGTCAACCTTAATCTTTTCGGCATCTGCTTTCTTGATGTAGAGAGCATCCTCTTTCATGTAGCGGAAATCTTTAAGGTCAGCGCTTACATACTGAATATCAGTAATATCGGAATCTATCTTATTCTTATCGCCTTCAAAAGCCTGAACATACAGGTCGCCTTCTTCGGTGGAATAAGCAAATGTAAGGAAATCGTCGGAAACCCAGAAATCCGAAACCTCTGATGCAAGCTTTTTGCGCTCTGTCATATCATGGAGATAAAGGTTGCCCATGGAGTCAGAGTAAACAATCAACTTGCCGTCTTCGGATGCCGTATAAACGCTTACATCTTCTGCAAGCTTGACACCGTCTTCTTCAAGCTTATTCATCATCTTATAGTAAAGAGAGAATGTGCCTTCTTTGATATCTATCTTCTGGGGATAATAAACCTTTTTGTCTTTGTTTACAAACTCAAAGCAGTTCATATACCATACTGCATCAACATCGTCATCTTCTTTGAAAATGTTATCTGCAATAAGAACCGACTGTTCATCCTTGGAGTCAACAATAAGATAAGCCGCATTATCCTTTATGTACATTGACTTTGAAACGGTTTCCTCTGCTTTGTCCATGAACATAAAGAAGAAAACAGCAGCCGCAGCAAGAGCGAGAACAACAACTCCGACAATAATGCCGATAATAAGACCCTTCTTTTTCTTTTTGGGAGCAGGAACATCTGCAGCGGGCTCATAACCGAACGGAACACTTTCAGAATACTGTTCGGCAGCAGGCGCAGTGTACTCTGATACAGTGCTGTCATCAGCGTTAACATTCTCGTTTGCAACAGGTGCATCCTGAGTCACATCAGTCTGAACTGCATCAGCCTGAACTGCTTCTGCCTCTGCGTTTACGGGTGTTTCCTGAGCTTCAACAGGAAATTTGAATCCGCATTCCGTGCAGAAATTTGCATTTGAAGCTTCTTTGCCGCAATTGGGACAAATCATAAATATACCCCTTTCTTTTTTAGGCTTGAATATATTATACATTCCCTGTCGATAAAAGTCAATTTTATATAGTGTATTTAAAATAATTATTCAGCTTTTCTGTATTTAAGAATAACCGTTCCGTTGCGCGTTTCTGAGCTTATAAGTCCGAAGCTCTCAGGCACGCTGTCCGCAAACAGAGGCTTACCGCTCTTTTCGGCAATCAATGGCGAAACAACAAGGCTCAGCTCATCAATTACACCTGCACGCTGAAAAGCTCCGTTAATAACACTGCCGCCCTCAAGGAGCAGAGTATTACAGCCAAAAAATTTTTTAAGCTTTGATAACGCAAGCGGAACATCAATTTCGTTCTTACCCGCAAAAATATATGAAATTCCAAGTTTTCGGAGATAACCCAGATATCTGTCGTCCGCCTGCTCGCTCAGCACTTCGATTATCTGTGCGTTGTCATATCCGGGGTCGCCGTCGGGGTCGGCAATTCTGTTTGACTTCCAGCCAAGCCTGCCGTATGTGTCAAAGGCAACCGCGTAGAATCCGCTCATCTCTCCTGCAATAAAATCCGATTTCTTGCCGTCTTTGCGGCTGACCGCCTCAAAATCGGACAAATCAGGATAATATCCTCCCGTAAAGCTGCCTTCCATCGTTACTCTTCCGCATATAAATCCGTCTGATTTCAGGTTGCGGTTGATTTCATAGTAAATTTCCGTTGCGGCTTCGCATTCGGGTCTGAACAAAAAATCACCCGTAACCTTTCCGTCAACCGAAGTTACCATATGGCAAATAATATAAGGTCTGCTCATTTATATCCCCTTTTCATTTGTTATTCTAAAGCAAAAAAGAGAGCCAAGGCTTTACCCTGACTCTCTTTGGTGGAGCAGATGCAATTACAGTAGAACCACCGTTCAAAGCAGAATTCAATGGCAAACTTTTTCGCTTCCTGATTATGCGGCATTTTGTAAAAATTTGTTTTTTATTGACATTTTTTGCGAATTGCTTACAATTAATGGTGTTGTGTTAATTATAAATCACGAGAGGAGCATATAAATGAGCGTTTTTATAAGCTGGAGAGGAAGCGACCGCGAAACAAAAAATGAAATGGTTGCTTACCTGAAAAATTATTTGGGTCCTGACGAAGAAGTGTGGGAATCAGATGAAGGTTGTAAAAGCAAATCGTTTGACGAGTTTATAACCCAAATTCGTAAATGTGAAGTTTTTATTGTAATTGTTAGCAAAGAGTCTATGATGCCTTCATATGTAATAAATGAAGTGATAGAAGCTCGCTCTTGCGAAATGAACGGAACATTAAATATGCTGGTTTATAAAATCACTGATGCTCCGTATACAGCCGAATTTTCCGCGCAGCTTAACCACTTGACAGACGTCAATTACGTTGCGCGCCTCAAAAATGAGGAAAATAGTTTTGATAAGTTAGCAAACCGAGTTAAGGAACTTCTTCATAAACGGCGTAGTGGCGAACCGGAAAACCCATACGAAGCATTTTCTCCTGAAATTATCGGAACTTCTTTAAGCTCCGGATATTTCGTTCCTCATTCCCGAGATGATGTGTTCGAAAAATTCGATGGTGCTTTTGAACGATCAAATGTTGTTTTTGCATTGCAATTAAGTGGCTACGGAAGAAAAAGTGCCGTCCGAGAATATGCCTTAATGCATTCCAATGAATATAAAAATATTGTTGTTTTGCACTTTTTCAGCGGTTCTTTGAGATCTTTTTTTACAGATGGCATTCACTTCTCAAATCTTGATGAAAAAATTTTCGCAAATCTGAACGAAAATGAGCTGATTCTACGAAAAGCCCATTTGTTGAAAAAATTGAATAAAGACACATTGATAATAGTTCCGGATTATGTACCAGACAAAAGAGACGACCGTTTTATTCGTGATGCTCTTTCTCAAATCGGATGCCGGGTTGTTTTTGTTTCCCAAAATATACCTCGTGAAATAGCAACGGCTTTCCCCACGGTTTCCGTAGGGCGAATGAAGGACGAGCATTTAAAAACTTTATTTTTTAATTGTTACAACGCTACGAACGAAGAACAGTACGAATTATCTAATACATTAACGGATTTTTTTGACAGCATTGACGGCCATACCAAATCTGTTGAAATCACGGCAAATGTTTTATCTGATGAAATCGGAATTTATCCCGAAGATATTCCCGAGATCCTCATCAATATTAAGTCAAACGGAAAAAATGAGCTTTCTGAGCGAATTTTTGACCTGATATCAGAACTGTTTGACGTAACAGACTTCTCAACAGAAGAAAAAAACATTTTGTTGGCTGCATCATATTTTGCACGACAACCCATTGAAGAAAAGGAATTTATTGAAATGTTGAAAGAGGCTGAGATCTATGACTCTCAAAAGCTTAGTTCTCTTGTACACAAGCGATGGATAGACAACAACAGAGAACTTCGAACAATTTCAATCGAACCTTTTCTTGCAGAGGTTTTTATTGCTAAAATCCCTGAAAATAATGTGATTTTGAGCAAATGCTTAAGTTTCTTTAGTTGTAATATGACCTGGGACGGTATGTCTGCTAACAGAAATTCACTCTACTGCCTTATAAACAGATTGAAAACCTATTGTGCAATTTCAAATCAACCCGAATTATCTGAACTTTTTGATTTTGCTTTTTGTGCATACGAAGACACTAATACACATATATCATCCATTGATAATATTGTTGCATTGAAGGAAAAGGCTGAACAAAAAATAAGGTTGTTCGATTCACCTGAACTCAAGGAGCAACTCAATAGTATTCTGGATTTTACTTACAGTATGGCTAGTTTTTATGCAGGCTGTCTGAATCCGTCAACAAACATTCCATGCAATGATTGGAAAAGCAAATTAATGAATACCATTTTGGATAACGGTAGTTTTATGTCATTTTTTTTGGATGATATAGAATATAAACTTGATGAAAACATAGAAAACAGAATAAAGGATCTGATGCGAAACGTTTATTCTAATTCATCAGGAGAATTCCTTGCAACATATATTGCGCTGTGCGAAACCGTTTGCCAAAAAGATTCGGATGATCTTCCTTATGATCTAATCTTGATGCTTTCTCTTTTAGGGCAATCGCTTATAAACATAAGCAAAAATTCGACCTACGTTTCTTTAAAGTTGTGTCGGATTTGGATGAGAATGGCCAATATTTTTGGACTTCATTCTGCTTCAGCAGGGGTTTTGATAACAGATATTTATTTTTCAACTTTAACAAGCCTGGACATTTACACAGATGAATTTGACGAAGTGTACGATGTTTTAATGGGTCTGATAGATCTTGCCGACACAGATTATTACTTGAATGATATAGAAAAAAACGAAAAGAAGGCCACAGTGGCAGTTTCCTATATTTACGGTCTGGTTCACAGAAAAGATTTTGAAAAAGCAATAGAGGTTTGTGCTGATATGTTCAGCTTAACCCCCACTACACCATCCATTAAGTATAACCGTATAAAATCAGCAAAAAACATAACAGATAAATTGCTTGCTGAAAATAATCTGAATTTGGCCTTGTTGTTTTTGGAAAAATTCATTTCCAAAGAGAAAGAACTTCCCAACGAAAACTTCGATAATAATTTGATTGATGAAGCAAAAAATATTTTTGAAGATCTTATGATTATTAAAGCCTCATTTAATAATCCGGATACAGTAAAACCCTTCGAAGACAAAGCTGAAAACTATATAGATTATTATGTTACCTATAACGATGACAGATCAGATAAGAAAATCCTGAAAAAATACTTAGAAATTGCTCAATCGGCAGCGGCTCAGGATTATTCATCATATTCTGATGAAATGCTCCGCGAGAAAGTAAAATCGCTCAAAAAAAGAGCAACAAGCGGCGAAAAGTGGCAAAATCTCGCACCCTCTGCTTTTGCGCTCGTTAGCGAGTCAGGTTACAGAATTCTTGGATACAGACACCATCTTGTACAGTATATTGGTGGTGCTGCAATTGTTGACGGAAAAATTGCTGAAATACAAAACGGAGAAGGCAAAACATATACGATCTTGCTTGCAGCTTTTATACATTTTCTCTACGGAAAACAGGTGTATGTTATTGATCCATCTTTATTTTTGACAAAAAGAAATTATGGTTGGATGAGAGGCGTTCTGGAACTGTTAGGTTGCCGTGTAGGTCTTCTAATAAGCTCCGACCAACTGCTTCGGGAAGATTTTGACGTTATTTATGCTGAGTTACACCAAACTATACTACATAGTATGCATTCAGATTTTTCCTTATCAAAAACAGCCATAAAAAAAGAAGTGGCAATTATTGATGAAGCAGATCAGGTTCTCGTTGACAAATCCGTTATTCCTCATCAAATAATATCCTCAAGAAAAGATTACAATAATGTTCCACTTGTATTCGCTGTAGAAAAAGTTATATCTCAGCTTACTCTTAATGACGAAGACCGTCTTTTCAGCTATTACCAAACTTCAGGCACTGTGGTACCTAAGCCTGAACTATATGAAATGGTTAAAAGTCACCTAGGTCCGCAACATTCCGATCTGAGTTTGGACGATGTTTCTTTCATTGAACAATTGCTGCGTATAGGCATCTGTACACTCCTCTATTTCGAAAAAGATAAAGACTATTTCGTTGTTAACGGAAAAATAAAAAAAGAAGGCTCTTCTGGAAGATTTGAAGATTTTCATTCTTTTTATAACTATTTCCTTTGCAAGCGTGAGAAAATAGAATCTGATTTTACATGTTTTAAAGAAGAAGAAAAGTGTGATAATCAAACTACTATAGAGTTCTTTAAAAGCTTTAGTATGATTTCCGGCACTACAGCAACGGCTGTAAGCGTAAAAAAAGAACTGAAAGAATTCTATGACTTGGATATTGTTCCTATTCCTCCAAATATCAAGCCCAGCAGAACAAATCATCCATACGCTGTTTTCTTTAGTAACACTGCAAAATATGCTGCCATAGCTAAAAAAACTATGGAAAAACATTCCAAAGGTCAGCCGGTGCTGATTGTTACAGACTCTGTTTCTTCGTCAGAAGAGACAAGTCAGGCACTGGCAAGACACAACATACCGCATATGATTCTCAATGCTAAAAACGAAAGTGAAGAAGTAAGAATCCTTGAAAAATCAGGAGAGTTTGGTGCTGTTACGGTTGCAACAGCATTGGCGAACAGAGGTGTAGACATTCGCCTCGGAGGAAAACCGGAAGTTTTAACAAAAAATCATTTGATTGCACAAGGAGCCGACCCGGAGCTTTTTGATGAAAAAAGAATAACTGACTTCTACACAAAATCAGAAAAATCCGAGTTTTTTGAAACCTATAGGAATATTCTGGCATTTTACAGAAAATACGCAGAAGAGGCTCGCACCAGAATAAACAATCTTGGCGGTCTGTGCGTTATAGGTGCCTCTTGTTTTAATGACTTGCGTATTGAGCAGCAAATGCGCGGCCGTTGCGGACGACAAGGCGACAAAGGTGAAAGTTATGTTTTCTTTTCGTTTGATGATCCTAATTTGTGTATTCTCCTCGGTGCGAAATACGAATCTTTTAAAAACTTATGTTATCGTATAGATCCGTCAGGGGAAATTGCTATGGAATCTTCAGTTTTGGACAAAGCCATAACTCACGGACGCATGAAACGTCAGAATATTCACTTCAGCAAAATGCTTGATATTGAGGAAATTCACTATCGTCCTTATGCAAGGGGATGTTTCTCAGAACTGATTCAAAAGTTAAATGATGAACCATCTTATGTTAATGAAACCATTTCCAAGTATTTTTCTCAGTCAAAACAAAACGAGAAAGAGGCTCTTTCTCTTATCAAGGGAAGCAATATCACAAATAGCAGGCTAAGCTTTCTTTATCCCTATATTTCCAAACACTCAGCAAATACCGGTAAGATAAACATCCATACTGTTTTAGATCAGGCTTGTTTTGATTTCATTTCTTCAAATTGTATTACAACTGAGCAGATAGCTCAAAAACTCAAGTTGCGTATATGGGTAAAATGGAAAAAATATTTGGATACAATGAAAATCGAAACAGAAAATGTAAAAAATCTTTTTGGAGACAAACCAAAAAAAGCAAGACAGCAATTGATACAGTGTTCCCAAGCGCTATGCGTTTCCCTCATTGAAGATGCAGTTGCTGAAGCAATGCGATATTGCCCGCTTGATAAAAGAGAAGAATAATACACAAAAATATATGCAGGCAACTCTTTCTTTCTATTATCGGTATATTTACCGTTAAAGGCTTTTGTGAACTACTTTTCTGGTCAAAGCAGAAAATGTAATCTGAACTGTGATTTTGCAGAATGATTTCTGCACTTTCTTCGTTAAAACTCTCGCAAAGCAACCAACATCTCTGATAAAAACAAGAAATCCGAACCTATTGCCGATTGGCATTAAGTTCGGATTTCTCCAATGTGGTGGAACAGATGAAACCACAGTAGAACCACCGTTTAAAGCAGAATTCAAAGAGTCAAAATACTCCTCTGTTTCATCTATTAATATGTCATCAATGACCGTTTCTTTATCACCGCTGTTAAGATAAATCGTCATCTTGTCATCGTAGAGATAAATCGCCCGCACGAAGATATTTATAAATCCTCGGCGTATGTTTATATCGTTCAAGTCACCTGTGCAAAGTGAAATCAGATAATGTTTGATCTGAGGCTCTGTGTAAATAACCTGCTTGTTCATTTCAATTGCAAGCTGTGCTTCAAGCTCGGCTTTTTCGGTTTTGCGTTTTTCGATTCGCTCGGTTATCATATCAACCGACTGTCCTTTTTCAAGGGCAATCCACAGATTTTCTATTGCCGCTTCCGTTTCACGGATGGCGGCTTTTATTCTTTTAACTCCTGAGCCGTCATAGTCCGCCTGACACGCCGCCGCTACCGACTTCGAAATCTTTTCGATGTTTTCATCCGTCAGCAATTTGCGGCACACCGAAACAACTCTGTCCTCAATCTTTTCTTTTTTGATTATCTTTTTATCACAAAGCTTTTTTCTTGAATTTTTGCAGGAATAGTAGTGATAAGCATTTTTGTTTCGGCTTGTTCCGCCGTAACCCGTCATCATATCTCTGCAATATCCGCAGAAAAGTTTTGTTGTCAGCAGATATTCTTCTTTGCCTCTTGTTCTGCCAGGAGCCTGCTTGTTCTTGTTGAGAATATGCTGGACTCTTTCAAATAATTCATCTTCGATTATCCTCGGCATACCGCCGGGGATTTCCATATCCTTGTAAAGATAAACTCCGATGTATCGTTTGTTTCGCAGAATACGGTGCAGACTGTTTTTATTGAACTCTTTTCCGTGTGCGGTTTTGATTTGTCTTGCATTCAGATCTCTGTTGATTTCTGCAACGGTTTCGCCGCTTGCATAACGCTCGTAAATCTCTCTGACAACAGCTGCTGCTTCGGGATCAACATAGAATTTTCTGTCCGCATCAACCTTGAATCCCAAACCGGGCAGACTGCCGTTTGAAAGACATTTCTGTGCGTTGATATCCATTCCTCTGCGAATCTTTTGCGAAAGCTCTGCCGAATAATATTCCGCCATACTTTCGAGAACACCTTCAACAAGAATTCCCGATGCATCATCCGTTATGTTTTCTTTTGCGGAGATAACACGCACGCCGTTCTTTTTCAGTTTCGCTTTGTTGATTGCACTGTCATATCTGTTTCTTGCAAATCTGTCAAGCTGATAAACAAGCACCGCTTCAAAAGTTTGTTTGTCGCTGTCAGCTATCATCTGCTGAAATGCAGTTCGGTTATCTGACGTTCCGCTTTGCGCTCTGTCGATATACTCATCGATAACAAAGTGACCGTTGGCGGCGGCATACTCATAACAAACTTTAAGCTGACCTTCGATTGATTGCTCCGTCTGACTGTGACTTGAAAATCTTGCGTAGATTACTACGTTTATTTTTTATCGCCTCCTAAAAATTTGATTATATATTCTTCTTCGGATTCACTTAATTATTCACAGCCGTGGAAATATGGAAAATAAATTTCCCGCATTACCACAGCACTGCTGCTACTGTAAAAATGCCTGACTGATTTTGTTGATTTTATTGCTTGCTCTAAATTGGCAAGCAAGGCAAATGTGGATACAAACTTGCAAAATGCCACTTGCAAGTTGTTCCGATTTTCAACCGTTCACTAACTTAGCAAGCAGGGCAAGTGTAAATACACTTTGCAAATTCTGCTCGCAAAACCGTTCGGGTTTTCAACCATTCACTATCTTTGCAAGCAGGGCAAGTGGATACCCAAATTTGAAAAAATCAAATTTTTGCACCATCACTTTGCCGCTTGTTGGGGATACCCCCAATCCCCAGAATTGAAATATTTTTTGCAAAAATATTTCAAGCGGCGCTTCTCCGAAGCTTATGTTTTTATAAAAATTAAAAATCTCTGTTTTGCCAAAAGAACAATTGTTCGTCTGATAAAATTATAATTCTGACCAACTTTTTTGTCAAGGATAGTGTTGGGCACAAGTTGATTGTTAACAGAAAGTTTACAATTAAATTTCTTGTTTTTTAGGTTAGCTGCAACGCAACGCAAGGGTAAAAACCTTGTTTAAAATCTTTGATTTTTCATCAGCGGAGCTGCGCACTTTACATTACGTCAGGATATGTATAGAAGTGCGCCATTCGGAAATATAACAGTCTTTCCAAACACTTTTGCATTTAAAAACGACACTTTTGCACAATATCCGAAAACGGTTGACAAATTTGTTTTGTATTGTTAGAATATAGAAAAATTTTAAAGAAAGGCAGGTGGACAGAATGACAATGTATTATGTTAATTATTCAGAATCGTATATGAAATCAGATGTTATTTTGTCCGCAATATAGCTGTATTTATATAAAGATTATTTTGCGACTCCTCTGATTTTCATATCAGGGGAGTTTTTTATTTGGAGAGATTACAATGATAACATTAAGAATAACAACAATTGAAGATGTTAATGCTTTAACAGCTATTCAGCAAAACGCCTTTCTGCCGCTTTACGAAAAGTATCACGATGCAGGTAATCCGTACCTGAGAGATGAAAGAGATATACTTTGCAGATTAAACAATCCGAAGTTTCTGTATTTAACAATTCTTTTTGACGAGAAAATTATCGGCGGTATTTTATACAGAATCAAAGGCTCAACACCGTTTGTAAAAAATCTTCGTTGGGGCAAATATTATCTCGGAAGAGTATATATTTCACCCGAATATCAGAACAAGGGTATTGCAACAGAAGCGATATTACAATCGGAAAAATTATTAAAAAAACCAAGAAAATTATATGTTGACTTTCCTGAAGATTTAGATAAAAACAGAAAGTGCTACACCAAGTGTGGCTACAGAGATACGGGCAAAAGGCTTGAAGCTGAGCCGGGATTAGTTCTTGCCTGTTTTGAAAAAAGAATTTGAATTGTGAGGATAATATGAAAATCTGTATTTGTGACGATGACTGTTTTACCGTCAGAGAAATCAGAAATCTGCTCGAACCGTTCCGTACCGAAGACGACGGTTTTGACATTTCCGATTTCTCCTGCGGTGAAGATTTGATTGAATTTTATAAAAACGGCGGATGCTTTGATATCGTGTTCATCGATATTGAGATGGGCGGAATCAACGGCGTTGAAGCAGCCGAAATCATAAGAGAATTTGCACCCGAAACAATCATAATTTTTGTTTCGAGCCATTCAAGTTACATCTTCGATGCGTTCAGAATCGAGGCTCTGCATTTTCTTGTGAAGCCGATTAAGGAAAAAGAGTTTGCCGAAGTTTTCACAAGAGCGATGAAAAAATACACCGCAGCAAATGCGAGCGTTATTCTGAAATGGGAAAGCGTGCGGAACAAAATTTCCATCAACAAAATAAGCTATGTTGAAGGTTACCGCAGACATCTGACCGTTCATACCGCAAGCGGTGTTTACGAGGCTGTCGGTAAGATTTCCGAAATATACGAAATTTTGAAACCGCACGGATTTGTGCGTGTTCATCAGGGGTTCATCGTTAATATGAACTGCATAAAAAGCTTCAATGCAAACGAGGTTGAACTGACCGACGGTTCAAAAGTTGCCGTCAGCGTTCGGAAGAAGCAGGAAGCATTGAAGGCGTACGATATTTTTATAAGAAAGTGGGGCTGGTGAAATGGTAAGAATAATTTCACATTTCCTTTTTGCTTGCTTTGAAATTTTTGCAGTAGAAGTTTTATTCTCTGCCGTTGCAAAAAAGAGGCTTGAAAGAAAATTTCATATTCTTGTTATGTCAGCAGCAATTGTTCTGAACACTCTTTCATCTTATTTTCTGACCGGAACAGGCTTGACTCTGCTTATTATGAGCACGGTTATCGCTCTCGCATTCGGTTTATCATACAATGTAAAACCGTTTTTTGCGATAATCGGCGGTGTTGTTTATACAATCATAGCAGGCGCTTCCGAAATGATTGCGGTTCTTTTAACCGGATTTATATTGGGCGAAGAAACACTCAGCTTTATGGAGAACGATTATATATTTGCAGGAATGGGTTTCATCTGCAAGTTTATTGCGTTTATCATAACTTATTTCATCTCAAAGAAAATCGGAAAGATGGATTTGGGAGTTTCTAAAGGACTGTCAATACTTCTTTTTATCCAGCCGATTGCAACCGTTTTTGTTACGCTTGTAATTTATAAATGCACATACGAGGTTCGCAGCATTCCGACATTTTTGTATGCTGCTGTTGCGGTTTTGATGATTGCATCAAATCTCGTTACCCTCTTTCTTATTTACAGACAAAAGGACTATGTTGAATCAAAGGCAAAGCTCGGTTTTGCCAACGAACAAATTAAAAATCAGCTTGCTCACTATGAGGAGCTTTATCGCTACCAAAGCGAAATCCGCACTTTCAGACATGATATTAAAAACAAATTGCTCTCCGTTTCGGGACTTCTCGCAGACGGGCAGACCCAGTCTGCCATTGATGCAATAAAAGGCGAAGTGGATTTTCTTGACGAAGCAAACAACGGTGTTATAAATTCGGGCAATCCCGCAGTTGATGCCGTTCTTCAATCCAAACTCGCCATCGCCGAAAGCAAGGGAATAACACTCGATTATTCGGTTAAAATTTCGGATAAAATCAACGTTGATTTGCTCGAGCTCGGCGTACTTATCGGCAACGCACTCGACAATGCGATTGAAGCCGCAGAGGGTCTCGGTAACGGCACGGAGAAAACGATTTTTGCAAGCATTATAACAATGGGCGGCAGAATAGTTGTTTCCGTTGAGAATCCCGTTGAAGCGCAGGTTGACACAAAGCATATCGGCACGGCAAAAGCCGATAAGCTCAACCACGGCTACGGACTCAAGAGCATAAAAACGATTGCGCAGAAATATGACGGCGATGTTTTCGTTTCCTGCGAGGGAAATATTTTTTCAACGAGCATCAATATCTGCAACACTTTTGAACATTAAATCCACACTATTGCAGAGCATATTTCAATCGTTTGATTTTTAATTTATCATTAATACCGAAGCGGCGGAGGCTATGCTTTCGCCGCTGTTTTTATCGCTAAAAGGAGGTAGAAAAAATGAAATACTATTCAATCGTTGCTTTGATTTCTGCGGTTGTTAATTTCGCGCTCGGAATTTCAATTTGCCGCAATAAGCTCAAAGCCTTCGTTAACATAACGTGTAAAAAAACCGAAAGATATAAAATTCTCGGCGGATATTTCATTGCCATAGGCTTGATTATGCTGAGCTGTGCCGTTGCGGCACTTCGGGAATCAACGAGCGCATTTATTTATCTTGTCATTTGCGCTGTTACCGTTTCAATAATTCTTTCGCTTATAAGGAGGGAAAGCGTGTGAAGAAAAAATATAATTATTTCAGCAACTTAAAATTTATGCTGAAAGAGCATTGGGATTTTGACAAATCCTATGTGATTATGCAAATCGGTCTTACTCCGCTGGGCGCAATAAGCTCGGTTGTGGCGGCATATCTGCCGAAAATCGTTCTTGACTGCGTTGAAAACAAAACAGTCGCTTCGGAGCTTCTTTTCAAGGTCGGTATTCTTTCCGTTCTGCTCATTATGTTCGGATACCTGAATAACGTTATGTATAACAAAAGCCACCAGGGACGAATGCTCGCAAGAGATATTATGCTCCACAGACTCATCTGCAACAAGGTTATGAGTATGGACTATAATAACTACACCTATAACGAAACCCGTGTTCTTCGTGAAAAAGCGTGGAATGCGATTCACGGCTGGGACGGAAGCGTTGCAAGATTTATTGAGCTTAATGCAACCGTTGCTTCATCTGCTTTCGGCTTTTCGGCATTCACGGCGATTATCGTTGAATGCAATCCGTGGTTTATCCCCATTCTCATTCTCTGCTACGGCATCAGCATGGCAGGCTGGCTGATTTTCAACAAATGGAAAGAAAAAATGAAGGACAAGGTTGCCGAAATCTTTCTTCGTCTGCACTACGTCACCTACCGTTCAAAGGATTTTTCAAACGCAAAGGACGTCCGCATTTACAATATGTCCGACTTCCTTATGAGAAAAATTGATAGGCACCTTGACGATGCAAACTGGTGGAATATCAAAAGGAACAACGGTCACTATATCAACTGCATGCTTGAAGATGTTTTCAAATTCGGCGTAAGCCTTGGCGCATATATCTATCTTATTTATCTCAAGCTCAATTCCGAGATGACACTCGGCGATTTTTCTCTCTATTTCGGTGCGATAACGGGATTCGGTCAGTGGCTTGAAAGGCTTGTTGACTCAATTTCGGAAATCATTTCGGGTGCACACAACGTCAGCGATTTCAGAGAATTCCTTGATATTGAGGATAAAATGAACACCAAAGATGGTGAAAGGTTGCCGTCAGGCAAGGATTTACCTTGCGAAATCGAGCTTAAGAACCTCACTTTCTCTTACGATGAAGCAGAAAAACCTTCGGTTGATAATCTTTCGCTGAAAATAAACAAGGGTGAAAGAATTGCGATTGTAGGCGTTAACGGTGCAGGCAAATCAACGCTTGTAAAGCTCATCTGCGGTCTGTTCATTCCGAACGAGGGACAGATTCTCATAAACGGTATTGACAGCCGACTTTTCAACCGTGACGAATACTATCGTTTATTTTCAACGCTCTTTCAGGATTGTGCGTTGCTGCCTGCAACGGTTGCAAAGAATATTGCACTCTGCGAAGAAAACAAAATTGACCGCAAAAGACTCCGTGAATGTATGAGACTTGCAGGAATACTTGATAAGGTTGAAAGTCTGCCGCAAAAAGAAAACACTCTGCTTGTGCGTGAGGTTCACGAGGGTGCAGTTGCTTTTTCGGGCGGCGAGCTTCAAAGACTTCTTCTCGCAAGGGCACTCTATAAAGATGCTCCGATAATCATTCTTGACGAACCCACAGCCGCACTCGACCCCATTGCCGAAAACGATATGTATCTCAAATACAGCGAGCTTACAAAAGATAAAACCGCAATTTACATATCCCACAGACTTTCGTCAACCCGTTTCTGCGACAGAATCATTCTTCTTGACGATGCGAAAATCGCTGAAATGGGAACACACGAGGAATTGCTTGAACTCGGCGGCAAATACGCCGAAATGTTTGAAACACAGAGCAGATATTACAGAGAGGAGGCGATTATATGAAGAGTTTCAAAGAAGATTTCGAGATAATCAGACAAGGCTTGAAGCTTGTTAAAATCTATCTCGGCAAAAACTATTTTTCACTCAATCTCATCGTTAAAATCCTCCGTGCCGTTACGCCTTATATCACAATTTACTGCACGGGTCTTGTCATCACCGCACTCACCGAAAAACAAGGCTTTGAGCAGATATTGAAATATGTTCTCATCGCAACAATCACAACGCTCGTTATTGACGTTATCATCCGAACAATCAATCGAAAAGCCCTGATAATGCTCAACAGCTGTTGGGAAAAGCATTCCGCACTTCTTTCCCGAAAAGCTCTTGAACTCGACTATGCAAAGGCGGAAAGCTCATCCGTTCAGGAGCTTCGAGGAAAAATTGAAGAAAATGCAAACAACGGCAACGGTCTTACTTGGGTTGCCGAATGCGTAGCAGAAATGATATCCTGCGTTTTCTCAATTATCGTTGCAATTGTTATGATTTCGGGTATGGTTTTCAGCAAATCGCCTGCACCGCTTACGGGATTTATGGCGTTTGTTGATTCACCCCTGCTCGGTATGTCACTTGTTATTTTTTCTGCCGTTATGATTGCACTTTCGGTTAAGTATCACAGTCTGAGCGAAAAAAAGCAGTTCAATATTTTCAACAGAGTTGTGAAATTCAATCCGATTCTTGAATACTACAATCAGAAATACCTCAACGAAAACGAAAGCGGCAAGGATGTCAGAATTTTCAACGAAAAAGGACTTATCAACGAAGAAATCACCGAAAAGATTTATAACCCTACCGCAAAGATGAGAAAGGATACTTTCAGAGTCTGGGCAACCATCGGTCAGGTAAGCACGGTTTCAACAAATCTGCTCGGCGGTCTTGTCTATATTTTCGTCGGACTAAAAGCGCTTGCAGGTGCATTCGGTGCAGGTAAGGTTGTTGAGTATTACGGCGCAATCACAAAGCTTATCACCGCTTGCACGGATATTGCGGGCAATGCAGGTTATCTGCACGCAAATAATGCTCAGTTAAAGCAGGAAATCGAATATCTGAATCTCGTTTCCGATATGGAGAACGGCACAAGAACGGTTGACGGTATCGACCCTGCAAACTCTGTTTTTGAATTCCACAACGTTTCGTTTGCCTATCCCGAAACAGAACCGATGATTTTAAAGAATTTCAGTATGAAGATTAAGTCGGGCGAAAGGCTTGCGGTTGTCGGTATGAACGGCAGCGGTAAGTCAACGATGATAAAGCTCCTTTGCCGTCTTTATGACCCCACCGAAGGAAGAATCACGCTCAACGGAATTGACATCCGTGAGTTTGACTATGCGGAATATTTGAAGCTTTTTGCAATCGTTTTTCAGGATTTCAAGCTTCTCGCATTTCCCGTGGGCGAAAATGTTGCCTGCTCCGATGAATACGACGAAGAAAGAGTATGGCAATGCCTTGAAATGGCAGGCGTAAAAGACAGAGTTGAAGAATTTCCGAAGAAACTGAAACAGTCAATTTATAAGCTCTATGAAAAAGACGGTATAGACCTTTCGGGCGGTGAAGAACAGAAAATCGCCATTGCGAGAGCGCTATATAAGGACGCACCATTCGTCATTCTCGACGAACCCACCGCCGCACTCGACCCCATAGCCGAGAGCGAAATATATTCAAGATTCAATGATATTGCAGGCGGCAAAACAGCGGTCTACATCTCCCACAGACTTTCATCCTGCCGATTCTGCAGCAGAATCGTTGTCTTTGATAACGGATCGGTTATTCAGGAAGGCACCCACGAAGAACTTCTTGAAAATCCAAACGGCAAATACTCCGAGCTCTGGAACGCACAGGCGCAGTATTATGCCGAAAATACAGAAAAAGATGGTGAATAATATGATATTTGATGAAAAGAAAATAATTCTTAAAAACGGTCAGAATGCGATTCTGAAAACTCCTTGCATTGAAGATGCCGAAGTAATGCTCGACAACATCAAAATCGCTTGCAGCGAAACAGATTTTCTGACCCATTATGCTGAATATTGGGATAATGTTTCTGTTGAAAATGAAGAAGAATGGATACGCAGTAAGCGTGAATCCGAAAACAATCTTGTGATTGCGTGTTACATTGACGGCAGACCCGTTGGCAGCTGTGATATTACTTTCTTCAACAACTGCAAAAATTTCCACCGTGCGGGATTGGGCATATCCATAACGAAAAAATATTGGAATCTCGGCATCGGCTCCGCAATGTTTGAGGCACTTATTGAATCCGCCCAAAATCACGAAGGCACGGAAATCGTTGAGCTTGATTTTATTGAGGGCAACGACAGAGCAAAAGCGCTTTACGAAAAATTCGGTTTTAAAGTTATTGCAGTCAAACCCAACTACTGCAAGCTCAAAGACGGCACATATCAGAACTTGGTTTATATGCAGAAATACTTGTGATTTCGGTAACAAGTCCGTTTTATGACACAGTAACGAGCGTATAATCAAAGCATAACCCCAAAAGGAGGAGCAATATGCTTTATCTTGAAAGATTTTCTCTGCCGTCTGACTATACAGAAATCCAGTTTATCAGATTTGAAAACAGAACCTGTTTCAATACGATGTATCCGTTCAAGATTTTTCCCGACAAAGAATTGGAGCATATCAGTTTTTCGCCCGTAACGATTTTCTACGGTGGTAACGGTTCTGGTAAAACAACCCTTCTGAATGTTATTGCGCAA
>JAZPXO010000089.1:0-18796 GCA_045543735.1 Acutalibacteraceae bacterium
AGGACGGAAACACAGTTAAGCCCGGTGAAACAGGCGAAATTGTAGTTCGTGTTGATAAGAATACACCTCCGGGACTTTTCCTCGGCTATTACAATAATGAGGAAAAGACAAAGGAAGTATGGCACGACGGACTCTACCACACAGGCGATACAGCTTGGAAGGACGAGGACGGCTATTTCTGGTATGTCGGCAGAGTTGACGATGTTATCAAGTCATCAGGCTACCGCATCGGTCCCTTCGAAATCGAAAGCGTTATCATGGAGCTTCCCTATGTTCTTGAGTGCGCCGTTTCCGCTGCACCCGATGAAATCAGAGGTCAGGTAGTTAAAGCTGATATCGTTCTCACCAAGGGAACGGAAAAGAGCGATGCTCTCAAGAAAGAGATTCAGACATATGTTAAGGAGCATACAGCACCTTATAAGTATCCCAGAATCGTTGAATTCAGAGATGAGCTTCCCAAAACAATCAGCGGCAAAATCCGCAGAGTTGAACTCAGAGAGGCTAACAAGAATAAATAATTTTAAAAGGCTTGCACATTGCGTGCAAGCCTTTTTTAGGTTAATAATAAAAGAAATTTCAGATTTTCAGCTTGAATGTTCTGCCGTCATAGTCGATAAGTCCGTCGTTTTTCATTCGGGCAAGCTCTTTTGACATTGCGCTGCGCTCAACGGAAAGATAATCCGCAAGCTCCTGACGGTTGAACGGTATGGTAAAGATAATCGTTTTCTGAAGGTTCGCCTGCTCCGAAAGATAGGAAATCAGTTTTTCTCTTGTTGTTCTTCTTGAAAGGTGAGTGATTTTGTTGTTCAGCTCGCAATGCTTTGCCGCCATTGAACACAGGAGATTATCGGTCAGCATGCGGTGATTCATGCAATCTTTAACGCAAGGTGCGGCAAGCCGACGCATATCAAAAACAAGGATTTCGGAGTTTTCTTTTGCAACAATGTTGAACGGCATGGTTGTATTTTTTGCAAAAGCATAGCTTTCGCCGAAGCATCTGCCGGGGGTGAACTCGGTAACAATGGATTTGTTGCCGAGGAAATCGTTGCTTTCAAGATATATTCTGCCTGTCAGAACAACTCCTGCGGAATTTGTCAATTCTCCTGCGTGGCATACGGTATCGCCCTTGCGGAAGCTTTTTATTTCCGCATTCAGGCAGGAGAGAACATCTGTCAGAACATTGTCGTCAATCCCTGCGAACAGTTCGCACATTTTTATAACGCCGATATATTTGCGCATATTGTCACATCCTTGTTGCAATTAACACAAATATTATACTATTACCGCATATATTTTGTCAATAAGAAAAGCCGTCTGATTCAGACGGCTTTTGTGCTGTTTATTTCAGAATAATGATTTTTCCGATAAGAGGAAGCTCCTTTGCTCTGCCGTTAACAGCGTTGATGATGCCGATTATTCCGAGAACGGTAACGGCAAGACCTATAACGGTTGACAGAACTGCACCGAGATAGGGGATAAGGCTGAGAACGGAGCCGCCGAGAGAAATGATGAAAAGAACAATTCCCTGATTTGTGTGGTATCTTGCGAAGGGTGAATTCTTTGCGGCGAGCAGGGGAACAAGGAAAATGAGATATGCAAGAACAGCCATGATTTTGTTATCCTGAATATCCTGCGGATCAAACTGAGCGGTTGTGTCCTCGGTGTTGTTGAATTCAGAAAATTTTGATGAAAAATCATATTTGTTCTGCTCGTTATTTCCTGATTGACCCGACTGCTGAAAATGGGGTCCGCCGTTGTTATTCGGGGCGCTGTTATTTATCGGAGCGCCGCAGTTTCCGCAAAAACGCGATGATTCATCGAGCGGAGAACCGCATTGATTACAAAATGCCATGTTATTAATCTCCTTTTATCTGAGAGCTTCGTATGCAGGGCAGTATACGGCAAAAACATTGTTGTATCCGCCGAAGGTTTTGACCGTCAGCTTATCGTTTGCAGCCGCGTCTTTGATTCTCAGAGTAACTCTTTCAAGAAGGTTATCCGATGTTGTTTTGCCTGCAAGAAGGTCAAGCGTTATGTGAAGTGCGCTTGTGAGAAGCACTGTTTCAAGCGGATAAGTATAAATTCCCGCTCTTAATGAGTCGGGTGCGGCTGCGGCGAGGCTGCTTTTATAGCCTGCGATATCCGATGAATCGGAGGGAAGGGTAACTTCCCAGACATCGCCGAGACCGTTAAATGCGGTGGGGAATGAAGGCCCGATATAGATATACTTGTTAACTTCGGCAATGCTGATAAGCTCTTTCTGGATGGAATAATCCGTTGAGAAAACAGCCACATTTTCTCCGCTGATTTTTCCCGAATCCTTGTATCTCGCAATGCCGTCTTTGATATCCTGTACAGCCGCTTTTGTTCCGCCCGATGAAATCGGATCGGGTGCGTTGTGATAAATAAATTCAATACCGTTCTTTTGGCAGGCTGTGTTCAGTGCGCTTTTGGCGGTTGCGGCAAGAAGCGATTGCTTATCAATTACCGAGCTGCCGCTTATATGGCGGTTAAAGGAAGTCATGAGAAAATATTCCGCGCCCTGAGCCTTGGCGCATGCAACAATATCTTCGGCAGCCTTGACCCAGTCAATGCAGAGAACGGCATCTGCTTTTCCCGAAATGTTTCCGACGGAAGCTTCAGGCTCAATGCAAACAAGTTTAAGCTCGGGGTTATTTGTCTGTGCTTCAAGCATTGCTTCGTTTGTCAGACGGACAGCTTTTGCGAAAATAATTGCGCCGAAATTTGCATCCTGAGCAATTTCTCTTGTCACGCTGATGAGATCGTTGGTGTTTTCCTTCAGCGAGGCTGAATTATCGAATTCCTTAACAACTATTTTGTCGGGATAATCTGCGACAAGCTGTTTTGCAGCCATGGCGGCTTCGTTGAACTGAGCGCCTGATGGAACGAGAATTGCGATTTTTTTATCTGTTTCGGGCAACACCTCCGATGTAACATCGGGGGCGGTAGTAATATCGTCGGGCTCTTTTTTGCCGCATGAAGCAAAAGCAAAAACAAGAGCTGCAACAAGGATAAGTGATATTATTTTTTTAAGCATAATATACCTCGTATAGATTTTTTGTGCTTTTGACCGTTGTCATTCGGACATAATATTATTTCTGATTTTCTCTTTGAAATAGTCTCTTTCTTCCGAAGGCGCGGTTAATTCAATTCTGTCACCGTAGCAGAGAAGCCAACCGAGAAATCTTTCATCAAGAATGGCAAAAACCTTTGCGACACAGTAGCCTTCCTCGTCTGCTTTTTTAAACTGGGTAGGCGTGTCAAAATAGTTTCTGACGAATTCGGCATCCTCACATCTTAACTTAAGAAAAACCCACCTTGCAACGCGGTGACGGTTTTTGATTGTTGTTCCCGTGAAGAAACCGAGAGCTTCGGAAATATCTCCGTCAAAATTCTCAGCTGTTTCGGGGAGAATATCAACCGATTTGATTCGGCACATGTGCATGCACTTTGCATCTTTTTCTCCGATTTGGGTGAAAACCAGAAGAGTGCTGTTTGAACTTATAACAATTTTGATAGGGTTGACGGTCATTGACACCTCGCTCTCGGGCGAATCAAAGCGGTCGCCGAGTGTCGTGAGGGTGTAAGTAACCGAAACTCTTTTCTTCTGAAAGATTGCATGCCTTAAGGTCATGATGTTTTCCCATGAAGCGGGCTCGCGCGGAATATCGGGAGCAATTCTTTCAGTTGTGTTCATGAGAAGCTCATTTGTAGGCAGACTCATTAATCTTTGCAGAACTTTTTCTGCATTGTTAATGTCAGGGGGAGAGAGCATTTCGGAAGAATAGAGAGCGGTCATCAGCGCATCGGCAGAAGAGAGAGTATGGTTTCTGACGATATAGTAACCTTTTTTGGGTTTGGTAACATATATTATCTTATGGGGCGTGGTGTTAATGCTCTTTATATCGGCGATAATGTTTCGCTTGGTTGTCTTGTAGCCGTATTCTTCAAGATGAGCGCATATTTCTTCTGCGCTGAGCACATTTGATTCGTTTGAATACACTTTGAGAATGTCAACAAGAACAAGCAAACGGGTTCTTGCGCTTATGTTTTCAGCCAAGAAAATCACCGTCCTTTACGGTTAATAAGTCATTTTGCCGTTGATATCAATGATAGCCTTTTCGTCGATTTTGAGAACCTTGCGGTCATATGTGTAAATACCGTTAACCTCAAACTCAACATCGCTTACCTGAGTGTATACCGTTGCGCAGAGTCCTTTTGCGATAAGAGGAATAACCTGTTTTTCATGAAGGTTTACATATGCCTTTGTTATAGCCTCTTTGCTTGTGAACGGAATATATCCGAAGGAACGGATGGGATTCCATGCATGTTCTTTGATATTCCAGCTGTATCCGCCGTATTCACTGAGAACAAAGGGTCTGCCCTTGGTCCTGCGTGCTGTGGGCTTGTGGATGGGGAAGATATACTTGTGAACGCTCTTGAAATCACAGCCGCCCTGATCGTGCCAGCCGCTGGCATGGTCAACAAATCTTGAGGGATCGTAAGCTTTGACTTTGTTTCCGATTTCGAGAGCATCGAACTGTCCCCAGCCTTCATTGAAGGGAACCCAGCAGCAGATTGAAACGCAGTTGTAAAGATTATCCATCATTTCAAAAAGCTCTGCCTTGAATTCTTCTCTCCATTCGGGAAGATCTCTGTTGAATGCCTTGTAGATGTTGTCTTTGACATGAACGTTGATGTTGGGCAGGGCGCCTGCAAGAATGGGGTTGAGGGGCTTGCCGCCGCTTATCATATCCTGCCATACGAGCATGCCGAGTCTGTCGCAGTGATAGTACCAGCGCAGGGGCTCTTCTTTGATATGCTTACGGAGCATATTGAAACCGAGGTCTTTCATTTTCTGAATATCGAAAATCATTGCCTCGTCGGTGGGCGGGGTGAGCTGGGAATCGGGCCAATATCCCTGATCAAGAAGACCCTTCTGGAAATAGGGCTTATTATTGAGCGCGAGTCTGGGATAGCCGTCTGCATCTTTGATGATTGAGAACTTGCGCATGCCGAAATAGCTTGAAACCTCGTCCTTTTCTCCGCCGCATTCAAGTGTAAGCTCAAGGTCATAGAGGAAAGGCGATTCGGGGCTCCAGAGCTTTGCATCGGGAACGGGAACAGAGGCGTCATCGGAAATTTCGCCTTCGAATACGGTGTTGCCCGCATCGAGGATTTTCGCATAAAGCTTGCAGCCGCATTCGCAGTTATGTTTTATTTTGATGCCGATTGTTCCGCTGTCGATATCGGGGATGAGACGGATGTTTTCAATTCTGCAGCAATTAACGGGCTCAAGCCATACCGTCTGCCATATGCCCGATGTTGCGGTATACCAGAAGCCGACGGGCTTTCTTATCTGCTTGCCTCTCTGCTGATGACCTGCATCCGTGGGGTCAAAAACTCTGACAATGAGTTCGTTTTCGCCGTCGGTAAGATAATCGGTTATATCAAAACTGAAAGGGTTATAGCCGCCTGTATGCTCACCGACAACATTGCCGTTAACCCAGATTTTGCACTGCCAGTCAACAGCGCCGAAATGAAGAAGCGCTCTTTTACCGTTGAAGGAGCTGTCTGTAACAAACTTTCTTCTGTACCAGAGAAGCTGATTTTCGTTTATCGCTTTTTCAACGCCTGAAAGCTTTGACTCAACCGAATAGGGAACAAGGATTTCACCGTCAAACTTTTCGGGCATGCCGTCGATTTTATCGGTGATGGCGTATTCGTAAGTTCCGTTAAGGTTTATCCAGTCTTTTCTTGCAAGCTGAGGTCTGGGGTATTCGGGGAGGGGGAGTGCTTTGTCAACCTTGTCGAACCAGGGTGTTGTAATGTGTTTCATAATTATTTCTCCTAAAATCAGTTAACAGTATAAAAATCGTTGAGCTTCCAGTTTCCGTTTTCATTGACGGCTTTCATCGGGAAAACGGTTGCAGTGCCGTAAATATCTGTTGTTTTAACAAGAAAATCAATAGTGTTTCCGGCTTTTAATGTTATTTCGATTTCGATATTATCCCAGCTGTAAGGATAGGTTTTTTCACCGTGAAAATAACCCGATGTGTAATCGAGATTATAGTAAAGCTTTCCGTCGGATTCAAGATAGACGGGAGGGTTACCGATAATTGATTTCACGGTTTCCGCGGTGTAAACCGAATTAAGCATATCCATAAGCTCGGAATAAGTCTGAATCCTTGATTTATCCGTAACGGGAGCATATTTTGCTCCGTTGATAACCTTGGCGGCGGTCTGTTCAACCGGAAGATGAGATTTTATAAAAACATCCGAAACAAAAGCCGCATTTGCCGTTGCAAGAGTGCGGAGGATTTCTTTTTCGCCGTCGCCCACATAGGAGTTGATGTTATCCTGAGATAATCCGGATGAAGTGGTTGACGGTGTTTCGGGTGCATCGGAGCTGCAGGCTGCAAGTGAAAAAATCAAAGCAACTGAAATGAGAAAAGCTGCTGCTTTTTTCATTGGCAATCACCCCTTTCGTGAAATTGGAATATGATTAGTAATATTATAATATTATTTTATAGTTTAGTCAATTGTTTTTTGGTGGGAATGCCTAAATAAAAACAAAAAATCAGGTTGACAGCCTCGGGCAAAGGTGATATAATCAAAACAACATATGAATATGTGTTCATATGTTGTGAAAGAGAGGGCTTTATTATGAATAATAAGAAAATAGAAAAGGGGCATATATGCGATGCAATCAGCCAGTCGTCCGAGCCGAAGATAGAGCTTCTGTATGATTTATCGGAGCTTTTCAAGGTTTTCGGCGACAGCACAAGAATAAGAATTCTTATGGCTCTGATTCCCGGAGAAATGTGTGTTCTTCACCTTGCCGACCATCTCGGTATGGGTCAGAGTGCGGTTTCGCATCAGCTTCGTATTTTGCGCTCTGCGGGCCTTGTAAGACCGCGCAGAGAAGGAAAAACGGTTTATTATGCTCTTGATGATGACCATGTGAGAGAAATTCTTGAAGCGGGTCTTGAGCATATCTGTCATGCCAATCAGGGGGGATTAGTATGAGCTGCAGTCATGAAAGATGCTCGTGCAGCGATCATCATGAAAAAGAAACAGAAAGCCATTGCTGCTGCGCGGAGCATAAGCATGAGCATGAACACGGTGGCTGCGGTTGCGGCCATTGCCGCGAAGAAAAAGAGGACAGCAGGATAGCGGCTGTTGTTATTGCCGTGGGAGCGGTTGTGACAGCGCTTTCTTTTCTTCCGTTTATAAACGGAGTATTCCGCAATGTTCTTCTTGCGGCAGTAACAGTTATCTGCGGTCTGCCTGTATTTATCCATGCTCTGAAATCGTTGAAAAACAAGGAAATCGGTGAAACGGTTCTTCTTTTGATTGCTGTTGTTGCCGCAATGTTTCTCGGAGAATTTTTTGAAGCGGCAATGGTTACCGTTCTTTTCAGAATAGGCGAGCTTCTCGAAGAATTTGCCGAGGGCAGAAGCAGACGTTCCGTTGAATCGGTTTTTTCGATTGTCAGTGATTCTGCAAATCTTGTAATGCCTGACGGAAGCTATAAAAAAACAGATGCCGACGATATTGAAAAAGGAATGCTTCTGGCTGTTCTCCCTCATGAAATTGTTCCTGTAGACGGAATCGTGGTTGACGGAGAAAGCTCTGTTGATGAATCTTCTCTTACGGGCGAAAGCATACCCGTTGCCGTCTCTGCAGGGTCAAAGGTATCAAGCGGTACGGTTAACGGCGATTCGGTTATTCTTATCGAAGCCTCGGCAGGCAGAGCGCAGTCCTCTGCCGCAAGGATTGTTGAACTTGTTGAAGAAGCAACGCGCAGAAAGGGAAAGGCACAGCGTACCGTTTCCGTTTTTGCGAAATATTATACTCCGATAATTATTGCCGCAGCAGTAGTTATTGCTGTTGTTCCGTCGGTGATAAGCGGCGATTGGGCAATGTGGATTAAGAAAAGCCTTCTTCTGCTTGTTGCGGCGTGTCCGTGTGCGGTTGTAATTTCCGTGCCCCTCGCATTTTTCTCCTCTATGGGTGCGGCGGCGAAAAACGGAATGATAATCAAGGGCAGTAATTATATTGAGTCTCTTGCAAAAGCGGATGCGGCAGTTTTCGATAAAACGGGAACGCTGACAACAGGTAAGCTGTCTGTCGGAAAAATCTATTGCAGTGACGGCTTTTCTTCTGACGGAATACTTGCGCTTGCCGCAAAATGCGAGCATTTTTCAAGCCATCCTATTGCATTGGCAATTAATACGGCTGCAGGCGAAACCGATATTTCGGACTGTTCGGGATACAGCGAAATTGCAGGCGGCGGAACGGCGGTTGAGGCTCCTGAAGGCAAGATCGTGTGCGGCGGAAAAAGACTTATGCGGCAGAACGGGATTGATATTTCCGCTTTTCCGAAAGCTCCCGTTTATGTTGCGCTCAACGGTGTAGCAGTCGGAGCAATGGAAATTGACGGAGAAATCAGAAGCGATGCGGCATCAACCGTTAAAAAGCTTAAGTCACTCGGCATAGAAAATACGATGATCCTCACGGGTGATAATGACAGTCAGGCGAGAAAGGTTACCGGCGCCTGCGAAATCGACGGTTTCCGCAGCGGTTTGCTCCCCGAAGACAAACTTAACGAGCTTGAGGATATAAAAGAAAAATCGAAGGGCGTTATTTATGTCGGCGATGGAATCAACGATGCGCCCGTTCTTGCAGCGGCGGATGTCGGCGTCGCGATGGGTCTCGGAACTCAGGCGGCGTGCGAAGCAGCTGATGTTATTCTTACAAAGTCAGATTTTTCGCGTCTTGCCGATGCTGTTTATCTCAGCAAGCGAACAATGAAGGTTCTGAAAGCAAACATTATCTTTGCCCTTGCCGTCAAGCTTGCGGTGATTGCTCTCGGCATTGCAGGTTCAGCTCCCATGTGGGCGGCGGTTCTTGCTGATGTGGGAACAATGATTGTCTGCGTTATCAATTCTGCAAGGCTCCTTAAAGTCAGAAGATACAGATAAAAATGAAAGGCTGTCTCACGGATGAGACAGCCTCTTTTTATTTCAGTGCGATAACGGTTACAGCCGAGATTGCCGCCTGAATCATGCAGAATCTGAAAATAACCTGAGTGTTTGACCATCCCTTGTTCTTTCTGAAATGGTCATGGAGGGGAGTGCGGATATTTTTGAATGCGTTTTTCATCTTGAGGAAACGGATGAGAGAAACCTTTACTATTCCGAGAAGTCCGTCAAGGCAAAGCATGAAGCAAAGCGGAATAACAAGAAGAATGTTGCCTGTTTTCAGTATGCAGATGCAAAGGAAAAGGCCGAGAGCTCTTGAGCCTGCATCGCCCATCATCATTGTGCTCGGTTCGGCGTTTTTCCAGAGATAGGGGATAAGCGTGCATATCATGATGATGATAAGATAATTGATTCTTTCGTCCTCAACTGCGAGGATTTTGTTGGCAAGCATAACGGAAACAAGCGATACGATTGTCAGGCTTCCGCAGAAGCCGTCAATTCCGTCGGAGCAGTTTGTTGCGTTGATGAGCATCCAGACGAGAACAGCGGCGATAATTCCGAAAATAACGGGATGAATGTTAAGATTGAAACCGAAAAGGCTGACACTTAACGAATCGGGATTGAATACAACGAAATTCGCTGCGGTAAGAGCGGAAATGATAAGGTCAATTGCGCCTTTTTTATATTCGCCCCAGGGTTTTTCGGAGGCATCGTCAAGATAGCCTGAAAGCATGCCGAAGAAAACAAGAATCAGATAGAAGTAATATTCGAGATTCATCATAATTGCTGTTTTGTTCAGCGGAAGAGCAAGAACAAGAAGGGAAACAATGATGAAAGCACAAACAAAAATTATGCCTGCGCCTCTGATTTTTCCTGCGGAAAGCTTGCCGTTGAATGCGAAATCGCGTCCCTGGTCACGCGGCAGCTTGTTTTTGAAAAGAGAAAGAAGAACAGCGCATAATGCTATGGGAAGAATAACAATTCCGAGATAGCTGAGCTTCTCGGGTATCAGGTTAAAAAACATAACGAACCTCCGTATCTTTTTTTACGAAAGAAATAATAACATATTATTATCCGTTTTTCAACATCTATTTGATTGACTTAATTGCTGAGAGGTCATATAATTAAAATCGGTGATTAAATGAAATTTCTTGCAACGGGCGAAATAATATTTGATGTTTTCGGTGACGAAGCTGTTATCGGCGGCGCACCGCTGAATTTCTGCGCGCATTGCGTTGCGTCGGGTGCGCAGGCGTCGCTGATATCGGGTGTCGGAAAGGATTCATTAGGCAAAAAAGCAGTTGAGTGTCTGAAAAGGTTCGGGGTGGATACGCGCTTTGTTTCGGAAAACAGTCTTGAAACAGGCAGGTGTATTGTGACGGTAAGCAACGGCAATCCCTCCTATGATGTTCTCAGACCTGCCGCGTATGACAGCGCAGAGGCTGATATTGAATCGGTCAGAGAATATGCGGCTGATGTTTTTGCATTCGGAACGCTGATTCAGAGAGAGGAGAAATCCCGCGAAACTGTCAGAAAGATCGTTTCGGAATGCTGTTTCAAAGAAATATTCTGCGATATAAATCTGCGTAAAAACTGCTACGATGAAGAAAGCTGCAGATTCTGCTTCGAAAACGCAACAATACTGAAACTCAGCGAAGAGGAGGAGCCTCTTCTTGCACCGTTCGGATTATATAATAATGGCAAAAATGAGAGAGAAAAGCTTCGGAATATTGCCGCGGTTTTTCCGAATATATGTCTTGTTCTTTTTACGAAAGGCGAAAACGGCTCGCTGATTTACGATGCGGTCAACGGAAAATATGAGAGTATTTCTGCGGTGAAAGCAAAGGTGGTGTCAACCGTCGGTGCGGGGGACAGCTACAGCGCGGCTTTTCT
Organism: Acutalibacteraceae bacterium; assembly: GCA_045543735.1. Lineage (GTDB taxonomy): Bacteria > Bacillota > Clostridia > Oscillospirales > Acutalibacteraceae > CAG-177. The sequence goes on from JAZPXO010000089.1 coordinate 10,902, forward strand.
TTGCGAATATCTTAAAAGCGGAGATATCGCAAAAGCGGGTAAAGCAGGCGCAGCCCTGAGCGCATATGTGGTTTCGCGGAAAGAAGCAATACCTGAATGACAAAGACCTCCGCAACGGTATACGCTGCAGAGGTCTTTCTTCTGGTGCCGATGGCGGGGGTCGAACCCGCACGGTATCGCTACCAACGGATTTTGAGTCCGTCACGTCTGCCAATTCCATCACATCGGCAAATCAGCTTTTACATTATATCCGAATGTTCATGAAAAATCAAGAGAAATATTAAAACGGCGGTAAATTATTTTCACCGCCGTTAAAAATCAGAAATCCTTGTCTATCGTCATCTGCCTGTAATCGAGAAACTCAAAGCCGAGACGCTTATAAAGTCTGATTGCGTCAAGGTTGTCTTCGCCGACCTCCAGGCGGATTCTTCTTATTATTCCCTTAAGCTCATCTTTGAGGAACTCGAAAAATTCTGTTCCGATTCCGTTACCTCTGAATTCGTCTTCAACAAACAGTTCCTCTATCCATGCCGCGAGTCCGCCTACCTCGGTCTCAAATTTGAGCGAAACCATTGCATAGCCTGCAGGTTTGCCGCCGCACTCGAAAAGATATCCTTTCACAAAATCGGGCATTTCGATTGCCGCGTCGAATGCCGAAAGCATAACATCTTCGCTCGGAAAATGCAGAACGGCAGGGGGCGCATAAAACTTTTTGACCATGGTTAAAAAGACGCTTCTGTCATCTTTGGTGAATTCTCTTATTGTAAGCTCCATTTTTATTCCTCAGTGTTTTCTTCAGTGTCGATTCTGTCTGTATAAATGAAATCGTAAAGATAATCTCTGACATTTTCAAGCTCGAGCAATTCTACCCACTGACCGTTAACGGTTGAAGCCTTCATATGTTCTTCAATGGGGGCTCTTGTCTGTTGAATGTCAAAGGCAAGTACTCCGATTCCTGCCTTGAAAGCGAGAGCGGTCAGCTCCGCTTCGTTCATATCGGTCTGAATCAGCGGGAATACCGTTTGCACCGTTTCAATGAGTGTGCCGATGTCTGTTTTTGCAACCTTCTGGATCAGAGCCGAAATCACTTTTCTCTGACGGGCTGTTCTCATATAGTCCGAGTCAAGCTTTCTGATTCTGCAGTAAACAAGTGCCTGCGCACCGTCGAGCAAAACCTCGTCGCCGCTTTCCATGTTCTTGTGGCGTGTGGTATTGCGGATGAATTTGGCTTCTTTTTCGGTAACCTCAACCTCAACGCCGCCAAGGGCATCTATTATCTGAGTGAACATCTCGAAATCAACCATAACATAATGGTCGATGTCAATAAGAAAATTGTATTCTATCGTGTCAACAACAAGCTGAGCTCCGCCGTAGGCAAAGGAGGCATTGAGCTTCGCTTTTTTGCCCTTTGAGGGAATTTCAACCCAGCTGTCTCTCAGAAAAGAGGTAAGCTTTATTTTTTTGTGCTTGTAGTCAACCGAGAGAAGAATCATCGAGTCCGAACGCGAAACTCCGCCTGCCTCGTCATCAACGCCAAGGAAAAGAATGTTGGTAACCTGCTTGCTTGAGTTTAGGTCCTGCGAACTGATATATTCGTTTTTGTCGAGGTCAATATGAGTGTAATCAACCGAAACCGCCAGACCGAAAATAACGATAAATGCCGCCGCTGCAATTACAAGCGGAGTTATTATCAGTGCTTTGAGAAGGCGGCGCTTTTTCTTCGGCTTTTCGGGTTCGGACGGTTGTTGCTGCTGATAATTATACTGTTGTTGATATTGCTGCTGATAATTGAACTGCTGCTGATTGCCTCTGTTGCCGATATAAATATCACCGCTGCCCTGACCGTAAGCGTTGCCTGATGTTTTTCCGGCTGTTGTCTGTATTACTTCGTCTTCCTGCAAAAAAGTCAGCTTGATTTCCTGAGTATCGTCAAGCGAACTGTCTTTGCGGCTGTTGCTGAAATCTTCCATTGTTTATCCTTTCGCTGCACAGAGATAACGCTGCGCCGTTAATTGAATTTAAAGCCATTTTATCGCACTTTGCCTTGTTATACAAGAGTAAATTTATACAATATTTTTAATAATTTGTTAAATCATTTGACTTTTTATAAAAGGTGATTTAAAATATCATGGAGTACGGACACTGAGTGGGCCGGGCAGTCGCGGGCAGTTTCAAAAACTGCGTGAGGAAAGTCCGAGCTTCACAGAGCAGGATAACGGCTAACGGCCGCCGAGGGTGACCTTAGGGAAAGTGCAACAGAGATATACCGCCTGCTTGTGCAGGTAAGGGTGGAAAGGCGAGGTAAGAGCTCACCGGAGTGCGGGGAACCGCACTGCCCTGCAAACCCTATCCGAAGCAACACCGACCGGAGGAGAAGCTTTAAGCTTCGGCGCTTGCTCGGCGATACTCCGAAGGGTGGCTTAAGCCATGCAGCAATGTATGGCGTAGACAGATGATTGCCTTAAATGACAGAACTCGGCTTACAAGCCCACTCGGTGCCGCTCAATTTTTTGTTTGTGTGTTAATTATGGATGAACTTGTAACGATAAGCGGCGTTGTTGAATTTATAACATATCAGAATACCGAAAACGGCTACACCGTGCTCGATTTTTCGAGTGACGGTGAACTTTATACTGCCACGGGCAACGCAGGCTCGCTCTATTGCGGCGAAAAAGTAACTCTTATCGGCACATGGACCGTTCATCCCACCTTCGGCAAGCAGTTTAAAATTGAAAGCTGCCGCAGGGAGATGCCTGAAACCGCGGCGGAAATGCTTTCTTATCTCGCTTCGGGAATAATCAAGGGCGTCAAAGAAAAAACAGCGGCAAAAATCGTAGAGGCTTTCGGCGATGAAAGCTTTTATATAATTGAAAAGTATCCCGAGAGGCTTGCTTCGATAAAGGGTATTTCATCGGAAAAGGCAAGAGAAATTTCAAGGGAATTCGTCAAAAGAGCTGAGGAGCGTGAAGCGCTTATTGCGCTCGAAAAATATGGTGTAACAACCGCGGAATGCCTCAGGGTATTCAAAATCTACGGGGCGAAATCGGTTGAGACGGTTGAAAAGAATCCTTATGTTCTTTGCTCTGACGGTATAGGAATAAATTTTGAGAGAGCCTGCGATATTGCTGACAGACTTCCCGTAAAGCCTGCGGATGAATTCAGAATAGCGGCAGGAATTCTTTATGTTGTCCGCCATAATCTTCATAACGGACATACCTGCCTGCCGAGAGAAAAGCTGATACCGATTGCGGCATCATTGCTCGGCTGCTCAGATGATACAGCGGATATTCAGACAGATAATCTGGTCGGGCAGAAACAGCTTGTATCCCACTTTCTCAACGGCAGGGAGTTTATCTTCATGCCTGAAATTTTCAGCACGGAGAAAAAGGCGGCAGACAGCATTCTTTTTATGAAGCGCTTTTCTCCCAAGGATAACAGCAGTATTGAAGAAGAAATCAACAAAGCCGAGCTTATCGGCGGAGTTTGCTATAACGAAAAGCAGCGCCTTGCAATAAAAATTGCCGTTGAAAAAGGCATTCTTATTCTTACGGGCGGTCCGGGTACGGGCAAAACCACAACCCTCAGAGGAATTCTCAAGGTTTTTGAGGGCAGGGGGCTTGAGGTTGCGCTTACCGCACCGACGGGCAGGGCGGCAAAAAGAATGAGTGAGCTGACCGGCAGGGAAGCACAGACTATTCATCGGCTTCTCGAGGTTGAATGGGACAGAAACGATAAGCCGGTTTTTTCGCGCAACCGCAGAAATCCGATAAGCGCGAGCGCGGTTATCGTTGATGAGCTTTCGATGGTTGATATAACCGTTTTTTCGAGCCTGCTTGATGCGCTTCCGATCGGCTGCAGACTTGTTATGGTCGGCGATTCCGATCAGCTTCCGCCTGTCGGCGCAGGTAATGTTCTTCACGATCTGATCAATTCAAAGGCGCTTCCCGTTGTTGAACTCAATGAGGTTTTCCGTCAGGCTATGGAAAGTCTTATTGTAACCAATGCCCATAAAATTGTCAGGGGCGAGATGCCTGAGATATTAAGAACGGATAAAGACTTTTTCTTTATGGAGAGACCTCAGCCTTATTCTGCCGCCGCAACCGTTGCACAGCTTTGTTCAACAAGGCTTCCGAATGCATACGGCTATAATCCGACGCAGGATATTCAGGTTCTTTGCCCATCAAGAAAAGGTGAGGCGGGAACGGTAAATCTCAATAAGGTTCTGCAGAAATGTCTCAATCCTGCCGCAAAGCATAAAAGAGAGCATAATTTCGGTCAGCGGATTTTCCGGGAGGGAGATAAGCTGATGCAGGTTAAGAATAATTATAATATCCAGTGGACTTCAGGCGAAACCGACGGTCTGGGCATTTTCAACGGAGATATCGGCGTGCTTGAAAAGATAGATGAAGCGGCGCATGTTCTGAAAATCCGTTTCGACGATAAAATTGCCGATTACCCCTATGAAAGTCATATCGAGCTTGAACATGCCTATGCCATAACTGTTCATAAGAGTCAGGGCAACGAGTTTGAGGCTGTCGTAATGCCCGTAACGGGTGTTGTTGATCAGCTTGCATACAGAAATCTGCTTTATACAGCCGTAACGAGAGCAAAAAAGCTTATTGTTCTGGTCGGTTCAAGGCAGACGGTTGAGAAAATGGTTGCCAATAACAGCAAGGCGAAACGGTATTCGGCTCTGAAAAACTTTATTATGCTGGGTGATTCCGAATGAAAAGATTTTTCAAAGCCCTTGCAAAATCGCTTTTTCCTCAGCGCTGTGCATATTGCGGGAGGGTCGTTTCCGCAGGTGAACTTGAATGCGAGGATTGCCGCGTCAGGCTTCCAAGTATAAAAGGAGAAATCTGTTATTTCTGCGGCAGAGAAACGGAAAAATGCTCCTGCCGAGGTGAAAGATATTTTGATTCTCAGGCGGCTCCGTTTTATTATGACGGAATTGTCCGTAAAGGTCTGCATATCTTCAAATTCAGAAACGGTCAGCAGAATGCGCAGGCTTATTGCCTTGAAATGGCGAAAACGGTTAAGGAAAGATATCCCGATAAAAAGTTTGATTTTATCCTCCCTGTTCCCATGACAAAGAAGAGCATCAGAAAAAGGGGATATAATCAGGTTGAGATTCTTGCAAAGGGTGTCGCGGAGCATCTCGGTATTGAATACAGAAGCGGTGTTCTTGAAAAGCTTTATGAAACCGAAAAGCAGCACGGAATCAGTTATCTTCTGCGCAAAGGAAATCTGACAGGTGTTTTCGGTGTTACCGATACGCAATCTGTCTGCGGCAAGAGCATACTTTTATGCGATGATATTTCAACTTCAGGCGAAACCTTCAACGAGTGTGCCAAAATGCTGTGGCTTGCAGAAGCAAAGGATATCTGCTGTATCAGTCTTGCTCTTACAAAATCTGCAAAGAAAAAGAAAAAACATTGATTTATTACATTATATATAGAAAGGCGGTGAAACGGTGATCGGAACAAATATCGGAATAGACCTCGGAACAACCTCCATTGTCATTTATGTTGAGGGCAAAGGGATCGTTCTTTCTGAGCCTTGTGCAGCGGCATATGAGGTCGACTCGGGCAAGCTTCTTGCAGTCGGTAAACGTGCATATGATATGTTTGAAAAAAATCCCGATACCATCAGAGTTGTTAAACCCATGATTAACGGCATCGTTTCGGATTTTACCGCCACAAAGCATATTCTTCGCACGTTTTTATCGAAAATCTGCAAAACAATGGTATTCAAGCCCAATGTTGTTGCGTGTGTTCCTTCAATGGTAACGAATCTTGAAAAAAGAACAATCCTTGACCTTATAACCTCTGCAGGCGCCGCAAAGGCTTGCCTTATCGAAGAGCCGCTTGCCGCCGCACTTGGCGCAGGTCTGAAAAGCAACCGCCCCAAGGGTGCGATGGTTGTTGATATCGGCGGCGGAACTACCGATATTGCCGTTATAACCATGGGATGTATTTCGGTTTCCGATTCAATAAAAATTGCAGGCAATACACTTGACGAAGCAATTCAGAGACAGATCCGCCGTGAAAGGGATGTAATCATCGGAACAAAAACGGCAGAATATATCAAAAAGCAGATAGGCTGCTCATATCTGAGGGAGGTTGAGCTCGGCCTGACGGTAAAAGGAAAGCATTTTATAACAGGTATGCCCGTCAGCATTGAGGTCAGCTCAACCGAGGCTTATCTTGCCATGAGACCTCATCTTGAACAGATAGGCGAAGCTGTCCGCTCTGTTCTTGAGCTTACTCCGCCCGAGCTTGCAGCTGACATTATGGAAAGCGGAATTTATCTTACCGGCGGCGGTGCGCTTCTGAGCGGCATCGACGAAATGATTTACCGTAAAACAGGTATAAGAACCTTCATTGCAAGAAAGCCGAGCGAATGTGTTGCACTCGGGACGGGTGTTGCTCTTGCGCATATTGATATTCTCAGCCAGAACGGCTATGTTTTCAAGTCCAGAGATGAAATCGGCGGACTTGAGGTTGACGAAACCGAATAAATAACGCAAAACCGTCCAACAATGTATTCAAAACATAAAAGGACGGTTTGCTTATATGAAAAAAATGCGTAAAATTGAAGTTTCTGTAGCAATAGGTCTTGTGATTGCGATTCTGTTTTCGCTTGCAGGCTTCGGTGCCGATTGCAGTGAACTGAGAAACAATGTTGTCAGGCTTCATATTCTTGCCGATTCGGATTGCAAAGCCGATCAGCATGTGAAACTGCTTGTCAGAGACGCTCTTCTTGAAAGCGGCGCGGAAATATTTTCGGGTACGGCAAGCGCATCAACAGCAAGGGAATCTCTCGAAAGAGAAAAACAGGAGCTTATCAGTGTTGCGGAAAGTGTTCTTCGCGAAAACGGTTTTGATTACGGAGTGAAAATAAGTCTGGAAAAAGAATATTTTACAACCAGAACTTACGAAAGCTATACATTACCTGCGGGAGAATATCTTGCTCTCAAGGTTGTCCTCGGAAAAGGGGAAGGGCATAATTGGTGGTGCGTGATGTTTCCGCCTTTGTGTCTGCCTGCTGCAAGTGACGGAACGGATATTGATGCCGTTCTCGGAGAAGACGGAGCAAGGCTCATCCAAAGTAGTCCGAAATATGAAATGCGGTTTAAGATAGTTGAGTTATATGAAAAATTCAAAAACGCAGTTAAGAGTTGATGACAATGATTGAAAAGTTTAATTATAAGGATAATAAAAAAATCGACCTTGGCGAAGATTTTCTCAACGGTCAGGGGAGCGGCAGCCTCAGCGTCTGCCGCTACGGTCTGTTTCCTATGTCGTATAACGGTTGTGAAATAATAGCTGTATATAATCTGAGGCTTATGCTCAGCAAAAGAGCCGAGCTCTGTGAGATTGCAAAGGAGATTTATCCTTACGGCTCGGTGCTGTGTGGTCTTTTCGGAACGCATCCCTACGCCCTGAACCGCTATTTCAAAGAAAATGCTCTGCCCCTGCATATGATTAAGGATTACTATTATTTTAAAAAGAAGTTTGCGAAGCATAAATTCGGCATACTGTCGTTCTGGAACGGAAACACTGTTTTTAAGGGACTGCATACTGTTGCTGTCGAGAATACTCCAGAGGGGTTGAAAGTCTATAACCGCTCGAACAAAAAGACCGAACCTGTCATATACAATAATATAGATGACTATATGGAATACGGCAGATTTATCTGCGGATATTATGCGGAATAAAAATTATAAAATCGAACAATAAAAAAGTTGAAAAAATTTTAAAAAAAGTGTTGACAAATCGAAATTGATGTGATATATTATTCGAGCACCCCAAACGACGGGGCTGCACCGCACCTTGAAAATTAAACAACGAGAAGAAGAAAAAACCCTTGAAGATTAATTTGAGAAGTACTTT
>JAZPXO010000090.1:0-2428 GCA_045543735.1 Acutalibacteraceae bacterium
GATTTCGTTGTTATATGCAAGATTGTTGCTTCCGTTCATAACAAGAGCATTGCCTGCAACATTTTTGATAAGACAGTTCTGAACGGTATTGTGATTGCCTGTTATAACGACACCGTCACTTCGTGTTCCTTTTACGGTTAATCCGTCAAAGGTGATGTAATCAGCTTCGGAATTTATTACGGGATCGAGTGAGAGGGAAAGAATAATTTCTGCATTATCCTTGTTTTCGGGTTCCCACATACAAAGCAATCCGTTTTCTCTGTCGAGATACCATTCGCCCTCTGTTGTTAGTTCCTCAAGAACATTGAAAAAATAGTACGGTGCATCGGTTTTTGTTCCGTAAAGACTGACAAACCTTGGAGAAAGCTCACGGGTATCTTTATCAAAACTTCCTACGGGAGTTGAAGCATCTGCCCAATCATATTTCCAATAGCCGAACATCCACACATCCTCAAGATTTTTCCAGCCTGAAATTCTCTTTGCAAGTTCAGGATTAACTTTGTAAATATCGGATTCGGGGTTGCGGATTTTATCCCAATCTTTAACCTCTGTAAGTGCTCCGTCGGATTCCTTGCCCAAACCTGTTTTTACAACCTCTTCGGTATAAAGATATTCATTATCGGGATATCTTGCAACGGTTTGTCTTATCTCATCCACGAAAAGCTCGCAATAAAGAGGACCTGTATAATCGCCGTCATAGTTATCTGCCGTATGGTAAGAGCCGATTGCATAAATCTTACCCCAATCATCGCTTGTGAGAGAATACGGCTCTTTTGTCAGGTCAACAACCGTAACATTTTCCCGAGCATCGGCAGAAAGTCTTTCTGCAATTTCTGGATAACTTTTCACATTTTTAAAATCAGCGGTATCAAGTGTTATACCGCCGTTGATAACAACCTCACCGTTATAAGAACAGTAAGTTACGGGGCATTCCTCTGTGCCTGAATCCTCTTTGGTAAAGTTAAGAGTAGACACACGGTATTCACCCGCTTCGATGCAGACGGTTATTCCGTTTTTACCGGCTTTATCTGTATTTCTTACAGCTTCAGCCGCTTTTTCAATTGTCAGAAACGGTGAATCTTTTGTTCCGCTGTTTTCATCATTGCCGTTCGTGCTGACATAAAAATCGCCGATAATCATTTTATCATCATTCTTTTCTTTTGATAATGTTGATATAACAGGCGCAGGAGCAGTGTAATCTTCATAAAGCAAAACATAAATATGCGATTTGATATATGAATGACTTCCGAAGAGAAAACCGATAACAATAAGTACGGAGAGAACCGCTTTTAAAACCTTGTTGTCAAATATTCTGAACACACAAAGCAAAGCCATAACAGATGTGATAATGAATGTGAGATACACGGGAATAACCATTGCCGCCAGCTCAAGCTCACCGCTGCCGATTACGGCATTTATCAAAAACATAAGTCCGATAAGGACAAGTGCAAAGACCAAAGCCGTCAAGACTGCATTCAATGCCGTTTTCTTTTTATCCGTTTTTTTACTCAGCGGTATTGAATGCAAAGCTCCGCCAAGGCAGACAACAAAGCCGAGAATAAACTGAAGCGGTGTATATTCAAAGCAGAGATACTGCATATGGAAATAATACAATCCGACAATTGCAAAAGCTATGCCCAAAACAAGACAAATTGTTCCGGATATTTTTACTTTCAAGGTTTTTTTCATAAAAAAATAAATCCTCCTGAATTCTGATTCGCTGAAATAATTATAGCACAATGTAACCCTTCATTTCAATCTCAAGCGACCAAATACTTCCTATGTTTTTGTGCTATGCAGTTATATTTGTTGTGCGATAAATTCTTGTTTGTCGAACTGATTATATCACATTCTTTCAGCTTATTCCACATAAATTTTGTTGAGGATAGTTTGATTGTTTTTAAATTCCGTGTTATTATTTAAGCAGGATTTTTTCGAAAGGATGTGATGAAAATGAAATTTGAAAACGCAGAAGTTTCAGTTATTAAAAGCAAACGGAAAACAGTTTCTATTCAGGTAAAACCGAATGAAGTTATTGTCCGTGCGCCGATAAGAATGAAGCAAAATGAAATTGAAAAATTTGTGGAGACAAAAAGGAACTGGATTGAAAAGCATCTGCAATCTGTTTCGGAAAAGCAAAAACTATTTGAAAATATTGAGCCATATTCAGAAGAAGAAATCAAATATTTTATTGCAAGAGTGAAAGAAATAATTCCGCCGAAGGTTGAATTATTTGCCGATAAAATCGGCGTGACTTATAATAAAATCACAATCCGTTGTCAGCATACCCGTTGGGGAAGCTGCTCATCAAAAGGCAATCTGAACTTTAACTGTCTGCTTGTTCTGTTGTCTGATGAAATCATCGACAGCGTTATTGTTCACAAGTCGGAGGCCCAAGCGGTCTTAGGAAGACAATTAGAGCTCCCAA
>JAZPXO010000091.1:0-8857 GCA_045543735.1 Acutalibacteraceae bacterium
GATACATAGGGAGGACGGAGCCTGACCGTTACAGCAGGGCGCGATGTTGGTCGCAGTGAGTGGTCGCCTTTTTAGGCGGCAAGAAGAGTGGTACCGCAAGATTTTTAATTATTTTGTATTAGAAATCCTGTCTCTTTACTATTTTTAGTTAAGAGGCAGGATTTTTTATTTTATCGCGATTGGAGTGTAGTGAAGTGTTGACGCTTGACAAGATATTCGAAGCACAGGTGGTGCTCAAGGACATTATCAGAGCAACGAAGGTTGTTCCCTCAAACGGAATTGCCGCAGATTGCCGACTATATCTGAAACCTGAAAACCTACAGAAAACAGGTTCTTTCAAGCTACGAGGCTCAGGCTATAAAATCGCTACACTTTCCGATGAGGAAAAATCAAGAGGCGTTATAGCCTGCTCGGCAGGAAACCACGCTCAGGGCGTTGCACTTGCGGCATCAAAGCACGGAATTAAATCGCTGATTTGCTTGCCTGACAGCGCACCGATTTCAAAGGTTGAAGCAACCAAAAGCTACGGTGCTGAAGTTTGCCTTGTTAACGGATGTTATGACGATGCTTATGCAAAGGCACTTCAGCTGAAAGATGAAATGGGTTACACCTTTGTTCATCCGTTTGATGACGAAGCGGTAATTGCTGGTCAGGGAACAATCGGTCTTGAAATAGCAAGCGACCTTGACGATATTGATGCGGTTATCGTTCCGATTGGCGGCGGCGGTCTGATTTCAGGCGTTGCATATGCGCTCAAATCAATCCGACCCTCAATCAAGGTTTACGGTGTTCAGGCGGCAGGTGCTCCGAGTATGTTCAAATCGCTCAAAAGCGGAAATATTGAATGCCTTGATTCTGTTTCCACCATTGCAGACGGTATTGCCGTCAAACAGCCGGGCGAACATACTTTTGAACTGATTAACAAGTATGTTGATGATATTGCACTTGTTACCGAAGATGAAATCGCAGGCGCAATTCTTGAACTTATCGAAAAGCAGAAAATGATTGCCGAAGGCGCGGGAGCGGTTTCCGTTGCGGCGGCGATGTTCAACAAATTCCCGATTCAGGGAAAGAAAGTTGTAAGCCTTGTTTCGGGCGGAAACATCGACGTTACAAGCCTGTCAAGAGTAATCAAACGAGGTCTTATCAAATCGGGCAGAACTTCGAGTATGCTTATCGAGCTGATTGATAAACCAGGTCAGCTTAAAGATGTTTCAAGAATTATCGCAGACTGCGGCGGCAATGTTACAGGCGTTCATCACGAACGCGCAGGCAGCACAGAAAGCGTTAACGGCTGTTACCTGCGCATCACAATGGAAACCCGAAATTATGACCACGTTCTTGAAATAAAAGAAGCACTCAAAGCAGAGGGCTTCAAAATCGTAGAATAAGGAGAATTATTATGAATGCTATATATACCAAAAACGCACCTGATGCAATCGGGCCCTATTCGCAGGCGATTGTTACAAACGGACTTGTTTTCACATCGGGTCAGATAGCGATCAACCCCGAAAGCGGTGCTGTTGAAGCGCAGACAATAACGGAGCAGACCGAGCAGGTTTGTAAGAATATAAAAGCCGTTCTTGAAGCGGCAGACAGCAGCCTTGAAAACGTTGTTAAAACAGTTTGTTTTCTGAAAGATATGAGCGATTTTGCCGCATTCAACGAGGTTTACGGCAAGTATTTCACATGTAAGCCTGCACGCTCATGTGTTGCCGTTAAAGAGCTTCCCAAAAATGTTCTTGTTGAAATTGATACAGTTGCGGAGGTGGCAAAATGATGGATTCAACCAAATATCGAGTGGGATATTATCCCGTCGAAAAGGAATATAACAAATGGGTCAGTAAAGATCATATTGAAAAAGCTCCGGATTGGTGCAGCGTTGATATGCGTGACGGAAATCAGAGCCTTGTTATCCCCATGAGCCTCGAAGAAAAGCTTGAGTTTTATAAGCTCCTTCTTGAAGTTGGATTCAAAGAAATCGAGGTCGGTTTTCCTGCCGCATCCGAAACGGAATATGAATTCCTGCGCACTCTCATTGATAACAACATGATTCCTGATGATGTTACCGTTCAGGTGCTTACCCAGTGCAGAGAGCATATTATCAGAAAAACTTTTGATGCCTGCAAGGGTGCGCCGAGTGCAATAATTCATTTCTATAATTCCGTCAGCGTTGCCCAGCGTGAGCAGGTTTTCGGAAAATCCAAGGAAGAAATCAAGAAAATCGCTGTTGACGGTGCAAAGCTTGTCAAAAAGCTTGCAAGCAAATATGAAGGCAATTTCAGATTTGAATATTCGCCCGAAAGCTTCACGGGAACCGAACCCGAATATGCTCTTGAGGTTTGCAATGCCGTTCTTGATGTGCTTGAACCGAGCGAAACAAATAATGTTATCATCAATCTCCCTGTAACGGTTGAAATGAGCAGCCCTCATGTTTACGCAAGTCAGGTTGAGTATATGCATGAAAACCTCAAGTACCGAGAGAATGTTACAATTTCTCTTCATCCTCATAACGACAGAGGAACGGGCGTTGCCGATGCCGAACTTGCGATTCTTGCGGGTGCAGACAGAATTGAAGGCACTCTTTTCGGTAACGGCGAAAGAACGGGCAACGTTGATATCGTTACACTTGCGATGAATATGTATTCCCACGGAGTTGACCCGAAGCTTGATTTTTCGGATATGCCGAGGCTGGTTGAAACATACGAAAGATGCACAAGAATGCATGTTTACGAGCGTTCACCCTATGCAGGCGCACTTGTTTTTGCCGCTTTTTCGGGCAGCCATCAGGATGCAATCGCAAAGGGCATGAAATACAGAAACAAGAAAAGGCTTCACGAATGGAGCGTGCCGTATATTCCCATTGATCCTCACGATATCAGCCGCACCTATGATGCAGATGTTATCAGAGTAAATTCTCAAAGCGGTAAGGGCGGTATAGGTTATCTTATCGAGCAGAATTACGGCTATATTCTTCCGAAAAAGATGAGCGAAGAACTCAGTTATCTTTGCAAACATATTTCCGACAGTGAACACAGAGAACTCAAAGCCGACGAGGTTTTTGAAATCTTCAAGGCAAATTACCTTTACGAAGAAACTCCGATTTCAATAGCATATTTTGATTTTATGCGTGAAAACGATACCGTAAAAATTGAAATTACTTTTTTAAAAGACGGAGAAGAAACCGATATGCAGGCAGAGGGCAACGGCTCGCTCAACGCCGTCAACAATGCACTCAAAGCCTATACAAGCGAAAACTATACTCTGCAAGTTTTCACTCAGCACAGTATGCAGGGTCAGGGTTCGCAGAGCGTTGCGGCATCTTATGTCGGTCTTGAAAGAGAAAACGGCGAAATGTTCTGGGGTGCAGGCACGGATACAGACATTATCAAAGCGAGTACCAATGCTCTTCTCAATGCATTTCACAATATGACCAAAGGAGGAAAATAAAATGGGAATGACGATGACACAAAAAATCCTTGCCGCCCACGCGGGTCTTGAAAGCGTAACGGCAGGTCAGCTTATTAATGCAAAGCTTGATATTGTTCTGGGCAACGATATCACAACTCCCGTTGCTGTCAATGAATTCAAGAAAGCAGGCTTCAACAAGGTTTTTGATAAAGACAGAGTGGCAATTGTTCTTGACCATTTTGTTCCCAATAAAGATATAAAGGCTGCCGAGCAGTCAAAGCAGTGCCGTGAATTTGCTTGCTCACATTGCGTAAGCCATTTTTACGATGTCGGAAAAATGGGCATTGAACACGCTCTTCTCCCCGAGCAGGGAGTTGTTACCGCAGGCGACTGCATTATCGGCGCGGACAGCCACACCTGTACCTACGGTGCATTAGGCGCATTTTCAACTGGTGTCGGCTCAACGGATATGGCGGCAGGAATGGCAACGGGCACGGCTTGGTTCAAAGTTCCCTCCGCAATAAAATTCAACCTTAAAAATAAGCTCCCGTCAAACTGCAGCGGCAAGGATGTAATCCTCACAATCATCGGAATTATAGGCGTTGACGGCGCACTTTATAAGAGCATGGAATTCAGCGGCGACGGCGTAGCAAGCCTTTCGATGGATGACCGCCTTTGCATTTGCAATATGGCGATTGAAGCAGGCGCAAAGAACGGAATTTTCCCTGTTGACGAAGTGGCAAAAGCATATATGAACGGCAGATGCGAGAGAAATCCTGTTGTTTACGAAGCAGACGCAGATGCCGAATATGAAAAAGTAATTGATATTGACCTTTCCGAAATCGTTCCGACGGTTGCCTGCCCTCATCTTCCCGAAAACACTCACCCTGCAAGCGAGCTTTCGGATATAAAAATCGATCAGGTTGTTATCGGCTCCTGCACAAACGGAAGAATGGAAGATATGGAAACCGCATACAAAATCCTTAACGATAAAAAGGTTGCCGACGGAGTCAGATGCATCATCATCCCCGGCACAATGCAGATTCTCCGTGAATGCGTTGAAAAGGGATATTATACCGCTTTTATTGATGCAGGCGCAGTTGTTTCAACCCCGACCTGCGGACCGTGTCTTGGCGGATATATGGGCATTCTTGCGGCAGGCGAAAGATGCATTGCAACAACAAACCGCAATTTTGTCGGCAGAATGGGTCATGTTGACAGCGAGGTTTATCTTGCAAGCCCTGCTACTGCGGCGGCAAGCGCTCTGACGGGTTACATAACCCATCCGAAGGAGGTCTGATTTATGAACACAAAAGGTAAAGTTTTCAAATATCCCGATAATGTTGATACAGATGTTATCATTCCTGCACGCTACCTCAACACCGCAAATGCGCAGGAGCTTGCGCTCCATTGCATGGAAGATATAGACACAGAATTTGTAAAGAAAGTTGAAAAAGGCGACATTATGGTTGCCGGTTGGAATTTCGGCTGCGGCTCGTCAAGAGAACACGCTCCGCTTGTTATCAAAACTTGCGGTACGGGCTGCGTAATTGCCAAAAGCTTTGCAAGAATTTTTTACCGCAACGCAATCAATATAGGACTTCCGATTCTCGAATGCGAGGAAGCGGCGGAAGAAATCAGTGCAAACGATGAAGTCAGCGTTGATTTTGATACGGGGTTAATCACCAACCACACAAGCGGCAAAACCTACAAAGCACAGCCGTTTCCGCCGTTTATTCAGAATATTATCAAGTGCGGCGGACTTCTTGCTTCTTTGAAGGAGGAATAACAATGAATAAAAATATTGCAGTAATCAGGGGCGACGGCATCGGACCCGAAATTGTTGAGCAGGCGCTTAAAGTTCTCGATAAAATCGCTGATTTATACGGACATACATTTAACTATACAGACGTTGATATGGGTGGATGTGCAATTGATAAATGGGGAAATCCTCTGCCCGAAGAAATGCTTAAAAAATGCGTTGAAAGTGACAGCGTTCTTCTCGGTGCGGTAGGCGGCGAAAAATGGAACAGCGTTCCCGGCGATATGCGACCCGAAAAAGGCTTACTCCGTCTTCGTGCGGGAATGGGTGTTTATTCCAACAACAGACCTGCAAAAATCTGGAAACAGCTTGCGGATGCTTCACCTCTGAAAAAAGAAATCGTTGACAAGGGCATTGATTTCATCATTGTCCGTGAGCTAATCGGCGGCATTTATTTCGGCGAACACAAAACTGATGAAGAAAACGGCGAAAAGAAAGCCGTTGACATTCTTGCTTATACGGAAAGCGAGATTGAAAGGATCGGCAGAATCGGCTTTGAAACCGCAAGAAAGAGAAGCAAAAAACTCTGCTCGGTTGAAAAGAGCAACGTTCTTGATTCAAGCCGTTTGTGGAAAGCCGTTATGCACCGCCTTGCAGAGGAATATCCCGATGTTGAGCTTTCGGATATGCTTGTTGATAACTGCGCAATGCAGATTGTCAAGAATCCTGCGCAGTTCGATGTTATCGTAACGGAGAATATGTTCGGCGATATTCTTTCTGACGAGGCTTCAATGATAACGGGGTCAATCGGTATGATCCCCTCGTCAAGCCTCGGTGCAACATCGTGCGGACTTTATGAGCCCATTCATGGCTCTGCTCCCGACATTGCAGGTATGGATATCGCAAACCCCATCGGAACTGTTCTTTCGGCGGCAATGATGCTGCGATACAGCTTCGATATGCCCAAGGAAGCCGATGCAATCGAAAATGCCGTTTCAGCCGTTCTTGATGACGGATTAAGAACAGCAGATATTATGAGCGACGGCTGTCAAAAAGTCGGATGTTCCGAAATGGGCAATCTTATCATCTCTAAACTTTCGAGGAAGTGATAACGTGAAATTATCAGGTGCGGATATAATCGTCAGAACCCTGATTGAGCAAGGCTGCGACCGTGTTTTCGGTTATCCCGGCGGTCAGATTCTGAACGTTTACGATTCGCTTTATAAATATCAGAACGAAATAACGCATATCCTCACCGCCCATGAGCAAGGTGCGGCACACGCCGCAGACGGCTATGCAAGAGCATCGGGCAAAACGGGCGTTGTTATTGCAACCTCGGGTCCGGGTGCAACAAATCTTGTAACAGGCATAGCAACGGCATATATAGATTCCGTTCCGCTTGTTGCAATAACGGGCAATGTTCCCAGCACTCAGATAGGCTCGGACAGCTTTCAGGAAATAGACATAACGGGTGTAACATTACCAATAACAAAGCATAATTATTTTGTCGGTTCGGTCGATGAGCTTGCAGACACCATAAGAGAAGCTTTTAAAATTGCAAAATCGGGCAGACCGGGACCTGTTCTTATTGATGTTCCGAAGGATGTTCAGATTGCAATGTGCGAATATGAGCCGCAGTCTCCCGTTACTCCCGATGAAAAGCAGGCGGCAAAGGATATCAGAATAGAGCAGGCAGCCGAGTGCATAAATAATTCCGAAAGACCTTTTGTTTATTTCGGCGGAGGACTTGTTTCGTCGGGAGCGGTTAATGAAATGCTCGAGCTCGCAGAGCTGATTGACGCTCCGATAGGCTGCTCTATGATGGGTATTTCAGCAATACCCACAGATCACCCGAGATATCTCGGAATGCAAGGAATGCACGGTCATTATACCTCTTCAATGTCAATGCATAATGCGGATTGCATAATCGCTCTCGGGGTTCGCTTCAATGACCGCGTAACGGGCAACAGAGCAAAGTTTGCAACGGGCGCAAAAATAGTCCACATTGATATTCAGGGTGCTGAACTTTCAAAAACAACCAATGATGCCCACGGACTCCGCGGCGATGTGAAGCTGACACTTCAAAAGCTTATTCCCCTGATTAAAAAATCAGAAAAACCCGAATGGCAGAAGCAGGTTGCAGTGTTCCGAGAAGAAGAAAAAGCGGCTCTTGATAATCGCGAGGGTATGACACCGAGAAATGTTCTTGAAACGCTTAATAAATATCTCGGCAAAAACACACCCGTTGCAACCGATGTAGGTCAACATCAGATGTGGTCGGCTCAGAATCTTAAATTCGGTCACGAACGCAGATTCATAACAAGCGGCGGTCTCGGAACAATGGGCTTCGGTCTTGGCGCCGCAATCGGTGCACAGATGGCAACGAACGAACATGCGGTTCTCGTTACGGGTGACGGCAGCTTCGGAATGAGCCTCAACGAAATGGCAACAGCGGTTTCATATAATGTTCCGCTTGTTATTCTCATTATGAACAACGGTGTTCTCGGTATGGTGCGCCAATGGCAGACACTTTTCTATAATAAGCATTATTCAAACACTGTTCTTAACCGCAAAACCGATTTCGTTGAGCTTGCAAGAGCTTTCGGTGCAAACGGCGCAACGGCAACAACTCTTGATGAGCTTGATTCAGTGCTTGAAAAGGCATTTTCTTATAACGGAACATTCATTGTTAACTGTCTGATTGACAAGGATGAATTCGTTCTTCCCATGCTCCCCCCCGGTGGCTCAATGGATGACATAATCGTAAAGGCAGGTGGCTGATTTGGAAAGATTTACAATAGCAATTCTCGTCAGAAACAAATTCGGTGTTCTTAACCGCGTGACAAGCATGTTCCGCCGTTTGCAGTTCAATATTTCCTGCCTGACCGTGAGCGAAACGGAATCGCAGGAATATTCAAGAATAACCGTTCTTTTTAACGGCGAGGAATCAGGCAAAACCCAGCTTATCAATCAGTTTTACAAGCTTCCCGATGTAATTTCCATCAAGGAAATCAAAAAGGATGAAGCCGTCAGCAGCGAGCTTTTGCTCATAAAGCTTGAAAATTCATCCGAAACAAGAGAAGAAATCCGCTCAGCAGCCGAAGCATTTGAAGCAAAAACGGTTGATTATTCAAAGGATTCGATTGTTCTGCAAATGACGGGTGACAGCCGAAGAATAGATGATTTTATAAATCTTATGCGTGATTTCAGCATACTCGAAATCTGCCGCACAGGCATTGTTTCTCTTGAAAAAGGAAACGAAACAATAAGAAAAGTTATTAATATTTAAGGAGATATTATTATGGCAAGAATATTTTATCAGCAGGATTGCGACCTTCAGAAATTAAGCGGCAAAACCGTTGCTATCATCGGTTACGGCTCTCAGGGACATGCACATGCACTTAACCTTAAGGACAGCGGCGTTGACGTTATCGTAGGTCTTTACGAAGGCTCAAAGAGCAAGGCTAAGGCTGAAAAGGCAGGCCTTAAGGTTATGAACACAGCTGACGCTGTTAAGAATGCCGATATGGTTATGATTCTTATCAATGACGAGCTTCAGGCTAACATGTACCGTAACGATATTGCTCCCAACCTTCGTGAGGGTATGACACTTGCATTTGCTCACGGCTTCAACATCCACTTTGGTCAGATTGTTCCCCCCGCAGATGTAAACGTAGTTATGAT
>JAZPXO010000092.1:0-12416 GCA_045543735.1 Acutalibacteraceae bacterium
ACATGGCTACGATCCGACTTAAGGGTACATCAAGCTCCTTCAGAATGTTGGTGGCTTTCTGGATTACGGGCAGGTCGCTGTCACTGCCCATGATGATTCCGACTTTTTTCATAAAAATCTTCCTCCTTCAAGCTTTAATGAGAAATAACTAACCTTTAATATTATACAATATATATTTATTTTATTGCAATACTTTTCACTGTAAAATTTGAACGGATTTTGTCATGTTATTTTGTCACTAACACCGAAACACATCCGCACACACCGAACTCTATTGACACAGCAAATCACTTATGGTAAAATAATAAAAATAAATGTTGGTATTTCGGATACATTTCGGTATCCGATTTTTTTATCGGACTCAGAAAACGGAGGTCATGTTTTGAGCTTATCTGAACTGTTTATTATAGCAGTAGGGCTTTCAATGGATGCATTTGCGGTTGCCGTATGCAAAGGTCTCGCTGTCAGAAAAGCCGGCATAAAGGAAATGGCAACAGCAGGAATCTGGTTCGGCGGATTTCAGGGGCTGATGCCTCTTATCGGCTTTCTTCTCGGCTCTGCTTTTTCGGAATACATAATTAAAATAGATCATTGGGTAGCCTTCGTGCTTCTCGGCATAATCGGCATCAACATGATAAAGGAATCGTTCGAAAAGGATGAAGAAAAATCCTGCGGTTCAATGGCTTTCAAAGAAATGCTGACAATGGCAATAGCAACAAGCATTGACGCACTTGCCGTCGGAATAACCTTTGCGTTGCTGCCCGAAGTCAATATCGGCGCCGCCGTCGGCTTCATCGGTGCTATAACCTTTGTTCTTTCCGCGGTGGGAATAAAAATCGGCAATGTTTTCGGAACAAAATTCAAATCAAAGGCGGAGCTTGCAGGCGGAATCATTCTCATTCTCATGGGTCTGAAAATCCTGCTCGAGCATCTTGAAATTATCAGTTTCTGATTGATTTTATTTCTGATTTGGTATATAATGAATTAACTGAAAGGCGGTGAAGGCTTTGCCGAGAAAAGATTCAAGAAACACAAGGATGAAAATAATCAATGCCGCATGGGAGCTTTTCTATGAAAACGGCTACGAAAACACAACCATTGAAGATATTGTTGAGCGTTCGGAAACCTCAAAGGGAACCTTCTATCACCATTTCACCGGCAAGGATGCCTTGCTCTCCACTCTTTCATATCTGTTCGATGACAAATATGAATCCCTTGAAAGCGAGATCGACCTCGACGGCGATGCGCTCAAAACCCTTATCTGGCTTAACAAAGAACTGTTTTTCATGATTGAGAACCGCATTTCGCTCGACCTGCTTGCAAGAATGTATTCCACGCAGCTCATAACCACAGGCGAGAAGCATCTTCTCGATAATAACAGAACCTATTTCAAGCTTCTTCGCAGAATCATAGTTCACGGTCAGCAGAACGGTCAGCTGCGCGCAGATGTTTCAACCAATGAAATTCTTAAGGCATATGCCCTTTTTGAAAGAGCCCTTCTCTATGACTGGTGCATATGCAACGGCAACTATTCTCTCTGCAACTATTCGCAGTTTCTTCTGCCGATGTTCCTTAACGGCTTCAAGTCCGGCAATTAATTTTATATAAAAATTTCGGTATAATAATTGTTCTTGTAAATCCGCTTTGTTTTTCAAGGCGGATTTTATTTTTATCAGAATTTAGTCTAAACTTCATTCTATAACGCAGTCGGTATTGAATCTGTGTTAATTTTCTGTTAATATATCTCTACTTTTTAATTTTTCTGGAGGGATATTATAATGATTGCCAGCACACAGCATCTTATAGCCATGGTCATCTATATGGCCGCGGTTATCGGAATCGGCATCGCATTCTCAAAAAAAGCAAATCAGAGTTCTGAAAACTATTACCTCGGCGGCAGAAGCCTCGGCCCCTGGGTTGCCGCAATGAGCGCAGAAGCTTCCGACATGAGCGGTTGGCTTCTCATGGGTCTTCCCGGCGTTGCATATTGGTGCGGCCTTGCAGACGCTGCATGGACAGCAATCGGTCTTGCTGTCGGTACATATTTCAATTGGCTCATCGTTTCAAAGCGTCTTCGCCGCTACAGCATCAGAGCCAACAACTCGATCACTCTTCCCGAATTCTTTTCAAACAGATTCCATGAAAAGAAAAAGGTTGTTATGACAATCGCCGCTCTTTTCATCCTTGTTTTCTTTACGGTTTACGCAGCAAGCTGTCTTGTAACCTGCGGCAAGCTTTTCTCCACTCTTTTCGGTCTCCCCTATCAGTGGATGATGGTCCTCGGCGCAGTTTTCGTTATCGTTTATACTCTTCTCGGCGGCTTCCTTGCTGAAAGCGCATCTGACTTCATGCAGGCAATCGTTATGATTATTGCCCTCACTGTTGTTGTTATCATGGTTACCGTCAGCACAGGCGGTCTCGGCGCAGTTATGGAAAACGCAAAGAACATCCCCGGTTTCTTTGAATTCTTCGGTCTTGCAACTCCCGCTCTCAACGCAGAAGGCGAACAGCTTGTTGTTGCAGGCAAGCCCGTCTGGGATTCGGCTGCTCCTTACGGCATTCTTTCCGTTTGCTCAATGATGGCTTGGGGTCTCGGTTACTTCGGCATGCCTCAGGTTCTTCTCCGCTTCATGGCTATCCGCAAGGAAGAAGAGCTCAAGCGTTCAAGAAGAATCGCTATGGTATGGGTTGTTATTTCCCTTGCAGTTGCCGTCTTCATCGGTATTGCAGGCAGAGCTTACGCTCCCACACAGTTTGTTACAAAAGCATCCGCAGAAAATATCTTCATCCATCTTTCAACAAGCATGCTGCCTCCTATCATTGCAGGCTTTGTTATGGCAGGTATTCTCGCAGCTACAATCAGCTCCTCAGACTCCTACCTTCTTATTGCTGCCTCAGCATTCTCAAAGAATATTTTCCAGGGCGTTTTCAAGAAGAACGCTACAGACAAGCAGGTTATGATTGTTTCAAGAATCACACTTCTTGCAATCGCAGTTATCGCCATGCTCTTCGCTCTTGACGAAAAGAGCGTTATCTTTGAAATCGTCGGCTTTGCATGGGCAGGCTTCGGCGCAACCTTCGGCCCCCTCATGCTCTTCTCACTCTTCTGGAAGAGAACAACCAGAGCAGGCGCAGTTGCAGGTATGGTCGGCGGTGCAGGCATGGTATTCCTCTGGAAGCTTGTTATCAGCACTCTCGGCGGAGTATGGGCTATCTACGAGCTTCTTCCCGCATTCATCTTCTCAAGCATTCTCATCGTTGTTGTTTCTCTCATCACAAAGAAACCCTCGAAGGAGATTGAAGAAGATTTCGAAGCTGTCAAAGCAGGCAACGGTTGCTGATTATAAACAAAAAATCATCCCCGATGTTCATCTGAGCATCGGGGATTTTTGCATAATAAAAGCAGCCTGCAAAAGCAAGCTGCCGTGGAGCTGATAGTCGGACTCGAACCGACGACCTGCGCATTACGAATGCGCTGCTCTACCAACTGAGCCATATCAGCATATATAATTGTTTTAAAGCACGCAGATTATTATAGATGATTAATCGGGATTTTGCAAGATGTTTTTTAAATTTATTTAAATAAAATTCGCTTCGTTACAGTTTGGAAACAAAAGCTTTACAATTTGGATATTATAATTTATTATTCCATACTTGATTTTATTCGGAAAATCAGCTATTCTATATATCAGTGAACGGCTTGACGTTTACTGCATAAAAGAGCCGCGCAGCATACGCGGTTCAGCACGGAGGACTAAATATTATGAAAAAAGCACTTGCAATACTGTCCGTTTTTGCTGTTCTTTTCGGTTTCACCGCCTGCAAGAACGGTCTTGAAGGCAATCTTGAGGGTAACACAACCCTGCCTGCCCCCGAGATTTCCACAGTCAATCTTGAGGAAACTCAGCTTTATATTGACGACGGTAACGGAAACACCGTACCCGTTACAGCCGTAACGAACGCAAACGGCGAAACAATCTATGAATATACCGATGTCAACGGAAACAAGGTCACTGAAACAGATAAGAACAACCTTGTCGGCGTTACAAAATATTCAAAAGAAGAACAGGCTCAGATTCATCTTGAGCAGGTCAGCAAGGAATTCGAAAGCAACCCCGACCTTATTCTCGACAAAACAGATGATATCGAGTTTATCATCTCCGACGGTCTTGTTCCCGAAGATAAGTTCACAAAGGTAACCGTCAAGCTTGATGAAAACGGCAAGCCTGACCGCGG
The DNA here is from genome assembly GCA_045543735.1 of Acutalibacteraceae bacterium. GTDB lineage: Bacteria > Bacillota > Clostridia > Oscillospirales > Acutalibacteraceae > CAG-177. The sequence continues at coordinate 4,237 of JAZPXO010000092.1, forward strand.
CGAAGCTGAAAACTACCGCAACATTATCGGCGGCAATTCATTCACCGTAAAAATGAATGTCAAATCAATCATTGACGGTGTTGAAAGCAATGTTCCCATGAGCTGGGCAAAGAGCGGAAACAACCTTCTTATCGAAACAAGCATGCCCGTTGACGGCAACGGCAACTCCATGAAAGCCAGCATTCTCTACAAGGATAAGAAATGCTATATGATTATGCCCACAATGAAGCTCTACGCAGAAGTTCCCGGCGAAACCTTCGATGAGCTTTTCAATCCTGAAATTTTCGAAGAGGAGATTGAAGACAGCACTGTTTACGATGCTTCCTACGAAGTTAAGGTTGACGGTAAAACATATTCCTGCGATGTTTACAAATCAAAGGACGGCTTAACAACCACCAAGAACTATTTTGACAATAAGGGCAATCCCATCAGAGTTGAAATCATTTCTGAAAATGACACAACAATATGGGAAATCACTGAGCTCAAAAACACTGCGGATGCTTCAGTATTCAATATTCCCTTGGGTTATTTCGATATTTCCGCCATTTACGGCGATGAGTTCGACCTTGGATTTTAATATCATATGAGTAAATGTGCATTGATTACCGGTGCCTCGGGCGGAATCGGCAGAGCCGCTGCTCTCCGCCTTGCGGCAGACGGGTTTGATATAGCCGCCTGCTGGTTTTCTGACGAAGCGGGTGCAAAAGAGCTCGGCAAAGAACTCGAAAAGCTCGGAACAAAATTCAGACTTTACAGAGCAGACATTGCCGATTACAGTCAGGTTAAAAACATTTTTGCAGACGCCGCCGATTATTTCGGGGGCGTTTCTGTGCTGGTTAACAACGCAGGGATGGCTCAGCAAAAGCTTTTCACCGATATTTCGGAAGACGAATTTGACCGTATCTGCGATGTCAACTTCAAGAGCGTATACAACTGCTGTAAATTTGCTGTTCCGTATATGGTCAGCCGGAAAAGCGGAAAAATAATCAACATTTCATCAATGTGGGGCGTTTGCGGAGCTTCGTGCGAAACCGTTTATTCGGCAACCAAAGCGGCAGTAATCGGCTTCACAAAGGCTCTCGGCAAAGAACTCGCGCCAAGCAACATTCAGGTTAACTGCATTGCTCCCGGCGCAATTGACACAAAAATGAACTCCAATCTCTCCGATGAGGACAAAACTGCTTTTGCCGAAGAAATTCCGATTGGCAGATTCGGAACTCCCGAAGAAATTGCAGGAATAATCTCTTTTCTTGCAGGCAGCGACTCCTCTTATATAACCGCTCAGGTTATAACCGCAGACGGAGGTCTGACATAAAAAGCACCAAAAGCAAGGGCTCTAATCGGCATTATAACCGAATTTCAGCCCTTGTTTTTAGTTATTGTTTACTATTGATTTAAATTCTATATTATGTTAAAATTTTATATACTGTAAAAATCCATAATATTGGAGGAAAGCATATGGCAAACTGTCCCAAATGCGGTCGCAAACTTACATTATTTGATTGGCGTCCCAACTGCCCCGAATGCGGCGTAAATCTTGTTTATTACGGTCTTGAAGATAAACTTCTTGATGAAGCGGATGCTGCAGAAGCAGAGCATGCTAAACTTCAGAAGAGAATCGACAGACTCAAAGCTTCTTTCGTTGGCTCAAAGCTTACAATAATCAGAATCTTTCTCTCTCTTCTCCCCATCGCCGCTTTGCTGATTCCCCTTTGCGAAATCAGCTTCAAGGCTCCTTTCATGGGCGAAAAAACAACAGCTGTCAATCTCATTGAGCTCATCAATGTTTTCTCAGGGCTTGATTTTGATGCTCTTTTTGCAATGCTCGGTTCAGCAACGCTTAAAGCAACATTCATCGGCTATGCAGGTGCGCTTGTATGCCTTGCCCTTTCGCTTGTTTTCATCATTGTCAGCCTTCTGGCTCTCATGGCTGCATGCGGACCCAAGGGTAATGTAAGAAACCTTATCCTCAACAGCGTTACCGTCGTTCTCGCCACAGCTTCGATTTTCTTCTTCAACAGCTTCGCAGCTAACGGCTCTGCTGTTTTCGGCGGCTTTCTCAGCGGCAAAATCGGCGCAGGCATCTTCGTTTATATCGGAATGTTGCTTCTCCTTCTCGGCCTTAATATTCTTATCACAGTCAAGGGCACTCCCGTTAAATATAAGCAGTGCTATGTTGGCGGTATTCCTGCCGAAGAATATTTCGAGCTTGTCAAGAACGGTACTCCCAAGGAAGAAATCCGTAAGATGATGAATGAAGCTCTTGATAAAATTGAGGCTAAAAAAGCTGCCAAGGAAGATAAAAAAGAAAAGGCAGAAGCCAAATAATTTAAACTGAAATAACGATGCGGGAGGTCTTCAAACGAAGTCCTCCCGTTTATTGCGAAAAAAATTTAAAAGGTAGTGACTAAAATGACATTTATCAATCAGGTTATTTCCTCTGTTCTCATCCCCATTTTTATGTGCCCCTTCTTACCCTTTATTCATGTTGCAAAAATATTCAACCAACCCTCAGAGCTGGTTTCTCTGAGCAAAAACAATATCGGAAGCGCCGATGACCCCATTTACCTGACCGCTCACAGAGGCATCACTGCCGTTGCTCCCGAAAACTCACTCCCCGCTTACGAAAAATCCGTTGAACTCGGATTTTATTCTGCTGAATGCGATATCCGCCTTACCAAAGACGGTCATTGGGTTTTGCTTCACAACAGCGATGTAAACGGACATTTCTGCCAGCTCGGAGAGGTTGAAGAAATGACTCTCGAAGAGGTCCGCAAGCTCAGATTCAAAAACGGCTCAAACTTCTGGGCATATGAAAATCTCGGCATGCCCACCCTCGAAGAATATCTCGATGTTTTTGTAGGCTCATCAACAAGACCCCAGATTGAAATCAAATCAGATAACTTTGACATGCTTCACACTATTCTCGAGGCGGTTGAAGAAAGAGGCCTTAAGGAGCAGGCAATAATCATCTCGTTTGACCTTGAACAGCTCAAAGCAATCAGGGCTCTTGACAGCGAAATCGAACTCTGGTATCTAATTGATAAAATCGACGAAAAAAACATTGCCGAAGCAAAGGAACTCGGCAACACATGGCTCTCTCCCAACCTTGAGAAAAATGATAAAGAAAGCATCAAGCTTGCGGTTGATAACGGCATAGGACTTTCATTCTGGACCGTCAATACCCTTGAGGACGCAAAGATGCTCTATGACATGGGCGTTCGTTACATGGAAACAGACACGCTCTGCTATTAAGAATACAGATAAATCAAAACGCGCAGCGGCTGAATATTCCGCTGCGCGTTATTTTTATTGCTGGAATCTGCTCAGGAAAGCCTTGGTGCGTTCATTTTTCGGATTCATGATAACCTGCTCGGGTGTACCCTGCTCGGCTATAACTCCGCCGTCCATGAATATGATGTAATCCGAAACATCTCTTGCAAACGACATCTCATGAGTAACAATAACCATCGTCATGTTATCCGCCGCAAGGCTCTTGATTACCTTTAAAATCTCTCCCGTAAGCTCGGGGTCGAGTGCAGATGTGGGTTCATCAAAGAAGAGAATATCAGGCTTCATTGCAAGCGCTCTTGCGATCGAAACTCTCTGCTGCTGTCCGCCCGAAAGCTCACAGGGATAAGCATCCCTTTTTTCTTCAAGACCAACCTTGCGAAGAAGCTCCATTCCCTCCGCCTCTATCTGTTCGATAATCTGCTTCTTGTTTGCCTTATAATCCTCTCTGTTCTTCGCCTGAAGCTTGACCGCAAGCGTTACATTATCAAGAACACTGTATTGCGGAAAGAGGTTAAAAGACTGGAAAACAAGACCTACCGAGAGACGGTTTCGTCTGATTTCTTCTTTAGTGAATTTATGCTGATTTTCGCTGTCGAAAACAACGTTGCCGTTAACAACAATTTTCCCCTGATCGGCGGTTTCGAGAGATGTTATGCAACGCAGGAGCGTTGTTTTGCCGCTTCCCGATGAGCCGATAACCGAAAGCACAGCGCCCTCTTCAAGAGAAAAACTGATTCCGTTAAGAACATGATTGTTCGCGAAGCTCTTATGTACATTTGTGACTTCAAGTATTGCCATTGCCGCACCTTAACCTTTGTAATAATCAAGCTTCTTTTCGATATAGCCGAAGAGAAGAGTAAGTCCGCCGCAGAAAATGAGGAAATATACCGCCGTATAGAAAAGCGGCCAGATAACGCCTTTTCTTGAAAAGCGTTCAGCAGCCATGAGAATTTCTGAAACCGCAATAACTCTTGCAAGGGATGTATCCTTGACAAGGGTAATGATTTCGTTGCTCATGGGCGGCACAACGCGCTTGACAACCTGCATCAGGATAACCTTGAAGAAGGTCTGTCCCTTTGTCATGCCGAGCACCTGACATGCTTCGTACTGTCCTTTGGGAATGCTCTCGATACCGCCTCTGTAGATTTCCGAAAAATAAGCGGAATAGTTAATAACAAAAGCTATAAGAGCCGCCGTCATTCTGTCCTGCATCGGAACATTGAAAACGAGTCCCGGCACATAGAAAACAACAAAAAGCTGAAGCATGAGCGGTGTTCCTCTGATAACCCAGACAAACATCCTTGTTAAGTATTTTACGGGGCGGAACTTTGACATTGAACCGAAGGTTATCACAAGTCCCAGAGGGAGTGCAAACAGAAGAGTCGAAAAGAAAAGTCTTACATTTTCCCAAAGACCCTCAAGCAGAGATATTGAAACCTCCGCAAACTCCGAGTTCATAAAGCCGCCCTGCGCAGCATTGAGCAAAAATTCAGTCATTGATATCTTCCTGTGTCTTTAATTATTTCGCAATAAGCTGATCTTCAAGCTTATACTTTGCAGCGATTGTGTTGAGTGTGCCGTCAGCAACAAGCTCGGAAATAGCAGCATTAACCTTTTCAGTCATATCGCTGCCCTTGCGGAATGCGATGCCGTACTGCTCATCGTTGCCAAGAGCGAACTTTGCGCTTTCAACAACAACGAGGTCTGCATAGTCTGTGCCTTCACCGATTGAGCCAAGGCTTGTAACATAGTCGATAACGCAGCCGTCGGATGTGCCTGCCTTAACCTCCATGAGAGCAGCAGCCATATCTTCAACTTCGATGAACTGAGCGTTTGCAAAATATGCATCGTTTTCGATAACATTTGCGCCTGCGGAGCCGCCTTCAGCAGCAATCTTGAGACCGTCAACGCTTGTGAGAGCAGCAGCCTTGTCAGCCTTCATAACGAGAACCTGCTTGTTCTGCATGTAGGGAGTGGAGATGGACATGTTTTCAAGTCTTTCGGCATCAATTGTCATGCCGTTCCAGATGCAGTCGATGGTTTTGCCGTTAAGCTCTGTTTCTTTTGCAGCCCAGTTGATTTCCTGGAACTTTGCCTTAACGCCGAGCTTCTCGCAAACAGCTTCTGCAAACTCCGTTTCAAAGCCGATGAGGTCGTTGTTAGCGTCATAATAGTTCATGGGTGCGAAAATTGTGATACCGATAATCATTTCGCCCTTGTCAGCGATGTATTCAGCATCTGTTTTTTCGCCGCCGCATGCGCCGAGAACGAATACCATTGAGAGAGCGAGGAGAAGTGCAAGTATTTTCTTCATAAATATTACTCCTTTTCAGCCGATGAACGGCTTTTATTGTGTTAATACATTATCATACTAAAGCAAAAAAGTCAACCGAAATCAAGCTTTTCGTTATTTTTGCATATAATAAATATAATAATACCGCTATTTTATGGCGGCGATTGATGAAAAAACAGATTGACAATGAGAATAAAATCTGCTAAAATAGCAGAGCTGTTAAAAAAGAATATTGGGAGAGTTGTCCGAGAGGTCGAAGGTGCAGCACTCGAAACATAGTCGGGTCTGTCACTTAGCCTTCTCCGTAAACCCTTTATTTATCGAGGTTTTTAGGGCTTCGGTTTGCACTTTTGGAATTCTGCATCTCGCAGTTTTCTCGCAATTTAGGTATTAGGCTTTGCCTTTACAATTTAATATGGAGACGTATCGAAGTGGTCGTAACGAGAACGATTCGAAATCGTTTTGTCGGTGATGAGCCGGCACGTGGGTTCGAATCCCACCGTCTCCGCCAAGGACTCCTTGAAGGTTTTATCCTTCAAGGAGTTTTCTCTTTTATGCCAAGGCAGTTCCTATCGCCATCGCACTTGCTTTCTTGCTCTCGCTATCAATGTGGCTGTAAATGTTAGCGGTGGTTCCCATATCGCTGTGTCCCAGCCAATCCTGAATCATCTTCATCGGCACACCGTTTGCGAGGAGTAGCGATGCACAACTGTGTCGCAAGTCGTGAAAGCGAACAGGCTTCAATCCCTTTTCTTTTAGCACCACTTTGAAATGGTCGGTCACATAATTTGGTTTTATAATTTCGCCGATTGCATCGACACAGATGTAGTCGGTGTATTTTTTGCAGTAACCTCGGCGCATCACACGCTTCATTTCTTCTTGCTTTTCTCTTTCGGCAAGTAAGGCTTGTTCCTCTTGCGGAATGAGCGGCAGAGTGCGGTAGGAAGATTTCGTTTTCATAACGTCCATACCGGCAACGCCTTTATCGTTTTGCACCACCTTGTGATTAACGCTGATCGTCTTGTTTTCAAAGTCCACTGCCGACCATTTAAGACCAAGCACCTCACTGCGACGAAGTCCGTAGTAAGCTGCGAGGAATATTACAATGTGTATCGGGTCGTCCAATGTTTTGTCGAGCAACTCTTTCAGTTCACCGGCGTTATAATATTTGCCGATATACTGCTGCGCCTTCGGTCTGTCAGCTTGCTCAACGGGATTGCTCGGTATGATTCTGCGCTTGACCGCTGACTTGAAAGCGAGATGCAACAGCGCATGATGGCGTTGCGCGGTCGTGCCTTTGAGTCCGTCGTTGCGGATGCGGATATAATAATCGTTGATCTCATCACCCGTAATATCCTTGACCTTGAGATCACCGCACTCACGAAAGAACGGAATCATTCTCGACTCAATCATCAACTTGTAACCCGTGTAGGTGGTTTCCGACACATTCACCTTGTGCGACTCTAACCACTCGGGAAGATAATCCGCCACCTGCATGTACGCCACTCGGCTACGCTCTTTGTCAGCATGGGACATATTCTCACGCTTGTAGAGGTCATCGGTGTTATATTGCTCAAGGATTTGGCGGAGGCGGTATTCCGCCTCGCGCTTGTTTCCTCTTGTTGTATCAAGGTTCAAACCCATCCACTTTTCTTTGCGCTTGCCTTCGGTATCGTACAGATTTATAACCGCATACCACTTTTTATTCTTCTCGGTCAGGTGTCCTGTAACTCTTTTCATTTCTTCACGCTCCTTTCTTTTGAAATTCTCCTTCGGTTTCTCGGGCAACACCAACACTATCACAACAACCGTCACAAGTCCAGCGATTAATCGGGACTGTCGGGGACGGCGTCTGATAGTTTTCGGCGTTGGTTAAAAACTCAACCAAACACACCTTCGGCACAATGATTTTCTTGCCCTGCTTGATGCTGCCAATCCTACCTTCTTTGATAAGACCGTAGACGGTGTTCTTCCCGAACTGCAACAGCCTTACCACATCCGGCACGGTCAACACATCGGGTTCATTCTTAAACATTTTGAAATAATATCTGTGGCTCATGAAGATTCTCCTTTCATAATTTTATTTGTTCTTTGTTATTCTTTCTGCCACTCAACAGCATCTTCTAATGTTAGTATACCGTTAGTGCATTTCACTTCATGCTCAACCGATTCACGAAGCTGTGCAAGACTTTCGACGGTAATATCTTTATGAGAGTAGGCAAAACAATTTTGAACCATTGCCAACTCAACCGCCACCTTATAAAAAGTTCTGCTGATTTTATTCTCGCTCTCAGCTACAATACTTTTCATTGTTGAGAGCATTGCATTGGGAAGATACGATGCATCATCATCTGCAAGCAGATGTCCGATATAAAATCGTAGTGCTTTCTCAACGAACTGTGACTGTGTGCGACAGTCATCGTTGCGATACAGTTCCTTTATCTTCTCCAAAGTTTCGGGATACAGATAGATTACAAAGCGTTCTTTTTCTTTTGGAACAGCCATAATTTTTCTCCTTTCTTGGCAGTTTAATGTTTTGCGTTTAATTCTGATAGGTAGCACACCTGTAGTGCAACCTTCAAATTAGGTAGCG
>JAZPXO010000093.1:0-4149 GCA_045543735.1 Acutalibacteraceae bacterium
CCCAATACATAACAAGGCTTGTTGAGCCGTCAGGAGCTTTTTTGTCAAGCTGAGTGCGTGTCCAGTCAAATACCAAGTCGGAGGCCAAGCGGTCTTAGGAAGACAATTAGAGCTCCCAACTCCTTGGCTCACAGAACGACATGGCTACGATCCGACTTCCCAATACATAACAAGGCTTGTTGAGCCGTCAGGAGCTTTTTTGTCAAGCTGAGTGCGTGTCCAGTCAAATACCGGCATGAAGTTATATGTCACACACTTGACGCCGTATTTTGCGCAGCGGCGGATATTTTCACAGTAAACATCAATCAGATGATCAACCTCACCTCTGCCGAGCTTGATATCCTCATGAACGGGAATTGATTCAACAACATCAAAAACAAGACCGTTTTCTTCGCACTGCTTTTTCATCTTTGCTATGCTTTCTTCAGGCCAGACCTCTCCGGGCTTGACATCATAAACTGCACTGACAATACTGTGCATATTGGGAATCTGACGGATATATTCAAGCGAAATGGGGTCTGATTCACCGTACCAACGGAATGACATTTTCATAAAAATTATCCCTCCTGAACTGATTTTTTATCTCTCGGGCATAAGTTGCCCTTTTATTACAAAATAATTATATCACGACTTCCCGTCAATATCAATGTAATATTTTTTGAAAAAACCGTAAATATTTTAAGTAATAGCACCATATTGATTTTTTCGGGCGAACTGTTATAATATAATTATGAAATAAGGGAGGTTGTAAAAATGATTGACTTTCAGAATCCTGAATATATCAGACTTCATGAAACAAAAGACGATTTTTCAAAAGAAATCGGACCTATTCTCGTTGACGGAGAAGAAATTTCTGCCTGCTATAAATCTGTTCGTGACGGAGTGGTTTTCACCAACAAAAGAATGATTATAATCAGCGTTCAGGGCATGACGGGCAAAAAGAAAAACATCACTTCCCTGCCCTACCGCAAAATACAGACTTTCTCAATAGAAACCTCGGGAGTTTTTGATCTGGATACCGAGCTTGAACTCTGGTTCAGCGGTCTCGGCAAGGTTCTGCTTGAATTCTCGGGACACACCGATGTTGCCCAAGTCTGCAGACTCATCAGCACACATGCACTTTAAAAAAATTACCGACCCGTCAGGTACGGGTCGGGTTTCTTTATTTAGATATCAGTCCCATTCGGTTCCCGTAACGGTATCCATATTAATACCCTTGGTTTCGCCGACATTTCTGAACAGAACGATAAGCGCCGAAACAAAACCGGGAACAAGCATGCAGAGAGTTGCAGTGCCGATAAGGCTGTTGCCGAGTTTGATGGCACAAAGGGTTCCGACAACGAGCGAAATTCCGAATCCCACAGCAGTTACAATATACTGTGCAGAAATTGCAGATGAACGCAGGTTTGTGGGCGCTGACTCGCCGATCATCATTATAAGAACATCGTTGATTGAATAATAACTGCCTACAAAAACGCCGCAAAGGAAGCCCGCAACCGAAGGATTGAAGCCGTTTTTGGCACCGATTGTAAATCCGAGGAAGCCGACAAGACAGTTGAAAGCGGTGATAATCGCCGCAGTTTTTCTTCCCTTCCAGTCAGAAATGAATCCCATAAGAACCTGCGCAATCGCCGAACCGATTGGGAAAAGAACAAGCGCCGTTGTTACCGCTTCGGAAGGCGAAGCAATACCGCTGCCCTCATAGCCATATGTAAGAATCGGCTCAAAGTTGATGCTTGCATAAAAGCCGATGTTTGCAAGAGCAGAAACAACATAAAGCCAACGGAGCTGTTTATGGGAAACCGCAAATTTCAAAGCAGGAATCAAACCGCCCTGCTTATTTTCTGCCTTTTTGCTGTTTTCAAGCGCAAGTCTTTCTTCGTCTGACATACGAAGGTAATTGAGCCTCGACTCAACAAATGACGGCGTTTCACGGGCGCCGAGAAGTGCAATAAAGCTGACCGCCAGCCCGACAACAGCCGGGATAAAATAAACCATTCTCCAGCCGTAGGAATCGCCTGCAGCGCTGATGAGCCATCTTCTGAGAAGAGGCACAAGCATAACACCCATATTGGCAAAGAACTTGATTACGGAGTAAACACGCGCTCTGTGCTTTGACGGTGATGACTCCATAATATAGACTACATGCATATCGTGAGGAATAAAAAACTGCACAAAGCACGCACCGAGGAAATACAGCACAAGATTATTTGAAAGAAAAATTATAAGCAGCGCAAAACTCATGCCGAATGTATTGATGATAAGAAACTTCTTTCTGCCCCAACGGTCCGCCAGAGGACGGTATAAAAGGCCTACCGCCTGAAACGGAATTGCAAGCGCAGAAACAAGATCAAGCATACCGACGGAACTGTCGCCGTGTTTCGCGAAAAGATCGGCGGCGATTTCGCTCTTCATCAGCATTCCTATCTGAGAAGCAATTTCATCGGTTGCATAAATAAGCGCAATAATGAAAACAAGATAAACAAAATAGAGATTTCTTTTAGGTCTTGACTTTTCTTTTTCCCAACGGAGAATCTCTTTTTCGCGTTTTTCCAAAGATAACTGTGCAGATTTCATGGCACACCTCTGTTGTATTTTGTTAAAATCATAATATCATATCTTTTCAGCAAAAACAACATAAGTTTTAATATTAACCCAAATCAGCATCATCGGTTGCAGGATTGTCAAGAAGAGTTCCGTTCTGCGAAAAACGCGAACCGTGGCAGGGACAGTCCCATGAATGCTCATACCTGTTCCATTTCAAGGCACAGCCCAGATGAGGACATCTCGGTTTTGAAAAAGTGAAAATGTTCGCGGCAGACTCGAAGATGTTTTTTGTAAGCTGAGGTACATACATCTTTCTCGATGGCGAAAACAAGGCTTCATAGGGATTTTTTCTGCCCAAAACAATATCGCAAAGTAATGTTGCCGCGCACATTGAAAGAGTCATGCCCCATTTATTGAAGCCTGTTGCTACCAAAAGATCGGGCGTGTTTTTACCGTATCTGCCGATATAAGCCGAGCCGTCAAGCGTCATGCAATCCTGCGCCGCCCAGCGGTATTTTACTTTTGATTCAGGATAATATTTTTCAGCCGCAGCTTCAAGCGACTCCCATCCGCTCCCCTGCTTTCCCGTTCGGTGAGATCCTCCTCCGAGAAGAAGCAAATCCCCATAGTTTCTGAACGAGAATCCGCTTTCCGCTTCATCAACATACATTCCGTCGACATTCTGTGCATTCTCAAGAGCAACAACATATGAACGGCTCTGGTACATTTTCAGAAAGAAACCGCCATGTTTATTTATAATCGGAAAATGAGTTGCAATAATTATCTTGTCTGCCATGATGCTTCCGTTTTCCGTTACAACAGTTTTATCACTGAATCCGCAGGCGGCGGTATGCTCGTAAATATTCAGATTGCGTGCAATTCCCGAGATGAATTTCATCGGATTGAACTGAGCCTGATTTTCAAATCTGACCGCACCCGAAACATCAAACGGAAGAGATGTGTCAGTTACATAAGAAGCAGGAATGCCGAGATTATTAAGCGTGTCAATCTCACGCATGAGTGAATTCTTATTATTCACAGAATAAACATAACTGCTCTTATCTTCAAAATCGCACGGTATTTCTGCGCACAGACTGCGGTATTTTTCAATCGCTTCTTCATTTGCTTGCCAATATAAGCGCGCATATTCCGAACCGTTAAAATCTGACAGCTTTGAGTAAATCAGACCGTGCTGAGACGTAATTTTTGCAGTTGTATTTCCGCTTATGCCGTTTCCGATTGTATTTGCTTCAATAAGAACGCAGTTAATTCCGTTTTGTTCAAGCATAAATGCTGTCAGCAAGCCTGCCATTCCGCCGCCGACAACCAACACATCGGTTTTAATATCTCCTTCAAGTTTCGGAAAAGACGGCAACTGCGTACCGTTCCATACAGAATTCAAATCAATCACCTGATATAGTATCTGTAATTATTCTGAAAATAAACCGCTTTTCTGCTCATTAAGGGAATCAACTGCATTCAATATAAAGACGGCAGGCGGGTTAACATTGCCGATTACGCCGAAATGGCGGTCAGAACGGCAAGCCAGCGTGCGCATCTGACAGGTCAGGGAGAATTTCGCAAAGAGATAGGCAGAACGCT
>JAZPXO010000094.1:0-4685 GCA_045543735.1 Acutalibacteraceae bacterium
GGAGTTGGGAGCTCTAATTGTCTTCCTAAAGACCGCTTGGCCTCCGACTTCCCGGTATTCCCGAATCCTTCAAGGTTCTTATCAAGGAGCTTCAGTCACTCGCTCTTGACATCAAAGTTCTTGACGAAAACGATGAAGAAATCGACCTTCGCCAGACCTATGATAACGATGACATCGGTTTTGTTTCCGATGACAAGGCATTCCAAAGCGTCAACGACGCAGAGGGAAGCAATTCGTTCATCATTGACGAGGACAGCAAGGAAAACGATATCTTCACAGGCAGCGGTGATGATGACGGAGAGTTCTATGATGATCTTAACGATGAGAGCATAGGCTCTGACGATTTTGGTTTTGATTTTGAAACCTCGGAGGACGATTATGAATAATCGCCGAATTCCAATAGATAATTACGGAAGGGGCATCGTTTGATGGAAAACATTGAATCCAACAGCAATCTTACGTTTGAATCCATAAAAATCGGCCTCGCTTCACCCGATAAGATCAGAGAATGGTCTCACGGTGAAGTCACGAAGCCCGAAACTATAAACTACAGAACACTCAAGCCCGAAACAGACGGTCTTTTCTGCGAAAGAATCTTTGGCCCCCAGAAGGACTGGGAATGCCATTGCGGAAAGTATAAGAGAATCCGTTATAAGGGCAAAGTCTGCGAACGCTGCGGCGTTGAAGTAACACGCGCAAAGGTTCGCCGTGAGAGAATGGGCCATATCGAGCTTGCAACCCCCGTTTCTCACATCTGGTATTTCAAGGGTATTCCCTCAAGAATGGGTCTTATCCTTGATATATCACCCAGAGATCTTGAAAAGGTTCTCTATTTTGCAAAGCACATTGTTATCGATCCCGGCGATACTCCTCTTCAGAAGTATCAGACTCTCGAAGAGAAGGATTATGAAGAGTACCGCCTCAGATATGAGGATGATTTCAAGGCAGGCATGGGCGCAGAAGCAATCAAGGAACTCCTTGCAGAGATTGACCTTGATGTGCTTTCAGAACAGCTCAAGGAAGAAATGGAAACAGCTTCCGGCCAGAAAAAGGCAAAGGCTCTCAAGAGACTTGAAGTTGTTGAAGCTTTCAGACAGTCAGGCAACAGACCTGAATGGATGATTCTTGATGTTATTCCCGTTATTCCTCCTGAAATCAGACCTATGGTTCAGCTTGAAGGCGGCAGATTTGCAACATCTGACCTCAATGACCTTTACAGACGCGTTATCAACAGAAACAGCCGTCTTAAGAAGCTCATTGACCTCGGCTCACCCGACATCATTATCAGAAACGAAAAGAGAATGCTTCAGGAAGCAGTTGACGCTCTTATCGACAACGGCAGAAGAGGCAGACCCGTTACAGGTCCCAACAACAGAGCTCTCAAATCGCTTTCCGATATGCTTAAGGGTAAGCAGGGCCGCTTCAGACAGAACCTTCTCGGTAAGCGTGTTGACTATTCAGGCCGTTCGGTTATCGTTGTCGGACCCGAACTCAAGCTTTATCAGTGCGGTCTTCCCAAGGAAATGGCACTTGAGCTCTTCAAGCCCTTCGTAATGAAGAGACTTGTTGAAACCGAAGTAGCAGGCAATGTTAAGTCTGCCCGTAAGATGGTTGAACGCTCAAATCCCGCAGTTTGGGATGCTCTCGAGGTTGTTATCAAAGATCACCCCGTAATGCTCAACCGTGCTCCCACGCTTCACAGACTCGGCATTCAGGCTTTCGAGCCCGTTCTTGTTGAAGGCAGAGCAATCCGTCTTCATCCTCTTGTATGTACCGCTTTCAACGCCGACTTCGACGGCGACCAGATGGCTGTTCACGTTCCTCTTTCGGCAGAGGCACAGGCTGAAGCGCGTTTCCTCATGCTTGCAGCAAACAACCTCCTCAAGCCTTCAGACGGACGTCCCGTTGCGGTTCCCACTCAGGATATGATCCTCGGTTCTTATTATCTTACAATGGTTAATAATAATAATCCCGAGAATTCAAATTATAATCCCGATGATCCCTATGAGCCCGGCGCAGCAGTTGAGGCAAAGGACGAAAACGGAAATGTTATCCTTGACGAAAACGGCAATGCAAAGCTCATTTATAAAGCATTCACAAGCGTTGACGAAGCTATGATGGCTTATGATGAAGGCGATATCGGTCTTCACGTTGACATCAGAATCCGCATGTCCAAGGAAGTTGACGGTGAGGTTATCACCAAGCTTGTAACAACAACTCTCGGTAAGGTAATCTTCAATAATCCTGTTCCCCAGGACCTCGGTTTCATCGACAGATCAAACCCCGACAACCTCTTTACTCCCGAGGTTGACGTACTCGTTAACAAGAAGATGCTCGGCAAGATTATTGACCGCTGCATCAAGGTTCACGGCACAGCTGTTGCCGCTGATGTTCTTGATAAGATCAAGGCTCAGGGCTATAAATATTCAACCCGAAGCGGTATCACTGTTGCTGTCTGCGATGCAACAATTCCTCCCCAGAAGAAGGAACTTCTTGCAAAAGCAGAAAAGAAGGTTGATGAAATCTACAAGAGCTATGACAGAGGTCTTATTACCAACGACGAACGCTCCGAAGGTGTTATCAAGGCATGGGATGAATGCTCAAAGGCAGTTGCTTCCGAGCTGAAGAAGAACTTCAGAAAGTTCAATCCCATCAACATGATGCTTGACTCGGGCGCCCGCGGTAACGATTCTCAGCTTCGTCAGCTCGCCGGTATGCGCGGTCTTATCGCCAACACAGCCGGTAAAACAATCGAAGTTCCCATCAAGGCTAACTACCGTGAAGGCCTTAACATTTCAGAATACTTCATTTCCTCCCGCGGTGCCCGTAAAGGTCTTGCCGATACGGCTCTTCGTACAGCTGACTCGGGTTATCTTACCCGCCGTCTTGTTGACGTTTCGCAGGATGTTATCATCCGTCAGGAGGACTGCCATTGCACAGACGGTATCAATGTTTATGATATTTATGACGGCGATCCCAAGTACGGCGGCAGAAAGATCGTAGGTCTTGCAGAAAGACTTACAGGCAGATATCTGCTTGAGGATTATATTGATCCCGCAACAGGCGAACTCCTTGCAAGCAAGGACGAAATGATGAACGATGTTGTTGCCGAAAAGGTTGCCGCAAGCGTTCAGAAGGTTCATGACGAGAAGGTTGCCGCAGGCGAGCTTCCCGAAACCTCAAAGGCTCAGATCAAGATCCGTTCGCTTCTTTCATGCTGCTCCGAACACGGCGTATGCATCAAGTGCTACGGTGCAAACCTTGCAACAGGCGAGCCCGTAACAGTAGGTGAAGCAGTTGGTATCATTGCTGCTCAGTCCATCGGTGAACCCGGTACTCAGCTTACAATGAGAACATTCCATACCGGTGGTGCCGCCGACCAGAGCGATATCACGACCGGTCTTCCCAGAATCGAAGAGCTCTTCGAAGCACGCAAGCCCAAGATGCTTGCAATCATGAGCGAAATCGACGGTGTTGTTTCGTTCCGCGAAATCAAGAAGAGCCAGCATGTTGTCGTTACAGGCGACGACGGCGATGAAAAGACATATCTTATTCCTTACGGCTTCCGTCTTAAGGTTGAAGAGGGTCAGCGCGTTCTCAAGGGCGCACAGCTCACAGAAGGTGCTCAGAACCCCCACGATATTCTTGCAATCCTCGGTGTTGAGGCAGTTCATGATTACCTCATCAGAGAAGTTCAGAGAACCTACCGTATGCAGGGTGTTGATATCAACGATAAGCATATCGAGGTTATCGTTCGTCAGATGATGAGAAAGGTCAGAATCGCTGAAGCAGGCGCTTCGAAGTTCCTTCCCGGCTCAGTTGTTGAGAAGGTTGAGTTCCGCGAAGAAAACGAGCGCATCGTCAGAGAGGCTGCAGAAAAGGGCGAAGAACCCAAGCTTGCAACCTGCATCCCCACTCTTATGGGTATCACCAAGTCATCTCTCGCAACAGAATCATTCCTTTCAGCCGCATCCTTCCAGGAAACAACAAGAGTTCTTACGGATGCCGCTATCAAGGGTAAGACAGACCCGCTTATCGGTCTCAAGGAGAATGTTATCCTCGGTAAGCTTCTTCCCTCAGGCACAGGTATGAAGTGCTACAGCAAGGTTGAACTTAAGCCCGCAACGGCTTCGGTCAATATTGCTGAAAATGCTGAGTGATTTTTGTAGAAAGTGTTGACAAACAGGGTAAACCTGTGATACAATACAAAATTGTGGTGTCAAGAGCCCGACCTTTTTTGAGGAAGGGCTCATAAACACGATATAAATTTCAGAGAAAGGAGAGAGATTTTTGCCTACCTTTAATCAGCTTGTTCGTAACGGCAGAGAAACACTCGTCAAGAAGCCCAAGGCTCCCGCACTTCTGAAGGGTCTTAACTCAAAGAAGAATGTTATGACCGATCAGGATTCACCCCAGAAGCGTGGCGTTTGCACCGCTGTTAAGACTGCAACCCCCAAAAAGCCCAACTCAGCTCTTCGTAAGATCGCAAGAGTTCGTCTCACAAACGAAGTCGGATCGTAGCCATGTCGTTCTGTGGGCCAAGGAGTTGGGAGCTCTAATTGTCTTCCTAAGACCGCTTGGCCTCCGACTTCCAGAAGCGTGGCGTTTGCACCGCTGTTAAGACTGCAACCCCCAAAAAGCCCAACTCAGCTCTTCGTAAGATCGCAAGAGTTCGTCTCACAAAC
>JAZPXO010000095.1:0-3266 GCA_045543735.1 Acutalibacteraceae bacterium
ACTCCTTGGCTCACAGAACGACATGGCTACGATCCGACTTCATAAGACCGGGAACAGCGCCTGCAGCGTTGGATTCGTCGGTATCAATGTGCATTGCAAGAGCAAAATTGGGGTTAACTCTTACAACAACATCATCAAAAATAAGGCTTCTGCCGTTTGACTCAACCTTAACGCAAACAATCTGCTTATCCTCAAGGCCGTATTTTTCAGCGTCTGCGGGAGTAGCGTGGATATGTCTCTTAGCGGTGATAACGCCGCATTCGATTTCAACCTCACCCTTGGGGCCTACAAGCTTGCATGTGCCTGTGCCTGCGATATCGCCGCTTTCTCTTACGGGAGCGTTAACACCGATGCTGCGTGCATCTGTGAGTGAAAGCTCAACCTGAGTTGCAGGACGAACGGGGCCGAGAATTGAAACTGCGGGGAAGCTGGACTTTGAACCGACAACAGCAACTCTCTCCTCGCATGCATACTGACCGGGCTGAGAGAGGTCTTTTTTGTGTGTGAGTTCATAACCCTCGCCGAAAAGGATATCAAGAGCCTCACGGCTGACATGAACGTGACGGGCAGAGGTTTCAACAAGAACTTCTTTCTTCATAGTAAATCACCTTTATCCAAAAAATATTATTTTTACAGTTGACTGTTGAGAAAGGCAATCAGACAGCGTTTTTCTTCGACCGAAAGCGCACAAAGGTACGCCGATGGGAGAAAAAACGCTGAATAAACCAAAAATAACGGCGGGATGAAGGCATCCCGCCCTACACTTTTTGTGTTTATGTTCTGATGTCTTTATCTGCAGTCAATGGTGACCGCCTTTCGACGGTCACCTTATGTTTACAAATTAATTACCAGTTGATATTGTAATCGTTCTCTGTTGAGAAGGGAAGAACAACTGTGTTATCGCCAAGAGCGATGTTGATTGTCCAGTGCATCATGTAGTTAGCGTGAATTACATTGCCTGTTGCAGGATCAACTGTAACCGTAACTGTGCTTGAGGGGTAGTTCATCTGTGTTGTGCCGATGCTGAAAATCTTTGCAACTGCGCCGGGGATATTATCGTCAACAACTGCAGGAAGAACAACATTGAAAGCCTTGGGAGCATGGCCTGAACCGTGCTTGATGTTAGCAGCCTTGCCGTCAGCAACTGTTGTGATTCTGATGAGCCACTTGCCGTCTTTTTCTGTAATCTGAGCGTCTTTAACATCTGCTGCTGTGAGCTTTGATGCCCATGTTTCGCCTTCAACAGGGAAGAATGCATTCTTATCAGCTGCGGATGTCCATGTAACATTAGCCTTGCTTTCATCTGCGCCCATGAAGCCGCTGATGAAATTGCCTGTGCCGCCGAGAACGGTATCAATTACCTTAGGAACGCCTGTTACTTCACCTGCAACAGCATGAATCATATAGTTTGACTTAATGCTCTTGGAGTTGGGCTTAACATTGTTGATAGCTGTGTTAAAATATTCAACAATAGCTTCCTTGCCTTCGGGCATAGCATTAGCTGCGGGAGCTGATGCAGAGGGATCAACTGCAGAGGGATCAACAACTGCTGAAGGATCATCAACTGCGGGTGCATCAGTAGCGGGAGCATCTGTTACTTCAACTTCAAAGGGATCTGCTGTTGTTTCAACGGGAGCTGTTGTTGTTTCGGGTTCGTCGTTGCCGCCGCATGCTACAAATGAGAAGAGCATTGCAACTGCAAGAAGAACTGCAAGAATCTTTTTCATGGTTTTTCCTCCTAAACATGTGCGGTTTACCGCTTGATAATTAACCTGTCCCCGCCGCAACAACGCTGCACAAAACGGGGAGCGTGTATAAAGACAGTATAGTATATTTAAGCTGCAATTTCAAGTCAAAATTTATAAATACATGACTAATTTTACTGTAAGACACAGAGTTTTTTCTGTTACAAAAAAGAATATTCGTCAACCGTTACAAATGAGCTGCTTTTGTTTTGTATATTGTGACGAAACAAAAAAACAGCACGGAATTCACCGCGCTGTTCGTATTTTTTGATTTATCCCATATAAAACGCACTGTCTGAAGGCACAGAATATTCGGAACCGATAAACTGATAGTTTTTCGTCACTGCGTTTCTGAGCTCTTCTTTTTCATAAAAAGCAATTTCGCTTGAATTAACCGCACTCATTGTAAGATCCTTATCCTCAAAAAAGCCGTTGGATATAAAATCAACTACCGTACTTATCATGCCCGCCTCAGTAAGGATTGTGTTTGAGCAGGTTTCGATATGAGCCATAAACTCCTTGATGATTTCGGGATTTGCGTTAACAAAATCGGTTCTTGCAACAATGCATCTGTCTATGAGAGGATAATCCTCTTCCCAGTAGCCGGTGAGTTCAAAAGCCCTGATATAATCGGTGCCCGAAATCGCAAAAACGCTGTCAGGATCCTGCATGATGCAGTATTCTGCTTCCCCGTTTTTTATTTTCGCGCCTGCCTCGCTGTTGGAAAGGAAAACAAGATTAGCATTTACACCGTTATCCGAGAAAATTTTCTCAATAACCTGCTGAATATAAGCCATACCGTCGTTGCCGCAGTATACCGTTTTGCCCTCAAGCGAATGGATATCGATCTTTTCAGTGCCTTTGGTTATCAGCGAAAGCTTTAACTCCGACGTAACCGCAAGAATTTTCACATCTGCCTGAGAGGCAACCTTTGCCGTTTCTTCAAGAGAAAGCGAAGCGATGCTGACCTGATTTTTAAGAAGCTTATCTGCCGCCTGAGACGGGCTGACACCGATTTCCGAAACCTCGTAAGCATACGAACGGTCAATAGAAAGCTTGCGGAAAGGATAGTCGTATTTCGTGGCGGCAATCTTGACTTTATTCTCGCCTCTGTCGGGGTCGGGCACTTCAACGGGCGCAACAGTCGGGGCGTTTTCAATTTCAGAGCCCGTTGTGGTTGTTGTATCTCCGCCTTTGCAGGAAGCAAGCGAAAGCACAATAAGCAAAGCCGTTATAACGGCAAAAATCTTTTTAAAATACTTCATTGCTGTATCCTCTTTTCGGTATTTTTTACGTTGTAATTGTATCTCAGATAAACGCGAATGTCAAGTCAGTAACATTTTGTCCGTTTTGCTTTTGCTCTTGACTTTTCGCTGCAATATTTATATCATTATATCAGTTATTTTGAAAAGGAGAATAATATGTCGGCTCCTCTTGCGGACAGACTCCGTCCGAAAAAAATCGAAGATATTATCGGTCAGCCCCAAAGTCGGATCGTAGCCATGTCGTTCTGTGAGCCAA
>JAZPXO010000096.1:0-5240 GCA_045543735.1 Acutalibacteraceae bacterium
CTTCATAAAAACTATAATATTTCTTCAATATGATTACCTTCAATTTTACTCTTTCCTTGAGTGACTTTATATCTGTATGTGTTTCCGTAAATATCTTTTACGTGAAGAACCATATCTCTGATTGTTTCGCCTTGTTCAAAATAAATATGCAAATACGCAATAGAGTTTTTATCTATAATTCTACCGACAATAGGAATATAGGTTTTTTTCTCTGTGACAAACTTGTCTAAAACACAAATACCATTATCTGTGTTTTTTATAACAAGAGTAAATTTCGAACCTCTTTCAGAGTCATAAGAGGTTGCTAAAATAATATCATTAGCTTTTTTAGCTTCAAAATTTTCGCAGTCACTCAAACTAAAAATCCAGGGTTTTGCATCTTTTATGCGATTGTTTTCGTCTCTTTTTTTGTCTCTGCGAATTGTCAACCAAACACCTGCTAATGTTATAAAGCCACCGATAAAAGCAGAAACAAGAGGCACAACAATATCAACACAAGCATTATAACAAGTCATTATTACACTTCCTTTTTGCCTGTTACATATTCATAAATCAATGATTTTTTGTAGCTTTCGAGTTCGGATAAGAGACTTGTTTTCTTTGCGATAAGCTCGTCAATTTCGGAACATTTTTTGTCGAGATAATCTGCAATTTCTTCTTGTTCTGTAACGTATGGTATTACCATAATAATATTTGCGATATCAGATGCAGAAATATGAACGACTTTTAATTTTGTTTTATCGCAACTTTTTTGCGCTTGTGCATAAGTGCTATTTACAGCATAGTTAAGGAAGGAAGGACACTGCGAATGTCTAAGAACAACAATATCTCCGCCTGCCAAGCATTCACCTTTACCTAAATAAACAATGCTTTTGCCGATTTCTTCAACCAGTTCTCCAGTGCATGTGAACAACAAATCACCATATGAAAAGTATTTGGGAGCACTTATAATTGCCTTGTTGGTTCTTGTTTGGCATTCGATAAATGATTGGTTATACTTGGTATAAATTTCTCCATATCTAACACATGGCGTGTCACCGTTGGGGACAATATCTTCTTTGGTGATTCCGTTGCCTTTCGAAAAATCAATAGCTATATTTTTTAATCTTGAAACCTCCCAATCGGCAGGGATTTTGCCTATCCACTCAATGCCTGAATCTTTCATTGGGCGGTTGGGGCGGATGCCTTTGGTGACGGCTTGGGTGATAACCGACTGCTTGAGCTTTTTATATTCCTCAATTGTCGCCTTCGTTTTCTCAATAACCGTATCAATCTCCGAACACTTTTCATCAAGAAAATCAGCTATTTTAATCTGTTCACACAAAGAAGGACAAGGTACAATTCTTCTCAACATATCGTGAGCAGATATTCTTAATCTTATTTCCAAAATACCATTTGCATATTTTCTTAGTTCTTTTTGAAACCCTACATTCTGAAAAATATAATTAATATATCTTAAATCAGAATTCTCTGTATTTCTAAATACATAATACACAGGACTAACACAACCAAAATATTTTGATATACCAACAGAACCAATCAAAACATTCATACTGTTAATTACCAGAGTGTTTTCAAATGCAAGTCCATATTGTGAATAGTCCTCTTTTGCTTTGTTTCCTTGATTACCTTTATCCTCATATGGAACTACACCAAGTTTATTAGTCAAAGACAACACTTGTGTCGTTTTTATAGGGTTATTGCTTTCTTTAATCTCATACATAAGCCACTGTAAACGACTTGTCTCCCACTCACTCGGGATTTCGCCTATCCACTCTATTCCGCTGTTTTTCATTTCACGCATAATTTTCACCCGAATTTAGTTAAAAGTATCAAAGCATAAACCGCTAATGTCCAGACAACGCTGTTGACTGAATGCCTTGCTTTTTCATATCTGTTTATAAAACTGCCAGCAATGCGAATCGCCATTCCAACAAAGAAAAAGATACACAATAGCCACGAAAGAATTTCTTTTGTCAAATATTCTTTAGCATATTCTATAAAAAATGCTGATAAAACTGCGGTTACACCGCCAACGCTGAAATAATTAAATATTTCAGCATAGCTGTTTTCTGTTTTGTTCGCTTGCTTTTCCTCGATATTTTCTGTTATCTTAAGACACTGAAGTTCATTAAACACATAAATAAGAAGTACTACCAACAAGCATAACAAAAAACTTGTTGCACAGGCTTCAAGAATATACACTGTTGAAACATTTATTTCTTGGTCACTTTGCAACGCCAACACGCTTGCCAAAAACAATGCTGCCACCACATAAATAACCTTAAATATTATTCCGATTCTTTCTTTCCTTATATCAAAAGACTCGTTGAATTTTCGCTCATTTAAGACAGGATTGTCTTTCTTGTTTTTCTTTCTCTTTGGTTTGCTCAACTTAAAATGTCCTCCGCTTTTGTGTTCACATTGTTTTTACATATTCGGAAATCAAATAATTTACAAATGCACTACAGCTTACAAGCATAAATTTCGCTTCTTCAAATGTCACTTCACTTGTGAAAAGTCCGTCTGCATGGCGTATCCCTTCTGGGCCATTTGTATATGCATAAAACTTTTCAAACGCAGCCTTTAGTTGTGGATTTAAATCATGTTTTTTACTTAACACCTTAAGAGCATCACCAAGAGTTGCACTCTCATTGCCTGTTATAACTTTACAGATTGATTCAACCGCACTTATGCTTTCCTTAATGACATTTTTATAGTCTTTAATTTCTCGGTTTGAGAGATATTCAACCGCCTTTTTGATGTGGTTTCTGCATCCTTCAAACTTGTTTTCTGCCGCCTGCTCAATTTCTTCAATTTCAATAGGGTCAGTTATGGGAACAATATTGCCACTGACAAAGCGATAACCAACAGATTCTCGTTCAAATTCTTCGTTAAACACTTCAAAAGGATTAATGTCATATACTTCTTTAATATTATGACTTAACCAATTTACAACATACCAAATAACATCAAGCACCTCATTATATGGGGCGTTAATTATTACTTGATTAATTTTATCCTCAAACATGAGCCTGATTTCGAAAAAATTTTCATAGTTCTTTCGGTTGCTTTCACCAAACACATCAGAAATAACGCTCTTGCAAAATGCATTTGCATACTTTGAACTGTTTGATCTATAACTTCCCTTATAAAAATTGTCAATGATATTATACAAGCAATTACTTAATGACGTTCTTGTTCTATCATCAAACTCATCAACTTGAATCCCAGCCGAATACGAAATTATACCTTTTGTGTCACTAAAGCCACCTTTGACCTTTATCATTGAAACTCTTTTATTATCAAGATTTGTCATAACCGTACCTCTTATAATTAGTTTAAAATATCCTCCAAGCTTTTGCTTATATCCTTTTCAAGTCCGATGATGCGTTCGAGGATTGCATCGGCGGATTCGGGCGCCTGATACTTATAAAAATATCTCGTCATCGGGATTTCATAGCCGACCTTCGTTTTGTTCTTGTCAATCCACGCATCGGGCGCATAAGGCAATACCTCTCGCTCAAAATATCTGTCAATATCCTCAACAAGAGGAACGTTCTCTGTGTCACGAAGGCTCGCATCCGCTACAGGCTTGCCTTTCTTCATAACGATTTCGCCGTTTTCATCTCTCTGCGGTCTTTCAACAACAATCTTGTTATAGCCGAATTTAACGGTTTCATAAATCTTGCTCACGCAATGTATGCCGTCTTCGCTGCCGTAAACTGCATCGTGTCTGAATTCGCCGTAGGCTTCGGTTATCAGCTTGCGGCAAAGGTCGGTTATATCATTACGCTTTGTGCCGATTGATTTTCTGCGCTGCTCATAGCAATGCGATGCATCAATAAGCTGCACCTTGCCTGCTCTGTGGGCAGGCTTGTCCTTGCAGAGAATCCATATATAAGTGCTGATGCCCGTATTCATAAACTGGTCTGTCGAAAGCTGAATAATTGCATCAAGCCAATCGTTTTCCAATATGTACTGGCGGATGTTTGAAGGTCCGCTGCCTGCATCACCTGCAAAAAGCGGTGAACCGTTCTGAATAATTGCCATCTTGCCGTCAAAAGCAAGCTTTGCAAGTCCGTTGAGAACAAAGAGCTGCTGTCCGTCCGAAATCTTGGGAAGTCCGGGTGCAAAGCGTCCGAGCTCCCCGAGTGCCGCTTCTGCTTCAACTGCTTTCTGCTCTCTCTTCCAGTCAATACCGAAAGGCGGATTTGAGATGATATATTTGAAGGTGTAACCCTTGAACTGGTCATCGGAAAGCGTGTCGCCGAACCGCATATTGTTGGGGTCGCCGCCTCGAATCATCATATCTGCTTTTGCAATAGCAAACGTGCTGGGGTTGAACTCCTGACCGAAGCAGGTAACGGACATATCCTCGCTCAAATCGTGGATGCGCTCTTCCATGCAGGAAAGCATCTGCGATGTACCCATAGCCATATCGTAAACGGTAACGTTGCCTTCGGTGAGGTCTGCATCCGAAAGCAGAATATCTGTCATAAGATAAATAACATCTCGGCTTGTGAAATGCGCTCCCGCTTCTTCTCCGAATGATTCTGAAAATCTCTTAACAAGATCTTCGAAAATGTATCCGCAGTCAACTGCGGTAATTTTATCGGGGCCGAGATAGCCTTTTGCTGAATTGAATTCTTTTATGACGAGGTAAAGCGTATTGCTGTCAACCATACGCTTGATTATGCTTTCAAAGTCAAACTTTGCGAGAACGTCCTGTACGTTGGCAGAAAAGCCTGCAAGATAATCACGGAAATTTATCTCGATGTTTTCGGGGTCGGCAAGCAGAGATTCAAAAGTAAACTTACTTGTGTTATAGAACTGATATCCCGATGCACGGCAAAGAAAGCCGTCAATAACAGCAAGATTTTTTACTTTTTCATATTGTGCAAGCACCGCTTCGTGAGTTGGCAGAAGGCAATCGTGGAAGCGTTTCACAACGGTCATGGGAAGAATAACGAGACCGTATTCGTGAGGCTTGAAAGGACCTCTGAGCATATCCGCAACGTTCCAGATCATCGTTGCCTTTTCTGCAATGTTTGTTCCGACTACATTGATTTTATCGTTAACCATAATTTCAACCTCACATCATCACACTTAGATATAATTATACAGAATATATTATAAATTACTTTTAATTAAAAATCAACGATAATATAATAGTAATATTTTTTATGTCCGTTAAAACTCTCTTTTTTTAAAATTTTTCAAGCCACTGTGGCGCTGCT
>JAZPXO010000097.1:0-4659 GCA_045543735.1 Acutalibacteraceae bacterium
CTCACAGAACGACATGGCTACGATCCGACTTGGCTGTTCAATCTGCTGAAGAACGGGGTCAGGCTGGCGGCAGGCGAAGGTGTCGCCGGGAAGCAACAGCAGGGGAATGCGGTTAGCGGTTGCCGTACCTGCAGCGGTTACCATGTTGAGTGCGCCGGGTCCGATTGATGATGTGCATGCAATAATCTGACGGCGGTTTTTCTGCTTTGCAAAAGCAATAGCCGCATGAGCCATGCCCTGCTCATTTTTGCCCTGATAGAATTTGAGGCTGTGTCCGCCCTGCTCAAGAGCCTGACCGATACCTACAACGCATCCGTGACCGAAAATGCCGAAAATGCCGTCAACAAATTTTGTTTCAACTCCGTCAAAGCTGATATACTGATTATCAAGGAATTTAACGAGAGCCTGAGCCATTGTCAATTTCATTTTATTATCTCCTTAGCGATTATTCTTCGGGGGGCCACATTTTTGTTTCGCTTTCGCTCTCCGTTACCCAGAGATGCTCGGGAACAAATGTGGGAGTAATATAGGGATTACCGTCAAGGTGTCTGATAACCCAGAGATACCAGAGTGCATATCCGGGAGCGGTAGTCTGGGGATGTGTTTCCTGCTCTGTGATGAAAACAGTTGAGTTCTGATGTGTTTTTACAACATCCTCGCCGAGCTCGGCAAAACCGTAGCCGTTTTCGGGATTGAATTTGTAGAAATAAATTTCGGGCTGGGGATGATGGTGGGGAGGATAGCTTGACCATTTTCCCGGGAAACCGATAACCTCGCCGACAACAAGGTTTGCATACGGTGCGTTTGAGTAGTCGATAACCGTGCGCACTATTCTTGTTGATGCCTCGCGCATTGTGCCTGCGCCTCTGTTTTCGCTTCTGCATTCCTCGGGAGTGTAAAGCTTTGAGGGGAAAGTGCGTTCGTTCTCTGTTCTCTGGATAACAATTTCAACATCGCTTGCGGCTGTGAAGGTAACCTTAACGCCGTTTGCAACATGAAGCACCCAAGGGTCATAATCGAAGCAGTTGGGGCGGTTTACGCTGACAGAATTTCCTTCCCATTCGAAGGTCATTTCACCGCTGATAAGAAGGTATGCGCGCTCAAGGTTCTGTTCCTCGGAGAAAACATCGCCGTTTTTCATTTTAAGAATACCGAAATCCATAAGGGAGTTGTGAATTTTGTCGTCGATGGTTGTTATTTCGTGATAGCCGTAGTCATAATTCTGCGGACCTCTTATATGTTTCATAAACTGTCCTTTCCGAGGCAAAATAACCTCATATACTGGAATTAATCATATTTAATGTTATTATATACCATATATAGTGACATTTCAAGCAGAATTTACTAAATGTGAAAAAGAAATTATTGAAATTTTTTCATAAAAGGGCTTGACAACTGCGCGTAAATAATATATTATATTGGAGCGTCAAAAAACAGATGCAAACTGAATATGATCCATTAGCTCAGCAGGCAGAGCACTTGACTTTTAATCAAGGTGTCCGGAGTTCGAATCTCCGATGGATCACCAAAAAAGCTTCGCAACTTTTGTTGCGGAGCTTTTTTCTTTTTAGAGGAGATTCGAACGACAACGCTCTGTTTACTGTTTTATATAAAATACAGACAAAATGTTGATATTGTTGAAAAATCGGACAAATTTCCAAGTTTGCACATTGTTTCGCCGATTTTCTAATGATAAAATAAAACGAAAATTTTGATTGCAGAGAATAATTCGGTTTTGCAATGTGTAATCGGAGGGACTTAATTTGAAAAAAATCACCAAAACATCCTATGATCTTATTCCGCCTCAGGAAATGATTCAGTTCATGCTTAAGCACAGCTTTTTCCATAAGCAGGTAACTCAGATTCCCGAGTCAATCATTCTTAAAAATGAAATTGATTTTGATGTTATGACAAAAGCTTTCAACATTGAAATTGAAAGAAATGACTGCCTGCGTCTCCGTTTCTTTAAGGAGAAAGGTAAGATCAAGCAGTATTTCCTTGATGAATATAAGGTTGATTCAATCCCTGTTCTCGACTTTGGCTCCGATAAAGAACGCAATGAAGTTCTCGGCGCAGATGCACAGAAGCCTGTCAGAATGCTCAAGGATGAGACTTTCAGAATCAAGTTTTTCCGTATGAAGGACAAGCGCTGCGGTATCTATCTTAACATTCACCATCTCGTTATGGATAACGCTGCTGTTTTTGTTTTCTTTGCAGATTTGCTTGCAATTTATGACAGCCTGAAAAACGGTACTGCTATGCCTAAGCCTCTCGGAAAATATGAAGATATTATCAAGAAAGAGCTTGCATATGTAGCCAATCCCGAAAATCTTGCAAAAGAAGAAAAAGCATATAAAGAATATATGGAAAAAGACGGCGAGCCTCTTTACCTCGGCGTTGAAGGCCCCAGACATCTTGAGGCAGAACGCTTAAAGAAAAAGGATCCTTCCATAATGGCTCCCTCGCTTTTCGATCCCATAAACGATAAAGCTGAGCTTACAAAATACAGCATTCCTTATGAGGACAGCCAGAAGATTTTTGATTTCATGAAAGAAAACGGCGTCGGTGGTGAATGCCTTGTTCAGCTTGCAATGCGCCTCCATGTTTCAAAGGTAAATAACAGATACAACGATACATATTTCATCGTTCTTTGCCCGAGAAGACGTACTCTTAATGAGAAGAGAGCAGGCGGCACACTTGCAGCTCCGCTTCCGTGGAGAGTTGTTCTTCCCGAAGAAACAACCTTTATGGATGCTCTCAAGAAGATGTCGGATGTTCAGTTCTGGGCATTCAAGCATATGGATTATCCCTATCTTGAATACCGCAAGCTCCAGAGAGATATGTATAATTATCCCGCAGCCGCAGGCGCATCAACAATGATGTTCTCGTGGTTCCCGCTTGAAGCAGGCTCAATGAATAACTGGGAGTATGAGTTTGAGGGTTATTCTCTCGGAAGATACATTATGGTTATCTATACCTTCGCGATGAAGGATGCAGCAACAGGATGCCTCAAGTTCTCATGCATGCACAGAACAAAGTATGTTACCGTTGAAGAGGCAGATGCTCTCCACCGCGGAGCAGAAAAAGCTCTGAAACTCGGCATCGAGAATCCGAATATGACTCTCGGCGAAATTATGAATAAGATGTAATCAAACCAAGTTATGAAATTGTAAATATATAAGAGAGAAGCCTGATTCGGGTTTCTCTCTTTTTTGTATTTAATAAATTATTAATTTGATTTTATAATGCTGTGATGATATAATCGGATTAATGATTTAACGAGGTATGATTCCATGTATTTAACCTTTAAAAATAACAGCACAAATAAAATGACTGTTACTGTTGAAAATCAAAAACATATTATAAATCCCGAAGATTCGGTTGAGGTTTTCTGCGCAAGCGCAAAGGTTGTGTTTGAAGCGCAGACAGAGGTATTTAACGAGTTGACAGATGCCGCGAATGAAGTGAAGGCTGACAAAGAAAATTACCGGTTAAAAGACAAAATTCTTGCAAAGCTTGCTGTGAAATTTGTTGATAAATTGCCTGAAACGGTGCTGGATTTATCTGTTAAATACGGAGTGAACTGTTCGGATGTCCAAAATACGGTTATCAATTTATTTGACGGAGTTTATTCGGTGTGTGACGGGAAAGTTGCGGATTTTTTTGATATGGTTCCTGTCTTTTATATGTTTTCAAGAGCAGAAACAGAAACGGAATCAATCAGGGTTGTTGATGTTACGGCGCTTAACCGCAAAAAGTTTCTGAAGCTTGTCAGGAATCTGCTTTTGTTTTTCCGTTTTGGTTTATATGAGCTGATTTTCTTTGTTCCGGAATATTTTTCGGTAAAATTTTATTCTTCACATTTCTTTATCAACAGGCTGGTTAGCGGATTTTATGAAAAAACAGCCGAAGAAAGATCGGGATTGCTCAGCGAAAAAGAGAAGACCTATGAAACAGAAGAGAAAAAAGGCGGCTGTCTCAAATCGTTTGTTAAAGTGATGATTGTTCTTCTGATTTTAGGAGGTATAGTTGCTTGGATATTGACAAGCGAACCGGATGTTATAGTGTCCGAAGATTTGAATTCGGTAGTTTGCTTTGATGAAAAGTTTATAAAGATTGAAGGCGGGCTGCCTTCAGATGCCGAAGATATTTTCCTTGAAGATTATTATGCTTATTATCCGTTGGAAGACGGGGAGTATGACTCGGACAGTTATTACTGCTATATATATGAAACGCCTGACGGAACACGGTATATGTGGCTAAAGGATAATTGCAGAAGTAAGGATGCCAAAAATATGGATTATGATGATTATGAGAATCCGTTGGTATATAAGTCGGTTGGGGAAATATCGGAATAATATTAAAAAACAAGGGGCTGTGTGAAAACAGCCCCTTGAACATTTATTAAAGGTTATAATACTTATCAAATTCTGCAGGATGAGGAATCTTTGCAAGCTCTGCGCATTCTGCACGCTTTGCTTTGATGAAGTTTGTGAGAAGCTCTTCGGGGAATACTCCGCCTGCGGTGAGGTAATCGTGGTCAGCCTCAAGAGCATCGAGTGCATCAGGAAGAGATGTGGGAAGCTGTGTAAGCTTTGCTTTCTCTTCGTCAGAAAGATGGAAGAGGTTAAAGTCATAGGGACCCCAGCCGTTTGCGTG
>JAZPXO010000098.1:0-4779 GCA_045543735.1 Acutalibacteraceae bacterium
CGGTAACTTCGGTTCGGTTGACGGCGACCCCCCTGCTGCATACCGTTATACGGAGTCAAGAATGAGCAAAATCGCTCTGAGAATGCTCACCGATATCGACAAGGATACCGTTGATTTCACAACCAACTATGATGACCGTCTTAAAGAGCCCACCGTTCTTCCCTCAAGATTCCCCAATCTTCTTGTTAACGGTTCGGTAGGTATTGCGGTTGGTATGGCTTCAAATATTCCTCCCCACAACATGGGAGAGGTTATTGATGGCATGTGCGCTCTTATCGACAACCCTGATATTGAGCTTGACGGTCTCATGGAGCATATCAAGGGTCCTGATTTCCCGACAAGGGGCGTTATTATGGGCAGAGCGGGTATCAGAGCCGCCTACTCAACGGGCAGAGGTAAAATTACCCTGCGCGCAAAAACGGAAATCGTTGAAAAGAAAAACGGCAGATTTGAAATTCAGGTTACCGAAATTCCTTATATGGTAAACAAAGCAAGGCTCATCGAGAGCATTGCAAACCTTGTTAAGGATAAGAGAATCGAAGGCATTTCCGATGTTAACGACTATTCGTCAAAGAAGGGTATGCTCATTTCGATTGATCTGAAGAGAGACGCAAATCCGCAGGTTGTTCTTAATCAGCTTTTCTCATATACACAGCTTCAGGATACCTTCGGCGTTATCATGATTGCTCTTGTTAACGGCGAGCCCAAGCAGCTTTCTCTTAAAGAAGTTCTCAGCCACTATATCAAATTCCAGTCTGAGGTTATAGTCCGCAGAACGAGATTTGACCTCAAGAAGGCTCAGGACAGAGCGCATATCCTCGAAGGTCTTGCAAAAGCTATTGATATCGTTGACGATATCATTGCCACCATCAGAGCATGTAAGGGCGGTCAGGCGGAAGCGAAAGTTGCCCTTATGGAAAAATTTGATTTCGATGAGCCTCAGGCAGCGGCAATCGTTGCTTTCCGTCTCGGTCAGCTTGCAGGTCTTGAAATTCTCAAGATTACAAATGAACTCGATGAGCTGAAAGAAAAGATTGCGGAATTCAACGCAATTCTTGCTGATGATGCAAAGGTTCTTGAAATCGTAAAGACTGAAGCAATGGCAATTCGCGATAAGTTTGCCGACGAAAGAAAGACGGAAATCGTCAATGTTTCGGGCGAGGTTGATATTGAAGACCTTATTCCCGAAGAAACATGCGTATTCACACTCACTGATATGGGCTATATCAAGCGTATTCCCATGTCTGAATATAAGCAGCAGAACAGAGGCGGCAGAGGCGTCAAGGGACTCACTCGCCGCGAAGAGGACGTTGTAAAGACAATGTTCACCTGTTCAACTCACGATTTTGTCATGTTCTTCACAACCAAGGGCAGAGCATACAGACTCAAGGGCTATGAGATACCTGAGGGTTCACGCCAGAGCAAGGGCATGAACATTGTCAACCTTCTTCCCATTGAAGATGGCGAAAGAGTTTCGGCAATGATCCGTGTTCCCGAATTCGGCGAGGAGAATTATTTCCTCTGCATGGCAACAAGAAACGGTGTAATCAAGCGTACCGAGCTTGACCTTTATAAGAACATCCGCAAGAGCGGCATTATCGCTATCAATCTTGACGATGAAGATGAGCTTGCATGGGTTAAGCTTACCGAGGGCAACGATAATCTTATTGTTGCCACCAAGAAGGGTATGGCCATCTCATTCAACGAGCAGGGAGCAAGAGCCATAGGCAGAACCGCAAGAGGCGTTAAGGCTATCGAACTCAAAGAGGGCGACGAGGTTATCGGAATGGATATTCTTGTTCCCGGCAGAAAGGTTCTCACCGTCAGCGAAACAGGCTACGGCAGACTCAGCGAAATTGATAACTACCGTCTTCAGTCGAGAGGCGGAAAGGGTCTCACAAACTACCATGTCAACGATTACGGCGATGTTGCTGCTGTTGAGGTTGTTGACCCGGCTGACGACCTGATGCTCATTTCAACCGACGGTATCATCATCCGTATTCCCATGGGCGGCGAAAAGGGAATCCGCCTTTGCGCAAGACCTTCAAAGGGCGTAAGAGTCATGAAGGTTACCGAGGGCGAGAAGCTCATAACAGCTGTTGCCGTCAAGGTCGAAGATGATGAAGAGGTTGCCGAAGTTCAGGAAACCAATGCAGATGCTTCCGATGAAGGTGCTGAAGAATAATAAAAAATATTTTTTCAGGTACTTGACAGACTAAACAGATAGTTGCTATTATATCAATAATTAGTTAAAAAATAAAATCGAGTAAAAAGAAAGGGGATGCAAATGAACATTGCACTTATTGCGCATGACGCAAAGAAAGAACTCATGACGCAGTTTTGTATTGCATATTGCGGAGTTTTGAGCAGACATAACATTTTCGCTACAGGAACAACAGGCAAAATGGTTGCTGAGGCAACCGGTCTTGATATAACAAGATTTCTCAGCGGAACTCAGGGCGGTGATCAGCAGGTTGCTTCGAGAATTGCATGCAACGAGATTGACCTTCTGCTTCTTTTCAGAGATCCGTTAACAGCCAAGCCTCACGAGCCTAATGAAGCAACGCTTCTCAGACTGTGTGATGTTCATAATGTTCCCGTTGCAACAAATATTGCTACGGCTGAGGCGCTGATTCACTCTCTTGCAAGAGGCGACCTTGACTGGCGTGATATCGTCAATCCCAAATAATCGGTTGCGCGGTTAAGCGTTTCCGTTCGGGAAAATCAGAATTTTTTGGGGGTCGTCGTTCAAGACGACCCCATTTGCACATAAGTTAAGATTTTAATTTTTCAGGAAAGAAGTATAAATATGGCACTTATTACCAAAGCCGTTAAAGGCACGCAGGATATTTTGCCCTCTGAAGTTTATAAAAATCAGTTCATTGAACAGGTCGTTATTGATATAGCAGGGAAATTCGGATTCAAGGAACTGCGCATTCCCGTTTTTGAACATACAGAGCTTTTCCAGAGAGGTGTCGGTGAAACAACCGATGTTGTTCAGAAAGAGATGTACACCTTCGACGATAAGGGCGGCAGATCAATAACTCTCCGTCCCGAGGGTACGGCAGGCGTTGCGAGAGCATTTCTTGAACACGGTCTTTTCAACGAGGCTCTCCCGCAGAAGCTTTGCTATGTTATCAACTGCTACCGCTACGAAAAGCCTCAGGCAGGCAGATGGAGAGAGTTCCAGCAGTTCGGCGTTGAAATGCTCGGCACGGCTTCTCCTGCGGCTGATGCGGAAGTTATTTCGCTCGCAAATGAAATTTTTGCATTCCTCGGCATTGAAAATCTTCAGCTTGAGCTGAATTCAATCGGCTGCCCCGAATGCAGAAAGAATTATCATAACGCACTCAGAGAATATTTTGAGTCAAAGAAAGAAAATCTCTGCCCCACATGCCTTGAAAGACTCGGCAAGAATCCCATGAGAATTCTTGACTGCAAGAGTCCCATATGCAAGGAAATCTGCGAGGGTGCGCCCGCAATTATCGACTATATCTGCGAGGACTGCTCAAAGCATTTCGAGAGTGTCAAGAAGTATCTTGATGCCATGAATATCAGCTATGTTGTCAATCCCCGTATCGTAAGAGGTCTTGATTACTATACGCGCACTGTTTTTGAGTTTGTTTCAACTCAGATCGGTGCTCAGGGCACTGTTTGCGGCGGCGGAAGATATGACGGACTTGTTGAAGAACTTGGCGGACCTCACACTCCGTCTCTCGGCTTCGCTATGGGTACGGGCAGACTTCTTATGCTTCTTGAAGCTCAGGGAATCGAGCTTCCCAAGCCTGCCGCATGCGAGATTTATGTTGCTCCCATGGGCGAGAATGCAACCGTTGAAGCAATGAGAATTGTTTCGGAGCTTCGTTCAAATGGTATCAGCGCGCAGACCGATGTTGCAGGCAGGTCTCTTAAGGCTCAGATGAAATATGCCGATAAAATCGGTGCAAGATACACAATGGTGCTCGGCGATGACGAAATCAGTCAGGGTAAAGCAAAGCTCAAGAACATGGATAACGGCGAGGTTACCGAGGTTGAGCTTAAAGACCTTGCGGAGGATTTCATGGAATTTCTTATCAGACAGCAGACAGAAGCTCTTCAGCAGAGCCTTGGCGACGGTGAAGGCAGCTTTGATTGGTCATCGTTATTTTAATC
The DNA here is from genome assembly GCA_045543735.1 of Acutalibacteraceae bacterium. GTDB lineage: Bacteria > Bacillota > Clostridia > Oscillospirales > Acutalibacteraceae > CAG-177. The sequence goes on from JAZPXO010000098.1 coordinate 4,153, forward strand.
AGAACACGAAGGAGCGTTAACATAAATGGATTTTATGACCGGACTTAAAAGAACCGATTACTGCGGAAGCCTTCGCATTGCCGATGCAGGCAGAGAGGTTGTTGTTGCAGGCTGGGTTCAGCGTCAGAGAGACCTCGGCGCGCTTATTTTCATTGACTTAAGAGACAGAGAAGGCATCGTTCAGCTTGCTTTTGATGAATCAACGGCAAAGGATGTTTTTGAAAAGGCATCCTCAGCAAGAAGCGAATATGTTCTCATGGCAAAGGGTAATGTCAGAGAGCGTTCCGCAAAGAATACAGAAATCCCAACCGGCGAAATCGAAATCGAGGTTACGGAGCTGAGAATTCTCAATAAGAGCGAAACTCCTCCCTTTGAAATTATCGAAAACTGTCAGACAGCGGAGCTTACAAGACTCAAATACCGTTATCTTGACCTTCGCCGTCCCGACCTTCAGAAGAACATTCTTCTTCGCCACAAGATTACCAAAATTACAAGAGACTATTTCGACGAAAACGGCTTCATCGAAATTGAAACTCCCATTCTTATCAAATCAACTCCCGAGGGCGCAAGAGACTATCTTGTTCCCAGCCGTATCCATAAGGGCAAGTTCTATGCTCTTCCCCAGTC
>JAZPXO010000099.1:0-6489 GCA_045543735.1 Acutalibacteraceae bacterium
TATAAAAAACTAAATTTGTGCTTTGTATTAACCAAAAAATAATTTTATCAAAACCAACACAAAAACTTATATGTTTTTGAAATTTGCAAAAGCGATAATTTTATATGAATATTTTTTTGCTTAGTCAAAATCCATTTATACATATAAAAAATATCGCACTATAGGTTTCTGTTCAAGATTACATGCAAAAATGCTTCATTTCTCAACAAAAATGCTTAGTTTTCCACTTTTACAAACATAAAACCACAAAAACCGCACCGTAGTTGTCTTGCTACGATGCGGTTTGTTATATATTATATTATCATCCTAACTCAAAGGATTAATGTTAGCGATATAGGTTGATGAAGTTAAGGCACGGCGTCTTTTTATGCTCAAATCAGTTGTTATTCATTCTCGCCGTTTTTTGCTCTGCTCTTGTAAACATTGAATTTATTTTTGCACTGCGGTGAACAGAACACGGCATCTGCTCTGTTGGCAACAAAAGCTTTTGTGCAATGTTTGCATAAGCGTATCGGTTTTTCCGTATCTGTCAGCATAAAGCTGAACATCAACTGAGTTACAAGCAGAAGCGAGTGGAAGTCCCATATAACGGTAGGTTTGTCAAGTAAAGCTATGCGGTATGTCGGAGGATTACCGCCGAATGCCGAAATGCTCTGCTGCATTATCATACGGGTTTCCTGATTTAATCTGTCATAATCCTCGTAATAAAGCATACTCGTGACATAGGTAAATGCCCAGCTTGTAAACTGCTGTTTCATCCATTCATAAGGCTCTGCATATTCCCTCTGAAAACTCATACTGACCGCCATAGGCTTGTCTGTCATAGTCATAGCCAATGCCATCATTTCACGGTCATTCGCAATGTTCCATATTGATTCAACTCCACGCTTGATAATATCCAATTCATCAAACGGAAAGAATATCGCAAGATAATCCTCGGTTGACATTGTTTCTTCTTTTATGAATTGATTTTTCGGTAAATATACTGCATTGTATTCCATAAAATCAGGTGTCGTAGGCAATGCAGTCATAAGTCCGAATAAACCGTATTTTGTGGCAAACTCATTAATCGCTTTCTGTATTTCTTCATCGGGTTTCTTGCTCATACCCATCCGCCCTATGTTTATTGCTTCAAGAACAAACTGACGGTATTCCTTCAATGGATTGTAAATCGAAGGCTTTGCCGTTTTTGTCGGCGTCAGATACAGTTTTCCGTTTCCTGCTTTCTTCCATTCATATTCGCTGTATTTCACCCAAACGGAGCTTGCGTTTTCTATCAGCTTCTTCATAATCATTTCTCCAATTCTTTCACATAGTCTTTCATAAACTGTTTTTCAAGTAATGTCAGACTGTCTTTCTTTTTGTTCTCTTTTTTCAGAAGTGCCGCATACATTTCTTTCCTTATTTTTCGGAGCATTGTTGCACGAACTTTGCGTATATTTCTGTCTGTTTGTCCCCTTATTGCGGCAATTCTTACCGAACTGAATAACCTTACCGCACACAAGAAAAGCAATTCTTTCTGTTCTTCTTTCAAACCGTAAAATATTTTAGATAAGTATTCTTCCGTTACCAGCTCATGTATGTCATACGGACAGTAAAATATATCGTCAATAAAATCACCCTTGCGAAGCTGCTTTTCCAAAACATTGTTTAGTGTATCGGGAAAGAAGAGTTCGTTTATTGAAGCACCGTAATCAAATGGTATGTCATCACCGCTTCTGCTTAATTCGTGATACCGTTCTCTGCGTTCACGGTTAGCATCAAGTCTGTCCCACCAAGCGATAACATTTTCAAAATCGCTGATCGTTCTTGCTGCCGATTCAAGTCGGGTAAGTGCTTCTGCCTGTATTTCCCGTTTCAGCTTTTTCCGTTCTGATTCTTCGCTTTCTTCTTCATCTTCCTCAAACGGATTTTCTTCCGCATCCGCTTCAAGCTCTTCCACTAAGGTCTGTTCTTCGACAAGCCTTCGGCGTATCTGTTCGTCTGAATCACCGGATTCATCTTCGGTTATACGGCTTTCGTTATATTCGTAATCTTCCGAAATCATCGCTTGTCGCCTCCTTAACAGAAAGTTAAAATAAAATTCAAAACAAATTCATAAAAACAGTTCCGATAAACATACCGATTTTCTCCTATAAGTGAGGGGGTAATATATTTTGCCGTTTTGTATATTACTCTCAATACCGAAGAAAGGAGTAGTGATGCCATTGTATCAATCAATCGTAAGACACATTAATTTAAGACACTACAACGAATCAGCCTTTGATTAGCCTTGCTTTTCGGAGGCTGAATTCTTTTAAATAAGACATCTGAATAATATCGCTGATATATCTGACAGCAGATTACAGCAAACGGAACTAACCGCATTATACTCTATATCAATAAAAATCGCAATAGGAGGTAATTTTAATTTGGATAAAACCAAAGCAGACAATAATTATTCATATATAACCCGCCGTATCGGTGCAACAACATTTAAAGTTAAGGTTGTGTATAACGATACGGGTAACGAAACTATGGAAGATAAAATTTTACGAATTGTTCGCAATGAAGTACTGGAAAACGGCGAAAAGTGTGGTATAATGGAATTACCGCAAATGAGCCGACAGTCTGAAAGGAGTGCCTGACTATGGCATTGAAACAGACTGATGGAAAAATCACGGCGTTGTACGAAAGACTTTCCCGTGATGACGAGTTGACCGGTGACAGCAACTCGATTGTGAATCAAAAAAAGTACCTCGAAGGCTATGCAGAGCAGCAAGGGTACGATAATTGCATCCACTATACGGATGACGGATATTCGGGCGGTAATTTTGAACGACCTGCTTGGAAAAGGCTGATTGCCGATGTTGAAGCAGGAAAGATTGCTCACATTATCGTTAAGGATATGTCACGAATAGGCAGAGATTATCTGCAAACGGGTTTTTACACCGAAGTTATGTTCAGACAGTACGGAGTTCACTTTGTTGCAGTTGCAAACAATGTTGACAGTGATGACCTTAACAGCAATGAATTTGCCCCGTTCCTCAATATTATGAACGAATGGTATCTGAGGGATTTGAGTAAAAAACAACGTGCAGCCATAAAGGTCAAGGGTGAATCGGGCAAACCGACATCAAACAGTGCGATATACGGATACAAGAAAGACCCGAACGATAAAAATCATTGGCTTATTGATGAAGAAGCAGCGGAAGTTGTACGCAGAATTTTCAGATTAACCATTGACGGAAACGGGCCTTATGAAATCGCCCGTATTCTGTTTGATGATAAGGTTGATGCACCCGCCGTGTATTTGGGTAAGAAAAATATCGGCATATGGAAAAGCAAAGAAGAATTTACGAATCCGTATAACTGGAGCGGCTTTATTGTCGGTCAGATACTTTCAAAGCCCGAATATATGGGCCATACGGTAAACTTCCGTTCTCATAAGGTTTCGTACAAAGACAAACACACCGTTAAAAACCCGGAAGAAGATTGGCTGATATTTGAAAACACACACGAAGCTATCGTTGATAAAGAAACGTGGGAGCTTGCACAGAAGTTAAGAAAAACGCCGAGACGTATTGATACCTTCGGAGAAGCAAATCCTCTTACGGGACTTGTGTTCTGTGCCGATTGCGGTGAAAAAATGAATAATCACCGTTCCAGAGGCGGCAAAGAAAACAATCCATACCCTACGGATTTCTTTGACTGCTCAACATATACACTTTCCCGACAAAAGAGATACAAAGCCTGCAAGGGACACTATATAACCACCAAAAACTTACGCACCCTTATTCTTGATACCATACGAACCGTAAGCACACTTGCAATAAGCAATCAGGATGAATTTATTGAAAAGGTGCGGAATGCTTCTCAGCTTCGCCAGGCAGAAGCGGCAAAGGAAATCAAAAGAAAGCTGAACAAGGAACGTAAGCGAATTACAGAGCTTGACAATATCATCAAAAAACTTTATGAATCTTTTGCAACGGGCAAAATATCGGAAGAACGCTTTGACAGTCTGATGGCAGAATATGAAGCCGAGCAGAAATCTCTCCAAGTCTCTGTTGATGAAGCGGATAAACTGCTTTCTTCTTTCAATGAAGATACCGACAGAGCCGAGAAGTTTATTGCGTTGGCAAAGAAATACACAGATTTTTCCGAACTTACAACAATGATGATAAACGAGTTTATTGATAAAATCATTGTTCACGCACCCGAAAGAGTTGACGGAGAACGAACTCAGGAAGTTGAGATTTATCTGAATTTCATCGGACATTTTGATTTGCCCGAACCCGAACTTACACCCGAAGAATTAAAGCGGCAGGAAACACTACGCAGACACCGTATAAAAAACCGTGAAAGATACAAGCAACTCAAAGAAGGAACCCGTGTTAAGGGACAGCTTTTTGAAATAACTTGTAAATGCTGCGGAGAAACCTTTGAAACCACACGCTCAAATGCTTTGTATTGTAATCCGAATTGCAGAGCAAAGTTCTATCTTCGTCAAGCGGCAGAGGAAAGACGGCGTGATTGTATTTGTGAAATCTGCGGAACAGCTTTCAGCACAACAAGAGCTGATGTAAAATATTGCAGTTTGCCTTGCAGAGAAGAAGCGAATCGCAGAGGCAGAAAAGAACGGTATGAAGCCAAGAAAAAATTGAATAACGAATAATAATTATCACAGCGAGCCGAAATCATATCGGCTCGCTTTTTTATGTCAAAAATTTAATTAAGGAAGGAAATTTAAATTATGAATTTATTAAGAAATGAAATTACAGTAATAGGAATCGACCACGGATACGGAAATATCAAAACAGCACACAGTTGTTTCAAAACAGGAGTTGCGGTTTATGACAAAGAGCCGACCTTCAAAAACAATCTGTTAATCTATGACGGCAAATACTATATCATCGGTGAAGAACATAAGGAATTTAAATCCGACAAAATGGCAGATGAAGACTATTATGTTCTGACACTTGCCGCTATTGCAAGAGAACTGAAAGTACGAAACAAAACCTTTGCAACTGTTCACATTGCGGCAGGTTTGCCTCTGACTTGGGTTGGAGAGCAGAAGGAAGAATTTAAGAAATATCTGCTTCAAAACAAATTTGTGGATTTCAGTTTTCGCAATGTTGACTATCACATTGATTTTGCAGGTGCGGACATATTCCCTCAAGGCTTTGCCGCTGTTTCCGACAAGCTTCATTGTTTCAAAGGAACAAATATGCTTGCGGATATTGGCAACGGCACAATGAATGTTATGTATATCAATGAGTGTCAGCCGACAGAGAAAAAGTGTTTTACAGAGAAATACGGAACAAACCAATGCTCTCTTGCAATCAGAGAAAACATTATGAGGCAATTCGGTGTCAGATTAGATGATGCCGTTATTGAAAGAGTGTTGAGAACAGGAACGGCAGACATCGCTGAAAAATATTTGTCTGCAATCCAAAGCACGGCGGAAGAATATGCACAGGGCATTTTCAGAATACTCCGCGAACACGAATATGATCCCGAACTTATGAGGCTGTTTGTTGTCGGTGGCGGCGGGTGTATCATTAAGAACTTTACCGATTACGATAAAAACCGAGTGATAATCAATGATGATATCTGCGCAACCGCAAAGGGGTATGAGCGGTTGTCTTTGAAAAAACTTCGCAGAAGCGGTGATACTTTATGAAGAAAACAGTAAGCACCAACATACGGTTTAACCTCAAAAACGAAGCAGACAGAAAGGCTTGGGAGTATCTTCAAAGTATGGACAGAAAGAAATACAAATCATACAGCAAAGCTGTTATCTGTGCGTTGTGCGAATATTTTGAGAGAGAACAGAAATCAGTCAATGATCCCTATCTCGAAACACGAGAAAAAGAAGATGCTTTTTTGAACAGAATACTGCAAACGATAGAAACGGGATTATGCAAATATTCATCTTCTGTCGCACTCGGTGGTCTTATTCAGTTATTACAGCAACCGCAAACAAAAACGGAACACGAAGAAAAATCCGAATCATCGGTAAGCGATGCGGCATTGGATTTTGCCGACAGCTTTTGATACCGATACAACCTGAAATGATACCGAAAAAATTATTATGATACCAAAACAAGCAGTATCCGCTGCTGTTTTCTCCGTCATTAAGGAACAAAACATAAAACGGTACTGCTTTTATACTTTTTCGATATCAAAACCGATACAGTTGATACCAAACAATCATATTTTCAGTATAAAGGAGTACAAAATGAACGAAAATGAGAAAAAACTGTTGCAGGCAAAGCACAGACTTGAAGAAGCTCAGACAAGGGACAGAGTAAAGGAACATAAAGCACGAACACGAAGGCTTATTCAGGAAGGTGCGATTCTTGAAAAGGCTTTTCCTCAGTCAGTTTCAATGAGCCTTGACGAGTTGGAGAGCTATCTGTGCAACATATTAAAACCAATATAACCTTTAGAGCGTTTCGGGAAACCGGGACGCTCATTCTTTTTTATCCCGAAGGGCGCACTTACTCA
>JAZPXO010000100.1:0-12080 GCA_045543735.1 Acutalibacteraceae bacterium
ATATACTTTAGCAGTCTATGGGGGTGTAGCTCACTTGGGAGAGCGCTTGAATGGCATTCAAGAGGTAAGGGGTTCGATCCCCCTCATCTCCACCAGAAAAGAGAAAGTAGTTGATGCTACTTTCTCTTTTTTTAATTATCGCTTTAGTAAGTCATGAAATCATATTATTTAATGCTTATCTTGACTGTGAAATTCCGTTATGGTAAACTCAATAATGAGGTGAACTGATATGAATATATTTGTTATGAAAATCTTACGCGTGTTTCTTTCTCTGTTTATTTCATTAGGTTTTATTCAGGCTCCTTATGCTGAATATACTCCTCTTGAAAACAGAAATTACGACTATGAAGAGCTTTATGTAACGCCTGATTCAGAAAAATTTATCAGCATTAAAGCGTCTGATATCGGAAAGGATATCTTTTCTTTGGTAAAAGGTGTTGACTACGGCTATCGTTACGGACCTTCAATAATAACCAATGCAGACGGAAGCATTGATGCATGGTTTGCAGGTCCCGGCGGACACGGCGAATGGGATTGGATTATGTACCGTCATTCACCTGACGGCGGAGAAACCTGGACTGATGAAACAGCTGTTCTTGCTCCTACACCTGATTCTCCTGATTTTTTTTCATGCTGTGATCCGGGAGTTATAAAGGTTGGCAAGTATTATTATATAGGATATACCTCAACCGTTCATCCCGATGGCATAATCAACGATGTTTTTGTAGCGCGAAGCCTTTATCCCGACGGACCTTATGAGAAATGGAACGGCAACGGCTGGGGCGGTAAGCCTGTTCCCATTGTTGAATATGACGGTGATCAGACAACCTTCGGAGCAGGGGAGCCGAGCTTTATTCTGCTCGGTGACAAGCTTTTCATTTATTACACATGGCGTGACGGTTCACTCAATCAGACAAAGGTTGCAGTTGCAGATGCTTTAGATGAAAACTGGCCTGCAACGATGGAATATAAAGGTGTCGCCATGACATACAAAGACGGTGCCTGCGATTCAGCAGATGTCAAATATATCGAGGATTACGGTAAGTTTGTTGCCGTAAACACGGTTGACAGATTCAGTGAGGAAAGCTCGATAGGTGTTTATGTTTCGGATGACGGTATGACATTCACTCCATCGTATTCTCTCAAAACAAACATCAGCCATTGCTGCCATAATTGCGGAATTTCTTCAAGATCAAACGGTCATATCAGGCTTGAAGATGATGTTTTTCTTGCTTATGCTTACGGTGATAAGTGGGGCTTCTGGCCGACAAGAATGCATAAGGTTGAAATTGAACTTACAGATTCGCCCGATTTCAGCGACTATAATAATGTAAATTATAAAACAGTAACAGAATTCAGCGATGTAAGCATTTTTACAGATTACATCAAAATTACAACAAATCCGCATGAATATGTTTGTTCGGTTTCGGATTTACCGTTTTCTGTTGATGTATATAAATATGACAGCACTTTTGCATATGCACCAGTTTTATCGGGTGTTACGCTTTCAGAATATGACAGCGAAATAATAAATGTTATTGGCAGATACATTAAACCAAAGGCTGTCGGTCAGACTTTTGTAACAGCTGAATGGAAAGGTTTTACGGTGCAGTTTCTTGTTACTGTAACGGAATGATTAATACGGATCTTGTGTTTATAGCAAGGTCCGTAATTTTTTATAAATATAAATTAATTAGTTGACAATATGTGGTAATATTGCTATAATAATTAATTATAATTTTACATGGGGGAATAATATATGAATGAAATCTTACAATGGATTTATCAGAATTTTTTAGTTGAAAGTTACATTTTAAGAATGCTTGTTGCTTGCCTTTGCGGCGGTATAATCGGTCTTGAACGCAGCCGTCGCCAGAAGGATGCAGGTATCAGAACGCATATGATTGTTGCTTTGGGCGCCGCTATGATAATGGTTGTATCAAAGTACGGCTTCTTTGACTTGCTTCAGTATGAGGGCCTCAGAGCTGATGCTTCGCGAATAGCTTCTAATGTTGTAACGGGTGTCGGTTTCCTCGGTGCAGGCGTTATTTTTGTGCGCGATGTTTCTATCAAGGGTCTCACAACTGCGGCAGGAATATGGACAACAGCAGGCGTAGGTCTTGCAATCGGAGCAGGAATGTATCCTCTCGGTATTGCCGCAACTGTTCTTATGGTTGTTTCTCAGCTTATTCTTCACCGTTTCTTCTCAAGACTTGAAAATACAGCTAATGAATTTACCGTTGTTGTTACCGACGGAAAAGACTCTGTTAAAAACCTTAAAGATAAGCTTGCAGAAAAGAATATCTCCGTTGCAAAGTGCAATATTACCAGAAATAACGATTCAACTCTTACACTTGATGTTACAGTTAAAAAATCAAGAATGATTTCAATGGATGAAATAATGCTTTTGATTGAACAGGATGACAGTATAATCTCAGTTGACATTTAAAAAAACACACTTTCCCGTTGATGGGAAAGTGTGTTTTTTAATTAATCTTTTTTCTTTGCATTCTTTTCAATCAGAACAAGCAGCAGACACCAGAATGCGGCAAGAAGAACAAAAAGCGCACAAACAAGAACAGCGTTGTTAATTGCAAACAGAAGGATGCCTCCGACTGCAGGAATATAATGTGTAACAATTCCGAAGCATTCGCTCGCAAGATATGATTCATCGCTTATTTCGTTAGTCATAGGGTCATAAACTTCGATTTCAACATCATTTTCAGAAGCAGTACCGACGCTGTAGAGGAACATTATATCACAGCCTGCTGTTCTGCCGGAATCAACAGGAACTGCAACAGGCTTGTTAAGATTATCAATGTACTCTGACGAATCAATATTTTTGGAAATAATAAGCGAATTCTCTTTAATGGTATCGCTGCCTACCGTTATTTCTCTGGTCTGATTGTTAAAGCATATTCCGCCTATATCAAGACCGTTGTTATTGAGAAAAACAGAAACAAAGCATCCGAGAAGGAAGGTTACCGCTGTAACGCAAAGCATAACAACAGAAACAATTTTGCTTGCAAGATATCCGCCGTTGTTTTTCTTTTTTTGGGTTTCGGTAATTTCAACCTCATCAACAGCTTCGAAAATGTCAGCATTATTATTGTCTGAATCAGATGAAAAAGAAACAGAAGTTATGATTTCGGAATCGGATTTGATTTCTTCGGCTGAATCTGATTTTTTTTCTTCGCTGAACGATGAAACATCATCAGTTATGTTTGTTTGGGTTAAATCGGAAGCGGTATCGTTTTCGGTTTTTATTATTTCAGGAATAAGACCTGATGAAATTTTAGGGGGAGCGGCTTTCGGTACTCTCAGTTCTTTGACGAATAAAGCATCAAATTCATCAATGCTGAGAATTTTAAATTCATTCATAATCAATTACTGCCTTTCAATCTGAAATCAATTGTTTTTTGAAGCGATTGAAGCGGCTTCTTTTTCAATTTCTTTGCTGAGTCTGATAATCTTCTCAACGCCGCTGTCATTAACGGTGTTTGCGGCTGAACCCGAAGCCTTGAGATGCTTGTTTTCTTCGGAAAGAGAGAGACAGATTTTTTTCAGTTTTTCGTTGTTTGATTCTGTAGCTTTGGCATAATCAAAAACCTTTTTATATTGAGCCTTGAGAAGAGAAACATACTGTTCAACCTGTTCACGGTCATAACCGTCAGGACTTCTTTCAAACAATTCTTTATTATCCATTTTATTTTCCTCCGTTTTACAACTTTACCATTTAAATATATCACATGTAAACACAAAATACAATATTATTTTACAATAATTTATAAGAACAGACACTAAATTTAGTGGTTGATAAATAACGGGAAAATAAGTGTTGACAAACGGAATATGTTCTGATATATTATAGGTGTGATATCACAGATAGCACACTGCGAGGAGGTGTTGCAATGATTGTAATAGACAAGCGTAGCAAAGTGCCTGTTTATGAACAAATCAAAAATCAGATTATAACATTGATTAGGGTCGGTGTTTATCCGCCGCATTCAAAGCTTCCGTCTATCAGGCAGATTTCGGCTGAGGCTTCAATAAATGTCAACACCGTTAAAAAAGCATTTGCGGAGCTTGAGTTAACAGGTGCCATTTATTCGGTTCCCGGAACAGGAAGCTTTGTCAGCGAGAACGCAGCAAACGATTCTTCGCTGAGCGATAAGGCGATGAACGACCTTCGGCAGGCGCTTGAGGTTGCAAGGTCAATCGGTGTTACCGTTGCGGAAATCAACAGTCTGATTGATTCTGTATATAAGGAGGAATGATTTATGATTGAGATAAAAAATGTTGCAAAGCGTTTCGGCGATTTTACTGCAATTGAAAATCTCAGCTTTAAAGTTGAAAAATCATCAATTTACGGTCTTGTAGGTTATAACGGAGCAGGTAAAACGACTCTTCTGAAAACAATTTCAGGCGTTTATAAGGCCGATGAGGGTGAGGTTCTTATTGACGGCGTAAACTCATTTGATTCAACCGTTGAAAGGCAGAAGCTGTTTTATGTGCCTGATGATATTTATTTTGAGCCCTATTCAACAATTTCAAGAATGGCTGATTTTTACAGCGGATATTACCCTGATTTCAGCTATGAGACACTTGATAAACTTTGCGGAGTTTTCGGACTTGATAAAGATGCGAGACTTAATTCATTCTCAAAAGGTATGCAAAGACAGGCTGAAATGATTCTCGGCATGTCAACCAATCCCGAAATTCTTTTGCTTGATGAAAGCTTTGACGGTCTTGATCCAGCAAAAAGAAATCTTATGAACAATATGATAGTTGAATATGTTGCCGAGAGGGGATGCAGTGTTATCGTTTCGTCGCATAATCTGCATGAGCTTACGGATATATGCGATCATATTGCTCTTATCAACGGAAAAAAGATTGTTCTTGACTGCTGTGTTGACGATATCAGTGACAGCCGCTGCAAATTCCGTCTTGTTTTCAACGAAGTGAAATCTGAAGAAGATTTTGCCGGTTTTAACTATAAAAAAATACATATCGACGGCAGAATTATTACTGTCTCAATCAAAGGCGATGCGGACGAGGTTGAAAATTCACTTAAATCAATGAATCCGATACTTATTGAGCGTTTTCCGCTTTCGCTTGAAGAAATATTCCTTGAAGAAATGGAGGGTTCTGACTATGACTTCAAAGAAATCTTCGGTTAATACATTCGCTTTTACATTTTGGTATACAATTAAAAAGAACTGTTGGCTTCCCGTGCTTTGCTTTTTATATAGTATGTTTTTCCATCTCGGGAAACCGGTTGTGGAATATTTCAATAAATTTCTTTATAACGATGTCGGAATTTATCCGCGCGAGATTCTTTATACTTTCTATGATGCAGCCGATGACTTTTTCGGATTTATATTCAATGCAGTTATTCTTATTGCACCGCTTGTTCTTGCAGCGATGATTTTCAGATTCATGATGAATAAGAGTGCAGTTAATGTTTTTTTCAGCGTCGGTGTTACAAGAACAACAATGTTCTGGGCAAAATTCTCTGCAGGAGCAGCTATGCTTCTCGGCGCGTTGATTATTCCTCTTATTCTTTCGCTTTTCTTTAACATTTTGTTTTTCGGTTCATCGGTTGCTCTCTGGCAGACCTTTGTTTATATACTTGTTAATTATATAACCCTTGAACTCTTTATTTTTTCGATTGCAGTTGCTACATTTTCAATTGTCGGAACGGTAATAGAAGGCATTGCATTTTCGGCAGTATATACTCTTTCACCGTTTGTTTTTGAGTATTTCATACAGCATCTGTTCAAAACTTATGTTGCAGGCTCTCCCGAAACCTCAACAAGATGGTCATCAGCAACTAATAATTTCAATATTCTCGGTGTCGGAAATATCAGGGTCAACAGACTTCATATGTTTAATATTGAAGATTTTCTTCTTTTTCCCTATTCATCAACAATGAGACTGCGTTCATCGGTAATTGTTGAGCCTGATACGAATTTGCCTGCACCAAACTATACCACAGTTATTTTCTGGGCGGTTGTAACGGCTGCAATCATGTTGTTTGCATGGTATGTTTATAAGAACCGCAAGGCTGAAATCGCAGGGTTTATGGGGGCAGCTCCGCGTGCAACATTCTTCGCTGTTTTCGTTGCTTCAACATTTATTTCATCGGTAATTCTTCCTGAGCTTATTTTTGTAAGTTCCGCAAAAGATAAGTTGTTTCTTGCATTGTTTACCGCTCTTGTATTTGCGGCTGTTTATATTGTTGTTGATGTTATTTCTCTTCGCAGTTTCAGACTGTTTGTTAAAAAGCTCTGGAAATATCCTCTTCATCTTGCGATTTATTTTACATTTGTTATTGTTTTTGCAACGGGATTTTTCGGCTATAAAACAAGAATACCTGAAATTGATAAAATCGAAAGTGTTTCCATATCAACGGAAACAGGCGATATTTTTCTTTCGCCCTCAAACCTCACATACAGAGACAATTATTATTATGAGGACGATTATTATCTTCCTTGTTTTTTCTCTGCTTTTGACAGCAATGAACACAGACTTGTCGGCGGCTTTACTGATAAAGCAGATATTGAAAGAGCGCTTGATATCCATAAAAAGCTTATTGAAATATCGGGCGAAACTGTTGATGAACATTCGGTTTCATTGCCTTACGGTGAAAGAATGAGACCTGTCAGCATTGCGATTGTATACCATCTTAAAGACGGCAGTACTTTCCAGAGGGTGTATACGGTTGCAAACGATGATATTCTTATTCAGCTTTCTGAATTTACTAAGTCTGAGCATTACAAGGATCTTGCGTTAAAAGCTTTGAATCAAAATGAAGTTACGCCGTATCTTATTCCTGAAGATTCGGAGGAATTGCAAGGAATTTATGCTTATGACGGCTATTCAATCTTTGATGACAGATATCAGGTAGGATTTGCGTCGCCTAATTTTTCAACTGTTACCGCTTATCCCGAGTATAATAATTCAGGCACCCTGAAGTCAGATATTCTCGAAGCAATCAGTAAAGATATTGAAGCGGGCACGCTTCCTCTTGATCTGAAAAGAGACAGCAATATTTACGGTTATATTCTTTTTAAAGATTTTACACATCTTGTCGGTGGCTTCAACCATACAACATCTTATTCCGAAAACGGAGAAGTAATTGTTACGGTTGAATATGACGGAATAAAAGCTGAAGAAAACAGTTCTGTTGAAATTACAAGGGGATATCGTTTCAACAAAGAAGTATCTGCAATATTACTTAACAGCGAGGATGGCGTAACAATTCCTGTGTATGAAAATATGACTAATACGGTTGAATTCATCAAAGCCAACGGATACGCAGAGGATTTTGTTGATTCAAAGGTACCTTATGCTGTTAAAATATGGAATGAAGCAGGGGAGGAACCCGATAATCTTTACCGCTTCAACGGCAGAACAATGCTTTTTGACGGAATGTATCATATCGGATATATCGGCGATAATAACAGCTTTCTTCCCGAGTTTCCTGACAGTGCGCAGGTAATTACCGATAATCCCGAACTTGTTGCAGAATATGCAAAAAAAGCAAGAATGATGTATTTTAACTGCTATGACGGCAGATATGCAGAATTCCTTTTTGCAGACGGCTCATCAACATTTGCTTATATACCACAATAAAATTTACTAACCGATGTCGGTATTCCGGCATCGGTTGTTTTTATAATTTGATTGACAATTTACTTATTTAAAGTTATAATTATTACCATAATTCAGAAAGGGGTATATAATATGTTAAAAAAATTAACCGCTGTTTTCCTCGCGCTTCTTATGGTTATGCCGTATTTTTGCCTAACAGCTTCTGCAGCAGATGCCAAAGAACAAATTCAGAAAGAATATGTAATCGACAATCCCTATGCCAACATCAAATGGGATGAATGGAAAGCATATAAAACACAGCTTCACTGTCATACAAATGCCAGCGACGGATTTATGAATATTCATGAATTTGTTCAGAAGTATTATGATCTCAACTATGACATTGTAGCACTTACTGACCACGGAACTCTTAACTGGGGCTGGAATGTTGCTCCCGATATCGTTCCTCTTATGAGAATTATTAAAAAAGACCGTACAAATAACAATGAACCCATTAATCCTCTTACTGATGAAGAGTATCAGTCTTATATCAACGGAACTGCCGAATCCGATACAAGAACTCATGAAAACGGCATGGTTGATATTCCTCTCGGAATTGAACTGAACATGGCAACACCTTTTGCCGATTGCCATTTGACAGGTTATTATGCCGAATACGGTCAGGGCCTCGCAGGTGTATATGGTGACTACGAAACACCTACAAAGGGTGTTATGGAGAACGGCGGCATTTCAATGCTTTCCCATGTCGGCGAATACGTCTATACCGATAAAGACAGTGAAAACTGGGTAGGAATGCCTATTGATGATTATTATCCGACAAAGTTTGCTCGCCTTTTCATGGACTATGAAGGTTCAAGTGTCGGCATGGGTATCAACAGCGCTACAGATGCTCATACCCGTTGCGACAGAATTCTTTATGATCAGATTCTTCAGAAAACAATTCCCAACGGTGTGTTGCCGTGGTGCTTTACTTTTTCCGATTCACATGATGAAAACTCAATAAACTATGCTTATACCATGCATTATATGCCCGAACTGTCAGCTGATGCTTTGAGAAACAGCATGGTTAACGGTGAACTCTTCTCAATTTCTCATTATTCAAACGGTGTTGAACTCAACGGAATGAAGGAAATGCCTGATTTTGTTGAGAAAGAGGTAGAAGATTCAAAAAGCTATCTTCTTGATAATACTCCCATGGTAACACGTGTTACAGTTGACGAAGAAAAAGACACTATTACTATTGAAGGCACAAACTTCAATGAAATCACATGGGTTTCCAATACAAATGTTATTCTCCGTGAAAGCGATATTACAAGCGGAACAGCAACTCTCGATCTTCATTCAGCAGATCTTCTTAATGACCCTTATCTTTATGTAAGATTCTATATTACGGGCGAAAACGGAATCTGCTATTCTCAGCCGTTCGTTCTTAATGTTGAGGGCGAAGAGTTTGATCCCGTTGAGGTTCCCGAGGTTGTCAGAGACCTTCCGTTCTATCTTCGTAAAGCTGTAACCGTTATCGACTGGATCTTCTTCAGATTCAATCCTGTTATTTGGATTTTCAAATATTATGCACTCGGTTACAGTGTGTTCGGAAGATTTTTCAATCCGTATTAATTAAATAAATCAGGAGCTGTCGTATAGACAGCTCCTTTTGTTTATTGACAAAGTTCGGCAAAATTGCTAATATTGTTAAAAATTTGTGAAAGTATGAGCTTATGAAAAAATATTCTTTTCTGATTTTGATAATTTTTATATGTATGTTTGCGGTTAATTCTCATGCCGCTGTGACTGTTGACGGAATTGATACGGGCAACGAATGGCGAAAAGCTGAATATATTCAGTTGATAACAGAACCGAAAGAAAACAATGTCGGTTTTGCATATGCCAAAGCATTGATTGATTCTGAATATGAGGTTCATTATCTTTTATTCTTTTCCGACAGTTTATCCGATAACTACGACTTGGCAGGAGCAATTCTGACGCTTGATGATCTGTCTGTCGAGGTTACTCGTGACGGTTTTATCGTTAACGGAGATTCAGACAAATATTATGTTGATGCTGCGATGGCTGTAAATGATAATGACGGTGCTTCCTGCGAGATAACTGTTGGCGTAAAAAGGGGATTGTCCGAAAAAGTTTCTGCAACGGTCAGCTTTATTGACGGCAATGGTAATCATTCATATCATTATCCCGTTTCGGTTACCAATGAATTGCTGTCAAAAACTGAAACAGATGCTGATGATGAAACAGAAGTCAGAACAACAAAGCCCAAAACAACCAAGCCAAAATCAACCAAAGTAAACACCGTAAAATCTTCGTCAACAAAACCGCAAAAAGTTACAGAATCTAAAACGCAAAAGAAAACATCAAAGGGTAATTCAACAGTAGTTTATTTCTATGAAAAAGAAGTTTTGATTTCTGAAGTTTATATTTCAGATAACCCGGAAAATGAAATCGGTTTTGAACTGCAGGAATCAACTGACTTTATTGATCCTGATATTAATAATCGGTTTACTGTTTCCGATGGATTAAAAATTCAGAAAGCAATGTGTATTTGCGGAGGGGTGCTTCTGATCGCTCTTGGCGCATGGGCAGGTTATTCAGGCAAGAATAAAAAAACATCTGTAAACGATTCATCAGACGATGATAATAAAGACGATAAAGAGAAATAAAAAAACCCGAATTTTTTAAAAATTCGAGTTTTGGTGCACCTGACAGGGCTTGAACCTGCACATCGAAGATACCAGATCCTAAATCTGGCGCGTCTGCCAATTCCGCCACAGGTGCGTTTCCATGCATGATATTATCACTTTGCCGTATTTTTGTCAAGAACAGTGAATTTAATTATGTATTAAATTTTATTAAAAATAATTTAAAAAAGACTTGATTTTTCATAAAGGGTCATATATAATATATAAGCATTTGATTTGCAGATACGGAGAGTTGTCCGAGCTGGTCGAAGGAGCACGATTGGAAATCGTGTAACGGGCTATAACCTGTTCGAGGGTTCGAATCCCTTGCTCTCCGCCAGAACCCCATAGAAGTTAAGGCTTCTGTGGGGTTTTTCTTATGCTTTCAGCTACCGCAAAGTATATCTGAAACCCAATTTCGACGACCAAAAGACGACGATAGACTGAAGATAAATATCACCAAGGTCGGCAAGAATATCCGTCATCGTTGTCAGAGAAGTGTTTTTCTTCAATAAATATAAACGACTTTGTTTAAACATAAATATCCAAACAACTATGAAAAGCAGTTAACAATCTTATATCGTGTAACACGAGTATCAATCGTGTCTACTAAAAAGCAACAAAGCCATTGAGAACTATCAATTTTTAACAGTTTGTTTCATACCGCATATTTATCTAACTATCATACCAAAGTCGACGGATTGACGACGAAACTTTATGTTGATTTCAGTATATTAAGTTGAAATCTTTTGCTTGAAATGTTACAATATTATATATTTTTGCAGAATTTAAATATATTAAAGAAGGGGTGTAATTGCTGTGTTTTATGTTTATAGATTTCTGGATAAATCAAAAAATGTTATTTATGTAGGAAAATCCAAGCAGGAATTAGAGCAAAGATTTAAGGGTCATACTCATCTTCCTGATGAGTGTTATAGTTCTGTTCATAAAATTGAGTTTATATCTTGTTCAACTGAAACAGATATGAATATTAAAGAAATTTATTATATTAACAAATATAAAAATGAAAACGGATATTTTAATCTGTTAGATGTAGCTGACATTCCCAAAAGTGTTGAATTTAATGATAAATGGAAAATGTATAGAGGTTCTTTGCCCAGTCATTTTTCAAAATCAATAAATTTCAAAAAAGGATATACAACAGAAAAAGAAACAAGATTTAATAAAGACGGCTCTGTTGACAAAAGAAAACCAAACAAGGTTGCAGGAGAATCATCATATGTTGAGGCATTAACGAAAGATGAAGTGAAATTAATAATTGAATATTTGATTAAATGTGTTAATACCGCTTCAAATAATGATAAAACTAAAATATGGTATAGAAATTTGGTAATGTTTGTACTTCATCTTAGTGTTCCTTTAAAAACAAACGAGTTCACAAATTTAAAATATAAAGATGTTTTTGATAAAAAAGATAAGATTAAAGATGTAGAATTAAAATTAAGCAGATTCCATAAAGATAATATAATACTTATACCTTTGAGAAATGACATTAAAAAAATGCTTGAGGTTTACAGACGAATTTACGGTTACAGTTATTCTGCAAATGCGAATGATTTTTTATTTATGTCAAGAAAGAATCAAGCAGTAACAAATATTTCTTGGGGAAGAATTATAAAGGATTCTGCTGAAGCAGTTGGAATAAAAAAGAATATAAATTCCGAGTCTATTAGAAAAACATACGGTCTAAATATTTATAAAACTTCAAAGAATAAAATCAAAGCTATTCAATTCCTTGGTGAAATTTGG
>JAZPXO010000101.1:0-14784 GCA_045543735.1 Acutalibacteraceae bacterium
GGTGCTGACCAAGGACGAGCTACAGCGATTCCTTGCCCAGGCCAAAGAGGACGGATACTACGAGCTGTTCCTCTTGGAACTTGGCACGGGGATGCGCCGAGGGGAGCTGATGGGACTGCAATGGGATGACCTCAACTTCCAAACGGGCGAGCTCCAAATCGTCCGCCAGGCGTGTGCGGTGAACGGCAAAATTGAGATTTCCGTGCCGAAAACAAAAAGCTCCATCCGCACGGTGGTTCTGCCGCCGTCGCTGGTGGAGGTGCTGAAAAAGTATAAGGAAACGGTGAATTCAAAGTGGATGTTCCCGTCACCGCAAAATTCCGACGTGCCGAGGTATCCTACGTCCGTCGGCGATATCCTGTCGATCCTCCTCAAACGGGCGGGATGCAAGCACGTGCGTTTCCACGACCTGCGCCACACCTTCGCAACGATGGCGTTAGAGAATGGTATGGACGTAAAAACACTATCGGCAACCATAGGCCATGTGTCGGCAGCAACGACGCTTGATATCTATAGTCATATGACCGATACCATGCAGATGCATGCGGCGGTGAGCATTGACCGCAAAATCGGCGGCACAAACGCGCAGATGCCCGTGGTAGAGCAAACACCCGAGGAGACGGCAAAACCACCCGTAAACGCCCCGTGTGCGCCCACAGAACCCCATCCCGAGCCAGTGCCGAGGAAGATACGCAAGAGCGGTACGGGATGTCTGTATCAGATCAACGACAACCTTTGGGAAGGAAGCTTCTTCCCGCGCCTGCCAAACGGCTCACGCAAAAAGTTTAATATCTATGCGAAAACCCGAGAAGAGTGCGAGGTGCTCCTCGCCGAGATGATAAAGGAAAAGAAAGCCGAGATCGCCGCCGAGAAAGAACGCCTTAAGGCTGAAAATGCCGAGCAAGAAGGTTGACACAACAAACACCGCCACGGAATTTCCGTGGCGGTGTTAAATTAATCAATAGCGTTTTTAAAAATTTCATCGCTTTCTGGCCAATAATCAGCAAGTTCTGTCACTTGATTTTTGACAGCCCAAATTAATTGGACAGCAAAACACATAGTTAATGTAAAACCATTATTATCTTTCTGATTTACCATACCGATAATTGGAGAGTGACCAATATCAATATGTGCGCCTCTTTTATCAGATAGATGCTTAATAAAATTATAAACGCTTAAATCGTAGTAGTTTGCCTTTTTCAATAAATCGAAAATTACTTGATTTTTTATATTATCATCGGGAAATTTTCGAACATATGAGTAATCGCTTTGTCCTTCTATAAGTATTTCCTTAAGTTCAAATAAATCATCTAAAGTTGCTTTTTCGTCTTTTTTTAATTTATTTAAAATTGGCTGAAAAGAATTGGGTAGAATATGTTCGGGCAAATCATCGACTGTTTTGTCAAAGTAAGCAATAGTTGTTTCAAGCCAATTAGATAGCGGTATCCAGCAAGAGATATCAGGAAATTTTAAGGGCGGGCGTGCCATTATTAATTTGTCATTTAAGTGCGCTAATTGTCCTTGTACCGGTGGCATTTTGAAATCTTGGCAAACTCGTAAAAGTACAGAGTTTTTTTCGCATAAAAGTTTTCGCAAAGGCATTACCAGTATGCGCTCTATGCTGGTATGGTATTTTAAATCTAACTCCCTCAATTGTGTAAAGCAGATCCTCAATATATCTAACTCGGCTTCGATTTCTTTAACCATGCCATATGAGGATAGGTTAAATTCTAAAGAAAAATTCAATTCAGTATCGTAGTTCACGTTTATGCCTCCTTTAATGTAAAAGCCTTGTGGTAATCCACAAGGCTCAGTGGTCCGAGTGACAGGGATCGAACCTGCGGCCTGATGGTCCCAAACCACCCGCGCTCCCAGCTGCGCCACACCCGGATATTTATTCAATTTTTCAAGTTTTTGCGTGGAAGTGGGACAAACTGTGGTCAAACGCAAAATCCACGCGGTTTTGCGTTTTCGTAAAACCCCGAAAGTCCGCATAAGTAAAGGCTTTTCGGGACTTCTGTAAAATCTCGGCTGTAACTGCTAGGCACGCTCCCAAAGCAGGCGCGCTACCAACTGCGCTACACCCCGTTTTTGAGGAAGCTGCAGGTTTTGCCGCTCCCTGTTTTTCTTTAGTTATTTTATGCTATTTTCACTTTAAAGTCAATACAAATTTCAAATCAGTTTACGGCACAGCGCCTTGATTTCTTCTTCATTAAGTCCGATTTTTCTGAAATATCCGACTGCCGAACCGAATTTTTCTTCAATGAAGCCGAGAATATGCTCCATATTCTCTCCGTGAGAATAAAATCTCTCGTATGCGCCGTCCCAGATAAGACCCGTATTGTTTCTGACCTCGCGCTCAACAAAAGGCTTGATATAAGCATATGAAACCTCATAGTCGGCAATGATATCCTCTTTGCAAACACCTGCCGCGCTCAGCAGCAGTGCCGCTATCATGCCCGTTCTGTCTTTGCCGCAGAAGCAATGAAACATAAACGGTTCATTCAGAGATGCAATTATTCTGAGAACCTTTGCGATATTGCCGCTGTATTCGCTCAGGCAGTGCTCATATACTTCAGTCATGGGTGCTTTGCTTTTCGCCATTGCGGGATTGGCTTCAAGAAGCGAAACATGATAATAATCAAATTCAGGATTGTTCTCAAACCATGAGGGCATATCCGCCGCTTCCTCATCACCGCGAAGGTCAATAACGGTTTTGACCCCGAACCTGCGGAGATTCTCAAGGTCCTTTTCAGACGGATCTCTGAAAACACCTGCACGCAGAGCAATACCGTATCCGGTTATTCCGCCGTTGCAGGCATAGCCTCCGAGATCGCGGCAATTGACAATATTTTCGCCTGCATAGTACCTCTGCATATGAATCCCCCTTTAAAATGGAAAAACCACCTGCTTAGCAAGTGGTTTTTATGGAGCGGATGACGAGGCTCGAACTCGCTACCTCCACCTTGGCAAGGTGGCGCTCTACCAGATGAGCTACATCCGCAACTGCATGAGGAATTATATCAAACACTTTTGCAAATGTCAAGTGTTTTTCTGTAATTTTTATAATATTTTATTCTTCAAAAAATCTGCTGTTTCTTCACTGTTATGTGCAAAACCGTCTGAAAACTGCAAAAATAAAATTTTTTGAAAAATTTTGAAAAAAGGCTTGACAAAAGCTGAGTTTAGGGATATAATCATCAAGCATTCAAGAAACGCCGTTGCGTTTTTGAGTCGGTGTTGATGACGTTGAGGGTCCACCCGTTCCCATCCCGAACACGGTAGTTAAGCTCAACAGTGCCGAAAATACTTGGCTGGAAGCGGCCCGGGAAGATAGGTCGACGCCGACACTGATTTAACCACCCAATAGGGTGGTTATTTTTTTGCCTGAAAACAATTTTAATTCTTCAGTATTTAATCATAATGCATGTTTTTACTATTCACACGATATGTTGACAAAAAATATGATCGTTGTATAATTGTATAAAAGTTGTTTTTAATGGTTGGTGTTGAATTGTGGCAAGAATTTTTATAGCATATCACGGTACAGACGATCCTAACGGTTCAGTAGATAAGGCAAAGGAAATATATTCTTTTCTTAAAAGCAACGGCATAGACTGCTATTTTTTCCCTGAATGTGGTAGTGAATGTTTTGGCAATACTCCAACAGAAGCTTCATTAAGCGAGCTCTTTATATTGGTTGTGAATAAAGGAATAAGAAAGAGTCTTGATTCCAAAGGCGCATTAAAAAATCCCGATCCTATCTATAAAGAGATTCAATACTTTGGTAACCAGAAAATCTACAAAGACGCTTATCTTGAAAGCAAAATTAAAGCATACTGTTATGATGGCTTTTCTTGTGATGAAGCTAACAGTCTTCATCCCTCTTTGTGTAATGTTTCCAGTTTAGATGAATCAAAACTCGGAAAAGACCGGTGTTTTAATGATTTGTTGAAATGGGCTCAAAAGTTTTTAAACAAACAACCCGTTAATGCCGAAAAAAGTGTCAACCGGGATAGCTTTACCAAATCACAAAACAACAAAAGTGTAACCCTAAAACATAATAATTCAAAGAATAAACCTTTATCTAAAGTTAAAGCTGTTTCATTGATTCTTGCTGCCGCACTTCTTCTTTCGGGTATCTTCTTTTTCGTTTCCGATAAATACCCTCCGGATACTGACAAATATAAATACAAAAATGTCATCACCGGAAACATGGTTAACGACGGGCTGGTTTTCGAAAAAGACGGGGTAATTTATTATCAGAGCCACAACGATAATTGGTACCTTTATAAAGAAGAAAACGGAAATCATACCCGACTAAACACAGATAACTCGTGGTGCATATGCTCCGACGGTGAATATGTTTATTATGCAAATGTTGACGACGGAAGCTCTGTATACAGAGTAAAAACAAATGGAGAGGACAGACAAAAGCTTAACTCGGATAATTGTTATAACCTAATTCTCCATGAAGATTATGTGTTTTATATTGACAGCAATCAGAACCGTCCCCTTTACAGAATGAAAAAGGACGGCTCTGAAAGACAGAAAATAGTTGATGAATGTGTTTATGACGCTGTAATTGATAACGGAAAGATTTACGGAGTAAGCAAAAACGGCATGTTCTCCGTTTCCGTTGACGGTTCAGATTTTGGTTTTATTTGCAAAGAATCAGGAAAAGATATTAATGTTTTTAATCATACTCTCTATTTCATAAGCAGGGAAAACAACAGAATTTATTCCGTAAAAACCGACGGTTCAGAACTCACAAAAATATCTGGTGACGAAGCCGGATATCTCAATGTCTGTGAAGGCTATATATTCTATCAGAATCTTTCAGCAGAAGGACGACTTTTTTCAATAGAAATCAATACCAGCCGAAAGAAAAAAATCAACAACGAAAACAGTCAGTATATTAACATTACATCTGACAGAATTTATTACAGAACAGACAGCAACACAAAGAAGATATATTTTATTTATAAAAATGATGTTTTGGTTCCGGATACCGAAACAGCTTCGTCCTCAACAAATAAGGTATCGACCTCTGCTGCAGTCAGATCCACGTTAGATATAAGTCGGTTTACAGCACAAAAAACACTCTCTCCGAAAACAGTTGAATTTTCCTGGCACATATATTCAAACTATTATATCAGCGATTGGATTTTGTGTTATACCGTTGACAATGATGATGCCACCTATTGGATATCCCGTTGCGACGACAAATGCCAAAACATGTATAAATATTTTAGTGAAGACTCTAACAAATTTACATTCAGCCATCTTGACTCAGGACAAACGGTGCATCTTTATATGATTGCGATAGATATATCGGGCGAGCAAAAAACAAGTGAAACCATCAGTATTGTCCTATAAAAGCACAAAACAATGAATTCACAATCATAAAAGTAAACTTAGTATTAACAAATATATTTTGTGGTTCGGTGCTTTATTGACATACAAAAACAGCCCACTGCGGAATGTAATTGAATATACTAAAATAATGGCAGACACTAAATGTCTGCCATTATTTTTATAATAAATAAAAAAGCAGCCGGTTCAATTCTGCATAGAACCGGCTGCTCATCTGTTTTATGTCTGAAAACTTTGACTGTTTTATCAGAATGCGCCTGCAAGTTTACCGACAATACCTGAAAAAAGATTTGTGAAGTTGAAATAGAGAACAGGCTCTTTGAATACGCTCTCATCAACATCGGATGTTATTGACTCAATGGCAAAAGGAAATACCTCTGCAACATCTGTTTCAACATCTTCGCCGTCTTCGTCAACGGTATTGATTACTGCATTTACAAGAGCATTGTCTTTATAAATGAATTCCCCTCTGAAGCTTTCAGCTGCCTTGATAACCTTGACAACCTCTTCTGCATCGTCCATAAGAGCAAGGATTTCATCGAGAGTCATGTTGCTGATATCCATATCCTCAGGGACTTCAAGTGTACCGTCTTCAACAAGAGCTTTGATAACGCCTTCGATATCTACCTTGAATTCTTCGGTATAAACCTTGCCGTAGCCTTCAATTTCCTTTTCTCCCGACTTTGTGAGAACAAGATACTCAATGAAATCGGATTCAAGGAATGCCATAAGCTCCTTTGCGGGCTCAAGAAGATCAAGATCCTCTCCGAGGATTGCGGTTACATCAATCTTGCAACGGATAAGGGGAATATATGC
This sequence comes from Acutalibacteraceae bacterium, assembly GCA_045543735.1. GTDB lineage: Bacteria > Bacillota > Clostridia > Oscillospirales > Acutalibacteraceae > CAG-177. Next base: position 6,193 of record JAZPXO010000101.1, read on the forward strand.
ATATACCTTGCCTTCCGTAACAAGAAGCTTAACCTTGAAGAAAAGAACCTTTGCGCTTGCCGCAATTTTGACATCTTCAACGCCGTCTGTTTCGGTTATCTTTGCTGAAACCTCAACATTCTTGATGTTAATTATGTCATTTTCAAAAGCATCGTCTTCAAAATCAATCTTGATTGATTTTGTTGTTGCGATATCATTGAGCAGTGTTTCGGTCTTCGTTGCCTCTTCAGCAGACGCTCCAACACAAAGGAAAGAAAGTGAAAGAATAACCGCAGTTAACATAATACTGATAATTTTTTTCATAGTATCAGCCTCCTTTGGTTATATTTTCTCACATTTTGAGCAAAAGGTCAACAGTCTGTTCAATTTTTTATACAATCGGAACGCTGTGGTCATAAACGGGATACCATTTGGAGGAGCCGAAGTTTCTTGCTCTGAAGAGAACCTCATCCTCATAAACCTCCATCTGGAAGCCCATGCCGCCCCACGGAACGCCGTAGCGGTTGATAATCATATATGTGGGAAGGTTGATGTAGTTGACTCCGTTGATTGTTTCAACGCAGGAGAAACCGAAAACATTTTCAACAAGAGGTCCGTTTATGCCCGTATGAACATGACCGCTGATGAAGAATACGTTATCGTATTTTTCAAGAATAGACTGAACTCTGTCGCTGCAGTCACCGAGACCGCCGTCCTCCCAGATTTTATCCTGACCGTTTACTCCCTCAACGGGAACATGGCAGACAACAAACATCGGGAGACCTCTGTCTGCCGCCTCTGCAAGCGCATCGTCAAGGAACTGATACTGCTCTTCTGCCATATCGGGATGGTCCCATGTGTCCTCGCCGTCATCAACAAGAACAACAAAGCGGTAGCCGTTGATATCGGTTTTATAGTAAGCCTTATCAATCTGATAGGTCGGGCTGGTTGCGTTGAAGCAATCAACAAAACGCTGTCTTGCGCCCTCCTGAGTTGTATCCTCAACATGGCCAACATCATGGTTGCCCATTGCAACAACGATATTTTCGGCGGGCATTTTCTCGCCGATGATATTGAAGAAGCTTTCCATCGAGGGGCCGTCACCGTAGTTTGTAAGGTCGCCCGAAACGATAAGCGCATCAATTGTGTCAGCAGAGCGGTTAAGGTCGTTAAGACCGTTTGCCCATACCCACTCGCCTATCGGCCAGTCAACATCGATATGAACATCGGAAACGATGCTTGCATTAAGCAGGCAGTCTTCTCTCTGCGTTGCAAGCTCGAGAATATCCATGCCCTTGAGAAGCTCGCTGTTGGGAAAAACAGTAAGCAGAAGCGAAACAATAAGAGTTATTGCGGATTTAATCGTAAGCCACATAAATCCTTTTCTCCTTTAGATTAAAATTATTCGGCAAAAGCCTTCTGAACGGCATAGTATGCGGGCTTTGGGTTGCCATCTTTATCAACGAGCCCCCAGCCTGTTTCAACGGGGCATTCCGCCTGACCGCAGACATAGCAGTCATCGCTGTCGCCCCAGCAATAGATTACTGCGCCTACGCAGTAGCCCTTTGCCATGAGCTTCGGAATAAGTGTCTCATAAAACTTAGCCTGTCCCTCGGGCGTGTGGGTATAGCCGTTGAGACCGTAGCCATCAGGAAGAGAGGTATAGAGATGATTCTTATATTCACCCTCGAAAAGAATCTGGGCATACTGCTCAGCGGTATAATTGGGATAAAGCTCGAGGATTTCTTCCTTCATATCCTCGGGAAGGCGGCTGATAAAGGTATCCATATCAGCGGTTGCAGCTTCTTCGCTGTCAAAGCCGTATTTCTGAAGAACTGCCTTCTTCTCTGCCTCTGATTTGGGTTCACCGTAGCCGATATAACCGAATTCGCACATGATGATGGGCTTGCCGGTTACCTTTCTGACGAAGCCGAGAATAACGAGATAATGGTTGATATCGTGGGAGATATCCTCGAACGAGCCAAGATACATATCAAGACCTACATAGTCGCAATACTGATGATATTTCTGCATCTTGAAGGGCAGAGAGATAATTGCAAGACCTCCGAGGTTATAGCCGATGATGATATCGCCTCTGACGGGATACATAGCCTCAAGCTGCATACCGATGAACTCGGCAGCCTCATCGAGAGTAAGGGGGTATGTGAAACGGTCAATGCCCATTTCGTTGGTTACCTGAATTGCGCCGACGATGCCCTCAAGGTCTTTGAGATAGAATTTTGCTATTTCCTGAATGCCTTCTCTTGCCTCGGGGTCTCTGGGGTCAAGACCGTATTCAATATAGTCATCGGGATAAGGTGTAATTGCAAAAATCTTGATGCCGTTATCGGCGTATGCTTTCATTTCAGCCTTCCAGTCAAGATAACGCTGTCTGACTGTGCCGTCAGCATTATAAGGGAAAGGAATATCCTTGCGTGTCCATTCGATACCTGCATCCTTGATGGTTTCATAGTCAGGGTCCGCATGGCATACACCTTTCATGAAGCCGCCGATTTTTTCTTCAACGGCTCTGCATTCTTTATCATACTTTGAAAGGGGTTCGTAATGAATGCCGAAAAACAAGGGGGTAATGAGTGAAAGAACAACTGCGAGAACTTTTTTAAGAACAACGAGTAATGCTCCGCTCATAATTTAACTCCTTTAATAAATCATAGGTCTGGTTGCAAGGTTTGCGATAACCATTCTCATATATTCAAAAGCATATCTGAACGCTGCTTCAAGCTTTTCACCGAAGGGGAATTCATTGCCGTGGATAACGAATGTGTACCATGCAAGAGTATTGTTCTCGGTATCATAGAAATCCTGCCATTCAACAACCTCTGTTTTGTAGGTGCTGAGGTCATTGACATCGAGGTCGATAACTCTCACGCCTCTGTTGCTGTCGCCATAGGACGAGAAGCCGACGCCGGGAGTATTGACAATGTCAATGCCCTTATGGGGAACAACAAAGCTGTTCTTGTGGTCATGGCCGAAGAACATTGCAACAACATCGCCCTGATTAACCATTGCATCAAATTCGCCGTTGCTGTAGGGAGGCGGGCAGGGATCTTCCCAAAGCTCGCCGTCATTGCCTTCGGGGAGAATCCATTTGCCGTCAGCATCCTTTTCAAGAACATCATAAACTTCGGGAACGATAATATGCTGGAAAACCATTGAGGGAACGGGCTCGCCGCCGTTTGCAGCCTTAAGCTCATTTGATGTTTTCACATACCAGTCAATCTGATCCTTATGAACGCAGGCATAGCCGCCAAGGTCGTTTTCATAATATGCAACATCGTTTTTATCCTCGGGATGACGGTTGTATGTAAGGGAGTCAATCATCCAGAGGTTATAGAGAACCTTTTCGCCGTCTGCGCTGTAAATGGGAAGATTATAGTTGCCGCAGCCTGTAAGGTCCTCGCCCTCGCTGCCTACGAAGCAGTCAAAGCTTTCATAAACCTCCATCTGATATTCCTTATCAGCAGGACCTTCGCTGTCATGGTTACCGTAAACCATTGCAACGGGAACGCCTGCCTCTTCGAAGATGCTCATATATCTTGTGATAGCAATTCTTGCAAGAGTTTTTGTGGGTGATGAGCCGCCGGAAATATTATCGCCCGTAAGAACGATAAGGTCGGGCTGAGTTGCTTCAACGGAATCAATGAGGAACTGATAGGTTGCATATTCGAGGAACGCGCCGTCCTGAATATCCGCAATCTGAAGAATTCTGAATTTTCCGTCATCGCCGAATTTAAGCGTTTTGCCGTCTTCTGCAGAAGCGGGCATTACGGAAAGACCGAAAATCAGCGCCGCTGTCAGAATGAGTGAGATAACTTTTTTCATTATAAATCCTCCTTTGAAAAAATACATATTTATTATAATCTTTAACTTTATTTTTTTCAATAAAAATATTTTATTTTCCGTAAACTGTTGCAAATGATATTGATAATCGCCGATTTATGGTATATAATAAGCTGAATTAAAATGTTGAAAAACGGAGAACTGATATGTTAAAGCTTGAAAATATTTCATTCAGCGTGGATGTTGACGGCAAGGGACTCGGAATTATCGACAATATCTCCCTTGAAATCCCCGACGGAGCCTTTACCGTTATCACAGGCCCCAACGGCGGCGGCAAATCCACCCTTGCAAGGCTTATCATGGGCATCGAAAAGCCTACAGCCGGCAGAATTTTATATAACGGAACCGATATCACTGACATGTCCGTAACCGAAAGAGCAAAGCTCGGCATCGGATTTGCTTTCCAGCATCCCCCGAGATTCAAGGGTCTGACAGTCCGCCGTCTCCTCTCTCTTGCGGCAGGCTATGAGCTCCCCGAGGACGAATGCTGCAGCTATCTGACAAGCGTCGGTCTCTGCTCAAAGGATTATCTCAACAGAGAAATGGATAATTCCCTCTCGGGCGGTGAAGCAAAAAGAATAGAAATTGCAACCCTTATGGCACGCAAGCTCGGCGTTGCGATTTTTGACGAGCCCGAGGCAGGTATCGACCTGTGGAGCTTCTCCATGCTCGTTGAATCCTTCAAGGCAATGAGCAGCGGCAACCACAACAGCGTTATCGTTATCTCTCATCAGGAGAGAATCATGCAGCTTGCCGACACAATGATTGTTATTGCTGACGGCAAGGTCAGAACAATGGGCTCAAAGGACGAGGTTTTCCCCGCTCTTATGGGCGAATTCAGCGAAAACTGCGGCTTCAGAGGAAAGGAGGCAGGCAGCAATGAATAAAACAGACAGCAACCTTCTCCAGGCAATTGCCGACCTGCACGAAACACCTGCAGGCGCTTACAATATCCGCAAAAACGGCGGCGGTCTCGAAAGACGCTCAACGGCAAACATTGAAATCGTAACAAAAGAGGATAAGCCCGGCATTGATATCATTGTTGCACCCAACACAAAAAACGAAAGCGTTCATATTCCCGTTATCATCACCGAGGCAGGCATCAACGACCTCGTTTATAACGATTTTTATATCGGCGATAATGCGGATATTCTTATCGTTGCGGGCTGCGGAATCCATAACAGCGGCGATGAAAAATCGCAGCATGACGGTATTCACTCTTTCCACATCGGCAAGAACGCAAGGGTCAGATATGTTGAAAAGCATTACGGCGAGGGCGACGGCAAGGGCGAAAGAGTTCTCAACCCCGTGACCGTTATCGAGCAGGACGAAAACTCCGTTTGCGAAATGGAAATGGTTCAGATAAAAGGCGTTGACTCAACCGTAAGAGACTCAAAAGCCCACCTTAAGGCAGGCGCAAAGCTCATCATCACCGAAAGACTCCTCACTCACGGCGACCAGTACGCGCGTTCGGATATGGATGTTTATCTTGACGGCGAGGATGCTTCCGCGCAGATAATCTCACGCTCCGTTGCAAAGGATAAGTCGAAGCAGATTTTCCATCCCAACGCAATCGGCAACGCAAAATGCCGCGCACATGTTCAGTGCGATTCCATAATCATGGATGAGGCAAATGTCAGCTCAATCCCCGCAATTACAGCCAACTCAGCCGACGCCCAGATCGTTCACGAAGCGGCTATCGGCAGAATCAATAACGATCAGCTCATCAAGCTGATGACATTCGGAATGAACGAGGAAGAAGCCGAAGAGGTTATCATCAGCGGCTTCCTTAAATGATATGCTTAAAAAGAATGACAGAATAAAACTCAATATAGAAAGCTGCTCATCCAACGGAAGCGGCGTGGGTCATCATGAGGGAATGGCGGTTTTTGTTCCTGCAACGGCTGCAGGCGACGAAATAACCGCCCACATCCTCAAGGTGAAAAAATCCTATGCCTATGCCAAGGTTGAGAGCATTATTAAACCGTCGCCCGAAAGAATTGAAGCGGAATGCCCCGTTTATCTCAAGTGCGGCGGCTGTGTTTTTTCTCATATGAAATATTCCGCCGAGGCAGAGCTGAAGGCAGCGCATGTTGCGGAATGCTTTAAAAGAATAGGCGGCGTAGAGCCTGAATTTGAACCCGTTATTGCCGCAGAAGCAGACAAAAGATACCGCAACAAAGCGCAGTTTCCCGTTGCCTGTGATAACGGCGAAATTAAAACCGGCTTTTATTCATCCCACAGCCACAGAGTAATTCATTGCCCCGACTGTCTGCTGCAGCCTGCGGAATTTGAAAAGATTCTCGATGTTTTCACATCGTATATTAAAGAAAACATCGTTACGGTATATGACGAAACGGCTCATAAAGGTCTGCTCAGGCATATCTATCTGCGAAAAGGCACAAAAAGCGGCGAAATCATGGTATGCGCTGTCATCAACGGAAACAGACTTCCGGATGAAAGCGGCCTTGTTTCCGCACTTACGCAAGCCGAGCCTGCAATAAAAAGCATCATCGTCAATATCAATAAAGAAAAAACAAACGTAATCCTCGGCAAGCAGTGCCGCACCCTTTGGGGAGAGGATTATATAACGGATATCCTCTGCGGACTGACCTTCCGCATATCTCCCCTTTCATTTTATCAGGTTAACCGCAATCAGGCGGAAAAGCTCTATAATAAAGCAGCAGAATATGCTTCTCTCAGCGGAACGGAGTCCGTTCTCGACCTCTATTGCGGCGCAGGCACGATAGGTCTTTCCATGGCAGACAAAGCAAGGGAAATCATCGGCGTTGAAATTGTTCCTGAGGCGGTTGAGGATGCGAAGCTCAACGCACAAATCAACGGAATAACGAACGCGCGCTTTATCTGCGGTGACGCGGCAAAGGCGGCAGAAATACTGAAAAATGAAGGAATCCGTCCCGATGTTATTATTCTCGATCCGCCGAGAAAGGGCTGCTCTCCCGACATGATCAGCACCGCCGCACAAATGCAGCCTGAGCGGATAGTTTATGTATCCTGCGACCCTGCAACGCTCGCAAGAGACTGCGGAATCTTCGCTTCTCTCGGCTACACCGCCGTCAAAGCAACCCCCGTTGACATGTTCCCCCGAACAGGGCATATAGAATGCGTCTGTCTTTTGAAAAAAAGCAGTTAAATTCAACAATCTCAAAAGTATATCCTTGACTTTTGTGCTCAAAATTGCTTTAATATATTATGTATTCTATTTTCAGGAGGTTTTTTTATGAAAAAATTCAAAAAAGCTCTGTGTATTCTTCTGAGCGTTATGCTCTGCGCACAGTTCGGTTCTCTTTGCTTCGGCGCAGGCGAAACAACTGCTGACTACACCATCGTAAACCCCTATGCTGATGTTATCTGGAGCGGCGAAAATGCCTGGGGCGCATATAAAGGCTCGCTTCATTCACACACTACCTACAGCGATGCCGATTACTCCCTTGAAGTTATGGTCAAAGAATCCTATGCCAGAGGCTATGATTTCCTCGCCATTTCTGACCACGGCGTAACAGGCGTTGAATGGAATGAAGAGCCTTACAGACATCCTCTTTATTTCTATCAGCCCATTCTCGGCAACGAATTCAAGCATCTCACAGATGAAGAATATGAGGCTATCAAGAACGGTACATATGATGACAGAGGCTACGGCATGACTCCCGTTCTCGGTGCAAACGAGTTCAACAACCTCTCCCTCACCAAGAACCATGTTAACGGTCATTTCCTTGAGGCAGACATGGGTAACGCTTTCCCCGGTGCAGAAAACGAGCACGGCTATGAGCAGGCAATTTCCTATATCCATGAAAACGGCGGTATCTCATATATCAACCATCCCGGCGACTGGCTTGACAGCAACTCAAATCCTGATGTTGTCAACGAAGAGAAAAGCATCGAATTCTTCAGCGACCTTCTTCTCAGATATGACAGCTGCCTCGGCATTGAAATTCTCAATGAAAGAAACGGCACAACAGGTTATGACAGAATCCTCTGGGATAACCTTCTTATGTATACTCTCCCCTACGGAAAAAATGTTATCGGCTTCAGCAACACCGATGCTCACCATACAGGCACTGTTGACACTTCGTTCAGCGTTTTCATGATGGAAGAAAACACTGTTGAGAACATCAAGAAAACAATGCAGAGTGGTGCTCTCTTCGCAATAACAAGAAAACTCAGACCAAATGATGTTATTGGCCCCGCAGAAGAAATTGATGTTTCTAACACCGATCTCCCCTATCCCATGTTCTCAAGCCTTACCGTTGACGGTCACAAAATAACCGCAGAAGTAACTGATGCGGACACTATTCAGTGGATTGCAAACGGCAAAATCATTTCAAAATCAACAGTTAATGATGCAAACCCCGTTATCACTCTTGACCTTGACACAATCAGCGGTGCAGAAAACTTTGACTATGTAAGAGTTGAGATTTTCGGTGAAGGCGGACTCTGTATTTCACAGGCAATGGTTATTGACGACGGTTCAGCACCTCTCACTTTTGAAGCAGATGAACCTACATTCTTTGAATCAATCGTAAATATTTTCAGAGGCTCAAAGATCTTTGCTATTATAGTTGAACTTTACAGACTGATTAAAGGATAAAAGTAAACCGTCCGTACAGATTTGTACGGACGGTTAATTTTTCTCAAAAAAAGCAAAAAAACAAGCCTCCCAAATGGGAGGCTTAATTTTTGATTTTTAATTATACAATTGCGTGAACGCCTTTTTCAGCATATTCAAAAACC
>JAZPXO010000102.1:0-12083 GCA_045543735.1 Acutalibacteraceae bacterium
AAAAGCACAAATAAGTTGTTTTTACTAATTTGCCCTTTTCCCAATATCATTTTTATGCTTTTTGCACACAAAGAGTAAAAGTAAATATTTATGAAAGTGGTGATTCCAATGTTTTTTTAGTTGTTATCTAATTTTTTAATAATATTGTTAATTTGGGAGGTTTAAAAAATGTTTAAAAAAATATTGTGTATATTTATTGCTATTATGACTATATGTTCGATGTTTAGTCTTAATGGATATGCAACAAATGAGTTTGAACAGGATGGATATATTCTCGATATACCTGATGTTGAAGAGCCTGTTGGCATAAGAAGAAATGATTCTTTTAATAACGTTGCTGATACATCAAAAGAAGTTGTCAATTCAAGGTCTGCAGTTGCTCATGATTATCGTTTTGTAGGAATAAAAAGTTATAAGAATCTTTTTCTAACATACGACTATTATGTCTATAAAGATGTTTATAATTGGATTTGTCTTACTGGTTTGAATTTAACACGTGCAATACAACATTTTAAAAACACCGGGGATAAATCGTTAGCATTTTCAATTGCGCAAACTTATTCTGCACAAACAGCCAATGAATTTAGTACTTCTTTGGGTGGAGAAGCCGGTGTGGATAAAATGGTGACAGCTTGTGTTGATTTTAACTATGGTATTGCTGTTACATTGGGCAGAGAATATCAAATTTCAAGCACTGTTGAAGCGACAATTCCAGCATCAGCAAATAGCGGATATTATAAAATGCACGTTTGTCATAATTATTATGCAATGAAGATAGAACAGCGAAAAACAGATGGAACATTAAAGGAAACACGAGAAGTGGCTATGCCTTATGGAGAATCGTATGCAACTGTTTTATATTCAACAGATGCAGCAACATGGACTTTGTGGGGAGCTAATTAATATGAAAAGGATTTGTTCCTTAATAATATTATTAATTGTTTTACTTAATTTTGCCTCTTGTAAAGCGACAAGTCAAGTATCACTTTTTCCTGAAATGGTAAAATACAATCTTTTTCGCTCAGATTCAAAAAATGAATTTTCATTTAATATTAATGTTCTTTCTTCTGAAATGAATCCAAAAATTGAATTTGTTTGTGCAGAAGGTTTTAACACGGATAACTTGTCTGTATTCTTTTCTAATGATACTTTTGATAGTATTAAAGGAAAAAGAATAGAAAACTCATATGTTACGCTTCTTGGAGTTCATTGTACATCTGGTTATGAATACACAAAAATCAACTCGATGAAAATACGTATTAACGGAACAGAGTCTATAATCAGATTTAAAACACCGATAGAAAACACTTTTGTTTCATATGACGACCATTGCTTTGCACAAAGGAATATGCCTATTTATATTTTTCCACAATCTTTCGTTGGGAACAATGAAACGGAATACGTTTTCTCCATACAAGCCTTGAAAAACACAGTAGTTAAATCATTTGATTTTAATGATTTTTTATCTTTTTATGAGGCGAATGTTTATATTAATGATAACCTTGTTGGTACGGTTTTTGATGTGTTTCCAATAGAATTAAAACTCGGAGACATCTTAAGTGTTAAAGGAAAAATAAAAACACGCTCTGAAGATCTAACAAGCAAAGAAAATTATTATTTGAATTTGTGCGTTGAATGTGAGTTCGCTGGAGGTAACATGACTGAATATTATCCTTTAGTAGCTACTTTTATAGGAAATATCAATGATGCAAAAGATTTTGTTACATTCATAAATGATAAACAAAAATCAGATACATAATGTTATTATTTGACTTTCAATCCACATAATGAACAATGAGCTGTATCACTTGAATGAGACAGCTCATTATTCGTTGGATAAAAGCATTGATAATGTCACAAATTAATTGATATACAGTCAATGCGGAAGTAATTCATCTAACCTCTTTTTACCTCATTTTTCTTGTTAATTTAGCACATATATAAAATGTCTCCACTTAAATGTAACATAAAATATAATTATATCAGAAAATATCCTTGACAAATCACATCTCAAAAAATCATGTTATCGAGATATGCTCAAGAGAAAGGTTTTGAAAATACAAGATTCTATGTTGATGACGGATTTACGGGTACGAACTTTAATCGACCTGATTTCAAGAGAATGATGGAAGATGTTGAAGCAGGATATATCTCAACAATCATTGTTAAGGATATGTCCCGATTCGGAAGAAACTATGTTGAGGTTGGTCTATACACCGAATCATACTTCCCCGAAAACAATATCCGCTTTATAGCCATTACAGACTTGGTTGACAGTGCTGACGGTGAAAATGAAATCATCCCGTTCAAGAATGTTATGAACGAGATGTATGCAAGAGATATTTCAAAGAAGGTACGCTCTGCAAAAAGAATCCGTGGCAATATGGGCGAACCTCTTGCACAGCCGCCTTACGGTTATGTTAAAGATGCAATCAACCCCAAGAAATGGGTAATTGAACACGAAGCGGCAGAGGTTGTGAGAGATATATTCCGTATGTGTCTTGAGGGTAAAGGAAACGAAACCATTGCCCGATTGCTTCAGGAAAACAAGGTGCTTGTACCTATGGCATATTGGCGCAGCAAGGGTTTAAACCGAGGCGGAAAGAAATCTCAGGAAGACCCGTACAAATGGTGTAAGACAACAATAGCAAAGATACTTTCACAGCAGGAATACTGTGGTGATGTCATTAATTTCAGAACATTCTCAAAATCTTTTAAAAACAAGACAAGAATACCGAACTCCGAAGAAAACTGGAAGGTATTTAAGAATGTTCACGAGCCGATAATTGACCGTGAAACCTTTGAGCTTGTTCAAACACTCATAAAGAAAACAAAACGGCGTTCACCAAAGAAACAGAATGCTGAAAAGCACTTGTTCAGCGGATTGCTTCGCTGTGCTGATTGCGGTCACAATATGCGTTACCACACCAACACCATCAACAAAGATATTCATTATTTCAGCTGCGGTAACTACACCAAAGATACCCGTGGAGATTGCCAAACAAGGCACTATATCCGTGCAGATGCCATTGAAGCCATTGTAATTCTTGAACTCAAGCATCTTGCAAGTTATCTTAAAAACGATGAAGAAATACTTTCAGACATCCTTGAAAAGAAAACAAACAAGGATTTTCACGAACAACAAAGATTTATTGAGAGTGAACTGCAAAATGCAATCTCCCGACAGCAATCGGTAAACATACTTTACGAGAAGCTGTATGAGGATAATGCGGTAGGGAAAGTTACAGACGAATGGTTTATGCATATGGCACACAAGTATGAAACCGAACGTGTTGCACTCAAATCCAAGATAGCGGATTACAGAACTAAGCTTGCCACAATGAATACCGTTCAACAAAGCAGGGATATGTTTCTGAAAGCTGTGCGTAAAGTGATTGAAATGGAAGCATTAACTGCACCGCTTGTGAGAGAACTCATAGACCATATTGATGTTTATGAGACACAGGGCAAAGGCAAAAACAAAACACAGCGGGTTGTAATCCATTACAGATTTGTTGGGTATATTGAACTGCCGACCAAGGAAGAAGACTTTTACAAAAGCGACACACGGCAGGGAGTGCAGGTCAGCTATATACCGAGAGCATTACCCGAAACAGTAACGGCATAACAAAACAGAAAAGGTCGCAGACCCAAACAGTCTGCGACCACATAAAAACTCTATTTAAGCAAAAAAATTGAGTATTCATAGGTAAATCCCTTATGAATACTCAATATGGTGCACCAGTTAATTCTATATCCGAACCTTTAAGCTCTGAGAGCTCAATGGTCTTACTTCCGTCTTTATAATTGAATGTGATGACTGCTTTGTCATCGAATAAGAACACTGTGTTGATGAATGTATCTATCAATCTTTTGCGGTGTTCTTTCTTTGATATGTCCAACATCCGGAATTTGAGTAGCCAGAACCTTATAAATTCCGCACTCGGCTTTGGTCTTTCAAGACTTTCTCGGGCTATCAGTATTTCAACCTCATCCCGCTGTGCTTCAAGATCTTCAAGCCTTTCCTTTGTGGACTTTGTCAGGATTCCTTGCTGTATAGCGTTCAGCATATTCTGAATACCGTTGTTAATGTCTCTCAACTGTTTTTCATACATCGGCAGATTTGTGTTTTCTCTGCTCAACATATCCATTGTTTGCGAAACTATCGCTTCAATTCTTTCATCGCTCATTATGAGCTTCATTGCTTCGTTGATAACCAAATTCTCAATCCAAAGCTTTTTAACCGTTTTCTTTTTACAGTTATTTTTCTTTCGTTTTCTCGCCACACATTTGTAATAGTGATAAACATCTTGCGTGTGACTCGTTCCGCTTTCGCCGCACATCATCGCTCCGCAATGACCGCAAAACAGTTTTGTTGTCAACAGATAATCGTCTTCCGCCTTGTGCCGTGCAGGAGCTTTTTTGTTTTTCGCTATCTTTTCCTGAACTCTGTCAAACAGGTCAGTCGGTACAATTTGCGGTATACCATTCGGAACTATTGTTTCACGATATTGATATTCACCGATATACCGTCGGTTTTTCAGCAACCGCTCCACACTATTTCGTGTCATAGGTTTGTTCATTGCGTTTTTCAAACCTTGTTCGTTTAGCCAAGTGCATATCTCGGTCATCGTATATCCGCTGTCATACAGTTTGTATGCTTCAAGTACAAGTGCTGCTTTGGGTGGGTCAATTTCAAACTGTTGTTCCAAATTAATAACATATCCTACCGGTAATGTACCACCGTTGTATTTACATTTCAGTGCATTATCTGTCATACCTCTGATTACTTTTTCGGAAAGGTCTGCCGAATAGTATTCCGCATATCCCTCAAGTACCGATTCAAGTATGATACCTTCTGCACCTTCGGAGATAATCTCCGTTGCAGAAACAACCTTAACTCCGTTCTTTTTCAGCAATGCTTTGTATCTTGCACTATCGTATCTGTTTCTTGCAAATCTGTCAAGTTTCCATACAAGAACAACATCAAACAGTTTTTTGTTACTGTCCTTTATCATCCGCTGAAATTCGGGGCGGTTATCCGTCTTTGCTGAAAATGCTCTGTCGATATAATGTGACAGAATTGTGATACCGTTCTTTTCAGCAAATGCAGTACATTCACGAAGCTGACCCTCAATGGATTCTTCACGCTGACTGTCCGATGAATAACGAGCGTAAATTACCGCTTTCAATCGTCTTTCACCCCCTCAGAACTCAAAAGATTCAAAAGAGTTTCTTTGAGCTGTTGGCTTGCTCTGGACTTCGGGTCAAAACACATTTCAACAAACTTTTCCATTTCGGGGCTGTATTTTGTTTTGTGTTCATACAGTCTGCCTTGCGGATTATCCGTTCTTCCGTAAATATAATCAAGCGACACATCATAATAATCTGCAAGCTTAACCATATTTTCGGGTGATGGTGTTGCCGAACCGTTTTCATATCGGTTGATACTTGACTGCTTCATTCCCGAAATCTGAGCAAGTTTGTTTTGAGAAAGACCCACATTTTCACGGAGCGCTTTCAGCCTTTTGCTGATGATTTCCATCAGTTCACCTCCCATATTTTATTGTATAATCATTATAACACACTTAAAAATAAATTGCAACTACATTTTTGCATAACACCTAAAAGAGCCAATCGCTCGAAAAATCTGAAAATCTTCCGAGCGATATATCAATCAGGCTGCATCATTGTCATCCGTTTTTAACTCTTGTTCGGCTTTCCACTTTTGAAATTCTTGCTGTCCTTCTTCGCTTTCGTAATATGCGATAATGTCGGGCAAAATGCATCGGGCAATTTCTTCTATAACATGGTCAGGTAAATCCGAGTTGTTGATAACCTTCTTCCTGCGGGGCATGGTTTCTCCTTTCTTAATTCTTGGATTTGCAGGATGTGTAAAACACATATCTTATTTTCACTTTGTTACTTGATAAACACTCCTATCTAACCAAAAAGACACCTATGACATTTGATGCCTGCATCACAATGCTCGGCGGTGTCTTAGGTGTCTTAATTTCTATTTTCAAGTATATTATAGCGTATTTAAATTTTTATGTCAAATTTTTTGTAACTAAAAAATCGAAGCCGTGGAAATATAAATGACTCAAAAGTTTACCACATTACCACGGTTCTGCTACTACTATAATCTTGTTGCATTGTTATAAAAATTGTGATAGGATATAAACATTAAATTAACCAAAGGTGATTTTATGATAAAAATTGGTCGCGGAATAAGAATTTACAACAATTATATAGATGAGGTTGAATTCTGCAAAGAAAATGGTTTTGACTTTATGCAGATTTGGTTCAAAGACGGTCAGATTGCGTTGAGCAACATTCCTGAGCCGAAAATTGAATATTTAAAAGAAGTTGGTTTTCCAATTATATTTCACGCAGTATTTACTCCTGATGATTTTGATTTATATGGCGATATTTTGCTCAATCTGGTTGAATATCTCGGTGATACCGAAGTTATAGTTCATCCGGTTTATGACAAAAATTTGGTAACCGATAAAACGGAATTGGTGTTAATAGAAAAAGTTGGTGCGTTTTCCCAAAAGGCTAAAACAAAAGGCATAACTTGGTATTTGGAAAATAACAGCGTTATAGACAAGTTTCATTACAAAAAAGAGGAATTAGAATCCCTGTATAAATCAGATAACTATGTTGAACAACTTTTGGATATTGCCCACATCGACAATTACGAACACCTTAAAGAAATAGTAGCTGTAAAATATCCTAAATGTTTACATGTCGCGGGAAAGCATTTTAATGTTCCTCACGAGCATTTGTCTTTGACAAAAGGAGATATTGATTACTCATTGGTATTCAAAAAGTATCTACAGAATTACAACGGAAGAATCATTCTCGAAGTAGTTGACACTGATGAAGAAATAATTCAATCAAAAAGAATCATAGAAAATGCAATCAGCCAAATAAACAATGTATAAAACAGCGGTTCTGTTCAAGAAAACATTTTCGTTTGCAGATATAATTGTGTTGTAGAAATCGATTTTTACAGTCAATCTGAACACAGGAGAATGTATTATGGAGAACACAGAACTCATATTCAAAGCCGTTGAATTTGCAAAACAAAATGCCGCCGACAACGAAATATCCGTTGAAGATGTTGCAGCAAATGCAGGCTTTTCCATTGATTATTTCAACCGCATATTTCTCACGCACACGGGTTTTACCGTGACAGCGTATATGAATTATGTCCGTTTGAAAAATGCAACAAAATTGCTTCGCACCACAGACAAATCCGTTTTGGAAATTGCTCTTGAAATCGGTTATGATTCTCACGAAGGCTTCACAAAAGCATTTAAGAAAAAATACGGTGTCACTCCGAGCAAGTACCGTTCCAAAACAAAAAATCAGATAATGTATCTTGGTGAAATAACAGACAAAACCGTTGCTGCCCGTTTCATTCACAGCAACCCCGATTTTCAACTTGCTGATTCCGACATCGTTATTGATTATCTTCTTGAAAAAGATGCAAAGCGATACGGTTACTTTTGCACTACAATCAAATATTGCGGTCTTGAAATCGCCGCACCAAACGGAGATTTTGAAAACGGTTTTATCGGAATCGGTGACAACGGAAACGGTAAAAGTTATCTTGAAATTATGACGGATGATTTTAATTTTTTAACGGAATGGATAAAACGATTTCCTCAAAGAAAAACATTTTATTCAATGAAAGACGAAACGGAAATTTATGAAATTCTGAAGTCTTACGGAGTTGAAGAAAAACTGAAAGTTACACCGCAAGCGTTATATTTTGGTGAACCGATTGAAGCAAAGTTGCCCGACGAAATCATTATCCGTTTGCTGAATCCTTCCGATAAAAAATCAATTCTCAAATGGGCAAACGGAAAGAAAGACGGTTATATAAATCACTTGCTCAATGAAAAAGATTATCTCGATGAAAACAATCTTGAATACGGAGTTTTTGAAAACGGAGAATTGATTGCAGTTGCCGGATGCGGCATTGATGAAGTTCACGGCATGAAGCTGAACAACTGCTGTGCAATCCGTTTTGCCGATGGTAAAGAAAACGATAATTTGTATCGCACAATATTTGCTTTCGTAACCAATGATATATTGAACAAAGGTGCGTTGCCATTCGATGATATTCAGCACGGTGAACATGCAAAAACTCACGGAAATTTCACTTCTGTTGATTACGGATATGAAATTGTAAACAGAAGATATGACATAATTTAATCAGATAAAAAAGTTTCAGCCTGCGAATTTTTAGAGTTTTGCAGGCTGATTTTTTATATCTGCTGTTTATATAAATATGTTGATATTCAAGGTCTTTTCACTAATTGGCAAGCAGTGCAAATGTACGTACAATTTGCAAAAGCGGCAATTTTGCTTTCGCAAAACCACCACTGCTTGTTGGTGAATTTCTTCCCCAAACCCCTGACAAAAATCGGAGAGAAAATTCAAAAATCTTCTCTCCGAGCTGCGCCTAAAGGCTTAAAAATGTAAAATATATAAATAAAAACAATCTGCAAAATTTTTGTGTTTTATGAACTTTCACAGAAACCAACTTTTCTGCATCTCGCTCTATTCCAATGTCAACTTTCCAAAAAAGCAAATAGGATAATCAATAAACATTTTTTTCATTTCAACACCCATCTCATCAAAACACTTTTGTGCATTTGTGTTATCATCCAAAAGTAAATATGCACCACAGCGAATCTCTAATGGCTTATTATCTTTTGTTAATTTTTCAAGGGAACTCAACTCATCAAAAGATAGGTTTCGTTGTCTTTTAAAAATTTGCATCCTATTAAGTAAGATAATATCTTTGCGTATATCTATGTTGTTTTCTTCGATCCAATCCAAAATTTTTGTTGCTAAATTTAAGAATTCTACTTTTGGATTCTTGTCATATCCTTTCAGTATTTCAAGAAGAAACAATACAGACTGTGACATTAAATATTGAGAAGGCTCCGTTGAAATCAAATCTTCAAATATTATTTCGCAATCAATATTAGAAGCACATTCAAAAGCTCTATTGTTTAAAAGAAGATATTGTGAACTCTGCATCGGCTTTTCATGGTTTACATCTTTCACATCAAAAGCACAAACAGAGTGCTTTTCAAAAAAATTTTTAATAACATATTTCTCATCAGACTGCTTTTCTGCCCATATTAATACTGATAAGTTTGCAATTTTAATTAAACAATATGTAACAGGAGCATCAGTATGAGAAAGAGTCATTTTCTTACCATAGAGGACAGCACCCACAAGATTCCTTATGTTTCTTTGATCTTGTTCTGAAAGGTTATCACAATTCAATTCTTCTATAACACCAAGGAAATCAAGTGTTTTCTTTACATTTTTATAATATTCAAAATTAGATTTTATTTTCTTGATTTCTTTTGCTGGCAAATCATCAAATGGCAATTTCGCACCGTTTATCGACAACTCTTTGTGATCAATAACATCAACTATAAATGAGGTGTCTTTAATAAATTCAGATAGTGTGCCTGCAGGTCTTATTTGAAGTTTCGAGTTTTTTCCTTCATATGGCGGAACAAAACTTAAACCCTTGCTAATTTGGAAAGTCGCTTGACCTTTTTCATATACAACAGTATATGATGAATAATATTCAATATCATTCACCTTCACAGAACCATTTATTTCTTTAGAAATTATCGGATTAAAGACTTTTTCAACAGGAATATCTATATCTAACCCTTTCGGTTTTGCATACAGATAAAAATCATGGTTAGTAATATAACGTTCTATTTCGCTGTTTTTTATTCCGACTCCAGATGTACCAAAAGAAAGACTTTCTATGATGGTTCCGTTCTGCGTAAGGGATTCGATTGAAGGAATTTCTTTCCCTATAAAACTCATTTGTTTGGTTTGTCTTTCACAAAATCTATGAAAATATTTGCCATTTCGGCTTCGCTTTCTACAGGAAAAGATTTGAGCTTTATCGTGAAAGTCGTTTGCTTTTTTGCTTTCTTCAAAATACCGTCTAAATCAAAAGTTAATAAACTAGCATAATAAATTTTATACCATTGAGTTGACGGATCTACACTCACAAGAAAAAATATACAACCTCCATCACGATAATAATTCTTCAGATCAACAACACTACACGAAAACGATGCTTCTTCGGACACTATTTTTCTTGCTGTCCCTTTAACTTGTATAGGGACCGTTCCAAGCAGATGCTCTTTCTTTTGTTCGCCATTACTATATACAAATATTGTACCATCCCAAGACGGAGTTTTATCATTGCTATCAATATATGCATCAATATATCTACAACGAAGGAAAGTTGATTTTAATGCCGTTGTTGCTGACTCTTCAATTCTCTTTGTATTTATAGCCACGGTATACCCTCTTTTTGTTTACCATAATTTTTACTTCATATTGCAAATAAATCATAGTATATTTGTCTAATAAAGTCAATTGAAAGCTCAAAATATTAGTTTAGCGGTTTATCAACACAATTTTACCTTGTCTGATGAAATCAGCGGAACTGTGTTCCGAGAATTTCGAAGAAATCGCAATGGCACCGCAACGGTGTATAATTGCGCACTTTTACAAAGTGGTTGTTCGGTATAAAAAATCTATTGATGTTATCTCTGCTTGTAACTGTGTTGCTAAACACTATTGAATTTAAAACCGACACTTTTGCATCGCAACTGAAAACGGTTGACAAATTATTCTTATATTGTTACAATAAATAAAAATTACTGAAAGGCAGGTGGACAAGATGATGAAAAGATTTTGCTTAGTGAAGTCAGCTACCGTTTTGTCCGTTTGCGAATAATATTTCTTTTATACGGATTTATGCGTTTCTGATTTCACGGTCAGAAGCGCATTTTTTGTCTTATGAAAGAGGTACAGTAATGAATAAATTGAATTTTGAAACGGTTAAAAACAAGAAAAAATATCACAAATTACTTGAAAGCATAATGCTTCCCTATTGTCTTGAACTTGACAGTAATGTTGGCAGAACAACCCCAGAAAAAACGTTGAAAAGGTTTATTTCGAGTGTAGTTGATATGTCCGAAAACACAGGCAGATTTATTGAGCTTTGCTACCTTGATAAAGTTTTAATCGGTTTTGCTTATGGTAAAATTGACCGTGAGGAACATCGAGGATATGTCAGACCCGGTTGGGGTTATGTAATGGAGTTTTATGTCAAACCCGAATACAGACGAAACGGGTATGGCAAAGAGATCTACAAGCACCTTGAAAACACTTTCAAATCAAACGGTGTCAGCAATATTTGGCTGACCGCCGATCCTATTACAGGTGAACCTTTTTGGAATGCAGTAGGTTTTACAAATAGTGGAGAGCGGTCACCAGAGAATAATTTATACATATATGAGAAACACATTTGATTGGAGCAAAAATGATTACACTAACCGAATATCTGAATAACCCTTGCGGAACATTATCCATTCCATATTGGAAAGCTAAAAGAATAACAATTCCACCAGATATGAAGATTCTTCACGACAGAGATTTTTCATCCGATATATTATGCAAATACACCGACGAAAAATATTTTCGTTTGTATCACAACCTTAATGTTATACCCAAAATCGCAACGAATGATTTTGAGATTACAACCGCAACACGAAGAGATATAAAAACAATCATGCAGATAATCAACGATTCATATACGGATATTTCGGTAAACAAGGAACTTATCAAAAGCTACACCCAAACACCTGTTTACAACGAAAACTTATGGATAATGGTTAAAGAAAAAGCAACCGGCAATTTAGTCGGTTGCGGTTTAGCTGATTATGACACAGAAGTAAAAGAACTTATACTTGAATGGATACAAGTGTTACCTGAATACCGTGGCAAGAAAATCGGACAGTTAATTGTAAACGAACTGCTGTTCAGAATGAAAGATGTTGCAGATTTTGCAACTGTTTCGGGTAAAGTAGATAACCATTCACATAGTTAAGGATACCACACCAAAACCCACGCTTGAAATGCTTTCAAAACAGAATATATTTTGGAGGTATCCTAATGAATTACATTAAATCTTGTGAATTTAACATTGACACCGCTTGTGTTGAGGTGAA
>JAZPXO010000103.1:0-16921 GCA_045543735.1 Acutalibacteraceae bacterium
CAAGTGGCCTAAGACTCCGGCCTCTCACGCCGGCAACAGGGGTTCGAATCCCCTACGGGTCACCATAAAGAGAAGATAATGCGCGAATAACGCATATCGATATATTAGTCGGTGTTGATGACGTTGAGGGTCCACCCGTTCCCATCCCGAACACGGTAGTTAAGCTCAACAGTGCCGAAAATACTTGGCTGGAAGCGGCCCGGGAAGATAGGTCGACGCCGACACTTTTTTAATTTGCCCTAATAGCTCAGTCGGTAGAGCACGCGGCTGTTAACCGCGGTGTCACAGGTTCGAGTCCTGTTTGGGGCGCCAAAGCATGATAATCCGAACCTTTTCTTTTCACAGAATCGGTTCGGATTATTGCTTTATTTCTGATATTCATTTTCTTTTATAATGCAACGGAGCAGCAATCAAGCTGCTCCGTCTTTTTTATGTCTTGTTCTGTTGGCTTGCTTTCCATTCAGCGAATTCTTTCTGACCTTCTTCGCTATTGAAAAACTCTAATATGTCCGGATACAAAGCTTCTGCCAATGTCTCCAATGCGTCTTCCGTTATGCCCGAAATTAATCCGGACGGCTTTTTCTTTTCAGCCACGGAATTTTTTGTTCTCCTTTCTTGTCAAAGGAGAAAGTTTAAAATGAAAATATCAATCACCATATATATTCTATATTATTATTTCATTTTTGTCAAATCAATCAAGACACTTTCAAAATTACATTTTCTTACAACTTAAAATCTCGGCTTTGTAACGCATAAAACGTAAAATCGGGGTTACAAGTCAAACTATACGTACCCCTTAATTACTGCACTTTCAATTCCTTATGTGTCAACGGTTTCAGAGGCTCTATTTGTCTACTTTTCTTATTTTTTTAAACAAATAAAAAGGAGTTTTTGATTTATGATTAACAACATTATTTTTTGTGAATTTAATATCGACACCGCTTTGTTGAAGTGAAATTATCTGACGGTTCAATGCTGTCAATTGACTGTGATGCAGTCGAAAACGAATATGCAAACAATATGTACGAAACATCAGAACTTGACTTCCTTATCTACAACGAGCCGATGAGTTATGTCAGATTGTTGCTCAGGGGTAAAAAGGAAGAATATTTGCGAAACAATACGAATTATACTCCGTTATCGGATATGAGATAAAATGCTGAAAGGGGCTGTGAAACAAACAGCCCCTTTTTGCTATATTAAATTAAAACTTATCTTATGCCGTATTTTTCAATGATATAATCCATATCCTTATCGCCTCTGCCCGAGAGATTGACGAGGATTGATCCTTTATTCATTTCTTTTGCGAGCTTCATTGCATATGCAATGGCGTGTGAACTTTCAATTGCAGGGATAATTCCTTCAAGTCTTGAAAGTGTATAGAACGCATTTATTGTTTCTTCGTCGTCAACAACGCCGTATTTTACTCTGCCAATATCGTGAAGAAATGCGTGCTCGGGACCGCAGGATGGATAATCAAGACCGCTTGCAACTGAATAAACGGGTGCGGGCTCGCCGTTTTTATCCTTAAGCATAATGCTGTTGAAGCCGTGCATAATGCCTTCTTCGCCATAGGTAAGACTTGCTGCGTGGTCTCCGAGTGCCGTTCCTCTGCCGAGAGGTTCAACGCCGTATATGTCAACAGGGTCATTGAGGAATCCCGAGAAAAGACCCATTGCATTTGAACCGCCGCCAACGCAGGCAACAACCGAATCGGGTAATTCGCCTGTCATTTCCGTGAACTGTTCTCGCGCTTCAATACCGACTATACTCTGAAAATCACGCACCATCATCGGAAACGGATGTGGACCGACAACCGAACCGATGCAGTAAATTGCATCCTTATATTCATTACAGTAAGCTGCAAATGCCGCATCAACCGCTTCTTTAAGAGTTGCAAGGCCGTCGGTTACCTCAATAACATTTGCGCCGAGAATCTTCATTCTCGCAACGTTGGGCGCCTGCTTTTGGATATCAACAGCACCCATATAAATGTCGCATTCCAGACCGAAATATGCTGCTGCGGTTGCGAGTGCAACGCCGTGCTGACCTGCACCTGTTTCGGCGATAACTTTTTTCTTGCCCATATATTTTGCAAGGAGTGCTTCACCCATGCAGTGGTTGAGCTTGTGAGCGCCCGTGTGGTTTAAATCTTCTCTTTTGACATAAATCTGAACACCCGTGCTGATGTTTTCCGAAAGCCTTGCAAGATGTGAAACAGGTGTGGGTCTGCCCTGAAATTCTTTGCGGATTCTGCGAAGTTCATTGATAAAATTTCTTGATTTACAGATTGTGTTATATGCCTGTGTGATTTCATCCATTGCAGTCTGAAGCTCGGGAGGAATGAACGAGCCACCGTATTTGCCGAAATAACCGTTTGCATCGGGATAGTTTTTTAAGTATGTGTTGAATTCAATATTGTTGTATTTCATAGTAATAATCTCCTTAAAATAAAGTTGTTTTGTGTTGTGAAATCTAAATTTTTGTTTGTGCAATTCAAGATTCGCCATCGTTTTGACAAGATAAACATATTTTTCCTCCTATAAAACAAAAAGTCCCTGACAGAAATATAAAATCTCTGTCAAGGACGAATAAACTTATTCGCGGTGCCACCTTGATTCACGGCAATGAAGCCGTGCGCTTAGCAGGGTACCAACATACCCCCGACAACTTACGTATGCCAACACGTTGCAGAATACTCTAAGTAAAACTTATTTGACTGCACCCTCAGCGGTCCATTTGACAACTTGTTTCTTGCCTGATTCTCAGCATCGCAGGCTCTCTGTAAAGGCATCATTGCCGTTATCTCCGCTTCAACGGTTTGAGCTATTGAATTTGGTTGCATTATATCACCATGATATGCGCTTGTCAACAGGAAATTTACGGATTTTTTTGAAATTTTTTTGCGGAAATCCGATGCTTATTTTTTATAAAAATAATGGCTATCGGTACAAAAAAATTTGCACAATTACCTATTGACACGGTAGGTTAATGGTGGTATAATCCAATCAACCTACTCGACAGGTATGCAAAAGAAGGTGTTCCCAGTGCAAAAGCTCTTTGAAGAGTTATTGAGAGAAAATTTCCGTTTCGGACGAATGTGTTTTTCGCTTTCATCTCAACACAAAACATATTCAATAACGAAAGGAAATAATAATTATGTCACAGTATAAATTTGAAACATTACAGCTCCACGTAGGTCAGGAAAATCCCGATCCCGCAACAGATTCACGCGCCGTTCCCATTTACCAGACCACATCATATGTTTTTCATAACTGCGAACACGCAGCAGCAAGATTCGGTCTTGCAGATGCAGGCAACATCTACGGCAGACTGACCAACTCCACTCAGGATGTTCTTGAACAGCGTGTTGCAGCCCTTGAGGGCGGCGTTGCTGCTCTTGCTCTTGCTTCGGGTGCAGCAGCCATTTCATACACCTTGCAGGCACTCGGTCAGAACGGCGGCCACTTTGTTACTCAGAAGACCATTTACGGCGGCAGCTACAACCTGCTTGCGCATACTCTTCCTAATTTCGGAATTACCGCTTCATTTGTTAATATACATGATTTGGCTGAAGTTGAAGCCGCTATTCAGGATAACACAAGAGCTATATATATCGAAACTCTCGGCAACCCCAACAGCGATATTCCCGATATTGATGCTCTTGCCGAGCTTGCACACAAGCACGGACTTCCGCTTGTTGTTGACAACACTTTCGGTACACCTTATCTTATAAGGCCCATTGAACACGGCGCAGATATTGTTGTTCATTCGGCAACCAAATTTCTCGGCGGTCACGGTACAACTCTTGGCGGCGTGATCGTTGATTCGGGCAAATTTGATTGGGCTGCATCGGGCAAATATCCTGCAATCGCAGACCCCAACCCCAGCTATCACGGTTTTTCGTTTGTAAAGGCGGTTGGTCCTGCTGCATTTGTAACATATATCAGAGCAATATTGCTTCGTGATACGGGAGCAACTCTTTCACCTTTTGCGGCATTCTTGCTTTTACAGGGTGTTGAAACTCTTTCTCTCCGCCTTGAACGTCACGCAGAGAACACAAAGAAGGTTGTTGAATTTCTTAAAAATCATCCTCAGGTTGAAAAAGTTAATCATCCGTCATTACCCGATCATCCCGACCATGAGCTTTATCAAAAGTATTTTCCCAACGGCGGCGGTTCGATATTCACATTTGAAATCAAGGGCGGCGTAAAAGAAGCCCATAAGTTTATTGATAATCTTAAAATATTCTCGCTTCTAGCCAATGTTGCAGATGTCAAGAGCCTTGTTATTCACCCTGCAACAACAACCCATAGTCAGTTGAGCGAAGAAGAACTTGCAGATCAGGATATCGAACCCAACACAATCCGTCTTTCAATCGGTACAGAGCATATTGATGATATTATCGCTGACCTGCAGAACGGATTTGAGGTGATAAAATGAAAACTGCAAAAAAACTTGCCCTTTCCGCAATGCTTGCCGCATTAGCCTGCGTTGCAACCATGGTTATTAAAATACCGTCACTGCTTAAAGGATACATCAATTTAGGCGACTGCATTGTTCTTCTTTCCGGCTGGATATTGCCGCCGGGCTACGGCTTCCTTGCAGCAGGCGTCGGCTCCGCTCTTGCAGATATTTTTTCGGGATATGCTGTATATGCTCCCGCAACCTTTGTAATAAAAGGATTGATGGCAATAATTGCATATTTTATTTTTAAAAATCTCTCCCCAAAAATGAAAGAATTTACCGCAAGACTCATAAGCGGTACATTGGCGGAAACAGAAATGATTCTGGGATATTTCGTGTTTGAAGGCTTCATGTACGGATTCTCGCCTTCTCTCGTCAACATTCCTGCAAATGCAGTTCAGGGCGTTGCGGGTCTTATCATCGGAATTATACTGATTAAAATTATAAAAAAACAAAACCTCATAAAAATACTGAAATGATAAGGTGATTAACATGAAAATATATAAAAACGCAGCGGAACTCATCGGCAGAACTCCGCTTCTTGAACTCACACATATTGAGAAAGCATATAATCTCAAAGCAAAAATTCTTGCAAAGCTTGAATATTTCAATCCTGCAGGCTCCATTAAGGACAGAATTGCAAAGGCAATGATTGACGATGCGGAGGCTTCGGGAAAGCTTAAACCTGATTCGGTTATCATTGAGCCTACAAGCGGTAACACAGGTATAGGTCTTGCTTCGGTTGCCGCCGCAAAAGGCTACAGAGTCATAATCGTAATGCCCGAAACCATGTCTGTTGAACGCAGACAGCTTATGAAAGCCTATGGCGTAGAGCTTGTTCTGACCGAAGGCGCAAAGGGTATGAAGGGAGCAATCGCAAAAGCCAAAGAGCTTGCCGAGGAAATCCCCAACAGCTTTATTCCCTCTCAATTTACAAATCCTGCCAACCCCAAGGCACATTTTGAAACCACAGGTCCCGAAATATATGAAGATACCGACGGCGAGGTTGATATTTTTGTTGCAGGTGTCGGTACAGGCGGAACGGTTACGGGTGTGGGTGAATATCTGAAATCAAAGAATCCCGATATCAAGATCGTTGCAGTTGAACCTGCATCATCGGCAGTGCTTTCAACGGGTGTTGCAGGTGCACACAAAATCCAGGGGATCGGCGCAGGCTTTGTTCACGACGTGCTGAATACGGATATTTATGATGAAATAGTTACCGTAGAAAATGATGATGCTTTTGCAACGGGGAATTTCATCGGCAAAAACGAAGGTGTTCTTGTAGGAATTTCTTCGGGTGCAGCCGTATTTGCCGCCCTTGAACTTGCAAAACGCCCCGAAAACGAAGGTAAAACAATCGTTGTTCTGCTTCCCGATACGGGCGACAGATATCTTTCAACACCGCTTTTTGCTGAATAAAAAGTCAAGCTCCGACAACTGCTTTAAGCGGCTGACGGAGCTTTTTTAATTTATACGAAAGGAAAAATCTATGCAGATATATTTAGACAACGCCGCAACAACAAAAATGAGCAAGGCGGCAATTCAATCAATGCTTCCGTATATGGATGAAATATACGGTAACCCGTCAAGCCTGCATTCGGCGGGGCAAAAAGCAAAAGAGGCTTTGAATGGTGCACGTCAAAGAATCGCAAATTTGCTCGGCTGCGAAGCAAGAGAAATTACATTAACTTCAGGAGGCAGCGAAGCGGATAATCAGGCGATAATTTCAGCCGCAAGGCTCGGAGAAAAGAAGGGAAAGAAACACATTATCTCCACCGCTTTTGAACATCATGCGGTTTTGCATACATTGAAAAGACTTGAAAAGGAAGGCTTTGAAATCACCTTGCTTGATGTTCACGAAAACGGCATTGTTCTTCCTGAACAGGTTGCAGAGGCAATCAGATCCGATACCTGCCTTGTGACGGTTATGTATGCCAACAATGAAATCGGAACAATACAGCCAATCAAGAAAATTGGTGAAATCTGCCGTGAGAAAGGCGTGATTTTTCACACGGATGCCGTTCAGGCGGCAGGTCATTTACACATTGATGTTAAAGAACAGAATATTGATATGCTGTCACTCTCTGCACACAAGTTTCATGGTCCGAAAGGTATCGGTGTTCTTTATGTAAAAAAAGGAATTCCGCTCACAACTCTTATCGAAGGCGGTGCACAGGAAAGAGGAAAACGGGCAGGAACGGAAAACATTCCTGCAATTATGGGTATGACAGCAGCTTTTGAAGAAGCTTGCGTCAATATTGATAAAAACAATGAAAAATTAATCGCTTTGAGGGATATGCTGATTTTGGGACTTTCCGAAATTCCTCATTCAATTCTTAACGGCGATGCAGAAAACAGACTTCCCGGCAATGTTAACTTCTGCTTTGAAGGAATTGAAGGTGAGTCTCTGCTTCTGCTTCTCGATGATAAAGGAATATGTGCATCTTCGGGTTCGGCTTGCACTTCGGGCTCGCTTGACCCAAGCCATGTGCTGCTTGCGATCGGCAGGGTTCACGATATAGCTCACGGTTCACTCCGTCTTTCTCTTTCGGAAGAGAACACCGAAGAAGAAATTGAATATACAATCAATGCCGTAAAAGAGGTTGTTGCATATTTACGCAGGATATCACCGATCTGGAGAGACCTTGTAAACGGCAAGAAAGAATTTATTATAAAGTGAGGTCAGAATTATGGCTCTTTACAGTGAAAAAGTTATGGATCATTTCCGCAATCCCCGCAATGTCGGTGTGATTGAAGATGCTGACGGTATAGGCGAGGTTGGCAACGCCAAATGCGGAGATATCATGAAAATATATCTTAAAATTGAAAACGACATCATAGCCGATGTGAAATTTGAAACCTTCGGCTGCGGAAGTGCAATTGCATCAAGCTCAATGGCAACAGAGCTTATTAAAGGCAAGTCCGTTTCGGAAGCTCTCTCCCTGACAAACAAGGCGGTTGTTGAAGCTCTTGACGGACTTCCTGCTCATAAAATTCATTGTTCCGTGCTTGCGGAAGAAGCTATCAAGAAAGCTTTGCAGGATTACTACGATAAAAACGGCATTGAATACGACAAAAATGAGTTCCCGCGCTGCGAAAACTGTGACCACTGCTGCGGTGTTCAATAAAGCTCTTGATTTACCTACTTCAAGTGTAGTATAATTAAAACTAACAAAAGAGATGAATTTATGAAAATTTCGGAATTGTTAAAAAAAGAAACGCTTTCGCTTTCATTTGAGGTTTTTCCGCCGAAAACAGAAACCGCTTTTGAAAGCGTAAAGACCGCAACCGAAGAAATTGCAAAGCTTAAGCCCTCTTTTATGAGTGTTACATACGGTGCAGGCGGCGGCACAAGCAAATATACGCTTGATATTGCAAAGAACATCAAGGAGCTTTACGGTGTGCCAACCCTTGCCCACCTTACCTGCGTTTCTTCTTCTAAAGAGATGGTACATCGGAAGATTGAAGAAATCAAGACTGCGGGAATCATAAATATAATGGCACTTCGCGGTGATATCCCTGCTTATCTTGAAGATGCTGACAGAAGCGGATGGGATTATCAGCATGCGGTGGAGCTTGTGAGAGAACTTAAAGAATCGGGTGCGGATTTTTGCATCGGCGGTGCCTGTTATCCCGAAATTCATCCTGAAAGTTCAAATCAAAAAGAGGATATAATGTATCTCAAAGAGAAGGTTGATGCAGGTTGCGAATTTTTAACTACGCAAATGTTTTTTGACAACAATCTGCTCTATACTTTTCTGTATAAAATCCGTGAAGCGGGAATAACCGTCCCCATAATTCCCGGAATCATGCCGATAACCAATGCAAATCAGGTTGAAAGGTCGGTTAAGCTCTCGGGTTCATTTATGCCGCAGAGATTCAAAAGTCTTGTTGATAAATTCGGCTCTGATCCTGCCGCCATGAAGCAGGCAGGAATAGCTTATGCAACCGACCAGATTATTGATCTTTATGCCAACGGCATAACCAATGTTCATGTTTACTCAATGAATAAACCCGATGTAGCCGAAAAAATTCAAAATAATCTCTCTTACATATTAGGGAAATAAACTACAAGGAGAAATATTATGCTGGTTTCTACAAGAGGAAGATATGCCCTGCGTGTAATGATCGATTTGGCTGAACATTGCGGCGGCGAATATGTATCTATGAAGTCTGTTGCAGAGCGTCAGATGCTTTCGTTGAAATACCTTGAGAGAATAATGCCGGTTCTTGTAAAGAACGGTCTTGTTGAAGGTGTTCACGGCAAGGGCGGCGGATACAGACTGACCCGAAACCCGAATGAATACAAAATCGGAGAAATCCTGCGTTTAACCGAAGGCGATCTTGCTCCTGTTTCCTGCCTTGAATGCAACGCAGAAAAATGTGACCGTGCTGCGGAATGTAAAACCTTGCCGATGTGGAAAGGATTTCACGATATGGCAAATAAATATTTTGACAGTATCACACTCGAAGATTTGATGTGAATTGCTGCAAACCGTTTCACTTTCGGTGAAGCGGTTTTCTTATACCCCAAAAGAGAAAATGATGATAGATAATGTCAAATAAAAATCTCGAAAAAATCCATTGACGAACTTCGTGAAACGAAAGCAAATGTCGAAACTGAAATGCTTAAAACTTTTCTGCTGTTAAAACGAACTGACAGATGAGCAGGTCGAAGAAATTCTGAAAATTGCGTTTCATCCTACAGCAGTCGGCAGAGCGATTGAGCAATTCGGAGAGAGCAACGAAAACACCACTTTGTAAAAGTGCGCAATTATACACCGTTGCGGTGCCATTGCGATTTCTGCGAAATTCTCGGAACACAGTTCCGCTGATTTCATCAGACAAGGTAAAACCTTGCGCTATGTTGCAGCTAACCTCAAAAACGAGAAATCAAATTGAAAACTTTCTGTTAACAATCAACTTCTGCCCAACACTATCCTTGACAAAAAAATTGGGCAGAATTATAATTTTAGTTATCGAACAATTGTTCTTTTGGCAGAACGAACAATTTTATTTTTATGAAAACATAAGCTTCGAAGAAGCGCCGCTTGAAATAATTTTGCAAAAAATATTTCAATTCTGGGGATTGGGGTTATC
Source organism: Acutalibacteraceae bacterium (assembly GCA_045543735.1). Taxonomy (GTDB): domain Bacteria; phylum Bacillota; class Clostridia; order Oscillospirales; family Acutalibacteraceae; genus CAG-177. The sequence goes on from JAZPXO010000103.1 coordinate 9,571, forward strand.
CCCAACAAGCGGCAAAAAGAGTGGTGCAAAAATTTGATTTTTTCAAATTTGGATACCCACTTGCCCTGCTTGCTAAGTTAGTGACGGTTGAAAATCGGAACAACTCGCAAGCTGATTTTGGCAAGGTTGTATCCACATTTGCCTTGCTTGCCAAGTTAGTAAACAGATAAAAACAACGGAATATCAAGGTTTTTTACAGTAGTAGCAGTGCTGTGGAAATGTGGGAAATTTACTTTCCATATTTCCACGGCTGTGAATAAAATCAAAAAGAAGGTTGGTGAAAAATGAAAGCAGTTATTTACGCACGATATTCTTCGGATAATCAGCGTGAAGAATCCATTGAAGGTCAGATTCGTGAATGCACCGAGTTTGCCGAGAAAAACGGAATGACCGTTCTGCGAAGTTACATCGACAGAGCATTCTCCGCAAAGACCGATAACCGTCCCGAGTTTCAGAATATGATTAAGGATAGCGGTAAAAAGTTGTTCGATGTTGTGCTTGTCTGGAAGCTAGACAGATTTGCCCGTAACCGTTACGACTCCGCAAAATATAAATCGGCACTCAAGAAAAACGGAGTCAAGGTTGTGTCTGCAACCGAGGTTATCTCAGATGGCGCAGAGGGAATTATTCTTGAATCCGTTCTCGAAGGCTATGCGGAATATTATTCTGCGGATTTGTCCGAGAAGGTTGTAAGAGGTATGACCGAAAATCTTCTCAAAAACAAATTCAACGGCGGAACGATTCCGTTCGGTTATGTAGTCGAAGACCAACATCTGAAAGTTAATCCGATTACCGCACCGTTCGTTCGCAGAGCGTTTGAAATGTATAACGAAGGTGCAACGATGAAAGAAATCCGTGACTGGATGAACGAGCATCAGCTGAAAAATCCGAGAGGCAACCCGATGACCTACAACACAGTCGAGCATATGCTCAAAAACAGACGGTATATCGGTGAAGAAAAGTTTAGGGATATGGTTATTCCCGATGCACTCCCGGCGATAGTTCCGATGAAACTATTTTTGCAGGTTCAGAATAAAATTGCGGTAAATAAAAAAGCTCCCGCGCGTCGGAAAGCGGAAGACGATTATCTGCTGACAACAAAACTTTTCTGCGGATATTGCGGAAAGTTTATGATTGGTGAAAGCGGAAAAGGCAGAAACGGAACTGTTCACAGATATTACAAATGTGCAACAATCAAAAACCTGAAAGGGGATTGCAAAAAGAAATCTGTCAAGAAAGATTGGATTGAGGATCTGATAATCAGAAGAACGATTGCAATGCTCAATAACGATGAGGTTATTGATGATATCGTAAAGAAACTTCTTGCGTTGCAGGAAAAAGACAGTTCGGAACTTCCGTATTATGAACGTGAGCTTACGGATACCGAAAATTCAATTGATAATTTGCTGAGTGCAATACAGCAGGGGATACTTACAAAATCGACAAAAGAACGGTTGGAAGAACTTGAAAACCGAAAAGAAAAGCTTGAAATACTGATAGCTGAAGAAAAGATGATGAAGCCGAAATTGAGCGAAGAATTTATAAGATTCTATCTGATGAAATTCAGAAGTCTTGATATGGCAAAACTCGCTCACAGAAAAATACTGATAGAAACATTCGTCAATTCGGTATATATTTTTGATGATAAATTAGTGATAACATATAACGCAGACGAGAAAACAGAAACCGTATCTTTGGAAGAGATTAACGGTTCGATTATAGAATGCTCAGGGGCGCCAAAGAAAAGCACTCATGCAAAAGCGTGGGTGCTTTTCTTTTACTCTAATATGTATTCTTACCTGTTCCGCTTGCTGATATTTTTGTTTTTTTAAACCTTTTAATCTGTGAGTTTTCTTTATTTTTATATAGAAATTTTTAAATGCTAATATATGTATCGTTAAAATTATTGTTTTTGATTTTCGTTATGTGATATAATTTAAATATAAAATGTATAAGGAGTGTGGTTTGATGTATAAGTACGAATACGAAACCGTCAGCTGTGATTTCGGCGGTTGGGGTTTAGGCTCAGGTAGTATTTATTCGATTGAAGATTATCGCTCGATAATTAACAAACGAGCCGAGCAAGGCTGGAGATATGTTGGTTATATTCCCACAAAACAGCGTGGTACAGGACATACTCAGGAATTAGATTTGATTTTTGAAAAAGAGATATAAGCTTATGGATATAAAATTATTCAAGAAAACGAAAATAGACTTATCACCTTTAGGCTTTAATCAGAACGGTGATTTTGAGCGATATTACTGCACACCGAAAATGGCTCAAATCATTGCTTCATCAGGTGTTGATGGCATACATTACTGCACAATTCCGCAGTTTGGTGAAATAATCTTTGCCGTAAGTCCTATGAATTTCGGTGATTGTGTTCATCCCATTGCACGATGCTTTGAAGATTTACTCTGTTTGCTCCTGCATTGCGGAGATATTGCCGCATTGGAACAATGCTATGCTTGGGATGAAGAACAATATAAAGCTTTTCTTATCGACTGCCCTGCAACGGAAGAACAGCAGGTAGTTTTAGATGAAATTAAAAGCAAGTGTGGACTTGAACCTATTTCCGATTCTTTTGCGTATGTTAAAGAATTGCAGGCTGAATTTGATTTGTTGCAGATTCCGTACACCGAAGATTACTACGACCCTGAAATGAACGCAGCAGCTCCCGAAGTACCGACAGAATGGGCAGTATATTATGAACACGGATTTTGGAGCAGAAATGCCAAAGGCAAACCGGGTGAGGAAATAGTTATAAACAAGAGCTTTTCTTGGGGCGATGAGGTATGGCACATTCCTGCTGTTTATTCTTGCTCAAAAGGTTTGGTTGTTGATTTCTGTATTGAGATACAACCCGAAAAAGAAAAAGCATATCTTGATAAATGGTATCCTGTTCTTGCAAAAGATGAAAATATCAGCAACGAACTTCGTGAACAAATTGAACAGGAAAATCCGATAGATATAAATTTCAGAACTCATTTACAGGTTAACGGAAAACCTGTTATTGCTGAACACGGCAATGCTATTCAATGGATTCCTGAAAGCTGTCTGCCTGACGGAGTGAGAAGCGAAAGAGAAGCCAAAAAGGTAATCAGGCATTACGGTTTGGATGAAACAAAGGTTTGGTTTTTTCATCGTTGGTCATTTCCTTGGGCATCAAAAAGAAAACCCGAAATCAAAACTATCAGCATAAAGTTGGAACGGGATCCCGTTGCAATTCAGGGCATTCATTTCAAAAATCCTTCTGTCGGAGATGAAATAACTTTTGTTCATCCTGTTCATAACACAGAACACAAATTGACTGTTCTCGCTTATGAAAAACAGGAATTCTCCCGTCAAGGGTTTCAAGACGAAGAATATGAGTTTCCCACACTTCATACTGCAATGACTTACACATTGGAGCCTGAATTATCGGGAAGGAATTTTCAGGTGCGGGATTGTCTCCAAAATGAACAGCCTAAACGCAAACTCCGCAATCAATTTGAGCCACAAGCGAGTTATGATGCTTGTGCGATTGCAATAATCGGTGGTGCAGACGGTCCGACAGCAATTTTTGTTTCAGCAGGTCAAAATTCAGAACAACATTGTGCTTTATCGGCATTGAGATTTGAATATGCCGATGATATTGAATGGAAGATAGTGTTCCGTGAAAAACTGATGGAGGATGTAGAAACTGATTTAATGTAATATAGTTTTTTGTCGGATTATTATACTTTTATTAATTTTTTGAGTGAGATATTGAATTTACGGTGTTTCACAGATATACTTCATATATATTGGTTGACAGTCTTTAAATTGCGGAGGGTGCTATATGGAGTTTGTTTTTGAAATTGTATCTGAGATAATTATGGAACCTTTTCTGAATTTCTATTTGCCTGCAATGATGCGTTTTTCTAAAGGCAAGATGAATGTTGATAAACAGAAAGCCAAGTGCGTTGTTGTTTTTGAGTGCATTGCATTATTCCTCATGTTTATAGTTGGCGGCGTTATGTTGCTTGAAACAAACGGTGAAAGTCTGATCGGAAAGATTCTTTTTGTTTTTTCAATTGTTGTTTCAGCTGTTCAGATTATATCCGGTATTGTTTATATAAGAAAAGCAAGGGTAAAAGTTGACAGTCCGAGGCTTTTGGTGTAACATATTTGTACATTTTATAAACAAGGAGACCTATCATGGAAAAGAAACTGGTTGTTGCAAATATCGGAATGAAATTCGGAATGTGCCATGTTGAGGGAGCTATTGGTTACGGTGCTGAGATCGCAGCCATCTGCGACTGCAATGAGGAGAATCTCCGTTTTGCAGGTGAAAGATACGGCATTTCTGAGGATAAATGGGTTACGGATTACATGGATATTGTCAACAATAAAGATATAAATGTTGTCACTGTCGCAATCCCTGATCAGCAGCATAAAAAAGTAGCCTGCGATTTGCTTCGCTCGGGCAAGCATGTGCTTTGCGAAAAGCCCCTTGCACTTACCCGTGAGGATGTTGAAGAAATAATCAGAACCGCCGATGAATCGGGCTGCAAATTCATGGTCGGTCAGATCTGCAGATTCACCCCTGCGTTTGAAAAGGCAAAGGAAATCATCGAGTCGGGCACAATCGGCGAGCTTTACTTTGTTGAGTCGGAATATGCTCATGACTATATGAAGCTTTGCGACAGCTGGCGCGCTGACCCGAAGCGTCACGGCGTTATCGGCGGCGGATGCCATGCGGTTGATCTTCTCCGCTGGCTTGCGGGTGATCCGCAGGAGGTTTTTGCTTACGGCACACACAAGCTTCTCCCCCAGGTTCCCTATGACGATGCAACCATAGCAATCATGAAGTTTGACGAAAATCTTGCAGGTAAGGTTTTTGTTTCAACGGGATGTAAGCGCGATTATACAATGCGTACGGTTATTTACGGCACAAAGGGCACACTCATCTGCGATAACACTTCGCCGACAATGACTCTTTTTGTTACAGACGAAGAGGGCGTTACCAAAGAGCCTCAGATCATTGACATTGAGGTTAACAACCATAATGCCGTCAAGGAATTCGAGGTTTTTGCAGATGCAATTCTTAACGATAAGCCCGTTATGACGGATGCTCGAGAGGGCGCAAAGACCGTTGAGGTCTGCCTTTCGATTGTTGAGTCCGCAAAAACAGGCAAACCCGTTAATCCGAATTATAATTTCTGAAAAAGTATGTCGTTTTGAATAAAGAAATTTAATAATCCGACTTAATATCCATACAATATAATAACAAATACTCAGTTGACAATAAAAAAATAATTTGATATAATCTTAACCAAGTGAAGACCTGACTTTTTTGGAAAGTCTGCAAGAGATGGCGCATCATAGGCTGAAAGTGCGCTTCAGACGAGTAGTAAGCTCAGCAACACTTCGCCGGCATACCCACATTTAAATAAAAAAGAGGATGCATTTGTGTGCATCAATAACGGGTGGCACCGCGGGTTAAATTACTCGTCCCGAGAATTACTTTGTGTAGTTCTCGGGATTTTTTGTTTTTCCTGAGCATATTTTTATTCAGATGCCGCCGTATTATAAAGGGGTAAGGGCGAAATGAACTCCCGATTTCTTCACTTTTCGCTGTTCACTATTCACACAAACCATGTAATGGAGGAATAAATATGTACAGAACTCACCGTTGCAATGAAATAAGAGAAGCTCATATCGGAAAAACAGTTGAGCTTGCAGGCTGGGTCGATGTTATCCGCGACCACGGCGGCGTTCTCTTTGTTGACCTGCGTGACGAAACAGGTGTAACTCAGGTTGTTGTTCACGATGAAAACCTGCTCAAGGGTGTGAGCAAGGAAACCGTAATTTCCGCAAAGGGTACGGTTACAAAGCGTGATGAAAACACCGTTAACCCCAAGATTGACACAGGTCTTGTTGAGCTTGTTGCGGATTCTCTCAAGGTTCTCGGAACCTGCACAAGAGAGCTTCCTTTTGAAATCGGCTCGAACGATACCAACGAAAATCTGCGCCTTAAGCACAGATTCCTTGACCTGAGAAATCCTGCTCTCCACAACAATATTATTCTTCGCTCTAAGGTTATCGGTCATATGAGAAAGCTTATGGAGGAGAGAGGTTTCCTTGATATCCAGACCCCCATTCTCACAGCTTCTTCCCCCGAGGGCGCAAGAGACTTCCTTGTTCCCAGCCGTAAGCATCCGGGCAAATTCTATGCTCTTCCTCAGGCACCTCAGCAGTTCAAGCAGCTTCTGATGGTTTCGGGCTTTGATAAGTATTATCAGATTGCTCCCTGCTTCAGAGACGAGGATGCCCGCGCAGACCGTTCACCCGGCGAATTCTATCAGCTTGACTTTGAAATGGCTTTTTCCACTCAGGAAGAAGTTCTTGAGGTTTGCGAAAGCGTTGTAAGCGATATTTTCAGAACCTTCTCCGACAAGAAGGTTACTGCTTCGCCCTTCAGACGCATTCCTTATGCCGAATCAATGGCGAAATACGGCTCGGATAAGCCTGACCTTCGCAACCCCCTCATCATCTGCGACCTGACAGATATGTTCAAGAGGGTAAAATTCAAGCCCTTCATGAATAAATATGTAAGAGCAATCGTTGCTCCCTGCAAGAACGAAAGATGGTTCTTCGATAAGTCCCTTGCTTTCGCAACAAAGCAGGCAAAAATGGCAGGTCTTGCCCATATCACTCTTCTCGATGCCGCAAATTACGGCTTCAAGGATGACCCCATCAGCAAGGTTATGACTGAAGACGAAAAGAGAGAAATCGTTGAGCTTACAGGTGTTAAGGAAGGCGAAACAATCTTCTTCATCTGCGACGGTATTTCGGATGTTGCCGATAAGAACGCAGGCGTTGTCCGCACATGGCTCGGCGAAGAACTCGGCCTCATCAACAAGGATTCCTTTGAATTCTGCTTTGTTGTTGATTTCCCGATGTATGAAAGAGACGAAACAACAGATAAGATTATCTTTACCCATAACCCCTTCTCCATGCCTCAGGGCGGTCTTGAAGCTCTCGAAACAATGGATCCCTGCGAGATTCTTGCATATCAGTATGACCTTGTATGCAACGGCATAGAGCTTGCTTCGGGTGCGGTTCGTAACCACAGCCCCGAAATCATGAGAAAAGCCTTCGAAATTGCCGGCTACACCGAGGAAGAGGTTGAAAAGAGATTCAGCGCACTTTATAACGCATTCCAGTTCGGCGCACCGCCTCATGCAGGTATGGCTCCCGGCGTTGACAGAATTGTTATGCTTCTTGCCGATACCGAAACAATCAGAGACGTTATCGCATTCCCGCTTGACGGCACAGCTCAGGATCAGAAGTCGGATCGTAGCCATGTCGTTCTGTGAGCCAAGG
>JAZPXO010000104.1:0-7918 GCA_045543735.1 Acutalibacteraceae bacterium
CATAAACGCCAAAACTCCCTCTGTCATTCCAACAGAGGGAGTCGGCTATATCAGATACAGACATCGACGGTCAAGTCTTCCCATTGATACGGGCGGAGATATTTACCCGTCGGTTTTCTGTGTTTCAGAGCGTCACCGTAGCCGATGTCAACTCGTAAAAACAGGTCAGCCCTATCAACCTTTAACAGCTGCTGATGATGTAATGAGGGAGATCGGAGGCTGCAAAGTCAGAGAAATGTGATTGTTCTAAATTTTATTATGTTCAATGTATTTCTTTTTAATTGCCGGAAAGAAATTTGCATAATATGCTATTTTCAAGAATTCAACACCCGCCGAATAAGTTGACATAACAAATGAGATCAATTCTCCCGTTTTAACAGATTTAACAGCATCTGTTATAACCTTTTTTGCAAAATCGAATTTTTTTGTTCCCGGAACATCATCGGCTAAGAAGCTTCGCCACATAAAATAAGCCCTTACCACCTTTATATCAATATCAGGAATGTCGGAATAATTATACTCCAGCTTTTCCATAGGACTTGTTTTTATAAATTCCTCGAGATGTTTCACTTCAGCATATCTTCCGCTTGCTACCAAAGACTTATATAAATCAGATCCCGGAACCACAACAAGATAGTTCAGGTTAATTAGTTTTGTATCCAGTTTATTTATAAGATCAACAGTTTCCTTAAGATCATCCGTCGTCTCGCCGGGAAATCCTGCAATAAACGATCCTATGCAGGCAATACCTGCTTCCTTGCAAGCGCTGAATGTGTCAGCTATTTTATCGTATTTAATTTTTTTATTGATTTTTTCCAGAATGTTCAGGGATCCGCTTTCAATTCCGAAAAATACCCATCGGCAGCCGCATTCATACATATAAACAAAGTCGTCTTTGTCAAACAAACCAACCCTTGTCTGACAGCCCCAAACAAAATCCAGGTTCAGGTTCTTAAGCTGAGTGCAGATTTCTCTCATTTCTGTTTTGTTTCTGCACCACAGCTCATCTGCAAAATATACGCCATCCATTCCATAGGTTGTCACTAAATGTTTGATTTCATCAAGCAATACGCTTAACGGTCTTTTTCTGTATGTACATTTATGAAAATCTTTATTATAACAAAAAGTACAGCTGTGCGGACAACCCTTTGCCGAATATAAATATAACATTTTGGTACAACCGTATGAACTCTGAAAATATTTCGGCGTGTCTATTAACTCCCAATTAATCGGGGGCAATGTTGCAAGATCTATAAAGTCCCTTTCTCCGGTAAAAAACGGCTTGTTATCATTATCTCTGATAACCAGACCTTTAACCGAAGAAAGCTCTGACTCCTTGTTTTCAAGGCATTCCACAAGTTCAAGCCATGTTTCTTCACCTTCGCCGACAGAAACCGCATCAAAAAAAGAATATTCCATAACGGCATCACTTACGGCTGAAGCAAGCGGTCCTCCTACAACAACTGTTATCTCTTTCTTTTTCAGTTCTTTGCCCAAGTATACAGTATCGGAGATGGATTTATATGAAATCATCGAAATACCTACAACACTCGGATTAAAATCATTGAGAATATCCTCTAATTTTGTTTTGTCAACTGTACGGTCATAAATTTTCACTGTATGCCCCTTGCTTTCAAGGTGCGAGGCGATTGAAAGCAACCCTAATGGGGCAGTAACTGCTCTTGTGTATTTAGAGGTTGACGGATTAATAAACAAAACTTTCATAATTGATACCTACTTATGATAATCTGTCAAGTAACAGTATTTTCTGTTCCTTGGCTGAATAAACTCTCTTCTGATGTAAAAAAATATTTTTTATAAAGCCGCGCTTATTACAATGAATAACGCTCCCCGCCGTGCAACTGTATTCGTGTGATTTCATTACTTTCATGGCATAATTAGATTTTAATGGTTATTTGTTATAATGTCAATAACACTTTCTGCAAAACGGGCTTCAAGCTGTTCGTCGGCTTCAATGTCATTACTGCGCATACCTCCTGAATTTATTATAATGATTTTGCCCTCCAACCATATACGACACAAAAAAGACAAAATGTTCCTAAGGTTGGAAAATTTTTTTATAATAAATCCAATTATCGAACAAAAAGAAAAAGTAGTCCAACTATTTCTGTATGTGCCGAGTAATCAGTACCTTTGTATATGAACGGAACAAAAAACACGGTGGAATTTTTCTTTTTACTGTGGTATAATTAGAACAACAAATAAGAATTTGCAGGAAGAAAGCTATGATTAACGCTAACGAATACGGTTTTTTGCCCGAAAACAACGCATATAAAAACTCCGAAGCTCTTCAGAAGGCGATTGACAACGGCGGAGTAATTGAAATTACCGCTGCAGGTATTTATAAAATTTCCGAACAAATTGAAATCGGTGATAACACAAAGCTTGTGTTTCGTGAAGGAGTTATTCTTCGGCGTGAAGCGAGCGTGATCGGCGTTAACGGCAATGCATTTATCAATAAAGGTGCGCTTAACGGCGAATATAACCGAAACATCGAAATTATCGGATTGCGCCTTGAATGTAACGGCATTGAAAGCAACGATTTTGGTGTTGACAGCCGTATTGCAGGATTGCGCGCACAGGTTGCAATGATTTATGTAGAAAATTTAAAAATTGACGGCTTTGAGTGCCATGGGTTGCTTGAAAAGGACTATGCAATTCAAATCAGTGCATTCAAAAACATCGTGCTCAACGATTTATACATAACAGGAAATAAAGACGGCGTTCATCTGGGTTGGGGCGACGGATTTGTTATAAGAAACGGCAAGTTCCGCACATACGATGACCCGATAGCTCTCAACGCTTTTGATTATGCAACCTCAAACACTCATGTAGGCTGGATTGAAAACGGAATAATTGAAAACTGCGTTGATCTTGACGATAATACAACAACAGGCTTTTTCTGCAGAATTCTCGGCGGTGCCTGGTGCAGATGGTACAAAGGAATGCAGGTTCAGCACTCGGACACCGTTGCGGTTAACGGCAAAACATACCGTGTTCTGATGAATCCGAAAGACGGAAAGCTTTACTCTTCCTACACACCGCCTTGCCACGAAAAAGGTATTATGGAATACGACGGCATAAATTGGGTTGCCGTACGTGATACAGAAGAATTGAATTGTGGTTGTCGGAACATAATAATACGAAATTGCATACTTCAGAAAAAGCGTGGCACGGGAATTGCGATAAGTCTTAATTACGACACCTATGCACGAAGCTGTTATCCCGGTTGCGTTTGTGTTCCTCAAAGCGGAATCACTCTTGATAACATCGTTCTTGAAAACGATGTGGATATTCTGTTACATTCAACTTATCCTTCGGAAAACATAACGCTTAAAAACATAGATTTCAAAAACTCAAAGCTTTGCTTTGATACCGTATCACAAGCAGACGATGTAATCTATCCCGAGGTTAAGATAAATACAGAAAATGTTGTTTTTAACGATAACACTGTACAAACCAACCCAAAACACCCGACAAAAATATGCTTTATGAAATAATAAAGATACTGATCAATTTGTCTGAATAAACAGTTAGGGAACAAACCGTATTTTTACAGTTTGTTCCCTTTTTAGTTACCGGTATTATTTTGAAGCTTCTGCTGTTTTTGCAGAGGGATTAATGTTACCGTCAAGCAGTCTTTTTGAATTTTGCAGAGAGCTTATCAAGCCCCTTATCAACAACAGGGAAAAGGAATTTTACAATCAGAACCGCAATAAGTCCGCATATTGCGCCTGCAACTATTCCGCCGAAAACATCTGTGCAGTAATGCACCTGAACATAGATTCTCGAAAAACCCATAACGGCTGCAAAAATCATCGTGGGGATGCCCCATTTTCTGCTGTGCCAAATAAGTGCTGTTGCCGCGGCAAAGGCCGAGGCAGTGTGTCCCGACGGGAACGAGAAGCTTGAGGGTTTATAAACAAGCTCGGGGAAAACATATTCCGTACCCCATACGGCATACTTTTCGGGGTTGGATTCAAAAAGATTAAACGGTCTTACCCTTGCAAAAAACTCTTTGAGGAAAAGGTCGCTGCAAAGAAGCATTACAATAAGAGCCACAAGCACGGCAAGCCCTGCCTTGCGGTATTTCTTTGTAAACAAAAGCACAAAACCGAGAACAATAAAAACTGCACCCGCATTGCCGAGAGTTGTAACACCGACCATAAGAGTATCAAGAAAGCCGTTCTGAATGCCCTGAACCCATTGAAATACGCTAAGATCAAAGCCTAAAAGCGAATCAAAAAACAAATCCATTTTTCTCTTCTTTCTGTTTTTATGGTTGTATTGTATCATAAATAATACTAATTTTCAATAATTTTATGATACTCAAAATAATTTAAGGGAACTTGACTTATTATTTCATATGTATCACGAGATTGTTGCATTTCTTCAATAGTTTTATTACTATCATCTTTTGAATTAAGAGAAAACACAGACCAAATAATCGAAATGGCTCTTTTTTCTAAACTTTGAATTTTACTCAATAATCTTGTACTGTATGTTGTCTTTTCATAGTTTTCTTTAAACGCTTGTATTAAGCAGTGACAAACATCGGCATTCACTTCTCTCAAAAGCCAAGACAAGTAATCTTGTTCGCTTATATTCGGATTCTCTTTCAGGTGTTCTGTAGATTTGGATAAAACGTCTGATATATTGCAAGAGAATTGCACATTATCGTTATATTTCACCCCGTAGTGAGTTCCAAACATTCTAACAAAACCTGTAATTATAAAGCTCCACTTTGTACCGCGATTTCGATTCATTTTCATTCCAACGATTAAGCATTCTGATTTATCAGGTGGAACATCGCGATAAAGCCGTCCGAACATAAAACTCGGGCGGCTATTTTACTTGACTGAGGTTTGTACTAAAATGTATACGTAACCTACGGGATTTGTGATTGGCAGGTTGGATGTAATGCTTTGATGTTTGAAAGCGTTGATATATAAGGGCGTTTTTGCGGATTTTTTGAATCTGAATATAAGATGACCTTGACGGCTAAAATGGGGTTTGTGCATTACATAACTTTAAAATTACACATAAAGGAACTCGGCGAAAGCAATTTCTTCAGCTTGAGATTTGCAAGTGTTCATCAGACCGACCCATTTCATCTGGTCGGTTTCTTTTAATTTTTCGGTTACTCCTGCGGATTCTGCAAGTATAGGGATAAGAACATCAAGGCGTTTTTCAATAGCTTCGTTAACTTCGGCACAGTGTTCCTGAAGTTGTTCACGGAGTACCAAACGGTTATAGAGAGCAGGTCTATGGTCACGAATGTAATCACGGCGCATTCTGCCGTATTTACCGATAGGCGGTGACGGTTTGATTGTCAGGTTCGGAATGTAATAATCCCCGACTTTGGTGTAGGTAAGCTTGTTTTCCATAAAATCAATCCCTTCGTTACATTTTTTTTGATTGCGAGATAATATTATAATGTAATTACGATTTTGTCGAGGATGTCGATTGTAATAAAAAAACCTCCTTGTATTTGGTAATACCATTTTACAAGGAGGTCTGTGTTTTGTCGAATGTGCGGAGGTTTCTTGATTTTATTATATAAAACAATTATAATAGTGGTGCTTTTAATAATCATTGAGGTGAAAAGATGAGCGAACAAAGAAAACAGCACCATGTTCCACAAACCTACTTAAAAAATTTTGCGGCAGGTAAAAAAGGTGATTCTCTTTATACTCTTTCAAAACAACAACGAAAAGTCTATCCTGATAGGGTGCCTGAAGCTGCTGCAGAACGTCACTTTTATACACTTAACAATTTTAAAGATAAGTATTTTTGGGACGACTTATATACAAAAAATATTGAACCTGAATTCGGAAAGACTTTACAAGAAATAAAAAAAGTTTGTGATAATGTTCTTGTACAAAGCGATGCGACGGTTATATCAGAAAAGTTAAAACATGACTTAGTTTTTCATTTGATTTTTCAACTATTAAGGGGAAAACAGACAAGAAAATATGTAAAGGATTTATATGAAAGAACTTTGCCGAACGCATTTGCAAAAACCGAAGAACATTTTAAATCGATTAGTAAAGACGTGTTAGAAAAATCTTTTGAAAAATTCCAAAAAGATGATGAGTTTTTTAAGGAATTGTCAATGGATGCAATATTTAGTGAAAAGGTAATATTTAGTTTTGCAAATATTTTAAAGAATTATGCTTTTGTCATATACAAAAATGAAAGTGAAATTCCTTTTATAACGAGCGATAACCCTGTTATGATCGTCGATTCAAATACATTGAACTCAAGACCGTTTTCGAACGGGTTATTAGTTCCGTCTACTGTTGTTCTTTTTCCTGTTTCTTCAAAACTTTTGCTCTGTGCATACCACCCTTATAAATTCTCTTCCAAAGGATTAGATTGCAAATTGAAAATCATACATGGAAAAGATTGTGAAAACCTTGTTTCAGTTCATAACAAATTACAAATTACGCAGAATTTTAATTGGGCATATTCTTATTCAGAAGAAACTCTAAATGCCTTAAAAAAATTCATTTAATAACGGTTGCATTAATACTTTAACAAAAACTCCGTTTACCGACTTAAATCGATAAACGGAGTTTTTTAGCTATGCAATTTAGTTAACATAATCAAATACTTTCCATTACCTGATTGATAAGTTCCTGATATTCCTCTTCAGTTATTTCGCCATTTGAAAATTTGGCTTTAATATCTGATAACTTATTTTGAGCAGAAGTGTCTTCAGGTAATTCTTTGAGCTTATCTTTTTTGAATTTTATCTCAGGAAATTTAGGTATTGATATTTTTGACTTTAACGATTTAGTAGCTTTTGTTTCTTCGTTGTATGCATTCAATTCAGTTTTAAGACGCTCATATTCTGCACCGACATCGTGAAGGTGGATATCGTTACCAAAGAACACATAAGTTTCTTTTGCTACTATCTGCAGTGCATGAACTATGTTAATTGCAGGAGCTATAGGCTCACCCAACAAAGGGTATAATTCGTCATTCTTATGTATGTCTGATGCTTTACCGTCCTGTCTCATCAGCAGAGCAGGAATATCTTCTAAGTATGTAGTAAACTTTCTTCCAGCTTGATTAACGCATACATACTTTCTTGATGTAATAGCTTTGATGTGCCATTTATCACCGATAGTTGTAATAACGCCTTCAATGAAATCTTTGCCTACTGATTCTTTGAAATCTTTTGTTTTGTATTCCTTTAACGCTGAATGCTTTTCATTTTCATCATAAATAGCGGCATAAGGTTGCATACCAAAGAAATTATATTTTCTGTTTCGTGAGAATAACTGTTTTTCACCCTCCATATAGGTTGGTCTGTAAATATACTCTCTTTGAACTAATCTGAAACTTTTGATTTCCGAATACTTAATAGGAGTACCGCAAATATCGAAATAATCAGTCATAATAAAATCTCCAATCTTCTTTTTTAGACAGCTTTTACTGTTCTTACAAAAGAATTTGTTTTTTTCGCGTATGCAACATATTTATTATATCACATTTCTACCAATAATCACAATACCCCTACACACAAAAACTCCCCACCGATTACTCGATGGGGAGTTCATTTTTAAATATAGAGGTTAACTTCAATATCTCGCCAGTTTCTTACACGCTTTGTCGGGGATATGGAATAAGCATATTCCTGTGCATCCTCGAGTGTCAGAGTGAACTGAGCGAACTTGAAGAAGTTCTCCATTAGTCCTTTATAGCTGCCTGAAGTCGGATCGTAGCCATGTCGTTCTGTGAGCCAAGGAGTTGGGAGCTCTAATTGTCTTCCTAAGACCGCTTGGCCTCCGACTTGGGGATATGGAATAAGCATATTCCTGTGCATCCTCGAGTGTCAGAGTGAACTGAGCGAACTTGAAGAAGTTCTCCATTAGTCCTTTATAGCTGC
>JAZPXO010000105.1:0-34275 GCA_045543735.1 Acutalibacteraceae bacterium
AAATCGACCTTTTTGAAGGTCAGTATATTGTCCCCAACGGCATGGCATATAATTCCTATGCAATAATTGACGAAAAAATTGCCGTCATGGACAGCGTTGACGCCGCATTCACAGAGGAATGGCTCGGCAACATCAGATCTGCTCTCGGCGACAGAAAGCCCGATTACCTTGTTGTTCATCATATGGAGCCTGATCACTCTGCAAACATCGTTAACTTTGCAAACGAATATCCCGATGCAAAAATCGTTTCATCCGCAAAGGCTTTTTCGATGATGAAAAACTTTTTCGGAACAGAATTTGAGGACAGACGCATCGTTGTGGGCGGCGGAGACACTCTTTCTCTCGGCAACCATGAACTGACATTTGTAACAGCACCGATGGTTCACTGGCCCGAGGTTATCGTTTCATACGACAGTGCGGACAAGGTTCTTTTCTCGGCTGACGGCTTCGGAAAATTCGGTGCGCTTGATGCCGACGAAGACTGGGCATGCGAGGCAAGAAGATACTATTTCGGAATTGTCGGCAAATACGGCGCACAGGTTCAGCTTCTTCTCAAAAAAGCGGCTGCTCTTGACATTCAGATTATCTGCCCGCTTCACGGACCGATCCTCACCGAAAACCTCGGATACTATATTGATCTTTATAATACATGGTCATCCTACGGTACAGAAACCGAAGGCGTTGTTATAGCCTACACATCGGTTTACGGCAACACAAAGAAGGCTGTTGAAAAGCTTGCGGAAATGCTCAAGGCAAAGGGCTGCCCGAAGGTTGCCGTAACAGACCTTGCAAGGGATGATATGGCAGAAGCAGTTGAAGATGCTTTCAGATACGGCAAAATCGTTCTCGCAACTACAACCTATAACGGCGAAATTTTCCCGTTCATGCGCGAATTCATAAATCATCTCACCGAAAGAAACTTCCAGAACAAAACCGTTGCTCTCATCGAAAACGGAAGCTGGGCTCCCCTTGCCGCAAAAGTCATGAAAGAAATGCTTGAAAAGAGCAAGAACCTTACTTTCGCCGAAAATACCGTTAAAATAATGTCTGCGCTCAACAATGACAGTCTGGCTCAGCTTGAAGCTCTCGCTGACGAGCTTTGCAAATAATAAAAGAAAAATCCGACGGCTGAAACTCAACCGTCGGATTTATTTTTTAGAATATCATAAATAGTTTTTTAATGAACATGAACAGACTGCCTTTGCTGTAAAACATGTGAATATAATCGGAAACATCGCCGTTATCGACAAGCAGATTATCAAAGCATCCGCTGCCGAAAATTCCTTTTGTCACAAGAACCGAATTTTGGGTGTCACCTCTGAATCCTGCTCTGAAATTCTGAACAACCGAGTTGAAGCTGTCGCATTTGAAAGCTATCTCTCTTCCGCCCTGAGAAGTATACCAGAAGCAGAAACAATTCGTATAGATATTTGAAATTCTGTTCACCGTTCTGAAGCCGATGCAGAACTGATCGCTGTAACAAAAATCGTAAATATTGTTGCCGCCCTCATCATAGAAGCCGCAGCTGTTTTCATAATCGGTATAATCCGAATAATAAAGAGGATGAACATTACGAAGAGAATTCGATGAAGAACGCAGATGCACGCCCGTAAAAACATTGCCGATGCGTACATTCGTTATTGTGTTGTCATACCCGTCAACAACAATTCCGACGGAATCGGTGCCGCCCGTGCCGATAATGTTGACTCCGCTGATATCCGCATCCGATGAGCCGCTGTTTGCGCCGTAAGCAATATAAATTCCGACAACCGTATTTTTTATTGAGGTGTCTCTGATAACGGTTTCCCTGCCGCCCGAAATTTCAACACCGTTCGCAATACCGTTTCCGTCAAGCACGCCGCCCGTAAGAGAATAATTGCTGCCTGCGGTATGAGTATCATTCGCGGCATCCTTACCGCCGAGCATAATGAGCGCGTTGCCCTCAAAAGCCTGCGTTGCCTTGACAACAGCATAGTTCGAAAGCTGCAAATCAACGCTCTTTCTCGGATCGGCAGGAGTTATAATCGGCTGAGAAATCATATATTCTCCGTCAGGGAAAAATATTGTTCTGTTTGGGTTGGAATCAATAACCGCCTGTATTTTGCCCGTAACATCTTCACCCGAATCAGCAGACACATAATCCGTAATGACAATAAAGCCCTTATCTTCTGCCGCAAAAGCAAAGGTGCATGAACCTACCGCAAGCATCACCGCAACAAAAACAGAAATAATCTTTTTCATTATTTATCCCCTCTGGAAGCTTTTAAGTCTATCATATTCCTCATCTGTTATTTCAATAATTCCGCCATGCTTGAAGCCGTAAGGGAAAGAAAAGCCTTCGGTCATTCTTTCAAAAACAGCCTTGCCGGGTTCGTCAGAAACAAAGGGTACATAGCCCATCTTTGATTTTTCACATCCGAAGAAATCAAGGAAAAGACACCATCTTCCGTCGCCCAGAACACAGCTTGTAGGCCCTTCATAGGAGCCGGGCTTCTCTATTTTTTCATCCATATACTTTTCAAAATCCGCATCATGCTCAAACGGTCCGTAGAGGCTCTTTGAGGTTGCATGCATATTCATCGGCGGATGCTCTGCATTCTTATAAAAAAGATGATATGTATCGCCGAATTTTCTGATATGGGAATCGAGAATTTCGTTATCCTTTGTGAAATAGAGCTTCGGCTCGGAAAAGGTCTCAAAATCCTTTGTCACGCTGCAGTAAATCGACATATGCCTGAAGTCTGTTTCGGCAACGGTTGAGCCCCAGTGAATAAGGTATTCTTCGTTTTCTTCATCAAAGAAGATTTCGGGCGCCCACATGCAGCCGAAATCGTCTCTTCCGAAATGAACAAGCCTCTCTTCGCCGAAATTGACAAGGTCATCCGTTTTCCACATTCTCAGGCACTTGCTGCCCGTGCTGTTGACAACCTTCCAGTCAACCCAATAGTTTTCGTCCATGCGGTAAGCGATTGAAAGGTCGGTTGTGATAATGACAAATCCGCCCGTATGAAGCCTGATTATTTCAATATCCCTGCAGCCCTTTTCGCCAAGCTCCGCCGTAAGAACGGGGTTGCCGCCGTTAACCTCTTCCCAATTGAAGCCGTCGCGGCTGATTCCGAAATAGACCTGTTCACCGTCAGGGGTGACTTTTTCTTTGAAATGTGTAAAAAGATAAGGCATATTTTTCTCCTCTACAACAAACCGCACCGAGGAAACCTGCGGTGCGGTAAGATTCATTTTTATTTGATGGGGATAAGCTTTTCCTTGCCGCCCATATAGGGTCTGAGCGCAACGGGGATATCAACGCTGCCGTCAGCATTGAGGTTATTTTCAAGGAAAGCAATAAGCATTCTCGGAGGAGCAACAACGGTGTTGTTGAGGGTATGTGCAAAATACTTGCCGTCCTTGCCGTTGACTCTGATTTTGAGTCTGCGAGCCTGAGCGTCGCCGAGATTTGAGCATGAGCCGACCTCGACATACTTCTTCTGTCTGGGTGACCATGCCTCAACATCAAAGGACTTAACCTTAAGGTCAGCAAGGTCGCCTGAGCAGCACTCAAGAGTTCTTACGGGAATATCAAGAGAACGGAAAAGATCAACGGTATTCTGCCAGAGCTTTTCGAACCACATCATGCTGTCCTCGGGCTTGCAGACAACGATCATTTCCTGCTTCTCGAACTGGTGAATTCTGTAAACGCCTCTCTCCTCAATACCGTGAGCGCCCTTTTCCTTGCGGAAGCAGGGAGAATAGCTGGTAAGAGTGTGAGGAAGAGTTGCTTCATCAACGATTGTGTCGATATATTTACCAATCATCGAATGTTCGCTTGTGCCGATAAGATAAAGGTCTTCGCCCTCAATCTTATACATCATGGCATCCATTTCAGCAAAGCTCATAACGCCTGTTACGACATTGCTTCTGATCATAAAGGGAGGAACGCAGTAAGTAAATCCGCGGTCGATCATGAAATCTCTTGCATATGAAATGCATGCGGAATGAAGGCGTGCGATATCGCCCATAAGATAATAGAAGCCGTTACCTGCAACGCTTCTTGCCGCATCGAGGTCAATGCCGTTGAAGCGTTCCATAATTTCTGTGTGATAAGGAATTTCAAAATCGGGAACAACGGGTTCGCCATACTTTGTGACTTCAACATTTTCGCTGTCATCCTTACCTACGGGAACACTGGGGTCGATAATGTTGGGGATAACCATCATTATCTTTGTTACCTTGTCGGCATATTCAGCCTCAAGCTTTTCGCATTCGGCAAGTCTTTCCGAAAACTCGGTAACCTTTGACTTTGCCGCCATAGCCTCTTCCTTTTTGCCCTGAGCCATGAGCGCACCGATTTCCTTTGAAACCTTGTTTCGGTTAGCTCTGAGGGAATCTGCTTCGGTCTTGACAGCTCTGGATTTCGCATCAAGCTCGATTACTTCGTCAACAAGTGCAAGCTTGGAATCCTGAAACTTCTTTTTAATATTCTCTTTAACGATATCGGGGTTTTCTCTTAAAAACTTGATATCAAGCATATTTTCAACTCCTAAAAGATTTTGTCTCTTTATTTTACTTCATGTTTGACAAAAAATCAACAGCTTCTGCAACATATTTGTCATCGGCAAGCTCAACCGCACCCTTATCAACAAGCGCTGCCGTTGCAGGGTCGATGGGAAGCCTTGCAAGAACGGGAACTCCGAGTTCCTTTGCAACCTCCTCAAGCTTGCTTTCGCCGAAAGCGAAAATCTTTTTGCCGCAGTCAGGGCATTCAACATAGCTCATGTTTTCAACAAGACCGAGAACAGGAATGTTCATCAGCTTTGCCATATTGAAAGCTTTTTTGACAATCATGGTTACAAGATCCTGAGGTGTTGTGACGATAACAATTCCGTCAACGGGAAGATTCTGGAAAACCGTCAGCGAAACATCACCTGTTCCGGGAGGCATATCGACAAACATATAGTCAACCTCACCCCATGCAACATCCTTCCAGAACTGCTGGATAACGCCCGAAATAACGGGACCTCTCCATACAACAGGCGAATCTTCGCTTTCGAGAAGAAGGTTAACGGACATAATCTTGATGCCTGTGTTGCTTTCTTCGGGAAGAAGCCCCGTTTCGTCAGCCTTTGCTCTGCCTTTGATACCGAACGATTTGGGAATCGAGGGACCTGTTATATCCGCATCGAGAACGGCGCAGGCATTGCCTCTTGCCTGCATTGCACTCGCAAGCATTGAGGTTACGAGCGATTTACCGACGCCGCCCTTGCCGCTGACAACGCCGATAACCTTTTTGACACTGCTGAACGGACCGCAGGGAATTCTTAAATCTTCTTTTTTTGATGAGCAACCGCCCGCTGATGCACAGCTTGAGCAGTTACCGCTGCATGCTTCACTCATTTTGATATCTCCTGTCTGAAACTAAAATTATAAACATATTCAAGCCGCAAGCAAACCGATAACAAGCCTTGTAAGCTCTGTTACGGCATAGATAAGCGGCATATGAGCAATATAAATTATGAGGGCATTTCTGCCGAGAAAATCGAGAAGCTTTATTCTTCGCTGATATGCCCATTCGGGGAAGCCCGCAATTCTGCAGTATCTGCCTGCAAAAACACCTGCGAAGAAAATAAAAATTTCGGGAAACAGCGGAAAATAATCCGCCGAAAAGAAATCGGGCGAATGAATTCCGAAAGGTGAAAGCCAATCGGTCTGATAGAGTGCGTCGGGGATTTTAAGAGTAACCAGCTCTCCGTAGCCGAGCATGCCCGAGGAAATTCCGCTCATGAACGGATACATCACCGCACATACAAGTATGCCCGTATACGGCGAAACTTTGCCGAGCGGCTTTTCAAGAAGCGCGCAAATCAGAACGCAGAATGCAAGATGATGCAGAATTCCGAAATATATTTCGCATTCGATAAACCCGAAAGCAGGCATTATGACCGCCGTAAAAAGAGTCACAACCGCCGCCGCGGCAAGAATTTTAAGGCCGCGCTTCAGATTGCTTTTTGAAAGCGAACAGGAAATTCCGCAGATAAAAATAAACAGACCTGCAAAAAACGGCTGGGCAGGCATGAAAAAATAAAAAAGCTTTTGCGCCCATTCATACCCGAACATTGAGCCGAGAATAAAAAACGCATGATAAAACACCATACAGAGAACCGCGAGTCCGCGAAGCTCATCAAGAAAAAATATTCTTTTTTTATCCGTCGGTTGGTTTTTCATCCGTTTCCCCTTGCAGATGCATATTTGTACATTATAGTATTTTAACATATTGTAACAAAAATGCAAGCATTTATTGACTTTATTCCGCATTTGTTTTAGAATAATTCCATTAAAAATCAAAAGGAGAATAATCATGATAGATAAAATCCGCGAGCTGCTTTTTAAAGTGTTCAAGAAAGAAAGCTTTATCGGAAAGCTTATTGATAAGTTTTTTACCCGTGAGATAGTTTCTTATATCTTTTTCGGCGTTCTCACGACTGTAGTCAATCTCGTGACCTTCTATCTCTTCAAAAAGCTGTTTATAAGCATCGGCTGGGAGGGTATTCTCAATTCTCTTCTCGTATCTGCAGGCTGGGAAAAAGCGGTTGAATTTCTTTCTGACGGCTCAGATTATCTCGATGCAAACACCATCGCATGGGTTGTCGGTGTTCTTTTCGCATTTTTCACAAACAAGCTCTTTGTTTTCGATTCAAAAAGCTGGAAGCCCTCGATAGCAGGCAAAGAATTCGTGAGCTTTGTCGGTGCGAGAGTTTTTTCGTTCGTTGTTGAAAGCCTGATGATGTTCCTTATGGTAACCGTTCTTTCATGGAACGAGCTCATTGCAAAAATCATCGTCGGCGTTGTTGTTGTTATAATGAATTATGTTTTCAGCAAGCTGTTCATTTTCAAAAACAAAAAAGATGATGCAAAGGCTGACTGATTATGGTTAAAATCATATCCGCAAAACCCGACGAAATTCAAATAAACCAAAGCGCAATCGAAGAATATCTCGGCTATTTCGGTGCAAAAGCAGATGCCGCGACTCTCGGTATGATTGAGGAATGCAAAAAGGAATTTCTTGAATGCGTTGACTATAAAGCGTGCATTTCGAAAGTTCAGTGCTGCGAAGAAAACGGAAGAATATGTCTTGAATTTATGCAGAGCGAAAGCAAATCTCTTGCAGGCAATCTGAAAAACTGCAGAACCGCATTCGTTTTTGCCGCAACAACAGGCTCGGCAGTTCAGCGACTTATCGCAAAAAACTCCGTCATCTCCCCTCTCAAAGGAATTATAACGGATTCAATCGGCTCGGCGGCAATCGAAGCTTTATGCGATTATATAAACCGCTCTGTCGGCGATACAGATTATCTTCGCCCGAGATTCAGCCCGGGCTACGGCGATCTATCTCTCGGCTGCCAGCAGCTTCTGCTCGATTTTCTCGATGCAAAAAAGCTTATCGGGCTTGCGCTGACGGATGCAGGTATGCTCACTCCCGTAAAATCCGTTACGGCGATAATCGGACTCAGCGAAGAAAAGAATAAATGCAAAAATCCCAAGGGCTGTATGGTCTGCAACCGAGAAAACTGCCCTTATTCATAAAGAAGGAATCAGAATGAATATTCTTGAAAAAATCAGAAGCGGAATAACCTATGTTGACGGCGGAGCAGGTACTCTGCTGCAGTCATGGGGTCTCGAATCGGGTGTTGCGCCCGAAGCCTGGAATTTATCAAATCCCGATAAAATCAAAGAAATGCACCGCCTTTATCTTGAGGCAGGGGCAAACATCATAACCGCATGCACATTCGGCGCAAACAGACTCAAATTCGGAAACCTTGAGGAAATTATCAACGCCGCAATCAGAAATGCAAAGGAAGCATGCACGGGATACGATGACGCATATGTTGCTCTTGATATCGGTCCGACGGGCAAAATGCTTGAACCTCTCGGCGACCTGCCGTTTGAGGAGGCTGTTTCAATCTTTGCCGAAACCGTAAAAATCGGTGCAAAGGCAGGCGCAGATCTCATTCTCATTGAAACGATGAACGACTGCTACGAAACCAAAGCGGCTGTTCTTGCGGCAAAAGAAAACTGCTCTCTGCCCGTTTTCGTTACGAATGCATACAGTGATAACGGAAAGCTCATGACGGGCGCCGATGCTGCCGCAATGGTTGCCATGCTTGAAGGTCTGGGCGTTGATGCGCTTGGCTTGAACTGTTCGATGGGCCCGAAGCAGATGCTTGAAATTGCGGCTGAAACCGCAAAGCATGCATCCGTTCCGATTATCGTCAATCCCAATGCGGGACTTCCGAAAGTTGTTGACGGCAAAAGCGTTTTTGACGTTGATGCGGAAGAATTCTCGGATATCATGTGCGATATAGTCAAGGCAGGCGCAACGATCATCGGCGGTTGCTGCGGAACAACACCCGAATATATCCGCAAAACGGTTGAAAAAACAAAAAATCTGCCGTTTTCTCTTCCCGAAAAGAAAAACAAAACCGTTATTTCTTCATATACCCATGCGGTTGAAATCGGCAAAAACCCCGTAATCATTGGTGAAAGAATCAACCCGACAGGCAAAAAGCTTTTCAAAGAAGCTCTGCGCAGGGATGACCTTAACTACATTCTCGGCGAAGGTATTTCACAGAACAAAAAGGGCGTTTCGGTTCTTGATGTCAATGTAGGTCTTCCCGAAATTGACGAAAAGGCAATGCTCACAAAGGTTGTAGCCTCGCTTCAGAGCGTCTGCGACCTGCCGCTTCAGATAGATACGGTTGACTATGATGCCATGGCGGCGGCAATGAGGCTTTATAACGGCAAGCCCCTTATCAATTCGGTCAACGGCAAAGCAGAAAGCATGGCTGCTGTTTTTCCTCTGATGAAAAAATACGGCAGCAGTGCAATAGCCGTTACTCTTGACGAAAACGGAATTCCCGATTCCGCTGAAGGCAGAGTTGCAATCGCCGAAAAAATAATTGCCGAAGCCGCAAAATACGGCATCGGCAGAAATGAAATTATCGTTGACCCCCTTGCAATGGCTGTTTCAAGCGATATGAACAGCGCAAACACAACGCTTGAAGCTGTCAGAATTCTTCACGAAAAAGATATCCGCACAAGTCTCGGCGTTTCAAACATTTCGTTCGGTCTGCCGTCAAGAGCGGATGTCAACGCGGTTTTCTATACAATGGCAATGCAGTGCGGTCTTGACTGCGCAATCATCAATCCCCACTCCGAGGAAATGATGAAAGCATGGCACAGCTTCATGGCTCTGACAGGCAGAGACGCTAACTGCTGTGACTATATCGAATTTGCATCGAGCCAGGCGCCGACAGAAACGAAATCCGTTTCCGCCGCAGATACACTCGATTCAGCTATCATCAAAGGTCTTAAAGAATCCGCATACAATCTCGCCTGCGAAATGCTGAAAACCGTTTCTCCTCTTGATATTATCGACGGTATGATTATCCCCGCGCTCAATACCGTCGGCAAGGGATTTGAAGCGAAAACGGTTTATCTGCCCCAGCTTCTCATGAGTGCAGAGGCGGCAGGCAGAGCATTTGATGCCGTTAAATCGGCAATTCCTGCAGGCGAAAGCAAAAAAGGCAAAATCGTTATCGCAACAGTCAAGGGAGATATCCACGATATCGGCAAAAACATCGTCCGAACGCTGCTCGAAAACTACGGCTACGATGTTATCGACCTTGGCAGGGATGTTGCTCCCGAAGCGGTTGTTGAAGCCGCAAAATCAAGCGGCGCACCGCTTGTCGGTCTCAGCGCGCTGATGACGACAACCGTTCCCGCAATGGAAGAAACGATAAAGCTTCTTCGGAAAGAAGTTCCCGGATGCAGAATAACCGTCGGCGGCGCTGTCATGACGGAGGAATACGCCGCAATGATAGGCGCGGATAATTATTCTCCCGATGCAATGCATGCCGTCAGATATGCGGAAGAAATATTCAAATGATTACCATATATAAAACCACATGTCAAAACAGCATGTGGTTTTTGTGTTCTGTATTCAATTATGTTTTAATCCATATTACAGGACGAACTCCTATGTCAGGTTCAGTAACCTTATAACCATAGTGAAAAATCTCACCGTCCACGCCGATGTTGGCGGCATAATCCTGATATTTACTGCCGGGAGAGCGTGTCCACCATAGTGCATTACCTTCAAACTCACCGCTTGCTACATAAACCCCTCGCGCTATTGCGTAAGGAGTTGCTTTGCACACTCTCGCTGAATATGAATCCATATATTTTATTGTTTCTGTAGTATCGAGTATAAACACCCTGTCCTTTGTGGTTTTACCGGGATCACACTTGCTATACTTACTTTTTTGAGCTGTTACAGGCGAAATTAAGATTTCACGTTCTTCTTCATAAGCGAAAGCATCAGCGATAAAATCTTTGTTGAGCCAACGTCTGAGAGGACTTAATTCCCATGTTATATCAGTCGCAGAGTCTGAATACGGTATGCAATCCAACACATATTTACTGATTACAAGGATTTTATCTTCCGTTTTATCAATGACAAGCCACTCAAGTTCTTCTTTGCCATTTGATAAATCGTTGTCTTGCTCATATTTACCGAAGGTTATATAATCGCCTACATCTGAACCCGTGAAATCAAATGTAATTTCAGGAACAGTGCTTTCTTCTTCTTCAGATTTATTGTCGCAAGCAGCAAAACTAAAAACCATTGATAAAATAAGAATACATGCAAGAATTTTTTTCATTTCTTTTGCTCTCCTTTTTACAGCTTCATACCGAAAGCAACATCATCCTGCCATTGCTCGATAAGCTCAAAACCGTATTTTCTGTAGAACGCGCCGCCCGCCTTATTGTTCGCTCCCGCGGTAAGCATAACTCCGCAGATACCCTTGCTTCTCAGGTGTTCAAAAAGAGTGCTTATCATTTTTCCGCCGTAGCCTTTTCTGTGATATTCGGGCAGAATATCAATATGAAGATGTGCAGGATACTGCTCCTTATATTTCTCCTGAAGAACCGTTGATGTTCTTGCCCATTCATATCTGCCGGGGCCGTATTGCTCGGTCAAAGGCAGATATTTTTCATCAAAAACAGACTTATATCTGTCATAGTTTTCCGCACAGATAACATAACCGACCGCCTTGCCGTCATCATCAAGAACGAAGCAGTTCTCAGGCTCGTTTTCTATATAGTAATTGCAGAATGTGCAGAGAATAAACTGCTGTGTTTCGGAAGAATCCGTTGTCGGCCCTTCGCTGTTAAGGCAGGCAAACTGAACATTTTCATAATCCTTTGGTTCATATTTTCTTATTGTTATCATCTTTATTCTCCTAATTATTATTCTGAATCGATAATACACTATTGTGAAATTTAATTCAAGAGCTATATTGAAATTGATATATTTTTGTGTATAATTATAATCAGGAATTATTTTCAAAATAATTTGGGGTGATAAAAATGAATTTTGATAAAGTAGCCAGAAAGTCCATTGAAGCCCTGTCAAAAGGGATTATTTCCGCCATGCCAAAGAGCTATTTTACAACACCTGAAAAAGCAAACCGCTACATGCTCACAGGTGATAAAAATTTTTCTCAGCAGGCAGGCAGTTATTTCACCTGCGGCTTCGGCAAAAGCGTTCTCACCCCCGAGGATGCCGCAAGCGGCAGATATTTCATCGCGGGCTACGATTCAAACAACCCTGCAACGGGTGTGCTTGACGATATGTTTGCGCGAGCGGTCTATATTGACGATAACACAGGCAGAGGCGGCGTTGTTCTTTGCAGCGTTGATGCGGTCGGCATAAGCCGCAAGGATATAAACGATATCCGAAAGCTTGTTATCGAAAGCAAAAAAATCCCCTCTCTTAAATCAATTTCAGTTGCAGCAACCCATTCTCACTCCGCCGTTGACACGCAGGGACTCTGGGGCGAAAAACTCTGGAAAAGCGGCAGAGACGAAGCTTTCATGGAAAAGCTGAAAAAGAAAACCGCAGATGCCATCATCTCGGCTTACGAAAACAGAAAAGACGGCAAGCTCTTTTTTGCTTATACCGAAACGCAGGACATGCAGTTCGATTGCCGCACTCCCTCGGCATACGACAAAAATCTGACAAAAATCAGATTTGAGGCTTCAGATGCATCCGAAGAAATACATATCATCAACTTTGCCTCCCATGCAGAGCTTCTCGGAAGCAAAACCAAAAATATCAGCGCCGACTTTCCCGCTTACATGATAAAAGAAATTGAATCTGCAAGCAAAAATACAAACGCTGTTTTCTTCAACGGTGCAATCGGCGGAATGATATCCGCAAAGGAAATCAAAAAGGTTTACAGAAACGAAATCGACTGCGAGGCTTACACAAAGGAATTCGGCAAGACTCTCGGCGAAATTGCAAATTCCCTCAACAACGAAACGGAGCTTGAACCGCTTATAAACATCAGATCTGTTCCGATTGAAATTGCGGCATCCAATTTTGTTCTTATCCTTGCAAGACTTCTTAAAGTTCTCAACAACGATATTCTTCGCTTCGGCAAACGCAGCGAGGCATACATCAGCTCCGAGGTCGGTTATCTCGAACTCGGCAAAAAAAGAATCGGTGCATTTCTTATCCCCGGCGAGCTTTTCCCCGAGCTGTGGAACGGCGAATTCCTGACAGCAGAGGAATCGGCAACAGCAAAGGCGGCAGATTATAAAATACTCCGCGATATGTGCAGCTGTGACCATCAGTTTGTTATCGGTCTTTGCAACGATGAGCTGGGATATATCATTCCTGATAACGATTTCCTGCTCCACGAGAAAACGCCTTACATCAACAATGCAAAGGACAGATTCGACAGAAGCCATTACGAAGAAACAAACTCAACGGGACCGAACACGGCAAGAACAATTCTTACCGAAACCGAAAAGCTTATCGCATCGGTAGCGTGCCGAGCATAATCCGAATCTGCCTGAAAGCGAGTCTTTTCAGCGCTTTTCGGGGTTTCGGATTTGAAAGGCGTCAGCCTGTCTGCACCCTCAACACCCTAAAATCATCTGAAAATCCTTTGCTTTCAGGTCAAAGATTTTTTGTCGAGAGGATTTTCAGACAATTCAAGGCAAAAACGGAGCAAATCCTTGACGGATTTGCGAGTTTTTAACGATGAAGTGGCGAAAATTATCCGACAAAAAACATGGTTCGGATTATGTTCGTCACGCTTAGATAACTGAGGAGATGACAATATTGAAAAAAACATTCAGAAAATCCGTTGCCGTTATTCTTGCAATCATAATTGCCTTTTCGGCGGCAGGAAGCGCTTTTGCGGCTGATAACTCAAAAATCATCGCCGCATCGAACGCAATCAATTCGGTAATCAACGGTGCATTCGCTGTTCTCGGAGCAATGTTCCCGAAAAACTTCCCGACGGTTGAAGAATATTTTTCGGGCGAAAACGAAAATTTCTATGAGGGAACAGAAACCTTTCTTGATGCTCCTGCGGAAAACGCACAATGGAGTCTCGGCTTCGGCGAAGAAAGCATCGTTCCCGAAAACCTCGCAAACGGTTCAAAAGAATATTATACGGGCGGTTATTTCACCCAGAAAATCAGCTCGGTTTATGACGATCAGGGCACAAATGCAATTGCAATGAACGACGGCTCGGGCAGAGGCACGGCTGTTTTTGCTTCAATCGACGGCATCGGTGTCAGCAACGCGGATATCCGTTCAATCAGAGCAGAGGCAATCCGAAAGCTCGGAGAAAAAGGCGTTAAGTCAGATATTATTGCAATCAACATAAACAGCACTCACTGCCACACGGTTATTGATACCCAAGGCTTCAGCCTTGCGCTTGTTCCTCAGATTTTCAGAAACATTCTTGCGCTTCTTCCTTTTGTTCCGACAGCAAGAAGCATTGACAAAGAATTCCTTGAAACTATGATTGACGGTGCATCTGACGCAATCGTTGAAGCATATCTTGCCATGGAAACAGGCAGCCTATATTACTTTGAAACCGCAGGCATCGGCAGAAATGATGAAACGGGCGTATACGCAGATGACGAATACGGTTATCTGCGAAACAAGAGATATGATACAGAAGGCTTCCAGCACACCATCGCATGCTTCAAGTTTGTTCCCGATAACAAGTGCTCAACAGCAACCGTTTTCGCTAATCTCGGAGCGCACCCCACAACAATTGACAGAGCAACCGACAAGCTCTCTGCGGATTTTCCTTGCTATATCGAAGAAAAGCTTAACAAAAACAACATGAATTTCATGTTCGTTCAGGGCGCACAGTCCCCCATCTCTGTAAGAAAAGACGGAGTTCAGACTGAAGAAATCCTAAACGAAATTCAGGCTCAGATTGATGCAGACGCAACAGTCGCGGACTATTTCTCTGCAAAATCACTCGGATATGAGTTCGCAAGGCTCATTCTCGAAGCTCAGGATAACGCCTCTCCCGTTGCTCCCGTTCTCAATGTCAGAATGGCGGAATGCGTTGTTCCCCTTGACCGCGGTCTGCTTCAACTCGGCGCAGTTTCATCCTTGCTCGGCTTCACAACAGTAAAGGACAAGGCAAGCAGCAGCGGTTACTCAATCATTTCGGAAGTGGGCTACATCGAAATCGGCTCTGATATCGTTATGCTCACTGTTCCCGGCGAGCTTATCCCCCAGCTTGTTTACGGCAATGTTGTTACCGCAGAGGATGCATATCTCGGAATGGATTGGAATATCGAATGCACCGCCGACCTTATAGACGAGGACAAAACGGTTCTTGTTATGGGACTTTGCAACGATGCAATCGGATATATCATCCCCGATAATGACTATGCTCCGTTCATAGCAGACTCTCTCTGGAATCTCGAAATCGGCAATATGAAGCTCGGCACAGAGCTTTTCGGAGAGCCTCACAGACACTATGAAGAAATGCTTTCCGCAGGCGGCAAGGCTGCCTCATCGGTTATGACCGCGCTCAATTCAATTGTCAAAAACTTCAACTGAAAAAGAACGGAGAATTACCATGAAGTTTTTTCTCGGTATTGACGGCGGCGGCACAAGAACAACCGCAGCCGTATCCGACGAAACGGGAAAAATCCTTTTTACCGTCTCGGGAAAATCAATCAACTTTTATTCCGTCGGAATGGAAACCGCACGCAAAAATCTTGCAGAAGTTATCAAAAAAGCAACTCTGTCTTTTCCGCCCGAATTCATGTTTGAAGCAGCTTTTATCGGCTGCTCCGCGCTTGACGGCGATGCCGACGAAGAAACGGTAAATGCGCTTTGCGGCGGTATTGTCAATTCAAGAAAAACCGGCATGAGCAGCGATGTTTATGCCGCGCTCAGGGCTTCCGAGAGCAACTGCGTTGCAATCTGCGGAACAGGCTCAATGGTCATCGGCGAAAAAGCAGACGGAAGTATTGCAGTCAAAGGCGGCTGGGGGCACGTTATCGGCGACGAAGGCTCGGCATATTCAATTGCCGTCACAGCTCTGAAGCTTTGCTGTGTTATGCATGACAGAAACGAATGCACACCCCTGCTTGAAAGTGCGGAAGATTTCTTCGGCGTAACGGATTTCAGAAATGCCATTGATAAAATATACGGCAGCGGCAGTTCAAAGGATTACATTGCAGAGTTCGCTCAAAATGTTTCCGCACTTGCAGATAACGGCTGTGACATCTCAAGAAAAATTATCGCAGACGAAGCGGCGGCATTTGCAGAAACCGTTGTTTCGCTTTTAAAAGAAATTGACGGTACGCCGATGCTCATGCTTTACGGCGGAGTTTTTCAGCATAACGGATTCTTTACGGAGGAATTCCTGAAAAAAGTCAGAGAGGTTTACCCGAATCAGCAGGCAAAGCTTCTCGGTATTCCGCCCGAAGAGGGAGCATTGAAAGTTGCGAGGTCATTAAAATGAAAAAACATATCGAATATATCACCAACATAAAAGATATTGTCTCTCAGATAGAAAAAAACTGTTCGGAAAGCATTGAAAAAACAGCCGAAGCGCTCAGCGCTGCGCTTATTGACGGCAGAAGAATTTTCCTTTTCGGCACGGGGCATTCCCATATGCTCAGCGAGGAGCTTTTTTACAGAGCGGGAGGTCTGCTGAATATTCAGCCCGTTCTTATTGAGTCGCTGATGCTTCATATTGATGCCGCGGGAAGCACCGCCGCAGAAAGAGAAGAAGGGCTTGCCGAGTCGATTTTCAGCGACTACAAGATGAAATCGGGCGATGTTATTGTCATAATATCAAACTCGGGCAGAAACGGGGTTGTTATTGATATGGCTCTGCTCTGTAAAGAGAAAGGACTTACCGTTATTGCCCTGACCAACCTCAGGCATACAAACGCAGGCGCATCCCGACACTGTAGCGGCAAAAGGCTGTGCGAAATTGCGGATATCACACTTGATAACTGCGGCTGCGTAGGCGATGCATGCATTGAAATTGACGGCGTTGACGGAAAAATCTGTGCCACATCAACCGTTGCAGGCGCAATGATTCTCAATGCGGCAGTTGCAGGTGCGGTTGAGCTTTGCGCCGAAAAAGGTTTTTATCCCGAGCATTTCTGCAGCGCAAATGTTGACGGCGGAGACGATATCAACAACCGCCTCATAGAAAAATACAAAAAGGAGATTAAACACCTTTGATTTATCCTGTTCCTCAAAAAAACAACCTCACGGGTACGCCCGTTGAGATAAAATCGCTCTGCGTTTCAGGCGATTACAAAAATGTTGCCGAAAAGGTATTTTCTGATTACTCACTCGCTGTTTCAAACGGATTCGGTGTTGAAATCCGCTGTACCGACAGCAAGAGAACAACTTATATTGACGAAATCTCACGCCTCACCGACGAAAAATATATCATCACCGTTTCCGAAAACGGAGCAGTTATCGAAGCATCCTGCGAAAAAGGCGTTTTCCGCGCCGCTCATACACTCGCAAAGCTTATCCGCCGAGGCGAGCTGAAAACGGGTACTCTCGAGGATTATCCGCTTTTTGTCAAGAGAGGTTATATCGAGGGCTTCTACGGCAAAACATGGGAAAACAAAAAAAGAGTTTCCGTCATGAAGCTCATGGCATCTTACGGCATGAACACATTTTTTTATGCGCCCAAGGATGACCTTTATCACAGAGAGAAATGGCGCGAGCTTTATCCCGAAAAAGAGCTTTCGGAGCTGAAAATGCTTTTCGAAACCGCAACCGAAAACTTTCTTTCATTTCATTGGGCTGTCGGTCCGGGGCTTACATACAAATACACCTCGGATTCCGATTTTGAACAGCTTATTGCCAAAATGATGAGCCTTTATGATATTGGCATTCGCAATTTCGGTCTTTTGCTTGATGACATTCCTTGGGAATTCCAATACGATGACGATGCAAAAGCATTTGACGGTATTGTTGACGCTCATATTTATCTGATTAACAAAACCTACAAGGCACTGAAAAAAATCGACCCTGCAATTTCGCTCACCGTTTGTCCTACACAGTACAGCGGTGACGGAAAAGGATATTATATTTCAAAATTCGGTTCGGGTATCCCCTCCGATGTTGACCTTTTCTGGACAGGCGCAGAAATATGCTCAAGGGTTCTGACCGTCAGGGAAGCCGATGAGCTTATGCGTTCAACCAAGCACAGACCGCTTTATTGGGATAACTATCCCGTTAATGACTGTGAAATGTTTCAGGAGATGCATCTGGGCGCACTGATCGGCAGAGACAAAGAGCTTTATAACCATTGCGAGGGTCTTATCTCAAATGTTATGGAATATGCCGAATGCTCAAAAATACCGCTCATGACGGTTGCTGATTTTCTTTGGAATCCTATGGCTTATAATCCCGATGAATCGCTGAAAAACGCTCACAGAGAAATCCTCGGCGATAATGCAGAGCTTTTCGGATATTTTGCCGACCATCTCGGCGTTTCCTGCCTTTCAAAATACAGCTCGGCATTCATGAGCGAAACTCTTTCTCATGTTGCGTTTCTCGAAGCAAGCGGTAAAAAAGAAGAATCCCTTACGCACCTTTCTGAATATATCGTAAATATGAGAAAATGCCTTGCCCTTATCAGCGATACAAGCGTTCCGATGTTTGAAGAAATGCAGAAATGGGTCAGAAAATTCTCCATGTGCTGTGACCTTCTTGATGCAATTCACAGCGCAAGAAAAGATCCGTCCGAGCAAACTAAAACCGCTCTTTCGGAAATGCTTGAAAAATACAATTCGGATGCCGTTGTTCTGACGGGCTTCTGTTTGAGAGAAGCGGCAGAAAAAACATTGGAACATTTTTGATTTCAGCAATTGAAAAAGAAGCAAAATCATGATAGAATAAATCCATAATTTGCAAAGCGAGGTTTGTAAACATGAAAAGAACACTCAAAAAGATCATTTCGCTGGTTCTTTGCGCCGCAATGCTTTTTTCTGTTGCCGCAATCGGAACTTCCGCAACAGAAAAAACAACCGACTGCAACGGTGACTGCGAATATTATCCCACAGTCATCATTCCCGGTCTCGGTCAGTCAAGCGTTTGCGTAACAGACGATGACGGCAATTTCATCCTTGACAAGGACGGCAAAAAGATTTCCGCCTTCCCTGCATACATTCAGATCGGCGATATCATCAAGAAGGCCGCCGTTCCTCTTATCCTTTCTCTCTTCACACAGAAAGATATGGGGCTTACCGATGCTCTTAAGGAAGTTATCAGAAGCTGCTTCGGCATCAATCAGGCTGACCTCAAGGCTCAGATTACCACAAACGTAAAAGTTGAAAAATTCCCCTATTCCTTTGCTGAATGCAGTGAATATGAGATGAGCGTTATCAACTCTCACATTCCCTTCAACAAATATCACACAGACCTCCCCTATGACCACCTCTATTATTTCACTTACAACTCATTCGGCAACCATATCGACACAGCTCTTGAGCTTTACGATTACATTCAGATGGTCAAAAAGCAGACTGGTCACGATAAGGTAAACATCGTACCCATCAGCCAGGGCGGCACAATCGCGAGCGCTATGTTTGAATATAAGCCCGAGATATATGACGATCTCCATAAGGTTTTATTCATCGTTCCCTGCCTTGACGGCTCAACAATCATCGGCGATGTTTTCAACGACAGAATCACATTCCTTGATCCCGAATATCTTTATAACGGTTTCCTTGAAGAAAGCCGACTTCTCGACAAAAACACAGCAAAGCTCATTGAGGTTGTTGCAAGAATTCTTC
Organism: Acutalibacteraceae bacterium; assembly: GCA_045543735.1. Classification (GTDB taxonomy): domain Bacteria; phylum Bacillota; class Clostridia; order Oscillospirales; family Acutalibacteraceae; genus CAG-177. Next base: position 19,165 of record JAZPXO010000105.1, read on the forward strand.
CCGATGATGTTCTTGTCGGCGCACTCAGCGGTGCAGTTGATGTGCTTGTGAGTGAGATTATGACAAGAAGCACAAGCATGTGGGCAATGTGCCCCTCAGGCGATTACCCCACGGCCCGTGAAAAATATCTTTCGGCTCCGGAAATGGCTGAAATCAGAAAGCAGACAGATCAGTATTATCAGGCACAGCTCAACTCAAAAGCCAACATTCAGAAACTCGTTGATAACGGCATTCAGGTGTTCAACGTTGCTCAGTATGACTATGCAATGATCAATGTCGGCGAAAGCTGGAACACCGAAAACGCTGACTATATCATTCAGCTTGATTCAACATCAATGGGTGCTTATGCCGCTAACTGCGGTGAAACTCTTCCCGAAGATTATGAGCAGGCCAACACAAGCCCCAACTGCTCCGACCCCACACATAACCACATTTCTCCCGACAATGTTGTTGATGCATCAGCAGGTCTCCTCCCCGATCACACCTTCTATTTTGATAACCAGCGTCACGACCTCACACAGCACAACGACGTTATCCTCAAAATTGCATTTGAGCTTATCGCTCACGATGATGTAACCGATGTTTATTCAGACCCGAGATTCCCGCAGTTCAACAGCGGCAGAGATGTCAGAGCCATCGAAGGTCTTATCAAGCAGGCAAAGGCTGTTGACACATCCTCGCTTTCAGCTGAAAACGCAACCGAGCTCAATGCCGCAATCGCACAGGCAGAAGCCGACCTCGCCGACACAACATCGGGCGACCTGAGCAAGGCTTGCGAAAGACTTTCGGCAATTCTCGTTGAAATCGGTGCTGCCGAAGCGGTTGATACCAGCGATAACGTATTTACAAAGATAAGCCCCTGGCTCTTCGGTATTTTCGGCTCCAACGGCTTCTCCGAAATGCCCAAGATGATTATCAACATGCTTATCAAACCCGTTTACGAGGCAATCAACTCAATCATTGCCGCAACAAGATAATCACAGAAAAAGGGTCTGCCTTATAATGGGCAGACCCTTTATTTTTATTCCATATGTCCGAGCGTTTTGTCAACCGCCTTTTCAATATCAAGCGTGCCGACTCCGAAAATCGAGGTATGTATCTTGCCGTTAACGGGCTTTTTCCAGTATTCATCAATACCGTCAACCGAATTTCTCATGCCGAGAACCGAACCGACGGTTGCGCCGTTGCAGTCAGTATCAAAAGCCATTCCAACAGCGATGCAGATTGATTTTCCGAAATCTCCGCCGCCGTAAAGAAGCGCGGCAGTAACTATCATTGCGTTCGATATCGTGTGACACCAGCCATGGTCTGTATGCTCATCATAAGCCGCATGAATGATATCAAAGCATTCGTCAACGGTAACTCCGTTTTTATATCCGCCGATTATTTTCATTACCGCTTCATAAAGTCTTGAGGTTTCGGGAATCTGCGCAAGTCCGCCGAGAATGATATCCTCAATGCTGCCCGTTACGGCGGCGCAGGAAATCATTGCGGCAGCAAACATTTCGCCGTAAATACCGTTTTTGATATGGGATATTCTTGCATCTCTGAAAGCCATCTCCGCCGCTTTCTCTGGGTTACCGGGATTTATATATCCGAAATAATCGCCTCTTATCTGCGCTCCTATCCATTCGCGTGCAACATTTTTATACATCGCAGATGAAGGAGGCAAAATACAGTTCATCAGATTTGCAAATGCGGTTCTTTCGGCAGTGAAATAGGAAAATACCGACTGATATTTCATCCATGAAGTCGCAACATCTTCAGATTTAAAATCCCTGCTGTAATCCTCGATTATCTTCTGAGCAAGCGCAACATAGTTCGTATCATCGTCAACAGGCATGCCGTCAACGGTGTCGGCATAGCACTTGTTCTTCAGCCCGAATTTATAATGTGAGCAAACCTCATCGGTAATATCCGCGCTGAGTATATATCTGTGCATGGGGTAATTGCCCGTCTCTTTAAGCAGAGGAATCAGTTCATCGCTTCTGATACACTCAACAGGCTTACCGAGAAGACAGCCGCATGCTCTGCCCGTCCACGCTCCGAGAAGCTTTTTTCTGAGTGTATCGTTGTCAGGTATAACAGCTTCAAAATCATGATGCTTCCGAAGAGCCTTGATTTCTTTAAGCTCCGACGGCTCATTATACTTGTAGTCTTTTCTTACGGGCGCATTCAGAACCATATCAAAAATAACATCGCTCAGTCTTGTTTTATATTCGCCGTTTTCAAGCTTGGAAACCGCCTCAAAAAGACTCTTATATTTTTCAACATCCAGCCCCTCTTCAACCGACTGAACATATTCTTTCATAATATCTGACGGATATGAATTGAAGCCGTCAACATTGTTATAATCAATTTTAACAGGAATTCTGCTCATAATTATCACCTCTATCTTATATTATCACACCGAAACTCATTTGAAAACAGTTTTTTCACAGTTTAACCAAACAAAAAAACTCCGCCGGATAATCTTTCCGACGGAGTTATGCTTTTTACGGTTTTCTTATTTTAATCATTTATCGTCGCCGCATCCGCAACCGCATGAGCAGCCACCGTTTTTCGACGAAGGGCATGAGCCGCTGTCAGGGCAGCCGATACATTTTTTGCCTTTTTTCTTCGCTCTATAGATATAGAGCGACGCAAGACCGACAATAACGACCAATATTGCAATAATAATTATATTATCCATGGAAAACTCCTGAAATTATTTTGTAACCGTTGCGGGAGCCTTCTTGCCTTTGAGGGCATATTCTTCCTTAAGCTTTTTATTCGAATTGATGCAAAGATAAACAATAACTGCAACAAAAGCAAGAACGGCAATAAGACCGGGCAAGAAGCCTGCACCAAGCGCTCCCGTTGTAATAAGAGTGCCTGTCTGATATACAAGATAGCCAACTGTAAAGCCTGTTCCGAGCTGGAATGCGATACCGCCCCAGAGCCACTTCGCGCTCTTCATTTCGCTGTTCATCGCGCCGATTGCAGCGAAGCAAGGAGGCGTGTAAAGGTTAAACATAAGATAAGCAAGGGCAGCAACCTTGGTGATCGCAAATGCGCTTGCAACCTCTGCGCCTGCGCCTTCCATGAGTGCAAGCTCTTCGGTATCAATAAGATTCTCGAGGCCTACAAAGCAAACTGCAAGAGTGCCGACAACATTTTCTTTTGCGATAAAGCCTGTAACAGCCGCTGCGGCAAGCTGCCATGAGATAACGCCGACAACGGGAATAAGTACATAAGCAAAGGGACGCGCGATTGAAGCGAGGATAGATGAATCCGCTGTTTCAGCAACAGTGAAGCTCCAGTTAAAGGTCTGCATAACCTGAACTGCTGTATTGCAGAGAAGAATTATTGTTGCGGCCTTTACGATATATGCCCAGCCACGGCTGCACATCGACTTAAACGCTCTTACGAGGCTGGGAGCCTTGTATTCGGGGAGTTCAATGATAAAGAAGGATTTTCTTGCTTTATAACCCGTAATTTTGTTTATGATAAGTGCGCCGAAGAAAATAATCAGTATACCTGCAAAATACATAAGAGGTCCGACCCATGTTGCATCCTCAAAGAATGCGCCTGCAAAAAGACCGATAACGGGAAGCTTTGCACCGCAAGGCATAAAAGGAGCAAGCATAGCGGTTGCTCTGCGTTCACGCTCATTGCGGATGGTACGGCAAGCCATAACACCGGGAATGGCGCAGCCCGTTCCGATAACAAAGGGAATAACCGATTTACCGCTCAGACCAACCTTTTTGAAGATGGGATCGAGAACAACCGAAACGCGGGCCATATATCCGCAGTCCTCGAGAAGAGCGATAAGGAAATACATAACCATAACAAGAGGAAGGAAACCGATAACCGCGATAGCGCCGCCGATCACGCCGTCAATAAGAAGCGCATAGAGAAGCGGATTTGCGTTTTCAAGAAATCCGCCTACCCAACCCTGGAAGGCTTCAAGAAGAGTGACAAGACCGGGAATAACCGTTCCGTTCTTCATTTCATAGCCCTCTGCAATCCAGACGCCGGGACCTGCCTGAGAAATCCAGAAAACAGCAAACATAACAACCGCAAAAATCGGAATACCCAGCCATTTATTGGTGAGAACCGCATCAATTTTATCCTGCGAATTCTTCTGCTTTGTAAGCACCTTGCGGCGCTCAACCTCTTTAACGATTTTATTTACAAATTCAAAGCGTTTTCTGTCCGCCTCAACAACAACCTTTTTGTCTGTAAGGTCGATATCACCCTGAACATAAGGAGCATTCTGACCTTTTCCGACAACCGCGATTGCTGATTTAACAACCGCCTCAATACCGTCAGCAGATGTTGAAACCGTTTCAACAACGGGACAACCAAGCTTCTTCGAAAGAGCAGCTGCATCTATCTTTGTTTCTTTCTTTTTGTTTACATCCGACTTATTCAGCGCAACAACAACGGGAATGCCGAGCTCGAGAAGCTGAGTTGTGAAGAAAAGGCTTCTGCTGAGGTTGGTTGCATCAACAATATTTATGATAGCATCGGGGTTTTCGTTTTTCACATAAGAGCTTGTTACGCTTTCCTCCGATGTAAAGGGCGACATTGAATATGCGCCGGGAAGGTCAACCGCAATAATTTCGGCGCCGCCGCAAAGGCTCTTTTTGATGGGGTGTTCTTTCTTTTCAACGGTAACACCCGCCCAGTTGCCGACCTTTTCGTTTCTGCCGGTGAGAGCGTTATACATTGTTGTTTTACCGCTGTTGGGATTGCCCGCTAAAGCAATTCTCATTTTCTTTTCCTCCTTATCAGAGATGGTTTTATTTTGACGGGGATACTGTAAAATACAATCCGCTCGGGTTAGTTTCCGCTAACTCGGTTCCAAAAAAATAATCCGCCCGCGCCGATTACTTTTTTATCATTATATTATTATTGCTTCCGCAAGCTGATTATCAATGTTATATCTGCCGTCTTTGATTGAAACAACGCAGCCGCCCTTGATATGCGATATAACGGTTATCGGCTCGCCGCTGTAGCATCCGAGAGAAAAAAGAAACGCATCAAGCTCCTCATCGTCTGTCTCGATTGCTCTGATGATATATTCTTTTCCTTCTTCTGCAACAGTCAAGTTCATAAAAGCGCCTCATTTATGTAATCTGAAAAATAATTCCGCGGCGAATTAGCCACCGCTAACTACACTTTATATTACATAAAACTTTTCAATTTGTCAACAGTTTTGCTATCAAAATTTGGAACAAATTCATTTTTGTTAAGATAAACAAACATAAACAGCCGTCAAACGACATTTTTGTTTGATTTTTGTATATGAAAAAGTAAAGCCATCGGCATCAACCGATGGCTTTGTCTGTTAAACAGTAAATTTGTTCACGCCTGCATTCAGCTTGTGTTTTTCCCCGGCAAAAACAAATTCAGCATTCTGATTATCGGGGATGCATATTTCAAATTCAACAGAACCGTTGTTTTTCTTATACGAAACAGAAACCTTTCCTGACTTAAATGTTCTGTAGCCCTCAATGCAGTTTATTCCGTCAACAATTACGGGAGATATCACGATTTCAGAATAACCTGCACATCCGTCTTTGGCACGGATTCCGAGAAGATAATCATAAAGATATGCCGTAACCGCACCGAACATCGGATGGTTATGCGAGCGGTCTACGAGTGACTCGGGCCAGTATTCCCAGAAGGTTGTTGCGCCGAGACGCTTCATTTCGCCGAAAGAATGAACCGTTTCCGAGAGAAGCAGATCTGCCGCAAGCTGTCCGTCACCGTTCTCAAACAGAATCCTTGTCAGAATATCCGTTCCGAAAATGCCCGTATCGTAGCCGCCGAGCGCTTTATAGTTTTCGACAGTATTTTTATAGGTTCTCTCGTCTCCAAGACCGATATCGAGCGCAAATGCATTCGCCCCCTGCTGACCGCCGAGGAAATTGCCGTCCCATTTATTGAAATATGCCGCCATGACAGCATTTTTTCTTTCAGCAAGACGTTCTCTGAGCATCGGAATATCCTCTGCTTTTCCTATAATTTCAGCAATTTCGATGCATCTGTTAAGCGCCTTTATATAGAAATAATTGTTGACATACGGTGCGGGAAGAACTATGGATTTCGGGGTGCACCAATCGCCGAGACACCACTCCCCCTCTTTATCGCTGACTACAAGATTCCATTCCGAGTGCGCCTCAAGATAATCGAAATAGCGCAGCATTTGCGGATAGCATTCTTCAAGAACGGAGGCATCACCATAGTGCTTATAAAACTGATAAGGCACTTCGACAATTGCGCTTCCCCATCCGCCCGGGCCGCCGCCCGAATGAGTATACGGAGCGGTATACTGTATGTGTCCCGTCAGCTTATCCTGACAGTCGCATATATCCTTTATCCATTTGCGGTAAAAGCTTTCCGCATCAAGAATATTCATTGCCGCGTGACATGCAAGCTGACCGTCACCCGTATAGCCTCTGCGCTCAAGATGAGGGCAGTCGGAGGGAATTCCCGCATGCATGTTCGTAAGCTGCGTGTTGACATAAGTATCGTGAATCCAGTTAAGAAGCTCGTTATCGGATTTGAAGCCCGAAGTAATGTTTACATCGGTATAAATCACCTCAACGCTTTCGGGAACAGCTTCGCCGTAAACTGCAAAATACCTGAATGCATACCAGGTAAACAGAGGTCTCACCGTTCTGCGCTTGCCGTCGCATATAAAAATCTGACGCTGACCGTGAATGAACTTCGGATGCAGCTCTCCGTCGGGAGTAATTTCTTCGGCATGAACAACCTCAACTTTTTCTCCTGCCTTGCCGTTAAGCTTTATCACGGGATAACCGCTGATATTTTTTCCGCAATCGTAAACGGTATATCCCTCGCCTTTTTTCATTACGGACACAGAAAGAACCTCACGGATTCTGTCGGGCGGACAATCGCTGAACAGGTAGTCGGTATCAAGAGGTCTTGCAGGAACAGCGTTTTCCCAATCGCCATCATCTGAATCCGCTGAAACCGCATCCGCACTGCCCTTAAGCAGATTGCAGGTTTCTGTATATGTAAACTTATAATTTTCAACACAGCTTTCACGGATTTTATCCTTTTCCGATGAAACGAATTCAAATCCGCCGTTTTCATCTTCACCGAAAACTCTCCAGATTGCCTTGGCGTCGCCGAATCTTCTTTCCTCCCCGTAGGTATACCATCCGCCGCCGAAATGAATTAAAATAACATTTTCTCCGTCTCTGAGCATGGATGTTATATCATATTCGGGAACATAAATGCGATGTCCGCTGATAACCTCATCAACGGGAAAGTTCTTTCTTTCTTCAAAATCAGTGTTAAGCGGAAGAAAGAGATCGTTGCTCACTCTTTCGCCGTTGATGTAACAGTGAAAAAATCCGAGACCGAGAACTCTGAGCGTCGCTTTTCTAACTTTTTCTACCGAAAACCTGCCCCTGAGAAACAGAAATTTTTCTTCGGGATCTGCGCAGCTCATCCATTTTGCCTGAGAAAACATTTCATGCTGTTTCATAGTCTCAAACTCCTTATAAGCAGAATTTTTCTTTTGGATATTTTAGCATAATTATACAGCGTTGGCAACAGATAACGGAATTTTTGCAAATCGGAAACAGGAATAAAGCTATAATTATTGCTGTTTACATGGGAACCCTCGACGATTATTTTCTTGTAAAAATCTACACATCAATGGAAATTGAGCCTGCCGAATTCATCGTCAAGGCTGATTGATTCAACTTTTCCGTTATACACGGGCGACATATGCACGCCGCTGATATCCATGAGTCTGCCGCCGAAAGCCATTCTCTCGGCGGAATCGTGGTTGCCGCTGATAACAAAAATCTGCAGTTTCCTCTTAGCAAGTCTGCAAAGGAAATCATCAAAAAGCTACACTGCCTCAGCAGAGGGCACGGATTTATCGTAAACATCACCTGCGATAACAATCGCATCGGGCTTTTCATCGTCAACTATGTTGATTATTTTGGCGAGTATATACTCCTGATCTTCAAGCATTGAAAACTCATTGACTCGCTTACCGATATGCAGGTCGGATAAATGCAGAAACTTCATTTTAACCCTCCGAAGAATTTATGCTTCTATTTTAACAGAAAGCACTGTCAAATACAACATATCAGAAACCGATTTTGTTTTTCGTTTTGCCCTCAGTTTTTGACTCTGTTTCTTTTACCGTCGGTGTATCATCATCACCCTCAACCTGTTCGGGTGAAAGTACAAGAGCAATAACGCTCGAATGCGTTATGAACATTGTCTGTGCATAGGCATAATCGTCGATTTTATTATAGAGCCTTCCCGCGCTGACCGTACCTGCAAAAACGGTGTTTGCACTGTTGGCAACATAACCGATTGTGTCTATCATCGGTAATTCCGCACGGATAGCTTCTTCATCGTATTCGTTGTCATCTTCCTTGACAATTCTGAAAATCTTGCCGACCCTGAACGGCTTCATTCCGTAATAATTTTTGACGCCCGTGATTGTGATAAATGTGTTTTCCATAATGCACTTTCCTTTCAGTTTTGTTTTATAAGTGCATTATACAGCTTAATCTGTCCCATAAAACGGACTTTTGGCATTCTGTCAGACAAGCATTTGTGACCTGTTTATACTCTTGAGAATCCGAGCAAGCAAGCAAAGCATCTGAATTGCATATTCTTATTGTATCTGAAAGAATCGATTTTCCCCGCTTTTCAGTTTAAAAACAAAAACCTCAATAATCAACGGAAGCTGTTGATTATCAAGGCTTTTTAGTATTGGCAAAAACAGGCGATTTTAATATAAAACATTTTTCCGCCCAACCAAATATAATTAACGATCTTATTTAAAGCTTGTTTTGCTTGTCATCTCGGTTTTAAACTGCGGTCCCTGAGGTCCGCTGTTCATAAACGGAGGATAGGAAGCTTCGTTTCCCCAATAAAGCGTTGCGAGGCTGTCTGGGTTTTTTATATCATAGCTGAATGCAGATGCCCACTTTGAGCCCGCAAGAGCTCGGCAGCTTTCTTCGGGAACAAGTTCAAAGGTTTCCAGCTTGTTCGGCAGCCAAAGATCCCATTCCTCACCTTTTGTACACACATCCTGAAGTTTAACAATAACAAAATTCATATAAGTATATGTTCCTATGTGCGGATACAAACCGTGGGTTCCTGCGGCACAGTAGATTGTACAATGAGTTTTGTCAAACATTTCAAGGTCTTCCCATGTTTCTATTTCAGCAAAAGTATGTGCCGCAAAAGCAGATTTCACCGGACGCATATACTTCCTGCCGTTTTCCTCATATGTTAAAAACCTTAATGTAAAATGTTCCCAATCTCCCGGATGGCCGCCAACCATATTATTTACAAGCCATATATATTTTCCGCTGTCATAAGAGCAATATATGAAATACACAATATCAACATAGTTGTTTTCTTTTTCCACCCAGAATGCATAAGCAACCGCAGAGTCCTGTTCACCGTAAAATGTTTCGCATATATCGTGAGGACCGTCTATTTTTTCTTTCATCACAAGACGGGGCTTACCATCCGAATCCATAACCCTGTCAAAATACTCAAAAGTCCAGTCCATTGAAACCGCTTCATAAGGATCGCCCTGTGCCATATGAATTCGGGGAGCGTAATCAATCATAATCTGATTTTTGAGTTCATCATCAAACCCGCTCACATCAATTGCATCACTTTCAATGAGCCCGACTTTAATGCTTTTAATCCTTTTGATATATGATATGCCGTCAACCAAACTGATTTTAAAGAATTTGTCCACACTGTCGTTAAAGATGTATTCTTCTCCGCCAAAGTTTTCTTCACTGTAAGCATAAACAACATATTCCTGTGGAACACTTATGCTCCTTACCTTGAAATCAACAGAACGATGCTCGCCGATACCAAACACCAGACTCTTTCCCTTATATTCTTTATGCGACCAAAGGGTAACCGTACTTTTACTCTGATATTGCAAATCAGCATCAAAACTCAAAGCACTCGCAGAAAAATCTGCAAAAGCAAGAACGGTAACCATCACGGCAAAAGCTGCCGCAAATCTGAAAATGTTTTTCATTTTTTCACTCTCCCTTATCTCTAATATACTGCATTTTTATTTGAAAATCAATAATATGTAAATAAAGAATTAAAAAATCCAAACCCTTCGCCTACTGCAAAAGTTCGGATTTTCTTTATTGTTGGAAGGTTTTTTCTGTATTATCCATATAAACAACATTGATATTACCGACACCAACTCTTGACAACTGAATATCATACCAGCATTTTTTGACACGCATATTTTTGAGTTTTCCATGAGGATGGATAGGTCCCGTTAATTTGATTGTTTTTACTCCTGCACCAACTGTGGGACTATATCCAATATCGCCAACAGTATTATAAGGTATAAGTTCAACATTAACATATTTTATAGTTTTGGAAGTATTATTGCTAACTGTTATATCAACATCCCATCCGCCCGCGTAATCAGATACCAACGGAGTGAAGCTGTCATAAATCCCGGATGTTCCGTACAATACCTGTATAGTGACAGGTTTTTCTTCAGCAAGACGTTCTGATTCCTCTTTACTTTCTTGAATTATCTGGGTAGCTTGCTGGAATGCTATTTTCCTGTAACAACTGTTACATGCATAATCACCTTTCGGCATTTTTTTGGTTGCTTGATTTTCACCACAATATTTACAAGTGCCTGAAGCTGCCGCTTCTTTTTTATCTTTAACCCGAGAGTGAATGGTTACACCCAAACAAAGAATAAAAATAATCGCTAAAATGACAAGAAACGCTTCCATTTCGACACTCCTTTCTGTTCAACCATCCGTTCAAATAATATTTTGATTGTATTATATCATAGTTTTCAAGAAAAGCAAACACCGTTTTGATGCATTTGGGTACCCCATTGAAGGCCGGGTAAAAACAGAACGCAAAGATTTATTATTCATTACCGTTTTTTCGGAGTGATTGAAAATCCCGTCAAGGATGAAAACATAGTCCTCGAAGCAAGACAAGGTGTTGCCGTGAAATATCTCACAGCATAACAAAAAAGAGCAGGCTAAAACCTGCTCGATACAAAACATACTATATTAAAATTAACTATGAGAAAATGTAAAAAAGAAAAGTGAGTGTTCACTTGTGTTATGAACACTCACTATAAAAATTGTAGGTCACAAATCAATTATGAACCTAACCGAAAAAGTATATACCCACCCAGAAATAAAAGAAATGATTGATGCTGTAAATCAAATTTGTTAGTTGTTTGTTAGTTGTTTGTTAGTTGCGCACAGAATTTCAGCCCAAATCAGGACAGATTAAAAAGAAAAAGACCGTTGATATTCTTGAAAATCAAGTAATATCAACGGTCTAATTTCTATGGTACGGATGTTCATAAGGGATTTACTAAAAAACAATAACTTTCGGCAGTGACAAACATATTCTCATCCTTCTGTAACGCTTAAAAGAGTTTGGATACCAATATTCAAACGGAGGATTATACAATGTCAAAATTTATTGAAGATTTTTACTATGGAAACATTGAGCCGCAGGAATTGAATTCCGAACTGTCAGGTAAATTAAGCAAGAAATTGAATGCACTTACCGAAAAAGAAGAACAGCTCACAGCAAAACTAACCGCAAAGGATAAGGAACTGTTTCTTACCTATGCAAATACATACAATGAGTTTTTGAGTTTAAGCAACTCTGACAGTTTTATATCGGGTTTCAGGCTCGGTGCTAAATTCACATACGATACTTTTGTTACTGATTGAAAGGAAGGTGCAATTATGAATAACAAATCATCATTTGAACAAAACGGCGGCACATACAGAATGGTTGGCGATTACAAAATCCCCAACATCACATTACCTGCCGAAGCCAATAAATCACTTGGCGTATGGGGACTGAAACGCAAAGATTATCTTATGAAGCATAGTCGAGTACAGTTCAATATTATACTTATGAACGGTACATTGTGGACTCATCTTGCGGAGGTTGATGAACAAACATCAGCTATGTTCTCTCGGCTGGTAGAACAGCTGAAAGTCAATGAGGGCATAACAGAACAACTCAAAGCAGACAATCAAATGGAGTGGGTTGCCCGTATGAATAACATTGAAGCACGTGCAAGAGAGATGGTTTGTAATGAACTAATATACAAATAAGTGTAGAAAATGTATTGTTTTGATTTTTGATAATTGATAAAAGTCAGCAGGCAACATTGTTCATTGTATATATGTTGCCTGCTTTTCCTATGCCGTTTAACTAACTTGATTATTTAATTGAAACAATATATCCCTTATCTTCAATTTCAACAAAACGAGGCTTTTCAAAGCCTGACTTATTAGGGGAATGGAACGTAAGATAAAGTTTATCGTCATCGGCAAAAATCATACCGTGTCCGCCGTCATCATCAATAAGAGGTTCGAGATGAGTGAAGGCTGTGCCGATTTCTCCGCTGTTGAATCTCACCAGACATTCGGCATATTTGCCTTTGATAAAGGTTGACCATAACATCAAAAGCTCATCGGTTTTTGTGCGGTATATAAAAGGACCATCGGTTATTCTGTGTTCATTTTCATCTTTGCTTTTATCTGCCCAATACGGTTCTGACGCTTTAAACAGAGTTACCGCTTCGCCTGTTCTTTCTTTCAGGTCATCACTCAAACGAGCATAACAGATTGTGCCGTCAATAATCTGAGTGTGTTCATGGCAGAAAACAATATAAGGCTTGCCGTCACGGTTTATGTAAAGCGTGCCGTCGAGGCACTCCCAATCTTCGGGAGTTGCGGCACCGTTGCTATGCGGAACAAACGGACCAAGCGGTCTGTCTGCTTTGAGAATAAAAGTCCCTCTCAAGCTGTTGCTTTCTCTTGTGAAAGTAGCAAACATATAATATGCATCCTTGTACTTATGCACTTCAGGTGCCCAGTTAACATGATAATTCAGATTATGTTTTTCAGAATCAAAACACTCAATGGGCTCACTCCAGTTTTCAAGATCTTCAGAAACATAAACGTCAAAACCGCCTGTATTTTTGCCAAAATTATTTGCCCTTGTGCCGTACATATAATATTTTCCGTTCTCATACAGAACAAACGGATCACGGATATTTATGTCATTGTTTTTCATTTTCACACCCCGAATATTTTTTCTTACTGTCTGCAGTTTTCAGTATACATTACTGAAACAGTTTTCTCAATAACTGAATGCAACTTTTTATTTGTAGCTTGTTTGATACTGATTAATTTGTTATAATATTTAATCACAAAGCAATAAAAATCAAATGAAACAATTCAACCGATTGAGGTGAACTCTTGTGCTGATATTTGAACAAAACAAAAAATATTCATACCGTGACCCTGCGGCTTACATAGAAAACGGTGTGATATATTTGTTTTTCACATTGGTTGAAAACGCAGAGGACAGACAGTATTTTTATGTTGCCGTTAGCAAAAGCACGGATTTTATAAATTGGAGTAAACTTGAAGTCCTCACAGAAAAGGATAATCTTAAGAATTATTCCTCTCCGGGTAATGTTATCATGTATAACGGTGAATATTATCTTTGTCTGCAAACCTATCCGAGAAAAGACGGTCAAATTTACGGTAATGAAAGCTCAAGAATATTCACGATGAAAAGCAAAGATTTGCAGAATTGGGAAAAACCCGTTTTGCTGAAAGTCAAGGGTGATATTTCCGAATGTGATGTGGGCAGAATGATTGACCCTTATATCCTTGATGACAGCAATAAATTCATCTGCTTTTTCAAGCAAAACGGCGTATCTTTCAGCACGTCGAACGATTTGATTAATTGGGAATTTCAAGGTTTCACAGAATGTGGTGAAAACGTTTGTGTTATAAAAGAAAACGGTGAATATCTGATCTTTAATTCTCCTGACAACGGCATAAATATTATGTCAACGAAGGATTTCAAAAGTTTTGAAAATATCACAACTCTTTATCTGAATCAACAGAATAAACCTTGGGCAAAGGATAGAATTACTGCAGGTTTTGTTATTGATACAAGCAGTATTTCACCGTATAAATACGCTATGTTTTATCACGGCGATAACGAGGATAATTATCTTTTTGGCGCTTCTCTTGCGGTTGCTTTCAGTGATGATTTAGCTACTTGGTATGAATCACCGTAATATGCTATGATTTTTTGACAGTTCAGCAAACATTGCTCCGCCGATAACGAACACGGCACCTAAAAACTGTAAAGGTAACATAATTTCTTTTAAAAATATAACTGAAAAGATTACCGCTGACAACGGTTCTAAATATCCACAGATGGCAACAGTCTGCACTTTCAGTTTGCCTATTGAGGAAAAATATAAGTAACAGCCTATGCCTGTGTTAAGTAAACCAAGCGTTAGTATCGGAAATATTCCTGAAGCTGAGATTTCCATAGCATATCTTTGTTTTAAACCAACAAATAAAGCAACAGTCAGAAACGCTATTGTAAGCTGTAGTGTTGAGTTTTCAAGACCGACAAAGTCCCTTGCTTTTTTATTGCAGATGACCATAAACGCATACATAACAGCAGAAAGCAGTCCGCAAATGATACCGAACACATCACCTTTACCATTGAAAGAATTTGTATTTATAAGTATTACACCGACAATTACTGCAAGAAAGCCGACAGCTTTATTTGCAGTAATTTTTTCTTTAAATAACAGCGGGGATAAAGCCATTACAATAACCGGACCGCAATAGTACAAAAGAGATGCTATGCTTACACCGATTCTTGAGTATGCTTCATAGAGAAACATCCAACTTGCGCCCATTGCAATACCGGATACAGCAAGAAAAATGAGTTGCTTTTTATGCTTATGAAAAGTAGGTTTACCTCCTGTTATAAAAAACAAAGCAATAAGAAGAATGCTACCTATACAAGTACGAAGCAGAACTATTTGCAGACTGCTTAAATCTATATAACTTGCTACAATACCGTTTGACCCAAACAGTAACAAAGCAAGTATGTATTTGAAAAAGGACTTATTATTCATGGTACACCTCTTGCATTTGAAGTGAAAATAGTATATCATAATACAAAGCATAACAAAAGCGAATATTTGTAATACTATAAATCACAATTCGGAATAGGTGATGCTAT
>JAZPXO010000106.1:0-11929 GCA_045543735.1 Acutalibacteraceae bacterium
GGCTCACAGAACGACATGGCTACGATCCGACTTGGCACTTTCGGCAACAAGGCAACGCAGGATTTGCTGGAGAGAAAAACCGCTCAGTATCCCCAGCACTATCAGCAGGCAAGAATGGAAAAATATGTTTCCCAACTTGGCATGAGAGTGCATGACTGCGTCGGTCTTATCAAGGGTTACCTCTGGAGCGACGATGTAAATAGTACACCCGAATATAATTCCGCTCAGGATGTTTCTGCAAACGGAATGCTTAAAAGGTGCAAACAGAGGGGCAGAATGCACACCATGCCTGAAATCCCCGGAATCCTTGTTTTCATGCCGGGTCATGTAGGAATTTACTGCGGTGCGGGCAGAGTTATTGAAGCAAGAGGATTCCACTACGGGGTTGTTGAAACCAAACTCAGTGAACGCAACTGGGAAAACTGGGGCAAATGCCCATGGATAAAATATCCGAGCGCCACAAGGTATTTCGGCGCTTGCTCCAAAGATGAAACTTCCATTGTTGATGCTCTGAAATCTCTCGGTGAGAACAGCGGATATGCTTACCGTAAAAGGATTGCGGCATCAAACGGAATTGCGGATTATTCGGGCACTGCAAAAGAGAATATCCGACTGCTTTCGCTTCTCAGACAGGGCAAACTTATCCGCCCCGATTCAATAGCCGCATAAACACAAAATAAATTTTATTGCATACAGGCAATTTCCTTGTTATAATGATAAGGAAATTGCCTTTTATTTTTTGGAGGTGCGTTATGCCGAAATCGTCAAACCAGAAACTTAAGTTGATTTACCTTATGAAAATTCTGCTTGAAAAAACCGATGAGGAACACGGCATGACAACCGCCGATATCATCGCCGCCCTTGCTGCCCAAGGAATAAGCGCTGAGCGCAAAAGCATCTATGACGATATAGAAGCGCTGCGTCTTTTCGGCATTGACATTGTTAAAAATCAGAACGGCAGAGGCACGGACTACAGAGTTGTCAGCCGTGATTTTGAAATGCCTGAACTCAAACTGCTCGTTGATGCCGTTCAATCCTCAAAGTTCATTACACGCAAAAAGAGCGATGAACTCATCAAGAAAATCGAGGGTTTTGCAAGCATTCATGAGGCAAGGCAACTGCACAGGCAGGTTTATGTTGCAAACCGCATCAAAACCATGAACGAGAGCATTTACCTGACGGTTGATAAAATCCATTCCGCAATAACGCTCAACAAAAAAATTACTTTTCAGTATTTTGAGTGGAGTCCGAAAAAAGAAAAAATACTGCGCCATGACGGTGCTCTTTATTCCGTAAGCCCTTGGGCGCTGACATGGGATGACGAAAACTACTACCTTATAGCATATGAATCATCAAGTAATTTAATCAAGCATTACCGTGTTGATAAAATGCTGAAAATCTCCGTTACCGATGATGAGCGTGAAGGTAAGGAACTTTTTGACGGCTTTGACATGGCTCTTTATTCAAAGAAAACCTTCGGCATGTTTGGCGGAAAAGAAGAAACCGTGCGCCTGCGCTGCAAAAACAAAATGGCTAACATCATCATTGACCGCTTCGGCACGGAATCCATCATCTCCTGCGTTGACAGCGAACATTTTGAGATAACCATCAAGGTTGCCGTCAGCCCTGTTTTTCTTTCATGGCTGATGAATTTCGGCTCGGATATAAAAATAATCTCGCCTCAAAGCGTTATTGAAAAATTCAAAAACCTTGCAAAAGAATCACTTGAGCAATATTAATATAACAAAAAAACTGTCCCGTAAAAAGGACAGTTTTTTGTGTTTATAATCTGAATTATTCAATTTCGGCGCTGAGAGCCTTTTCATAAAGTTCTTCAACTTCTTTTGAAGGTTTCTTGTCGATAAGAGAAACTATTACAGCGCAAAGCAAGCCTGCAATGAAGCCGGGAAGAAGTTCATAGATACCTGTATCTGCGAGGAAATTCATCCAGAGCACGTCAACAAGTGCGCCGCCTACAACGCCTGCAATTGCGCCCTTGTATGTAAATCTCTTCCAGAAAAGAGAAAGGATGATAACAGGTCCGAAAGCCGAGCCGAAGCCGCCCCATGCATTATCAACAAGTGTCATTATGCTTGCTGCGCCTTCTGATTTGCTGCTTGCAATGAAGTATGCGATAACCGCAATGATAAGAACAACTATTCTGCCAACCCAAAGGGTTTCCTTATCAGAAGCCTTCTTTCTGAAAATAGGCTTATAGATATCACTTGTAAATGATGATGATGCAACAAGAAGTTGTGAATCGGCGGTGCTCATTGCCGCTGCAACAATAGCGGAAAGAAGAAGACCTGCAACAAATGCCCAGGGACCGCTGAATATATCCTGAACAAGCGAAACAAAGATAAGTTCCTGCTGACCCGCTTCAAC
Organism: Acutalibacteraceae bacterium; assembly: GCA_045543735.1. GTDB lineage: Bacteria > Bacillota > Clostridia > Oscillospirales > Acutalibacteraceae > CAG-177. The sequence continues at coordinate 2,386 of JAZPXO010000106.1, forward strand.
AAGTGCATGTGTGGGAGCATATGCTCTGCCGAGGATTGCCATTGCAATGGCTGCTCCAAGTGAAAGTACAACCCAAACAATACCGATTGTTGCGGATTTTTTGAGAACCTTTGAGTTCTTTGTTGACATAAATCTTACAATGATATGAGGCATACCGAAATAGCCGAGACCCCATGCAAGACCCGATGCGATATCTTTCCAATTTGCAGAGAAAGGATTGAGGGGATTTACTCCGCCGTCTGCTGCTTCAAAAACACTGTAATCAAGGTCTTTTACAAACACAAGAACAAGGGGAACTGCAAGCAAAGCAGCAAGCATCATAAGACCCTGGAAGAAGTCTGTCCAGCAAACAGCCTTAAATCCGCCGAGGAATGTGTAAACAATAATAATTGCTGCAAAAATAAGCAATGCGAGGTTGGGATTGCTTTCAAGTTGAGGAACAACCTGAATGAAAACTTTTTGACCTGCAACAAAACTTGATGCAACATAGATTGTAAAGAAAATGAGGAAAACCACTGCACAGATTATCTGCAAAGCAGGGTTCTTTGTTAAAAATCTGTTTGACAGATACTGGGGAACGGTTATTGAATCATTCGCTGCCTGTGAAAACTTACGAAGTCTTCTTGCAATGAAAATCCAGTTGGCTGCCGTACCGAGTGCAAGACCGATACCAATCCAAACCTGACCCATACCGAATGCAAGTATGCTGCCGGGGAAGCCCATAAGAAGCCATCCGCTCATATCCGATGCCTGCGCGCTTAACGCAGTAACCCACGGACCCATTGAACGTCCGCCGAGGAAGTAGTCCTTTTCGCCTGTTCCCTTTGATTTGAAGAAGAAAATCAAACCGATTCCGAGAACAACGGCAAAATAAACGATAAATGCCGCAATTTGAGGTGTCATAATAATCATATTCCTTTCAAATATTTTTATTTTAAGTAAGCAGTGACTATATTAACAGATTATTAATTTATATGCAATACAGACTGAATTACAGAATTCAGTTTGTACTTTTTATCACATAAAATAAAAAACGCCTTGAAAATCAAAGCGTTTTAACTGAACTGTATTTTGAATACATTGTAAAAATTTTTTGATACTTTATTTTGTTCTGAATCCGTTGAGGAACATCGGCAACAGGCTCTGCGAATAATTACAGAGCGAGTAATTGCCGTTGCAGATGCACCAATCATAAAGCAACGCTCTCTCAAAAGGCGCATATGCTTTGAGGATTTCGTTTGTTGAAACATCCGCTCTCAGGCTGCCGTTCTGCTGCCCGTGCGATATGATTTTACGCAAAAGTTTAAAGTAGGTTCTGTTATTGTCAAGCAGATGTTTTTCACCCGTTGTAACAAGTTGGGTTGAATACATTCTTGCAAGCAAATCAAGCGAAACTCGGTTCTCTATCATAAAGAAAAGTTCGCGGTTAAGGTCAAGCAAAGTCTGAAAAGCATCGCCATCAAGGTCTATACCGCCTTCAAGCGCCTCGTATTTATCATCAAACAAATATGAAAGCGTTGAAAGCAGGGCATCCTTGCCGCTGAAATGATGATAGAAAGAACCCTTTGAAGTTTCCGAACGTTCAACGATATCCTCAATGGTCGTGTTCTCATAACCGTTTTCATAAAACAGTTCCCATGCGGCATTGACAATTTTCATTTTTGTGTTGCGAGAATCTTTTCTGGGCATATTAATCCCCCTAAATTATATTCCGATATTGAGAATGCCGAGATGCTCAAGCAGAATTTTAAGACCCATGAGTATAAGAATGATACCGCCTGTAAGTTCCGCCTTTTTCTTGAATTTCAACCCGAAAACATTGCCGATTTTTATGCCGAGCATTGAAAGAACAAAGGTTGTTATTCCGATAAATACAACCGCTGCAACAATGTTAACATCCGGCAGAAAAGCATAACCGATGCCGACAATAAGAGCATCAATGCTTGTTGCAACTGCAAGGGTAAACATCTCTTTCATACCCATTGATGCACATGAACTGTCCTCTTTTTCCTCTTTTGAAAGCGCCTCTTTAATCATGTTTATGCCGATAATCCCAAGCAGGATAAATGCAATCCAGTGGTCATATTTTTCAACATAAACTTTAAGCGTTGAGCCGAAAAGATAGCCGATTGCAGGCATCAGCGCCTGAAATCCGCCAAACCAAAGACCCGCAAGAAGCATCTGCTTTATGCCTGCCTTTTTAACGGCAAGGCCCTTACACACGGCAACTGCAAACGCATCCATCGAAAGACCGACGGCCGTTATAAATAATGTTGCAAGCGACATAAGAAAATCTCCTTATAATTACAAAAAATCGGATACTTCTGTACCCGAGATTTTTATTATTTTATCATGCTTTGCAGCCGTTTGTCAACACTAATCGGCAGCCAAAAATTCTTTTGTTGTAACACACAAAAAAATCCGATATTTTTCTGCAATTTTTACTCAACAAACTCTTGCATTATATATGTAATATATTGTATAATTATTAAGAATTCGACTACAAGGAGGATATCCATGAAAAAGGTAGGCATTATCATGGGCAGTGACAGCGATCTGCCTGTTGTTGAAAAAGCAATTGCGACGCTCGAGGAATACGGCGTACCCTATGAGGTTCACGTTTATTCGGCACACAGAACACCCGAGCAGGCAAAGGCTTTTTCTCAGTCTGCAATTGATAACGGATTCGGCGCAATAATTGCAGCCGCAGGCAAGGCAGCTCATCTCGCGGGGGCTGTTGCAGCCAACACAACCCTTCCCGTTATCGGTATACCTGTCAAAGCATCAACTCTTGACGGCATTGACGCCCTTCTTTCAACCGTGCAGATGCCCGCAGGCATTCCCGTTGCAACGGTTGCGATTGACGGAGCAGTTAATGCCGCTTTGTTGTCTATACAAATTCTTGCCGTATCGGATGCTGAGCTTGCAAAGAAGCTTTCCGACGCAAGAAAGGCGGCAACCGAAAAGGTTCTTGCCGCAAACAAGAAAATCGAAGAAAAGTTCAACAAATAATTTCGTTTAAACCATTATCTCGGGAGGTACCCCTATGGGAGGATTTTTCGGCGCAACATCAAAACGCGATGTTGTTCTGGACGTGTTTTTCGGTGTTGACTATCATTCGCACCTCGGAACCCGCCGCGGCGGTATGGCAGCGGTTGATGATGCCAAGGGTTTTCAGCGCGATATTCATAACATTGAGAACGCTCCGTTCCGCACAAAGTTTGCGGGAATAGTTGACGAGATGCACGGCAATGCATGCATCGGCTGCATAAGCGACAGCGACCCTCAGCCGCTCATCATCCGTTCCAATCTCGGCGTTTATGCCATTTCAACAATAAGCTGCATCAACAATGCCGATGAGCTTGTTCAGCAGTTTCTTTCATTCAGCGGCGGACATTTCAACGCCATGACCTCGGGCAGGATAAATCAGACCGAGCTTGTTGCCGCGCTTATAAATCAGAAAAGCGATTTTGTGGAAGGCATAAAATTCGCTCAGGAAAAGGTCGAGGGTTCGCTCTCTGTTCTTATCCTTAAAGAAGACGGCTCTCTGCTTGCGGCAAGAGATAAGGTTGGCCGTTTGCCCGTAATCATCGGCAAGGATTGCGACGGACACTGCGTTTCGTTTGAGTCCTTTGCTTTTGAAAAGCTCGGATATGAGTTCAGCAAGGAGCTTGGCCCCGGCGAGATAGTTCAGCTTAAGCCTGATTCAATTGAGGTTCTTTCTGCTCCGAAAAAGAAAATGCGTATCTGTGCATTTCTCTGGACTTATTACGGATACCCCAACTCGACCTATGAAGGTGTTAATGTTGAGGTCATGAGAAACAGAAACGGCGGAGTTATGGCAAGGGATGAGGCGGCAGGCCGCCCCGACAGCATTGATTTTGTAAGCGGCGTTCCTGATTCGGGTGTAGCCCATGCTCTCGGATATTCGAATGAGAGCAAGATACCTTACGCCAGACCCTTTGTCAAATACACTCCCACATGGCCCAGAAGCTTCATGCCCGCAAACCAGCTTGAACGCAACAAGGTTGCAAAGATGAAGCTTGTTCCCGTTCATGATAACATTCAGGGCAAGAGCATGCTTCTGCTCGATGACAGCATAGTCAGAGGCACTCAGCTTCGTGAGACCGTTGAGTTTCTTTACAGCAACGGAGCAAAAGAGGTTCATATGCGCTCCGCATGCCCGCCTATAATGTACGGCTGCAAATATCTCAATTTCTCGCGTAACACTTCCGACGATGACCTTATAACAAGAAGAGTCATCCATGAGCTTGAAGGCCCCGAGGGCGATAAGCATATTGATGAATATGCAGATGCTTCAACCGAAAGAGGAAAGAAGCTTCTCGAAACAATCTGCGGAAAGTTCAAGTTTGCTTCTCTCGGATATCAGAGCATCAGGGGTCTTATCGAGGCAATCGGTTTGCCCGAGGACTGTGTCTGCACATATTGCTGGACAGGCAAAGAATAATCAATAAATAATTGTGATTTTCACAGGAGGAATATATTATGAAAAGCTTCAGCGAAAGCTACGCAGCAGCAGGCGTTGACATTACCGCAGGCTATAAAGCTGTTGAACTTATGAAAACCCACATCGCAAGAACTCTTACATCAGGTGCACTTTCCGATATCGGCGGCTTCGGCGGTCTTTTTGAGCTTGACCTAACAGGCATCTCGAAGCCCGTTCTCGTCAGCGGAACAGACGGCGTCGGCACAAAGTTAAAGCTCGCTTTCATCATGGACAAGCATGACACTGTCGGCATCGACTGCGTTGCAATGTGTGCAAACGATATTATCTGCTGCGGTGCAAAGCCCCTGCTTTTCCTTGACTATATCGCATGCGGAAAGAATGTTCCCGAAAGAATTGCAGAAATTGTTTCAGGTATCGCAGAGGGCTGCGTTCAGTCCAACGCTGCTCTCATCGGCGGCGAAACCGCTGAAATGCCCGGCTTCTATCCCATTGATGAATATGACCTTGCAGGCTTCTGCGTAGGCGTTGTTGATAAGGATAAGATTCTTGACAACAAGAAAATCAAGGCAGGCGATGTTGTTATCGCTCTTCCCTCAAGCGGCGTTCATTCAAACGGTTTCTCGCTTGTACGCAAGGTTTTCGATGTTGAAAACGCTGATATCAAAACTCCCGTTGCAGAGCTTGGCGGCAAATCTGTCGGCGAAACTCTCCTTACTCCCACAAAGATTTATGTTAAGCCCATGACCGCTCTTTTTGAAGAAGTAACGGTTAAGGCTGTTTCGCATATCACAGGCGGCGGCTTCTATGAGAATATTCCGAGAAGCCTTCCCGACGGCTTCGGCGCAAAGATTGATAAATCCGCTCTGCGCATTCTTCCCATCTTCGAGCTTATTGCAAAAACAGGCAACATCCCCGAAAGAGATATGTTCAACACATTCAATATGGGTGTCGGCATGAGCATTGTTGTTGCAGCCGAGGATGAAGAAAAGACTCTTGAAATTCTCAAAGCCAACGGTGAGGATGCTTATGTTATGGGCGAAATCATCGAATCTGACGAAAAGGTTGTTATTTGCTGATGAAAGTTTTTCTTAGCGGAATCGCGGCAGGATTCATGGTTGCTGTCGGCGGAACGATTTTCCTGACCTGCGATATCAAATACATAGGTGCGCTTCTTTTTGCGGTTGCGCTTCTTGCTATCTGCTATCTCGGCTTTGCTCTTTTTACGGGCAAAGCGGGATTCATAGTCCACAGCCACAAAAAATCCGACATTTCAGACCTGCTTCTTTGTCTGCCCGGAAATCTTGCCGGCGCATGCCTTTGCGCAGGTATGATAAATTTTGCCGCTCCCGCTCTTAAGGAAAAGGCACTTGCAAGCTGCACCTTAAAGCTTGCCCAGACAATGCCCGAGGCATTCTTCAAGGCATTCCTCTGCGGTGTGCTGATGTATATTGCCGTTGCGGTTTACAGAAAATCAAAATCCGCTCTCGGAATAATTTTCTGCATTCCCGTTTTCATTCTCAGCGGATTTGAGCATTCAATTGCGGATATGTTCTATTTTGCTCTTTCGGGCATCGTTTCGCTCGAAGCATTCGGATATATCTGGCTCATAATCGCAGGCAACCTTATCGGTGCGGCAGCGATAGCATTCCTTGATAAGGTCAAGGAGCAATAATTTTTAAGGAGATTGATCCATGGTCAGAAAAGCCAGAATCGCCGTTCTTGTTTCCGGCGGCGGAACAAATCTTCAGGCGCTTATTGATGCTCAGAAGAGCGGTATCATCTCAAACGGTGAAATTGCGCTTGTTATCTCAAACAAAGCGGGAGCATATGCTCTCGAAAGAGCGGCGAATGCCGGCATAGAGACCGAAACGGTTATAAAAAAAGAAACCCCCGATTTCGAGGGCAGACTTATTGAGCTTCTTGAAGAAAACGGCACGGATGTTATCGTGCTTGCAGGCTTCATGAGCATTCTGAGCGAGAGGTTCACATCTCACTTTGAGAAGAGAATTATCAATGTTCATCCTTCGCTGATTCCGTCATTCTGCGGCGAAGGCTTTTACGGCTTGCGCGTTCATCAGGCGGCGCTTGATTACGGCGTGAAGGTGACGGGCGCAACCGTACATTTTGTTAACGAAATTCCCGACGGCGGACAGATTATAATGCAGAAAGCGGTTGAGATTCAGCCCGATGACACTCCCGAAACTCTTCAGAAGAGGGTTATGGAGCAGGCTGAATGGATTATTCTTCCTCTTTCGGTTGAAAAGGTCTGCAAAGAAATTGTGGAGGGTTAAATATGAAAGTTCTTGTTGTTGGCGGTGGCGGCCGCGAGCATGCAATTATTAAAAAACTCAAAGAAAACAAAGAAATTGAAAAAATATATGCACTTCCCGGAAACGGCGGTATCGCCGCTGATGCAGAGTGCGTTGCAATCGGCGCAAAGGATATTGACGGTATAGTTGATTTTGCAAAGAATAACGATATCGGCTTTGCGGTAGTTGCTCCCGATGATCCGCTTGTTCTCGGTGCGGTTGATGAGCTTCAGAAGCTCGGAATTCCCTGCTTCGGTCCCGAAAAGAAGGCTGCAATCATTGAGGGAAGCAAGGTTTTCTCCAAAAATCTCATGAAAAAATACGGTATCCCTACAGCGGCATATGAAGTGTTTGACGATGCCGAAAAGGCACTTGCTTATATCGAAACCGCTCCCATTCCCACGGTTATCAAGGCTGACGGTCTTGCTCTGGGCAAGGGCGTTATTATCGCCATGACACGCGAGGAGGCGGCAGATGCCGTAAAGAGCATTATGGAGGACAAACAGTTCGGCGACAGCGGAAATCAGATTGTTATTGAAGAATTCCTTGAGGGTCCCGAGGTTTCCGTTCTTTCTTTCACCGACGGTAAAACTGTTGTTCCGATGATTTCGTCAATGGACCATAAGCGTGCGCTTGACGGCGACAAGGGTCTTAACACGGGCGGCATGGGAACAATTGCTCCCAACCCCTATTACACAGCGGATGTTGCTGAAAGATGCATGAAGGAAATTTTCCTTCCCACAATCAACGCAATGAACGCTGAGGGCAGAACCTTCAAGGGCTGTCTTTATTTCGGTCTTATGATCACCCAAAACGGCCCCAAGGTTATCGAATATAACTGCCGCTTCGGCGATCCCGAAACTCAGGTTGTTCTTCCGCTTCTTGACAGCGACCTCTTTGAAATCATGAAGCATGTTGCAAACGGAACTCTTGCCGATGCGAAGGTTGAGTTCAGCAACAACAGCGCATGCTGCGTTGTTATGGCATCCGAGGGTTATCCTCAGAAATATCAGACGGGCTTTGAAATCACGATGCCTGCCGACAAAAATATTTATATCGCAGGCGCAAAGCTTGCCGACGGAAAGCTTCTTACAGGCGGCGGCAGAGTTCTGGGCGTTACCGAAACCGCGGCAACTCTCGGCGAAGCAATTGAGAAAGCCTACGAAACAGTTAAAACAGTTAATTTTGAAAATGCCTTTTACCGCAAGGATATCGGCAAAAAAGCGATGGAGGTTTGATTATCATGGTATACAGAGCCTATGTTGAAAAGAAAAACGGGCTTGCAAACGAAGCTCAGTCTCTCAAAAATGAGCTTGTTTCGCTTCTCGGAATTACAGCTCTTGAAAATGTAAGAATTCTTAACCGCTACGATCTTGAAGGTCTTGAAAAAGAGCTTTTCGATTATGCGAAAACAACAGTTCTCTCCGAGCCCCAGCTCGATATTATTTCCGAAGAGCCTGATCTCGAGTGCGACAGACTTTTCGCAACCGAATTTCTTCCCGGTCAGTTTGACCAGAGAGCAAATTCCTGCGCAGAGTGCATTCAGATGATTTCCAAGGGTGACAGACCTCTTGTCAGAAGCGCAAAGGTTTACTGCCTCTACGGAAACCTCAGCGATGCTCAGCTTGAACAGATCAAGAAATATGTTATCAACCCCGTTGAAGCAAGAGAAGCTTCTCTCGAAAAGCCCGAAACTCTTGCGGCTGAATATGTAATCCCCGAAACCGTTAAAACCCTTGACGGCTTCATTAAGCTTGACGAAAAAGGTCTTGCAGACTTTGTTGATGAATACGGTCTTGCAATGGACCTTGACGATATCAGATTCTGCCAGAATTATTTTATCAGCGAGCAGAGAGACCCCACCATCACCGAAATCAGAATGATTGATACATACTGGTCGGATCACTGCCGTCATACAACCTTCCTCACAAACATTGACTCGGTTAAGTTTGAGGATGAGCTTCTTCAGAAGGCATATGACGATTATATCGCTGTCAGAAAAGAAATCGGCAGAACAAAGCCTGTCAATCTCATGGATATCGGCACAATTGCAGGCCGTTATCTCAAGAGCAAGGGACTTCTTGCGAAGCTTGACGAGAGCGAAGAAATCAACGCCTGCACAGTTAAGATTGATGTTGAAATCGACGGCAAGGCTGAAAAATGGCTTCTTCTCTTCAAGAACGAAACTCATAACCATCCCACCGAAATCGAACCCTTCGGCGGTGCGGCAACCTGCATCGGCGGCGCAATCCGCGATCCGCTTTCGGGCAGAAGCTATGTTTATGCCGCAATGCGCGTAACAGGTGCGGCTGACCCAACAAAGCCTGTAAGCGAAACAATGGCAGGAAAACTGCCGCAGCGTAAAATTGTTACAACCGCTGCCGCAGGTTATTCCTCTTACGGTAACCAAATCGGTCTGGCAACCGGTCAGGTAGATGAAATCTATCACGATGGTTATGTTGCAAAGCGTATGGAAATCGGTGCAGTTGTAGCTGCAGCTCCGCAGGAAAATGTTCGTCGTGAGCGTCCCGAGGACGGCGACATCGTTATTCTTCTCGGCGGCAGAACAGGCCGTGACGGTTGCGGCGGTGCAACAGGGTCTTCAAAGTCACACAATCTTTCATCTCTTGAAAGCTGTGGTGCCGAAGTACAGAAGGGTAATGCTCCCGAGGAAAGAAAGCTTCAGCGTCTTTTCAGAAACAAAGAAGTTTCACGCCTTATCAAACGTTGTAACGACTTTGGTGCAGGCGGTGTATCTGTTGCAATA
>JAZPXO010000107.1:0-14996 GCA_045543735.1 Acutalibacteraceae bacterium
GTGAAAAAGTAAAATCGACAAGTCTCTGTCGAAACTTGTCGATTTTGGCAGGGGTAGAAGGACTCGAACCCTCACAAACGGTTTTGGAGACCGGTGTGCTACCATTGACACCATACCCCTATTTTCTTTTTAAAATTAAAAAATGCTTGTTTGGTGGGGCGTCAGGGACTCGAACCCCGGACCGACCGGTTATGAGCCGGCTGCTCTAACCAACTGAGCTAATGGCCCTTATTGCGTTCGCAACGATAGATATAATACCAAAAAGATTTTGATTTGTCAATATAAATTTTTATTTTTTTAAAATAATTATCCGATATATTTTCAAATATAAATACAATCAAAAAGCATCGGCATAAAAACAATTATGCCGACGCAATTTTTCTTACAACATAAGTCACAACATTTGAGGACAAATCCGCTACACAATTTTCACGCGGAATATCATATCTCTGATTTACAACCGTAGATTTCAAAACAGTCCAATCAACAAATGTTTCATTTAATATAGATATCAATTCATCTGTTTTTATATTTACTTCAAACTGTGGAACAAGATTGTTTCCGCTCTCCTTATCAACTTCTGACACTTCTGAATTTACGATAAGACAAACCACACCGTTAATCTTTGTTCCTTCGCGTATTTCTACAAGTTTTTTTCTGAACGATTCAAAACTGTCCACATGCTCCAATGAAGAGACTGCAAGAATAAAATCATATCCGCACGCTCTTATCGGATAATCATCAATTGATGAAACAATACCATTAATAATATGATGTACGCCAAATTCCTTGCTGTATTCATTAAGCTTTGAAACCGCGAATTCAAGAATATCAATGCAATCAATTCTGCTGAACTTATCTGAGCAAAATTGAGCTATAGGCACTGCATTTCTTCCTACTCCGCATCCTAAATCAAGAACAGAAATACTTTTATATTCAGAAAAGATCGGAAGAATATCCAATACAGTTTTTACAGGCTTTTGAAGCCAGCTCCCCTTTTCAAAAAGCTTTGCGGAAGAATAGATTTCTTCATGAGATTTTCTTTCAGATTCTCTGATTGATTCAAGGCTCATCACTTGCATCCTCCGAAGATGCTGCATTTGAGAGCGCAACCCGTCGGTGTTGCGGCACAGCCGCCGAGAGCGGTTTCGCGAAGCTCCATGGGAAGCTTTTTACCAACGCGGTACATCGCATCGGACATTTCGGAAAACGGAACTGCGGATTTTATGCCTGCAAGAGCCATTTCCGCGCTTGTGAGCGCATTCGATGCGCCTGCCGCGTTTCTGCTCTGACACGGTGCTTCAACAAGACCTGCTATCGGGTCGCAGACAAGACCGAGCATGTTTCCGATTGAAATTGCCGCCGCCTCAAAGCACTGTTCGGGAGTTCCGCCCATTATTTCAACCGCTGCCGCTGCCGCCATTGCCGCGGCAGAGCCGATTTCCGCCTGACAGCCTGCTTCGGCACCTGAAACAGATGCATTCTTCATAAGAATTGAACCGACCGCGCCCGCGGTAAACAGACCGTCGCACAGCTTTTCATCGGGTATGCCGAACTCTTCCGCAAGAGCGAAAAGCACTGCAGGAACAACGCCTGCTGAACCTGCCGTAGGAGCGGCAACAATAACACCCATTGAAGCGTTAACCTCAAGAACTGCCTGCGAATATATAAGTGCCTTTGTCAGAACACTTCCGCAAATCGACTTTCCCTCGGCATATCTTTTTTCAAGCTTCGATGCCTCTCCGCCAATCATTCCGCCCATTGATCTGACAACATTTTTCAGCGGTGCATGCGCAGAGTCTTTCATGATACCAAGCGATTTCATCATCTTTGCATCAACGGTTTCCGCATCGCTTTCGCCGTAGATTATCTCGCGCAGACGCATGATTTCGGATATTTTCTTATTCTCTTTTTCACAGAGCAGAATCAGCTCTTCGGCTGTATTGAAATCCATGTTTTATCTCCTTATCAGCATCGTATCCTTAACAAAAGGATTCTTTTCAATCTCGTCAACGGTATCCTTTGTTATCTCTTCATCCGATTCAATAATCATATACGCTACTCCGCCTTTTGTTTCGCGGTAAACACGCAGATACGCAATATTGACATGGCATTTGCTGAGAATCGTTGTAACCTTTGCAATAACTCCCGGATGATCCTTATGCTCAACGATAAGCGAATGATATTCGCCCGTGAAATGCACCTTGACTCCGTCGATTCTCGTCAGCCTGACCTTACCGCCGCCGATTGATTCGCCTCTGACAGTATGCTTTCTGCCCGTAACATCCTCTATCTCAATATCAACTGTATTGGGATGAACATCGGTTTCGGTTGTATCAGCCTCAAACGAAAAATCTATCCCCTCTTTTTCAGCAATCTCAAACGAATCACGGATTCTGACATCATCGGTTTCAAAGCCCATCATGCCGCCGAGAAGAGCCCTGTCCGTTCCGTGGCCTCTGTATGTCTGGGCAAAAGAACCGTAGAGGGTGAAATGAACACTTTTTATTTTATTATGCATCATCTTCCAGGCAAGGCGCGCAATGGATGCCGCACCTGCCGTATGTGAGCTTGAGGGGCCGACCATATTGGGGCCGATAACTTCAAATACACTTATAAAAGCCATGATACATCTCCTGACAAAGTTATATGATGATATTATATTTTATTATTAAAACATTGTCAATAACCGCCGTAAAGCAATATGCATACAATGGTTATCGGGGTGAATATCATGCCGAAAATTTATTTAAGCCCGTCAACGCAGGAATTCAATATAACCGTTGGCGGCACAACCGAAGAAGAAATAATGAACCTCGTTGCCGATGCAATGATTCCGTATCTTACGGCGAGCAGAATAGATTATGTCAGGAATTCAAGAGACATGACCGTTGCCGACACTGCGCAGGAGGCTAACGAAAGCGATGTTGATTTTTATCTTTCGCTTCATTCCAATGCCGCGGGCGAAGCGAATTCAGGAAGAATAAGGGGCGCGGAGATTTATTATTATCCGACAAGTGCTGAAAGCAGAAGAGCTGCCGTTATTTTTGCAAACAATTATAAGCTTATCTATCCCCTTCCGAACAGAGTTTCCGTAATCCCTCTCGGAACTTTTATCGAGCTTAACCGCACAACAATGCCCGCCATTCTTTTTGAATTGGTCTATCACGATAATTTGCAGGATTATGTTTGGCTGACGGAAAACCTTTCTGCCGTTGCGGAAAATCTGACCGCATCGCTCGCCGATTATTTCGGAATACCGTTCATAACTCCTTACGACAAAAGTCTGCAAAATATATAAATATTGTCTTGATTTTTAATAAATAATGAATTATAATTTCAATATATGTGTCTGCGTTGTCAGACTAACAATGTCAGGATGTGATTCCGATGGATTTGTTAAAAGAAAAAATTATCGAAAAAGGCAAGGCAATCGGCTCGGATGTTATTAAGGTTGATATGTTTCTCAACCACCAGATTGATGTTGAATTGCTCAACGAAATAGGTAAGGAATTCAGAAAGCTTTTCCCCTCTGATAAAATCACCAAAATCGTTACCATAGAAGCCTCGGGCATCGGCATTGCCTGCATCGTCGCCCAGTATTTCGGCGTGCCCGTTGTTTTCGCAAAGAAAGGCGCAAACCGCAATGTCGGCGATAATCTTTACAAAGCGGATGTTTATTCATTCACAAAGGGAACAACCACAACCATCGGCATTTCGAAGGATTATATTTCTTCCGATGACCATGTGTTGATAATTGACGACTTTATGGCTAACGGAAAAGCCGTACACGGTTTGCTCAACATACTCAATCAGGCTGGCGCAAGCATTGAAGGCATCGGAATCGTAATCGAAAAAGGATTCCAGCCCGGCGGCGATTCCCTGCGTTCTCTCGGCTTCAAGGTCGAGTCTTTGGCTGTTATTAAATCCATTGATGACGGAAAAATCATCTTTGGTAATTAATAAAAAAATACGGAGGTAAACAAAATGAAGAAATCCACCAAAATTCTCGCACTCGTTCTCTCTCTCCTTCTTGCTGCTTCATGCGTTTTCTGTCTTGCAGGCTGCAATAAGGAAAATCCCGATGACAACAACACACCCGTAGTTGAAAAAGACGATTTCAAAGTCGGCTTTATCTTCCTTCACGACGAAAACTCAACTTACGATAAGAACTTCATCGTTGCTGCAGAAGCAGCTTGCAAGGAGCTCGGCGTTGAGTACATCATGAAGAAGAACATTCCTGAAACAGCAAAGTGCCAGGAAGCTGCTGAAGACCTCGTTGACGAAGGCTGCGATGTTATCTTCGCTGACAGCTTCGGTCACGAAGGCTTCATCATCGAAGTTGCCAAAGAGAATCCCGACGTTCAGTTCTGCCATGCAACAGGCACAAGAGCTCACACAGAAGGTCTCGCTAACTACAGCAACGCTTTCGCTTCAATCTATGAAGGCCGTTTCCTTGCAGGTATCGCTGCAGGCATGAAGCTCAACGAAATGATCGCTGCAGGCGAATTCACCGCTGAAGAAGCAAAGATGGGCTATGTTGGCGCTTACACATATGCCGAAGTTATCTCCGGTTATACTTCATTCTATCTCGGCGCAAAATCAGTTTGCCCCACAGTTACAATGGAAGTTCAGTTCACAGGCTCATGGTATGACGAAGCTGCTGAAAAAGAAGCTGCTACAGCTCTTATCAACAACGGCTGCAAGCTCATCAGCCAGCACGCTGACTCAATGGGCGCTCCCACAGCTTGCGAAACAGCAGGTATCCCCAATGTTTCCTATAACGGCAGCACTCAGGCTGCTTGCCCCAACACCTTCATCGTTTCTTCCAGAATTGACTGGACTCCTTACATGAAGCACATGATCACATGCACTAAGGAAGGCAAGGACATTGAAGATGACTGGACAGGTACTCTTGAAACAGGTTCGGTTGTTCTCACAGAAATCAACGATAAAGTTGCTGCAGCAGGCACAGCTGAAGCTATTGCTGACGCAAAGGCTAAGCTTATTGCAGGTGAGCTTCATGTATTTGACACCGCTACCTTCACAAAGGACGGCGCTCCCCTCACCTCATACCTTGCTGATGTTGACACCGATGCTGACTATACACCTGACACAGAAGTAATCAAGGACGGCTATTTCCATGAATCCGAATTCCGTTCAGCTCCTTGCTTCGATATTCAGATTGACGGCATCAAGCTTCTCAACACAAAGTTCTGATTCCTGAATAATAAAATACCAAAGGCGGAGCTTCACGCTCCGCCTGTACCCTTTTTAGGTTTAGTTCCGAAAAGAAGGCTGAAGCAATTCAGCTTCCTTTTGAGAATTAAAACAGGAGGTATCAAATTGGGAACACCTGCTATTGAACTTAAAAACATAACCAAAACCTTTGGTCCGATTGTTGCAAACAAGGATGTTTGCCTGACCGTTAACAAGGGCGAAATTCTTTCAATCCTCGGCGAAAACGGCAGCGGCAAAACAACTCTGATGAACATGATTTCGGGCATTTATTATCCCGATCACGGCCAGATTTTTATCAACGGCGAAGAAGTGCTTATCCGCTCTCCCAAGGACGCTTTCAAATACAAGATCGGTATGATTCATCAGCATTTCAAGCTTGTTGACGTTTTCTCGGCAACAGAAAATATCGTTCTCGGGCTTGAAGATAACGAAAAATATAACCTCAAAGCATCCGAAAAGAAAATCCGCGAAATCACCGCTCAGTACGGCTTTGAGCTTGAACCCTCAAAGAAAATCCACGAGATGTCGGTTTCCGAAAAGCAGACCGTTGAAATCATCAAGGTGCTTTACAGAGGTGCGGATATCCTTATTCTCGACGAGCCCACAGCCGTTCTCACTCCTCAGGAAACAAAGAAGCTTTTTGCCGTTCTTCGCAAAATGCGTGACAGCGGCAAAGCAATCATCATCATTACCCATAAGCTTCATGAGGTGCTTTCGCTTTCGGACAGAGTTTCCGTTCTGAGAAAAGGCGAATATATCGGCACGGTCAACACCGCTGAAACAAACGAAACAGAGCTGACCGAGATGATGGTCGGCAAAAAGATTGAGCTGAACATCGAGCGAACAAAGGTTGAGGATACCCCTGACAGACTTGAAATCAAGAACATCTCCTGCGTAAACCGCGAGGGAATCACACTGCTGAACAAAATTTCGTTCACTGCCCGTTCGGGCGAAATTCTCGGCATCGCAGGTATTGCAGGCAGCGGTCAGAGAGAGCTTCTCGAATCAATTGCAGGTCTGCAGAAGCTCAATGAGGGCGAAATTCTTTATCATAACCCGAGCAACGGCTTCACTGAAAACCTCAGGGACAAGTCCCCTGTAAAAATCAAGGAGCTCGGCGTAAGACTTTCGTTTGTTCCTGAGGACAGACTCGGAATGGGTCTTGTCGGAAACATGGATATTATCGACAACATGCTTCTCAGAAGCTACAGAAAAGGTAAATCCGCTTTCCTTGAACGCAAAAAGCCCAAGGATCTCGCAAACAAAATTATTGAGGAGCTTGAGGTTGTTACGCCCAGCGCAAAAACTCCCGTTCGCAGACTTTCCGGCGGTAATGTTCAGAAGGTTCTTGTCGGCAGAGAAATTGCGGCTTCTCCCACAGTTCTCATGGTTGCCTACCCCGTAAGAGGTCTTGACATCAACTCCTCTTATCTCATCTATAATCTTCTCAACAAGCAGAAACAGAACGGCGTTGCCGTTATATTCGTCGGCGAAGATCTTGACGTGCTCATCGCTCTTTGCGACAGAATCATGGTTATTAATTCCGGCAGAATAACAGGCGTTGTTGATGCCGAAAAAACAACCAAAGAAGAAATAGGTCTTCTTATGACTAAAAACGACGGAGGTGAAAGCCATGAGTAAATCAAACGCAAAAGCACATGAACCGCTTTTTCACATTGTCAAGCGTTCTGCAATTCCGCTCTGGCAATCGCTTCTTATCCGCGCAGGCGCAATCATCGCTGCGCTCATCGTTGCAGGCGTTCTTACATTCTTCCTGACAGGGCTTAATCCTCTTGATGTTTACGCCACAATGATTGACGGCGCAGTAGGAACGGAAAGACGAATCTGGAATCTGCTTCAGGGCATTGCAATCCTGCTTTGCGTTTCGCTTGCCGTTACTCCCGCTTTCAAAATGAAATTCTGGAACATCGGCGCAGAAGGACAGGCTCTCGTCGGCGGTCTCGCAGCCGCGCTGTGCATGATTCTTTACAGCGATAAACTCAGCCCCGCAATGCTTATGGTTGTTATGGTTGTTACAAGCGTTGTTTCGGGCGCGGTATGGGCTCTTATCCCTGCCATTTTCAAAGCAAAATGGAACACAAACGAAACTCTTTTCACGCTCATGATGAACTATATCGCCACCCAGCTTGTTTCATATTTCTCCTATAAGTATTCAGTTCCCAAGGGCTCGGGCAGCATCGGCATCATCAACAGCACAACAAAAATCGGTTGGTTCCCCGAAATTCTTGACCAGAAATACTTCCTGAACATAATCATCGTTTTTGTACTTACCATTATCCTCTATATCTATCTCAAGCACAGCAAGCACGGCTATGAGATATCTGTTGTTGGCGAAAGCGAAAACACCGCAAAATATATAGGCATCAATGTTAAGAAGGTTATTATCAGAACAATGATTTTATCGGGTGCAATCTGCGGCATCGCAGGTCTGATAATGGTTGCAGGCACCGACCATACAATCGCTACCGACACTGTCGGCGGCAGAGGCTTTACGGCAATCATGGTTTCATGGCTTGCAAAGTTCAACCCCATCATGATGTTCCTCACATCGTTCCTCATTGTTTTCCTTGAAAAAGGTGCAATCGCCATTTCATCCGAATTCGACCTTAACAACTCGTTCTCGGATATCATCACGGGCATTATCATCTTCTTTATTATCGGCAGTGAGTTCTTCATCAATTACTCAATCAAATTCAGAGAATCGAAAAAGGAGGTTAAAGGCAAATGATTGTTTCATTCATTCAGCGTGCAGTTATGCAGGGAATCCCTCTCCTTTACGGTTCAACGGGTGAAATCATAACGGAAAAAGGCGGTCATCTTAACCTCGGTATTCCCGGCATCATGTATGTAGGCGCTATTTCCGGCGTTATAGGCGCTTTCCTTTACGAGCAGTCGGTTGACACCGTTAACCCCGCTCTCGCAATTTTCATCCCCCTGCTGGCTTCCGTGCTCGGTTCGCTTATCATGGGTCTGATTTATTGCGTTCTCACCGTAACCCTTCATTCAAACCAGAACGTTACGGGTCTTGCACTGACAACCTTCGGCGTCGGTTTCGGCAACTTCTTCGGCGGCTCTCTTATCAAGCTTACAAACAGCGATACTCCCTCAATCGCACTTGTTGAAACAAGCAAATATTTTAAAACGCCCCTCCCCTTTGCCGAAAAGCTCGGCTGGGTCGGCGAGCTGTTCTTCTCATACAGCTTCCTTGCTTATGCCGCGATTGTTATTGCGATAATTGTTTCTTTATTCTTCACAAGAACAAGAAAAGGTCTTCACCTGAGAGCTATCGGCGAAAACCCCGCAACGGCAGATGCAGCAGGCATCAATGTTAACAGATACAAATATGTTTCAACCTGCATCGGAAGCGTTATCGCAGGTCTCGGCGGTCTTTACTATGTTATGGACTACGCTGACGGAATCTGGTCAAACAACGCTTTCGGCGACAGAGGCTGGCTCGCAATCGCGCTTGTTATCTTCGCAGTATGGCGTCCCAACGTAAGCATTCTCGGCTCAATCCTTTTCGGCGGTCTTCTGATTGCTTACAACTATATTCAGAATCTTTCCTTCGAGCAGCAGGAGCTTATCAAGATGATGCCTTATGTTGTAACGATACTTGTTCTTATCGTTATCAGCATGCGTCAGAAAAAAGAAAATCAGCCCCCTGCAAGCCTCGGCTTATCGTATTTCAGAGAAGAAAGATAAATACCTTTCAAAGCACCGCAGTTCATCGCTGCGGTGCTTTTGTCATATTCAGCCATATTTTTTCATAGTATCTAACAGTACATTACTGTTCGGAGGGCTGGATTTGAAGGGAATTGTTGAGCAAAGAGCCGTTGAGCTTGCAGAATATATCGTTGAAAACAACGCAACAGTCAGGGCGGCGGCAAAAAAATTCGGAGTTTCTAAAAGCACGGTACATATGGATATTACAAAAAGACTTAAATATTCCAATCCGCCGCTTTATTTTTCTGTCAGAAAGGTGCTTGACACCAACAAAGCCGAAAGACACATCAGAGGCGGACTGGCAACAAAAGAAAAATATTCAAAATAATCTGATTTTTATTGAATTTGAAAACAATATATGATAAAATCAAATGGAATAAAGGGTTATCCGCCCTTAAAGGAAAGGACCGATATTTATGAAACAGCTTAAAATCGGCATCATCGGTGCCGGCAGAATCGGTTCCCTGCATGCAAAGTCGATAACTTACAATGTTCCGACTGCTGTTGTTGCAGGTATCACCGACGTTTTCAAGGCTAACGCCGAAAAGGTTGCTGCAGAGCTCAACATACCCAAAATCTATAATGATTACAAAGAAATGCTCGCAGACCCCGAGGTTGATGCAGTTCTTGTATGTTCCTCAACAGATACACACGCAGATATCGCTATCGAAGCTGCTCAGGCAGGCAAGCATATCTTCTGCGAAAAGCCCGTTGACCTCACACCCGAAAAGGTTAACGCTGTTATCGACGCCGTTGCAAAGGCAGGCGTTAAGCTTCAGGTCGGATTTAACAGACGCTTTGACCATAACTTTGCAAATGTCAGAGCAATGGTTAACGAAGGCAAAATTGGCGATGTTCACATCGTTAAAATCACTTCAAGAGACCCCGCTCCCCCGCCGGCAGAATATTCGGCAGTCAGCGGCGGCATGTTCCTTGATATGACAATTCATGATTTTGATATGGCTCGTTTCCTTGCAGGCAGTGAGGTTACAGAGGTTTATGCCAACGCAACATGCCTTGTTGACCCCGCTATCGGCGAAGCAGGCGATGTTGATACCGCAGTTATCAGCCTTAAATTCGCAAACGGCGCTGTCGGCGTTATTGACAACAGCCGCAGAGCTGCTTACGGCTATGACCAGAGAATTGAAGTTTTCGGCAGCAAGGGTGCCGCTGTTGCTTCAAACGATACTCCCACAAACGTTGTATTTATGGGTGAAGAAGGCGTTGTTGCCGATAAGCCCCTCTATTTCTTCCTTGAAAGATATATGCAGTCTTTCAGAGACGAAATGCTTCAGTTTGTTGACGCTGTTATCAACGACAAAGAAACTCCCACAACAGGCGCTGACGGTCTCAATTCAATTCTTGTTGCTCTTGCAGCAAAGAAATCTGTTGCAGAAGGCAGACCCGTTCAGCTTTCAGAAATGATGTAAAAGCAAAGCTCCGATGGATACTTATTCATCGGAGCGTTTTTATTTACGGAGCTTCGATAATCAAATCATTCTCTCTGAGCGTTAATCCGATTTCTTTTTCGGGAGAAAGCTTCTTGTTTTCAATACCGAAAAACAAACCTGCTTCTGTTTTGGAAAATGTGTAATAATACCATTGCGATTCAAAATAAGAATAATTATTTCCCGAATAAAGTTCAGTCAGAACACTTGCCGGCTCATCCTGCGATGCATAAACAGCGATTATTTTTTCTGCAAAAGAACGGAACTCATCCGCCTTGTCTGTATTCGTGCAGGCAAGGCTTACTTTTTGAATTCGTTCGCCCGTATCAAGCGTCATTTCAACCGCATATCTCTGCCCCGAGGCTGAATTGACAAAAACAACGCATTTATCATTTTCATAAAACATACTGTCCGTTTCAAAAACGAAATCGGGAAAGCTTTCTGAAAATCTTGCCGTAAACAAATCAGGATTTACGGTTTCCTGCACCGTACAGCCCGACATGAGAACAAGAAATAATAACACAAACAAAACTGCTCTTTTCATTCTTTCACCGCCGCGTCAGTATTTGATTTTCGGTTTTATGTTTGCGGCTGCAACCGACCCTATGACCGAGCCTGCAACGCTTGCAATTGAAACAAACAAAAGCCCTTTGCCGACACTTCCGCCATTAATAAAAACAAGCAGAATATCACAAACCGCCGCCTCAACGGCACCTGTCAGCGCGCCGCAGGGCAAAGCTTTTTTCTTATCTCTGAAAACAGCTGCAAAGCCTGCAATAAATGCCGAAACAAACGCAGCCCCTATACCTGCAGGAAGATAAAAATTGCTGCCGAATGAAAATTTCAGCTCTGCCGCCGAAAACGCAACAAGCTCCAGAAAATAAAGCGCAGAGCCGATTACAGAGCACAGTCCTATTCTTTTGAACGGTAATGAGTTATCGGCTTCATCCCTTCTTGACCTCTTTTTAGGCATAAAAAAACTCCCCTCATATTACTGATAATCAATAATATGAAGGGAAATCTGTTTTAATTCACCTTATGAATCAAAAGTATCGTCTTTTTTCTTTGTCTTTTTGCGTCTTGCCTTGCTTGCATCAGCTGCCTGTTCCATCTTTGCTTTCTTTTCGGCTTCTGCAGCTTCTCTTGCAGCCTGTCTCTCAGCTTCAGCCTTTTCGTTAGCTGTGTTATTAGCTGAAACAGCCCACTTTGTGATCTTCATCTTGTTTCTGTCAGCGCCTGTTTCGATGATAAGCGTGTCTTCCTTAACGGTAACAACTCTGCCGATGATGCCGCCGATTGTTGTTATTTCGTCGCCGATCTGAACGTTATCGCGCATTGTCTGCTCTTCTTTTTGCTTTTTCTTCTGAGGTCTGATCATCATGAAATACATCAGAGCCATCATAGCAACAAGCATAATAAGCATACCGGGACCGCCTGTTGCACCGTTTGTTCCCGTGCCTGTACCTGTTCCGGCCATCGAAGCCATAAGAGTAATAAAGTTCATAACTTGGGTTACCTCCAAAACATAATGTAAAGATTATACATTAATCAGAAAAATAATGCAATAGTTTTTAAAAAATTTATATTCTCGTATCATAAAGGTCAACATATTTTGCCCTGAATTCTTCAAATGTTCCGTTATCAAGGCTGTCACGGATTCTCTCCATCAGCGTATTATAAAAATACAGGTTATGGATAACGCAAAGACGCATTGCAAGCATTTCCTTTGCTTTGAAAAGATGACGGATATATGACCTGGAAAAATTCCTGCACGCAGGACAATCGCATTCGGGGTCGATGGGCAGAGGATCCTTTTCATACTTTTTGTTGTTGAGATTTATAATTCCCTTCTGAGTGAAAAGATGTCCGTGGCGCGCATTGCGGCTGGGCATTACGCAGTCAAAAAGATCAACGCCTCTGTATACACCTTCAATGATGTTTCCGGGAGTGCCGACACCCATAAGATAACGGATTTTATCAGCAGGCATATAAGGCTCAACAGCGGAAATAACGCGGTACATATCCTCCTTCGGCTCTCCTACGGCAAGACCGCCGATTGCATAGCCGTCAAGGTCAAGCGCCGCTATCTGCTTCATATTTTCAATTCTCAGGTCATCATAGGTACAGCCCTGATTGATGCCGAAAAGAAGCTGATTCGGGTTAACCGTATCGGGCAGAGTATTCAGCCTTTGCATCTCAGCCTTGCAGCGTTCAAGCCAGCGCACCGTTCTTTCGCAGGATTGCTTTGCGTATTTATATTCTGCAGGGTTTTCAACGCATTCGTCAAAAGCCATTGCTATTGTTGAACCGAGGTTCGACTGAATCTGCATGCTTTCTTCGGGACCCATGAAAATATGTCTGCCGTCAACATGAGACTGGAAGGAAACGCCCTCCTCCCTGATTGTGCGCAGCTTTGCAAGCGAAAACACCTGAAAACCGCCGCTGTCAGTCAGAATAGGACCGTTCCAGCCCGAAAACTTACGCAGACCGCCCATTTCGCGAACAAGAGAATCTCCCGGACGGACATGGAGGTGATATGTGTTTGAAAGCATGACCTGACATTTGATTTCTTTCAGATCAACTGCGGAAAGCGCACCTTTGATTGCGCCGCAGGTTGCAACATTCATGAAAGCGGGAGTCTGCACCGTTCCGTGAACTGTCACAAACTCGCCGCGCCTTGCGTTGCCTTGTTTTTTGATAAGCTTATACATAAATTTTCTCCGTTAGTTTATTCACAGATAAGGCATGCATCGCCGAATGAGAAAAAGCGGTATTTTTCTTCAACAGCAATTTTATATGCATTCATCGTGTTCTCATAGCCACAAAAAGCACTGACAAGCATTATAAGAGTGCTTTCGGGCAGATGGAAATTGGTTATCAGGCAGTCAATGCATTTGAATTCATAACCCGGATAGATGAAAATATCCGTGTTACCCTCTGCCTCTTTAATCTCGCCCGTAAAGGTTGCAACTGATTCGAGAGTTCTGCAGCAGGTTGTTCCCACCGCAAACACTCTGCCGCCGTTTGCTTTTGTACGGTTGATGATTTCAGCTGTTTCAGCGGGCAGATAATAATGCTCGGAATGCATGTGATGATCCTCGATATCCTCCGCCTTGACGGGTCTGAAGGTTCCGAGACCGACATGGAGAGTTATAAAACCGATTTCAACGCCCATTTCTCTGATTTTCTTCATAAGCTCGGGTGTGAAATGCAGGCCTGCCGTCGGTGCGGCGGCGCTGCCCTCGTTTTTTGCGTAAACGGTCTGATAACGCTCCTTATCCTCAAGCTTTTCGGTTATATAATGAGGCAGCGGCATTTCGCCGATTTTATCAATAACCTCATAGAAATTGCCCTCAAAGCCGAACTTTGCAATGCGGTTTCCGTCGGGCAGAACATCAATTATTTCAGCGGTCAGCGAACCGTCACCGAAGGTAAATTTATACCCCGTTCTCGCCTTTTTGCCGGGACCCGTTATAACCTCCCAGGTATCGTTGTTCTTTCTGCTCAGGAGAAGAAATTCAACCACCGAACCCGTATCAACTCTTGTCCCGTACATCCTTGCGGGAAGCACCTTTGTGTTATTAAGAATCAGGCAGTCACCTGCTCTGAAATACTCGGTTATATCTCTGAAAATCCTGTGAGAACATTCGCCCGTTTTTTTGTCAATAACAAGCATTCTTGAGCTGTCGCGCGGCTCAACGGGAGTCTGCGCAATAAGCTCTTTTGGCAAATCGTAGAAAAAATCGCTTCGTTTCATTAAAAATCCTCAAAATATTTTATATTTTAAAAAATATATTAGTATAAATGACATTTGATTTATCAAGCCATTTGTGATATCATCATAATATTATCGGAGGTTTTTGTCAAGCTTTAGATTTATGCTTTTTAAGGGCAAAAATCTGCCGAAGAATGAATCCGAAATGAGGTAGAATAAAATGAACAACTACAAAGTAGGCATCGTAGGCGCAACAGGTATGGTTGGTCAGCGCTTCATCACTCTGCTTGCAAATCACCCCTGGTTCAACATTACCGTTCTTGCGGCAAGCCCCCGCTCCGCAGGCAAAAAATATAAAGATGCTGTCGGCGCAAAATGGTGCATGGCAACCGATATTCCCGAAAATGTTGCAGATATCACCGTTATGGATGCAACAGCCGATATCGAAAAAATCGCATCTTCCGTTGACTTCGTTTTCTGCGCAGTTGACATGAAGAAGGATGAAATCAAGGCTCTTGAGGAGGCTTATGCTAAAGCAGAGTGTCCTATTGTTTCCAACAACTCTGCTCATCGTTTAACACCTGATGTACCTATGATTGTACCTGAGATCAATGCAGACCATGCAAAGATCATTGAAAGCCAGAGAAAGCGCCTTGGTACAAAGAAAGGCTTTATCGCTGTAAAATCCAACTGTTCGATTCAAAGCTATGTACCGGCACTGCATCCGCTGAAAAAATTCGGCCTGAAAAATGTACTCGCTTGTACCTATCAGGCAATCTCCGGCGCAGGCAAGACGTTTGAAACTTGGCCGGAAATGGTAAGTCGGAGGCCAAGCGGTCTTAGGAAGA
>JAZPXO010000108.1:0-16726 GCA_045543735.1 Acutalibacteraceae bacterium
CGCAAAGCTGATACTTCGGAGTATGTGTGCGGCTGTCGGTATACTGTGCGTAAACCTGAACCTTTTCCTTGCCTTTGACGGCACCGATGTTGGCAACGTCAACGGTAACGGTGATTTTTTCTTCGTCAGCCGAAACGGTCGAGTTTCTTTATAAATCAGGTGCTAAGGAAGTGCATATGCGCTCCGCTTGTCCGCCTATTATGTACGGCTGTAAATATCTGAATTTCTCCCGCAGCAATTCTGAACAGGAGCTGCTTGCGCGCCGAGTAGTGCAGGAGCTTGAGGGCGATGAAGGACAAAAGCATCTCGAAGAATATGCTGATGCCCATACCGAGTGCGGTCAGTGTATGTTAAAACGAATTTGTGAGATGCTTGGCTTTGACTCATTGGGTTATCAGTCACTGGAAGGTGTTTTAGAATCCATTGGCATAGATAAGGATAAGGTCTGTACTTATTGCTGGACAGGCAGGGAATAATACGGAGGTGAAATATATGTCAAGTAATGTCCGCCCCGAAACGATGGAGCGTATTACCAACAAAGCACTTGCAGAAGTGTTTATCGAGAACCAAGTAAAAGAAATAAGAGAACAGGTTGGCGACAAGAAGGTGCTGCTCGCTCTTTCCGGCGGTGTAGATTCTTCCGTTGTTGCCGCACTGCTCATCAAAGCAATCGGCAAACAGCTTGTTTGCGTTCACGTTAACCATGGACTTATGCGCAAAGGAGAAAGTGAGCAGGTTATTAGCGAACCTGAAAAGAAACGCAAGATTATCGGCGGTGAGTTTATCAAGGTGTTCGATGAAGAAGCCTCCAAGCTGAAAGGCATCTCTTTCCTTGCACAAGGCACCATTTATCCCGATATTCTGGAAAGCGACGGTGTTAAGGCACATCACAATGTAGGCGGACTCCCCGATGATATGCAGTTTGAACTGGTTGAGCCTGTAAAATTGCTCTTTAAGGATGAGGTCCGTGTTGTGGGTGAAGCTCTCGGACTCCCTCATGATATGGTCTACCGTCAGCCGTTCCCTGGTCCGGGACTCGGTGTTCGTTGCCTTGGTGCCATTACCCGTGACAGACTTCATGCTCTCCGTGAAGCCGATGCGATTCTGCGTGAGGAGTTCGAAAAGAACGGACTCGCCGGTAAGGTATGGCAGTATTTTGTTGCTGTTCCCGATTTTAAGAGTGTTGGTGTAAGAGACGGCAAGCGTTACGAAGGTTGGGCGGCTATCATCCGCGCTGTCAACACCACAGATGCTATGACGGCTACTATCGAGGAAATACCGTATCCGCTGATTCACCATATCACCGACCGTATTACCCATGAAGTTGACGGAATCAATCGTGTTATGGTAGATGTCACGCCCAAACCTGTGGGAACCATCGAATTCGAGTAATGATTTTATTTAACTGAATATCAAAGCAGCATATTTATCTGCTTGAAAATGTACAACGGCGGCACGGAGAACTGATTCTCCATGCCGCCGTTATTTTGAAATTGCATATTCAATTCATTGTTGGTTTTATGCTTTGTTTTTTACAGATTATTTAGCTTTAAGTTTCTTTTCATAAGCCTTCTTTTCTGCTTCTGCAAGTTCTGCTTCCATACGGGCATCTTCCATAGCTTTTTCGTGTCTTGCTTTTGCATCTTCATAAAGGCTTTCGATTTCTTCAAGCTTTGCGTAGTTTTCAGCCTGAATCAAAAGTTTTTGAGCCTTAATTACAGGACGGGCAGCACGTGAATAAAGTGAATTCTCGGTTGTTGCATCTTTTATTTCTTTTTCAACAACCTTGCGTTCATTTTTCAAGCTCTTGATTTCTGCTTTGAAACGTGCAATTGCCTCGTTATCTTTTTCTTCTTTAGCCTTGTAAAGATTGTTATATGCCTCTTCAATTTTTGCGGTGATTTCGTCTTCACGTTCAAAGAGTTTTTCAAATACTCTTGCATCAAACTCTGTAATGCTGTTGCCAAAGTGTTTTTTCGCAACTTTTTGTGCATCAACAAAATCCTTAGCAACGGAAATTGCATTTTTTCTGAATTCTTTTTCTTCTGTTGTGCTCTTTGGCAAAGCTTTTGCGTTTGCAAGGTCATTACGGTTATAGTTATAAATTGCCTCATAACCTAAAGAAGCAGTTGTTCTTGCTTGTTCAAGTTGAATTCTGCCAAAGGCTGTATTGAAACGTGACATTTCTTCAAGAACCGTCTTTGAAATTTCAACATCAACATTAAATTGTTTTGCTGCTTTGTATTCTTTTTTTGCTGCTTTCTTTTCAGCTTTATCTTTTGCCTGTTTTATCGCCAGTTTGTATTCTGAAAGATCTTTTGACTGTGCATTTTCAAGGTCTTTTGCCTTTTTAATTATATCCATTGTTTCTACAAGGTCACGGTCCTGAAGGACACCGTTACCGTAGTCTTCAAACAATGCACGGATTTTAAGAACTTTGATAATTCCTTGCTGTTTAACCTCTGTAAGATCATAGAACAAATAAGGAACAACATTCATAAATGCACCGATAACAGATGCTGCAATTAAAACGCCGAAAATGGCTATGAAAGTTTCTTTATGGTAAAGAACGTTGTAAACGTTGGTCGGGTCATCAAGAGGACCTTCCTGTGCGATAATTGCAGGTAATAATTCCTGAAGCTTTGCTTCGTTAAATCCGACTTTTTCGTAAATAGCGGGAAGAACGGAACTTGTTGCCATTGTAACAATACTGCCGATAAGACCGACAGCAGCAAACATACCGTCGATTCTTTCGCCTGAAACATATTGCTGGTAGTCACGGATATCACCGTTGATGCTCGGTGTAAGGATATGTCCGAAAGAACCGACAAGTGCATTCATCCAAAGGCAGATAAGAACAAGCCAAATCATAATGCTCATATCGGAATATTTAACAATAGGATAAATAGCACCGATAAAGATGATATTCAATGTATTTATCAGAAGGAGAGTTTTTCCTTTGCCGATTTTCTTAATTGCAATCGGAGCCAAAAGCATACCCCAAAGAGATGCATTGCCGTAAACGGTAGTAATAAGAGCATATTGACCTGCGGTGCAAGCGTGTTGGTATGAGTAAAGCCAGTTGAGAATGTTGAAACAAGCACCCTCAAGGAAGCCTAACCAGCCTGCAAGTGATGTAATCCAGAAATACTTGTTCTTTGTAACCTCACGCAGAGCATCCATAAACTTGATCTGCACAACGTGGGTTTTTGCCTGAATGATTTTTTCGTTTGTATTCGCATAAACGATAATGCTGAGAAAAAGACCCAGAATAAGAATGGGCACCCAGATGTATCTGTAAATTCTGATATCGTTAAGGTTATTGGTGCCTATAAAGTTCTTTGCGAAAAGAGGAATGATGATACCTGTAACTGACGGTCCAAAGGATTCAACAACCGCTTTGACAGATGAAACATTTGCTCTTTCCTGAGTGTTGGGGGAAAGAACGACTACGTAATTGTAGTATGCTTCATAAAGAAAATTATAGAAGAATTGGAAACCGATATTGAAGAGAAGAACAACAACGCACTTTGTAACCTGACTCTCCATTTTTTCATAAGGCATCCAGAAATAACCGATTGATAACAGTACGGTAGGTATACCCATTGAAATCAGATACGGTCTGTATTTACCCTTTTTATTTCTTGTGTTATCAACGATATATGCTCTTACCATTGTAAGAGGGAAGCTGATAATAACCGCAATAAGATATATGTAATATAGTTTCATCGGTTCAATACCGATGGTATTGCCCACGAAAACGTTAGTGGCAGATAAAAGCACCGATGAAACACACTGGGTAATGAATCGGATACCCATACCGCCGCCGGCAAGAGATGCAATCTCTTTAACACTCATATAATTGCCTAACGGTGGTGTTTTCCAGTAAGTTTTCACATAAGAAAAACCATCTTTAACTTTATTGACTAAAGTCATATTTTCACTCTCCGGATCTGATTTTTTTAGATTATATCATTTTAAAGGAAACAAATCAATATTCGTATAATTATTCTTCTTTTTTGCAGGCTGACAAATGTGTTATGAATAAATCCTTAGGATTACAACAGCTTTTTTTACTTGTAACAAAAGCAGAGTTATGATATACTTAATTTACTATATTTATACGGAGGTTTTCGTTATATGGAAAGCGAACCTAAAATCGGCATTTTTGCTAAAGCGAAGGACACAATCCGTACTGTTAAAAAATATTGGAATGTACCTGCCAAGGGCAATTATATTCCTTATAAAGAAGTTGTTGCAATCAGTGGTGCAGGTTTTGGCGTAAACTGGGCAATGCTTCTTGCAGGTCAGATCGGTCTGAGTGCGGGTAATTTCCTTGTCGGTGCAAGCATCGGACTCCGTCCCATGGATTTGCAGATAATGCTTACCGTCGCCAATCTTATCGGTATTCCTATCGGTATTTTCCGAAGCTGGTATTATGATAACCATCATATTCCCGGCGGAAAATTTTTACCTTTTATTAAAAGAACGGGTCTGCCCATTGTTCTGATATCAATGATATTTGTATGGCTTCCGTATGAATATTTCAACTATACAACAAAAGCGGTTGTTGTCTGGCTGATGTATTTTCTGCTCAGTCAGTTCCTTTGCTTCTACAATGAAAGCTACACCTATTTTCAGCAGATAATATCGCCCAATGCTCAGGAAAGAGCCAACGTAATGAGCATTTCGCAGGTTATCTATTCCCTTGCACCGACGATTTCAAATTTGTTCATTCCGATGATTGCAGGCTGGACATGGGGTCTTGACAACATATGGACCTACCGTGTTATTTTTCCTGTTTTCACAATAATAGGTTTTATTATCAGCACAATTTTCTTCCGCAAGGTGAAAGAAAGACTTATTCTTCCCAAAAAG
The DNA here is from genome assembly GCA_045543735.1 of Acutalibacteraceae bacterium. Taxonomy (GTDB): domain Bacteria; phylum Bacillota; class Clostridia; order Oscillospirales; family Acutalibacteraceae; genus CAG-177. Next base: position 4,879 of record JAZPXO010000108.1, read on the forward strand.
AAGCTCGAACCCGTCAGAATGCTTGATGCTATCCGTGAGGTAGCAAAGAATAAGTATTACTGGATTATTCATTCGGCAGCATGGGTTGTTTTCCTTGAATCGGGCTACGGCATTATTCTTAACTGGTCGTTTGTTTATGCACACAACGGACAATACGATTCCTATCTCGGTCTTGCAAACACCGTTATCGGCAATGCGGCACTGTGGTCGATGCTTCTTGCGCCGCTTGCAATCAAGTTGATGGGCAAAAGAAATCTTCTCATAACCGCAAACTCAATTAACATAATTGTTCTTATTGCGCTTTATTTCACCTATCGTAATCTTATTTTGATTTGTGTTCTCTGGTATTTCAACACGTTCATAAACACATTCTGGAATATAGTTCAGCACCAGATAAGTGCGGATATGAGGGACTATCACCAGTGGAAAACGGGTGTCAGAGTTGACGGACTTTTCGGACCTCTCGGCATGATAGGAACGGTTATCGGCTTCTTTACGGGTATGGTATATCCTGCAATCTATGAAAAAATGGGTCTGCTTGAGGATTACAGTGTGCTTTATGATGACACAATTCGCAATAATCTTTTTGAGGTGCTTATTATATTCTCCGCAGTTGGCGCTTTCCTCAATCTTATTCCGTTCTGCTTCTATGACCTTACCGAAAACAAGCACAAAGCATATGTTGATGTGCTTAAAATCCGAGCCATGTTTGAAAACTATTCTCTCGGCGTTCTTGAAGACAGCGAGCTTGAAGAGGCTATGGAGATTATCCGTGAGGCAAATGATAATTTCGGTAAAGAAAAAGTCAAGGCAGATAAAACCGCATCAAAAGCAGAAAAGAAGGCAATAAAAGAAACCAACCTTGCCATAGAGAGAGCCGCTATTATTATGCAGGATCTCAACAAATTTTCGGGGGAAGCGGGCATTGCAAGATTAACGCAGGCAAGAGCCGACTACGCAAACGGAAATCTTTATTTCTATGAAAATGCTCGCGAAGAAATGAGACTTGCAAGAAGTCTGCCGAAATCAACTGAAACAGAAAAAGAAATCCGTTCCGACGCAATCAAGAATGCAAGAACAAAGAAAGAAGCCGCTTCTCTTATTAAAAAATACGGAATTGATAATATTGTTGCTCCTGATGAATCTGTAAAAGAGGAACTTCAGAACAGAGAAACAAACAGCTTTGCTGAAAGCATAAAGGTAAGAAAAGAGCTCAGAGCATATCTTAAGGCGGTTTCAATCTACGAAAGAGCCGTGAAGCCGTATACCGATGCGAGAAATCTTATCGAACAGGCTGAAAACTATACTCATTATGAAGAAATTGAAGCGAGATATGCGGCAATTTCGGCAGAATAATCAGGGAAAGGAACAAGCGATATGGCAATTCTTATTAAGCAAACAGTTTCTTTTTTAACATCAATTGCACTTGTTGTTGCAAATTTTTTTGGCATAACCTCACTTCCTTTCATTGAAAAGGTTGACGATTTTAAGGTTACAACATATATCAGAGGCGAATATGTTCAGTCCGAAGACAGTCTTTATCCCGAAGACTTTGATATTGTAACCGATGTTATTCTTTTTGAATGTGCATCATTTAACAATAAGGGTGAGGTTATCTGCAATGAGCCCGTTCTTGAAACCGCACTTGCCAATATCCGCAAGGCAATCGGCGACAGAGATATCAGCATCACTCTCAATTTTCTCGGACCGTGGGGTGTAACCGATTCGGATGTATGGGAAGAACAGATGGAAGCGCAAAGCAATGAACACAACAAGGCTTTCACAAGCGGTGTTCTTGAAGACAATATCATTGCCGTGCTTGACAAATATGATTTTGACGGAGTTCATTTTGACTATGAATATCCGCTTTCAGACAATGCGTGGAAGTATTATAACGACTTCCTTGTTTCTCTTGATAAGAAGCTCGGCGACTACACTCTCGGAGTAGCAGGCAACTACTGGAACATTTATTTTACCCGTGAAGCTCTCAACGCTATTGATACTTTTGAGCTTATGATTTACGACATGGTAGACGGTGAAGGCAGACACGCCACTTATGAGGACACAGTAGCAGCTGTTCAGAGACTCGGATTTCAGGGCATGATTTTTGAAAAGGTCAATATCGGACTTCCGTTCTATTCACGCCCCACAGATATGTCAGCCTATTGGTACGGATATAACGGCTGTTACGAAGGGATTGACGAAAACGGCTGGTATCATTGTGACAACACAAACAAAGATTTCTGGTTCAACACTCCCGAAGTTATAGAAGCAAAAACAGAGTATGCAATCAATAACGGTTTCGGCGGAGTTATGATATGGCATTATAACTGTGACCTGCCTTCAACTCACGAAGATTCACTTCTCAGAGCGGTCGGCAGTGCGATGAAAAAGTGTAAATAATAAATCTCTTATCGAAAGGGAATGAAAAGTAGTGGAATTTAAAACTGTTTTCGGTCCGGGTACAGGCGGACCTTCGGATTATTACAGAATACCCTCGATGATTACAACAAAAAACGGTGTGGTTGTAGCCTGCGCAGATGCCAGATTTTTTACCGGTGCCGATAATCCCAACAGAATTGACAAGGTCGTCAGAAGAAGTATGGATTCAGGTGAAACCTGGGAGAATTATCAGACTGTTGTTGGAGAATACGGCGAAGAAAAAAATCTTTCTTCTGCAGCCATTGACCCGATTCTTACATATTCAAGCGATACCGGACGAATTTTTATGCACTACTGTCACACTCCTGCAGGTGTGGGCATACTTAACTGCAATTCCTGCGTAGGCGAAGATGCCGAAGGCAACAAAATCATCAGCCGTGGACTCAGAAATTACATTTTGAAAAACGGTGTGCTCTATACAAAAAGCGGTAAAAAGACCGTATATGCTGTATCTGAAGACGGTAAAGTCAGCGATGGAAAAACAGATTTCGGAAGCATATATACGGGCGGTAAGTTCAAAGAAGCTCATACTTCAACGCTTATGATGTGCTACAGCGATGACGACGGTTTAACCTGGTCAAAGCCCGTTTCCCTCAATTCTCAGATAAAAAAGAAATATATGAGCTTTATTGGTCCCGGACCCGGATGCGGAATCGTTATCAAACACGGAAAATACAGCGGCAGAATTATTGTTCCCATTTATTACGGTGTAAGAAAATTCCCCTTAGGTTTATCCTGTTGTGTAATATACAGCGACGATAACGGCAAAACCTGGTCAATGGGAGAAACACCGAACAACACAAGGAAAATTCACGGCTTCAAGGCAAATCATCACTTTATTATTGAACAAAATATGCTCACGGAATCGCAGGTTATCGAGCAGGAAGACGGTACACTGAAATACTTCATGAGAAACCACGACCCCAAACGCTGTGTTGCGGTTGCATACAGTAAAAACGGCGGGGAAAGCTGGGAAAATTTCACTCACGATGAAAATCTCCCTCAGCCTATATGCCAGAGCTCGGTTATTAAAATCGAAAATGCCGAAAAGCCGTATGTGGTTTTCCTGAATGCTGCAGACAAAAAAGCAAGACAGTGCGGAACGGTAAGACTTTCGGAGGACGATGGAGAAACCTTCCCCTACAGCCGTGTGCTGAAAGAAGACTCTTTCGTATACAGTTCTATGACGCAGCTTCCTGACGGCAATATAGGAGTGTTGTTTGAACCTGATTTAGAGTGTCAGAATATCTGGTTTACTAAATTTTCTTTGGATTGGATAAAAAACAAAGAACAGTGATAACAATTAAGGGATACAGACTGAAACGGCACGGTAAAAAAGCAAAAAGAACTGCAATCTTACCGAAAGGTTTGGTTGCAGTCTTTTTATGTAAATATTATATTTATCAAAGGAGAATCGTATGAAGCACACATTAATTTCTAAAGATAAAAACCAATACGTTGCAAACCTGCATTGCCACACCACACTCTCTGACGGAAGAAAATCCCCCGAAGAAATCCGTGACGCATATAAAGCGCAGGGATACAGTATTGTTGCATTTTCAGACCACGATAATTATTTTGATCACAGCGATTTCTGCACGGATGATTTTATTGCTATAAACTCCTTTGAGGCGGATATCAGCGACAATATTGTAAGCAGCAGTCAGTTTCGCAGATGCTATCATCTTAACGCATTCAATATCAATGGTGACAAAGAGGTTACACTGCCTGTAACACCCGATTACAGAGATATGAAGGCGGTAAACGAATACATACATAAGCTCAGGGATTTGGGGTTCATCGTTGCCTATAACCACCCCTACTGGTCAATGCAATGCCTCGACGATTACCGTGACCTTGAAGGTTGCAGTATTGTTGAAATATATAATAACTCTGTTTTTATTGAGGGCGGTGATGACGGTCAGGAGCATGTTTATGATGAAATGCTCCGTAGCGGAAAACGACTGTTTTGTACTATGGCAGACGATAATCATAATGAATTTCCTTTTGGCGATGTGCGTTGCGACAGTTTTGGGGGTAAAACAGTTTTTCTCTGTGATTCGCTCAGCTACGAATCTGTTATCTCCGCTATGCAGAGCGGGTCGTTTTATTGTACCCGTGAACCTAAAATTTTCGAGCTTACTTTGGAAAACGGCAAGGTTCACATTGAATGTTCACAGGCGCAACGCATAGCACTTTCAACTGCAGGCAGACGTTCAAAAGCATTGCACGCCCCTGAGGGTGAATACGTAACTCAAGCAGATTTTCAACTGGAGAATGAGGATACATACTTCCGAATTGAAGTGATAGGACCATCAGGAAAAAAGGCGAACACCAACGCATATTTTGTTGAAGATTATGAATAATTAAAACGAACACCTCTTGCCAAAAGGCAGGATTACAGTCCTTCTATAATAGATCATTCGTCTGCTAAATGCAGAAAATATTTATGCAAAGTATTTTATCAGGTAAAGCATCAACATATGCACGGGGTAAAAAGCATAGAAACCGTACTGCATTATTTTGTTCGAGCGACCTTTTCTGCCGCCGTAAAGCCAAATGGGTATCAATGCAAAAACAGCAAAGCCCTGAGTCGGTATTTCAAAGATTTTGCCGGAAACTTCAATCGGGAAAACCTGACCTTCAAAGAATACAATATTAATCAGCACCATCGCCGTAAACTGGGCAAGCCATGCAAACGGAAAATCCCTTAAAAGGTAGAACATTACTACCGTAATCATTCCAAAAAATCCGTAATCAACAAAGCCGATAACCGAGGCAACGCAAATCAACAGAAGCCACAGCAAGGATAAGGCGACAGTTTTAACCGTAATATTCTTTCTGACTTTGTCTATAACTGATATTGCAAGCAAACCTAACAGAAGTGTGAACAGTACATTCTGATGATATGGGTTAAACCAGCGGCTGCTGTAAAATAAATTAAAAGGAATTTCTGTAATTACAGCAAAGTCTAAAAGTCTCAAAGCATATTTTTTGAAGTTGGATGTATGAACGAAGCCCTCTGCAATCTGAAAAGCAAAGATAGGGAATGCCATTCTGCCTATGTAGGTCATCCAGTTGCCAAAGCTCATTGCAGTTGCCCATATGTGATCGCTCAACATTGCAAAGGCAAGGCTGAAACAGAGTGCAGCGGAAATGTTACAAAAGAAAATGTTGCAAAACTCACCCGTATTGGTGTAAACTATATATCAAGCGGAGCGCTCACACATTCTTCGCCTATTCTGGATCTCTCGCTTAAAAACTTACACGCAATATAATGAGATGAATCAATGAAAGCCGCTGAAAGAAGAAAAGCAATTGTTAATTTGCTGTTATCATCAACCCAAGCCATTTCGGGCGGTAAGCTTTCCGAAGAATTCGGTGTATCAAGACAGATTATTGTTCAGGATATAACCGTACTTAAAGGCTCGGGATATGATATTCTTTCTACCCATAGCGGATATATTATTCAAAAATCGCCTCTCAAAGAGCGTGTGTTCAAAGTGTATCATACAACAGAGGAGACCGAAGATGAATTAGCTACCATTGTTAATCTCGGCGGAACAGTAGTTGATGTGTTTGTATGGCGTAAGGTTTACGGTAAAATGACAGCACCGTTAAATATCTTTTCAAGCCTTCATATAAAGCAATTTATTGAGGGGGTCAGAAGCGGCAAATCTATCGAACTTATGAACATAACCGGCGGCTATCATTATCATACCATCCGTGCGGAATCCGAACCGATACTTGATGAAATTGAGCAAGCTCTTAAAGCCAAAAATTACATTGCTCCTGAAATATAAGATTATGCAAAAAGCAGGTAACATCATTGTGTTGCCTGCTTTTCTTATACCGTTGACTTAAACTGTTGCTTTTTTCTTGCTACAAGTGGTATAATCAAATCGACAAATAAGAATTTACTAATCAAAATTATTGATATAAAGTGAGATTTTTATTATGAAAGAGCCAAAATACTTTTTAAGCAAAGCTCAGGAGAATTACCCTGAACTTATTTACACCGTTATTATTCCCCATATAACCGAATTCACTGCCACAAGCGGTGACAGCATACTTCTTGACCTTGGTGAACACGCTGTAGGATATTTTTCATTTACTTTTGATAAGGTTGATATCTTTGTTGACGCTCCCGTTCGGTTAGTCATCAAGTTCTGTGAAGATATGAGAGAAATCAATGATGATTTTTCTCGATATAGGGGAACACTTTCAAAAACGTGGTTACAGGAAGAAATAATCAATCTCGATTTTCCTCAAAAAACAACCTTACCCCGAAGGTACGCTTGCAGATACATAAAAATAACGGTAGAAAAAGCCAACAGACCGATAAGATTGTTTGATTTTTCTTTCCGTGCTTCTACAAGTGCGGATGTATCCGTTTTGAAATCTGCAGATACAAATGATACCTTGCTGAATAAAATTGACCTTGTTGCAACCAACACTCTCAAAGAATGTATGCAGACCTTTTTTGAGGACGGACCCAAGCGTGACCGCCGTCTCTGGATTGGCGATTTAAGACTTGAAGCTCTCACAAATTATTACACATTTAACAACCTTGAAATCGTAAAAAGATGCTTATATCTTTTTGCTGCAGGTGAATGCAACAATCTCGGGTTTCTGCCGTCATTTGTTTACGAAACACCTTATTATCATTCGGGGGCAACGCATATTGAGGATTATGCACTTTTGTATGTCGTAAGTGTATGCGATTATTATGAGCATACCGGGGATATAAGTGTTATAAACGACCTTCTTCAAATCTGCAAATCGCAGCTTGAAAGCTTCAGAGAAACACTCGATGAAAATCTGATTGTCACAAGACAGGACGGCTGGTTTGCTTTTATTGACTGGTGTCCGGGCCTGGAAATTCTGACATCGTTGCAGGGTGTTTATCTCTACACACTTGACCGCTTTTCAAAATTACTTAAAGCAATCGGTGATGAAGAATACGAAAAATATTCATCTCACCTTTACGAAGTCCGTTGCGCTTGCAAAACGTATCTTTACAATGAAAATAAAAACGCATTTATTAACGGTTTCGACAACAATCAATTCAGCGTTCATTCTCAGGTATGGATGATATTGGGCGGCGTAATAAGCGGAGCAGAAGCGAAGGAGCTTTTGCTTTTCTGCCTTGATAATGAAAAAGCCAAACAACCCGTCACTCCGTATATGCGCCATTATGTAACAGAGGCTATGTTAAAGCTGGATATGAAAGATGAAGCTGTTCAATATCTTAAGAAGTTCTGGGGAGGAATGCTTGGCCACGGTGCAGACACATTCTGGGAGGCATACATTCCTGATGACCTGGATTTTTCACCGTATGAGGACAGAATGATAAACAGTCTCTGTCATGCGTGGAGCTGCACACCGTCATATTTTATCCGAAAATACGGGATGTGATTTATGGTAAGGATTTATAATAAGAAGCGAAAATTTGCATCGCAGATATTCTCATCGACTATCTGAACTCACGGCAAGAAGCACATAACGGGAAAAGCAGATATTATTACAACAAAGATTTGGCAATCGATTTAAAACAAGTTTCAAAAACACTTGTTTTTCTTCAAGAACATAACATTTGAATTATCTTACTCCTCCCGATTCAGTAGCAACAACGACATATGCATATTTTCCGTATCTTCCCCTTACCTCGCACGGTCCGAAAGAAATCTCATTAATTTCAGATAAAGAGGATACAAGCGTCGGAAAAGCAGACAAGGTCTTTTTTATCATTGCAAAAACATTATCCCAAATCATGCTGTAGTTAAAATACAGTGTTGAAGATAGGGATTTTTCCGGATGATGATAAACAGAAACAAACAATTTGTTTAAATTATCTCTGTAATAACCGCCTATAGATTCAGCGCAATATATTCGCACAGTATCTTTTCCTTTGCCGAACTTCGCCTTGCAGGTTATATCAGCGTATCCGTTAGCAGCAACGCCTTTTATTACGCCCTCTTTTGTGCATGAAACAACATTTTCGTTGCTTGATGACCACTCAACAAGTGTGCTGCTTGCGTTTTGGGGACTTAATGTCGCTGTTAACTGTGAGGTTGTACCTTCTACTATACCGTGTCTTGGACTGATTGTAATTTCATCAATAAATACAGTATCGTCTCTTGTTTCTGTCGCGAAGACAACGTAAGAAAAAACTGTTGTTGTACATAAAACTAATGAAACAACCACCATTATTCTTGAAATTGTTTTCCTTTTCAACCCATATTTTCCTCCTTGATTTTATCATTTTGTTTCGAGGTGTGTCAAATTACAGTTTTGTTATAATTTGACACTCTTTTGTTACTTTTCGGAATTAAACCATCGGACTCGCCTTCTTTATTTTTATGCTTTATAAAAATGTTTTCATAATATATGACGGTAAACGGGATTTGTCACAAAAATATTTTTGTCATTTTTAGCTTTTCTCTTTTTTAAACAATTCGGAAAGATTATTTTTGTGATTTGTGACGAATCTTTTTTAAAATCTGAGGCATGGATGCTGGTATAAGGATAGTTTGAGATAACAAAAAAACCTCCTTTTGCGGCACGATATTGGTCAATCTTCCGAAATTTGGAAAACTCCGTTTTTTGCCTTGAAATCGGGGCGCAAAGGTGTATAATTGTAACTCGGAAAAATAATAAAAAACGGGGTTTTGACAATGAAAATTTTTGCTCCCAAGCTTTTTTCGCTGAAAGACCGTTTCAGCAAAAAGCAGCTTATTAACGACATTGTGGCAGGCGTTATTGTTGCAATTATTGCTCTGCCGCTTTCTATCGCCCTTGCAATCGCTTCGGGCGTTTCACCTGAAAAAGGTCTTTATACCGCTATCGTTGCAGGCTTTGTGATTTCTTTTCTTGGCGGCAGTAATGTCAATATTTCAGGCCCGACGGCGGCTTTCGCGACCATTGTTGCGGGAATCGTTGCTCAGTTCGGTACGGGCGGACTTGTAGTTGCAACCATCATGGCAGGACTTCTGCTTGTTATCATGGGCGTATTCAAATTCGGTTCACTGATAAAATATATTCCTTACACAATAACAACAGGCTTCACCGCAGGCATCGCAGTGACCATAGTTATCGGTCAGATAAAGGATTTTCTCGGTCTCTCATTTCCCGAGGGAATGCCGACTGTTGAAACAGCCGAAAAGCTTCATGCCATAGCGAAATCAATCGGCACTTTCAATTGGCAGGCTTTGCTTGTGGGCGTAATCGCACTCGCAATTCAGATTGTATGGCCTAAAATCAGCAAAAAAATTCCGGGCTCCCTGATAACGGTTGTTGTAGGTGTTGTTATCGTCAAGGCGTTTGATATGGATGTCAACACCGTCGGAGACCTCTACACAATTTCAAGAGATCTTCCGAAATTCAGCCTGCCCGAGTTTAATTTTGAGTCAATCGGACAGCTTGTTCCGAGTGCCTTTACAATTGCAATTCTTGCAGGCATCGAGTCCCTGCTTTCCTGCGTTGTTTCCGACGGCATGATTAAGGATAAACATAACTCCAATACAGAGCTTATCGCTCAGGGCGTAGGTAACATCTGCTCGGGACTTTTCGGAGGTATTCCCGCAACGGGGGCTATTGCCAGAACTGCGGCTAATGTCAAAAACGGCGGCAGAACTCCGATAGCAGGTATGATTCATGCGGCTGTTCTTCTTCTGATTCTTGTTGTTCTCATGCCGTATGCGGCATGGATTCCCATGCCCGTTATCGCAGCAATCCTTTTCATGGTTGCTTATAATATGAGCGAATGGAAAAGATTTGTTAAAATCTGTAAAACCGCACCCAAGAGCGACATCCTTGTTCTTGTTGCAACCTTCGTTCTTACGGTTGTTTTCGACCTTGTTGTTGCAATCGAGGTCGGCATGATTCTCAGCCTTGTTCTTTTCATGAAGCGAATGAGTGATGTTGCAAGAATCAGAACCTGGAGTGACGGCGGAGAGGATGCTCCCGACAGCGAACGTCTCAAGGCTATTCCCTCGCATACAGAGGTTGTTGAGTTTGAGGGACCGATGTTCTTTGCTTCGAGCGAAAAATTCAATTCCATTCCCATAAAAGACGGCATAACCACCGTTATTCTCCGAATGAGAAATGTTCCTGCGCTTGATGCAACGGCGATGCGTGCGCTCAATGAGATTTATTCAACCTGCAGCAGCAAGGGGCTTACGCTTATTCTTTCACACACAAACGAACAGCCTCTTTCGGTTATGAAAAAATCGGGCTTCTATGATAAAGTCGGTTGTTCAAATTTCCTGCCGAATATCGACGAAGCGCTCGAATATGCTGAAAAACTCAATAAATAAAATCGAGCCGCCCATGTATCGGGCGGCTTTTTCAGAATAAATTACCTCTTTTAAATCTGGCGGTTATGTGGTAAAATAATCTCCGTCAAAAAGGAAGGGTGAAACATAATGCTGAGCAAGGATGTCAAGCTGATTGAATATTCGCGCGGAGTAGATTTCGGCAACTGCATAACGCATGCGACGGGTGCCGTTGCAGCAGCAGTGGGCTTCGTTTTTCTTATGGCTAAGGCTGACGGAAGCAGAAGTCTGATTTCCGCTGTTGTTTACGGACTTGCGCTTGTTGCTGTTTATACGGTTTCTGCGGTTTATCACGGGCTTCCCTGCGGTGAGGCAAAAAGGAAAGCGAGGCTTGTCGATCATTCAACCGTACCTGTGCTTATTGCGGGAACTGCAACTCCCTGCGCGCTGATGACTCTCTGGAATCTCAGCCCTGCACACTGTGTTTTTGTTCTTGCGGCAGGTTGGGGGTGTACGCTTTTCGGAATATTCTCAAAGCTGTTTTTCTTTGAAAAGCTCAAGAGTGTTACAGTGGCTGTTTATATTGTTTCAAGTCTTGCAATGCTTATCAGCGCAGTTCCTCTTCTCGGCAAAATCAACGGCGATGCATTCGGCGGACTTGTTCTCGGAAATGCCTTTTATCTTATCGGCGCGTTTTTTTGCGCAATAGGCAGAAAAACGCCTGTAATGCATGTTGTTTTTCATGTTCTGACGGTTATCGGCAGTGCTGTGCATTATCTGGTGATCTATAATTTCGTTCTGTAAGGAAGAGAAAAAGAAATAAATTTGATTTTTTTTGAAAATAGGGTTGATTTTTTCGGTAGGATATGTTAATATACTTTGGCAATCGGAACTCGGTTGTAAAAAAGTTAATCTGCGCTGCTAGCTCAGTTGGATAGAGTGTTTGGCTACGAACCAAAAGGTCAGGGGTTCGAATCCCTTGCAGCGCGCCAATTAAAGGAGATAACATCGGTTATCTCCTTTAATTTTTTTGCAAGGGATTCGAAAGGGCGAAAAGAAAACCTTTCAGTGAAAGGTTTTCCGCCCGTCGAGCCGCTAAGCGGTAAAAATTCTGCAGCGATTGCAGAAAG
>JAZPXO010000109.1:0-38965 GCA_045543735.1 Acutalibacteraceae bacterium
GCGCCGCAGTTTGCGCCGGGGAGACATTCTCTGATGGCTTCTGCCTTCTCGTCAACGGGAACGGCAAAAACCTTGGATGCAACCGTAAGACCGATGGCGGCAATCAGACCGATTGCGCCGAGAAGGATTACTGCAAATAAAATCGGATTCATTTCAGCTTACCTCCTTAACCGAGAATGCCTTCAACGAGGCCTGTGAAGCCCATGAAGGAGAGAGAAACGATTGAAGCCGCAATGAGAACGATGGGAAGTCCCTGAAGGAACTTGGGAACATCGCAGCTTTCGAGTCTTGAACGAACGCCCGAGAAAATAACCATTGCCAGCATGAAGCCGAGACCTGCGCCGACGCTGTTGACGAGGGATTCAAGATAGGTGTAGCCCTCTGTGAAGTTGAGGAGAACAACGCCGAGAACTGCGCAGTTGGTGGTTATAAGGGGCAGATAAATGCCGAGCGCATTGTAAAGCGGAGGCATGAATTTTTTGAGGATAATCTCAACGAGCTGAACGAGAGCCGCAATAACAAGAATGCAGACAATCGTCTGGAGATATTCGAGACCGTTGGGAAGAAGAATATAGTTGTTGATGGGATAGCATACTGCCGTTGAAAGAGCCATAACGAAGATAACCGCTGCCGACATACCGACGGCTGTGTTAAGCTTCTTTGAAACTCCGAGGAACGGGCAGATGCCGAGGAACTTGCTCAGAACGAAGTTCGCTGTGAGAATTGCTGTGAGAAGAATTGAAAGATAAGTCATGCTTTTGCCTCCTCCTTCTTTTCTTCGCAATTGTCGCCTTTGGCGAGAAGAGCGCAGTTTTTAGCCATGGGGCATGCGGAGCAGCCGCCGAGCTCAGCCTTGGGCTTGCCTTTTCTTTCAGCAAGCTTGTTTGCGCAAGCCATGAGAATACCGAAGGTGAAGAAGCCGCCGGGAGCAAGAATGAAAATAGTCATCGGGCTTATAGCGCTGTTTTCACCGATGAGAGTGAAGCCGTCAAAGCCTGTGATTCCTGCGATTGAAAGAAGGCTTTCTGCGCCTGAGAAAATCGTTCCTGCACCGATAACCTCTCTGATTGCGCCCATGCAACAGAGAGCAATTGTGAAGCCGATGCCCATACCGAGACCGTCAACCGCAGAAGCGATAACGCCGTTTTTGCCTGCAAAAGCCTCAGCTCTGCCGAGGATGATGCAGTTAACAACAATAAGCGGCAGGAAAACGCCGAGCGACTTATCAAGTGCAGGGACAAAGGCTTTGACTATCATCTGAACGATTGTAACGAACGAAGCAATGATAACGATATATGCTGGAATTCTTACCTTTGAAGGGATAATTTTCCTCAGAGCGGAAATAACGATATTCGAGCAAACAAGAACTATCATTGCCGAAACACCCATGCCGAGTGCGTTAACGATGCTTGTTGTAACGGCGAGGGTGGGACATGTGCCGAGAACAAGGCGCATGGTGGGATTTTCGCTTATGAGACCTTTTGTAAATTCCTTACGGAGCGATTTCTTTTCAGCCAATGTTCTCACCTCCTGCTGCTTCGATTGCCGCATTGACGGCGGCTGTTACTGCTTTTGATGTGATTGTTGCACCTGTGAGTGCCTTGATTTCATTTGCGGCAGGCGCACTCTTCACAACGGAAATGCCTGCGATTTTGTCAGCAAACTGACCGAGGAAGCTGTCCTTCGATGCGTTTGCGCCGAGACCTGCGGTTTCGCTCATGGAGAGGATGCTGACACCCTTGACCTTGCCTTCAAGGTCAACGCCTGTCATAACGGAGATATCGCCGCCGTAGCCTTTTTCAGCAGTAACAACAACATAACCGATTGTTGCGCCGTTTTCGTCGAGGGCGGGAACAAGCTTGATGCCGTCAGCATTGGTTGTTTCTTCGCCGAAGCTTGCCGCTTGCGCAAAAACAACCTGTCTTGTTTTTGCTTCATTTTCTGCTTCAACCTGCGCAATCTTCGGGGCTGTAACATTATTTGTTACAGCGAGAAGAAATGCCGCAACAATGCAGATGATGAAGAGAACTACCGTCGGGGCGGCGTATTCTTTGATTTTTTTCATGCGTTTGCCGCCTCCTTTGATTTCTTTTCTTTTTTGGGAGTGCCGAAGGGCTTGGGAATTGTTGCCCTGTCAATGAACGGAACGAGAAGGTTCATAATAAGAATTGCGAATGAAACGCCTTCCGTCATTGAAGCGAAAAGTCTGATAAGAGCAGTGATTATGCCGCAGCCGATGCCGAAGATAATCTTGCCTCTGACCTTGATGGGGCAGGTCGAATAGTCGGTTGCCATGAAGAATGCACCGAGAAGCAGACCGCCGCCCATAACCTGATATGCAACGAAGCCGAGATCGCCTTTGCCTGCAATAAGCATTATAAGAGCGACTGTGCCGATATATGTGAGAGGAATTGCGGGGGAGATAACTTTTCTTGCCATAAGATAGATGCCGCCGAGAATGAGCGCGAGAGCGCAGGTTTCGCCGAGACAGCCGCCTCTGAGTCCGAGGAACATATCAAGAAGCGAAGCGGCGCCGTCTGCACCGTAACCGACAGCAAGGGGCGTTGCCGAGGTGGTGATTTCTGTTTTCCATGAAAGGGGAGTTGCCCAGTTACCCATCTGCGCACCGAACGAGAGAAGAAGAACAATTCGGGCTGTGATGGCGGGGTTTGCAAAGTTCTGACCGATGCCGCCGAAGAACTGCTTTACAACAACGATGGCAACGATGCTGCCGATTGCGGCAATCCAGTAGGGGATTGTTGCGGGCAGATTAAGTGCGAGGATAAGACCTGTTACAACTGCACTGAGGTCGCCGATTGTCTGATGGCGTTTCATGATCTTGCGCGAAACATATTCGGCAAGAACGGCACAGCTGACTGAAACAGCCGTAACGCAGAGAACTCTCGGTCCGAAGATAAATATTGCCGCGACGAGGGCGGGGATAAGCGAGATGATAACATCAAGCATGATTCTTGTTGTTGTCTGGGTTGAGCGCAGATGAGGCGATGCGCTTACAACAAGCTTTTTACCGTTTACCATTATTTGTTGCCCTCCTCTCTGAGAATTGCCTTTGCCAGTCTCATATGCTGAACAAGAGGCTTGCCTGCGGGGCAGGCATAGGCGCAGCTACCGCATTCCATGCATACGGTAACGCCTGCGGCTTTGAGCATTGAAACATCCTTTGTTTTTGCAGCTCTGACGATATTTGTGGGCATAAGACTCATCGGGCAGGCAGTTGCGCATCTGCCGCAACGGATGCAGTCGGTCTCGGGCTTGAGAACGGCATCGTCATGTGCGAAAGCAAGAATAGCGTTGTTCTGTTTAAGAACGGGCAGGTCTGTGCCGACGATTGCAAGACCCATCATCGGGCCGCCCGTAAGAATTTTGCAGGGGTCTGTGCTGAAGCCGCCGCAGAAATCAATGATTTCGCTGATGCTTGTGCCAACGGGAACTCTGACGTTTTTTGGCTCTTTGATTGCGGAGCCGTCAACCGTAAGGGAACGGCTGACGAGCGGCTTACCTGTCTTTATATAGCGGGCGATGAACGCAACCGAAGCAACGTTCATAACTACGCATCCGACATCGGCAGGAAGCTTTCCGGGAGGAACTCTTCTGCCCGTTGCGGACTGAACCATCATTTTTTCAGCGCCCTGAGGATATTTCGATTCAAGCACCATAAGCTTGACTTCGTCATGCTTATCTATTGAATGGTCGGCAATATTTTTAAGAACCTGAAAAGCCTCGGGCTTGTTGTCCTCAACAGCGATAACAACCTGCTTGAAGCCGAGAAGGTCCTTGAGCAGATATACGCCCGAGAGGATATCCCACGAATTTTCCATGCATTCGCGGTAGTCAACGGTTATGTAGGGTTCGCACTCTGCGGCGTTGACAACAAGAGTGTCAATGTTTTTATCGGCGGGGAAATTGAGCTTGATATGGGTCGGGAAGCCTGCACCGCCAAGACCTACAAGACCCGATTCACGCACAGCCTTGATGAGATCCTCTTTTGTTTCAACATGGGGCGGCTTGATGCCTTCCCAAAGACGCATTTCGCCGTCGGATTCAATTGTGACAGCCTTTGCGAGCGTGCCGTTGGGCATTTTGATATCGCCTATGGCTGTAACCGTTCCCGAAACGGAAGCGTGAATGGGTGCGCTGACATATTTGTCGGTATCGCCGATAAGCTGACCTACGGCAACCGTATCGCCGACCTTGACAACGGGCTCGCAGGGAGCGCCGATATGCTGCTGCATGGGGATGATGACTTTTTCAGGGGCAGGCATTCTGACTACCTCTGTTTCGGCGGTGTTCTTGTGATGATGAACCTTAACTCCGCCTCTGACCTTTTTGACGGCAGACAGTACGCCTGCCATATTGGCCTTAGTCATGGTAATTCCTCCTTTGTGGATTATTTGTAAAAGTATTGTTTCTGTTTTTCAAGCACGGGCATAACCGCTCTGAGGATTATTCCCGTTACCGCTCCCGTTGCAATGCCGAAAACGGCAAGGGCAGGGGCGTAATATATAATATCTTTGCTTCCCGTTATGACCGCCGCCGCACCGAGCTGTCCCGTGTTATGGAACAGGGCGCATATGACGGAAATACCGATGATGCCAAGCTTATTATCTGCGAATTTAAGCAGGAGCCACATTGCAAGGGCTGAAAGAATTCCGCCCGAAAGGCTCATGATTCCTGCGGTGAAGCCTCTTGTTACAAAAGCGAAACAGCCTTTGACGAGAGTTATTGCGAGTGCCTGCGGCAGACCGAGACTGCCTGCGGCGAACATGGTTATTATGTTTGAAAAACCGGGCTTTGCTCCCGGCGGAAGAAACGGCAGAGGCGGAATCAGGCTTTCAAGAAAACCGAGAGCCAGAGCCTCAGCACAAAGGATTGCTCCGAGAGCTGTACGAAAAGCGATATTCTTTTTCATCTCAGTAGGTCATAACATCGGTGTCCGAGCCGCTGACGGTAACAACCGTTTTTGCAGGCAGACAAACGGCGGTATCTCCTTTCCTGCAAAGTCTGCCGCAGTTTACGCAGAGCTTATCGCTGCAGTCAGCCTTTTCAAAGTATATCGCTCCGTTTTCGGCGGCAATAACAACCTCGGGAACGGTATCAAGCTCAATTGTTATTTTTTCTTTAACTGATGACAGATCTATTGTTTCAACCGTTTCGCCGTTGACGGTTATAACGGCTTCGAGCTTGTCGGTCTGATGATATGACTGATAAAACCAAAAAGCGGCGGCTGCAACGAGAATAACAAGGATAACCGCAATATCGCCTTTTCTGAAAAGTTTAGATTTCATATTACACCAATGTATAGCTGTTGTCTGTTATTTCAATTGTTTCGGCAATACCGTCTGTTGTACGGACAATTCTGTTTTCGTCAATGAAAACAGCCTCGCAGCCGTATTCTTCGGCAAGAGCCATGCCTTTTTCAACGCCGAGAACAAAGCACGCGGTTGAAAGAGCATCGCTGAGTATGCCGCTGTCCGATATAACCGTTACGCTGATGAGCCCGTTTTCAACGGGATAGCCCGTTTCGGGATTAATTATATGATGGTAGGCTTTTCCGTTTTCTTCAAAACGGCGTTCATAGCTACCCGATGTGGAAATGCATGTGTCGGAAAGCGAAAGCGTTGCAATGCTTCTGCCGGCGTTGCCGTAGGGGTCGCGTATGCCGACCTTTACCTCGCCGTTGCCGTAAAGAAGAACACTGCCGCCCACGCTGATAACTGCGTTTTTAACTTTGGCACCATCTAGCTTGCTTCGGATTTCGTCGAGCGCAATTCCTTTTCCCGTTGCTCCGAAATCAATAACTCCGCCGCCGAGAGTGAGGCTGTTTTCGGAAAGGGTAACCTTTTCGTATCCGCTTTCTGAAAGTGCGGCTTTTAAAGCGTTTTCTTCGGGAACACGCGGCTGAGAGCCGAAGCTCCATAAATCGCTGACTGCTCCGAGAGTAAAGTCAAATGCTCCGCAGCTTTTTTTGCTTACATCCAGAAGAGTACGGAAATAACCGCAGAGCTTATCGTTTAATATGCCGCCCGAATTTTTGTTGAGCCGGCTTATTTCGGAATTCTCGTCATGACGGGAAAGAGAGGCATCAAGCTCAGAAATGCATTTTTCGGTTTCGGCAAGAGCTTTTTCTGCGTCTGCCCCCGTTATTTTTGCGGAAATAACGGTATCCATTGCAAAGAAATCCTTTGAAGCGGTTTTGTTGAGGACGCCGTCAAATACCAAAAAGGCGACTAACACGGAGGCGGCAACGGCTGCAATTATTGCGCCGATTTTTTTCATTTTGCACTCACCGCCATTCGTCCCCATTATATTATTTATTATATAATACACCTTATATTATATTTTTTCAATATGGTAAAAGCAAAACCCAAAAAATTGTTGGATTTTCATAAAAAATCTGATAGAATATTTTACATAATGACTTAAATAAAGGGAGATTTTTCATGAACGGAACAATCTATATGCCCGTAAAATGTGTATGCGGCGAAAATGCGGTTATCAACAATGCATTTCTGCTGTCAAAGCTTGGCAGAAAGTGCCTTATTCTTACGGGAAAAAGCGGTGCTGAAAGAAGCGGTGCGCTTGCAGATGCCAAATCTGCGCTGAAAAATGAAAACATAGACTTTTCGGTTTTTGATAAGATAGGCGAAAATCCGCTGATTTCCGTCTGCAGCGAGGCAGGTGAAGCCGCAAGAGAGGCAGGCGCAGAGTTTATTCTCGGAATAGGCGGCGGCTCTGTGCTTGATGCGGCAAAGGCTGTTGCGATTTATGCTTCAAACCCCGTGCTTTCCGCAATTGATATCTATAAAAGAGAATACGCGAACGCTCCGTTGCCCGTTGCACTTATCGGCACAACGGCGGGCACAGGCAGTGAGGTAACGGCGGTTTCGGTTCTGACCAATGATGAAACGGGAATAAAAAAGAGCATTTCGGGCGACGACTGCTATGCAAGACTTGCTTTCTGTGACCCGAGATATACATATTCTTTGCCTTATGCATCAACGGTTTCAACGGCTCTGGATGCGTTTGCTCATGCGGTTGAGGGATATTTCACTCAGAAATGTACGGGAACGGTTGAGCTCTGGGCGGAAAAGTGTATCCCGATGATTTTTGAGGGTCTGAAGGAGCTTTCTGAAACGGAAAATATTTCTGCGGAATTACGCGAAAGGCTTTATTTCGGTTCGGTTTATGCAGGTCTTGTTATCAATACCTGCGGAACGGCGTTTCCGCATCCGCTCGGCTATGTTCTGACCGAGAATTACGGTGTTCCTCACGGTACGGCGTGCGCGGCATTCTTTTCTCCTTATATAGACCGCTGTGCGGAGTTTGCTCCCGAAAAAACAAAGAAATTTATTTCCATGACGGATTCTCTTGAAAAAGTCAAAGCGGTTATTGCTTCGCTGACAGACCTCAGAGGAGTTGAAATCGGCGAAGAAAACGCAAAAAAATACGCCCTGCGCTGGCAGAGCGTATTACCGAGGAATTTTGCCGCCTCCCCCGGCGGGTTAACGCAGGAGGAAGCGGCGGAGATACTTGCCGAGATTTAGCAGCCGCAACCGCAGCCACAGTCATTCGTTGTTCTTACGTTGTTACAGCCGCAGCCGTTGTTGCAACCGCAGTCACCGCAGAAGAGAAGAATGAGGATGATGAAAAGGAACCAGTTGTTATTGCATCCGCAACCCATGATGTAACCTCCTTGCAAGAATCCGCCGAAATCATCGTGCGGAGTGATGTTTGAAGCGTTTCTGATTTATCAGGCGCTTACACTGTTATCTTATGTGATTGCGGAAAATGTGTTACAAAAAAGGCGGCATCAAGTCTGTGATGCTGCCTTTTTGCTTTGTGCAGGTCAAATTTGTTTTGACAAAAGCTTTCACTTGCATATATATCTTTTATATGTTATAGTTAATTAAATCAGGATTTTAAACAATCAGAAAATAAATGAGAAAGTAAGGAGGAAGAATTATGTGCCAGTGTAATTCTCAGGGTCCCAAAAGCGACCTCACTCTGCTTGAGGATGTGCTTAAGGAATACGCAGGTTCACCGAGCAACCTTATTACCATTCTTCAGAAAGCTCAGAATATTTACGGATATCTTCCCAAGGATGTTATGTATTGCATAGCGGAAAAGGTCGGAATTGCTCCTGCCGATGTTATCGGCGTTGCAACGTTTTATTCGCAGTTCAGGCTGACCCCCATAGGTAAATATCTTATTATGTCATGTCAGGGTACGGCATGTCATGTCAACGGAAGCGAAAGAGTTTCCGCCGCCATTTCCGAATATCTCGGAATCGGCAACGGCGAAACAACCGCTGACGGACTTTTCACTCTTGAAAATGTTGCGTGTCTCGGCTGCTGCTCGCTTGCTCCCGTTATCATGATAAACGGCGAAGCTTACGGCAATCTGACCCCCGATTCAGCGGTTGCCGTTATAAAAAGCATTCAGGAAAAGGAGGGCAAATGATGCGTATAGTTATCGGCGAAGGCTCCTGCGGAATTGCTGCGGGCGCATCAAAGGTTCATAAGGCGATTGAAGCTCTTATGACGGCAAATGAGCCCTTTGTTCTCGGCAGCACGGGCTGTATCGGCATGTGCTTCCTTGAACCCATTGTTGATTTGTATGACGGAAAAACTCTTCTGCGCCGCCTTGTCAGGGTTTCGGCAGACGATGCAGAGGCAATTGTTGAGGCTGCAAGAAGCGGCGACCTTTCAAAGGTTGACGGAATTACGATTTCGGCAGAGGACGAGGAGTTTCTCAACCGTCAGACAAGAATAGCACTCCGCCATTGCGGACTTATTGACCCCGTTTCGCTTGACGATTACCGCGAGGCTGACGGATATCAGGCTCTTGAAAAGGCTCTTAAGACCATGACTCCCGAGCAGGTTATTGAGGAAATCAAGGTTTCGGGTCTTGCAGGCAGAGGCGGTGCAGGCTTCCCGACATGGTTCAAATGGAATGCCGCCCGTCAGAGCGTGAGCGATACAAAATATCTTATCTGCAATGCCGATGAAGGTGACCCCGGTGCGTTCATGGACAGAGCGGTTATCGAATCTGACCCCCACAGCCTTATCGAAGGCATGCTTATCGGTGCTTATGCAATCGGTGCATGCGAGATGATTGTTTATGTGCGTGCAGAATATCCTCTTGCAATAACAAACCTTGAAATTGCCATTGCGCAAGCGAAAAAGGCTAATCTTCTCGGCGAAAATATTCTTGGAACAGGCTTCTCCTGCGATATGAGAATCAAGGCAGGTGCAGGCGCATTTGTCTGCGGTGAAGAAACCGCACTTATTGAATCTCTTGAGGGCAAAAGAGGCATGCCCAGACTCAAGCCTCCGTTCCCTGCACAGAAGGGCTATATGGATGAACCCTCAAATATCAACAATGTTGAAACCTTTGCAAACGTCGCATGGATAATCAACAACGGCGGCGCGGCTTTTGCTGCAATGGGTACTGAAAACAGCAAGGGCACAAAGGTTTTTGCTCTCACGGGAAAAATCCGCAAGGGCGGACTTGTTGAAATTCCCATGGGCAAAACTCTCCGGGATGTTATTTACGGCATCGGCGGAGGTATCCGCGACGGTAAGGAATTCAAGGCTGTCCAGATGGGCGGACCCTCAGGCGGATGTATTCCCAAGGAGCAGCTTGATACTGTTATCGACTATAAGGCACTTGCCGCAACGGGCGCTATCATGGGCTCGGGCGGTATGGTTGTTATGGATGAAAGCACCTGCATGGTAGGTATGGCGAAGTTCTTCCTTGACTTTACGGCTCTCGAATCCTGCGGAAAATGTGTTCACTGCCGTATCGGAACGGCGAGAATGCAGGAAATTCTCACAAGAATCGTTAAAGGCGAGGGCAAGGAAGGCGATATCGAGCTTCTTGAAGAGCTTTGCGAAGCTGTCAAGGACGGAGCACTCTGCGGTCTCGGTCAGACAGCACCCAATCCCGTTCTCACAACCATCAGATATTTCAGAAACGAATACGAAGCACATATCAGAGAGAAGAAATGCCCTGCAAAGGAATGCGTTGACCTTCTCACATATTCAATAGATGCCGAAAAGTGCAAGGGATGCACTCTTTGCGCAAAGAAATGTCCTGCTCACGCCATCAGCGGCGCAGTCAAGCAGGCGCATATCATTGATTCCGAAGCCTGCATACGCTGCGGTCAGTGCGTGAATTCCTGCCGCTTCGGTGCAATTATCGTAGAATAAGGAGGGGAAGAGATGGAACAGATTAAAATTACCGTAAACGGCCGTGAGCTTATCGGCGAAAAGGGCGAAACCGTTCTCAATATTGCCGCCCGCAACGGCATTGAAATTCCCAACCTTTGCTATAACGGCAAACTGAAGCTTTACGGCGCCTGCGGACTTTGCCTTGTTGAGGCGGAAAACAGCCCCAAGCTTATGCGTGCCTGCGCAACAGTTGCTCAGGACGGAATGGTGCTCAGCACGAATACTCCCCGAGTCAAAAAAGCAAGAAAAATTGCTCTTGAGCTTATTATGAGTGACCACAGCGGCGACTGCGTTGCTCCCTGCTCGCTCAATTGTCCCGCGCACACAGATATTCAGGGCTACCTTAAAGCTATTGCAAACGGCGACGATAAGGAAGCCGTTAAAATAATAAAGGAAAAAATTCCGATTCCCGCATCAATCGGCAGAGTCTGCCCCCATCCCTGCGAAAGCAACTGCCGCCGCAGACTGGTTGAAGAGCCTCTTTCTGTAGCGTATCTGAAAGCTTTTGCGGCAGATAACGACCTTGCATCCGATGCCCCCTACACCGCAGTTCCCGAAGAAG
Source organism: Acutalibacteraceae bacterium (assembly GCA_045543735.1). Classification (GTDB taxonomy): domain Bacteria; phylum Bacillota; class Clostridia; order Oscillospirales; family Acutalibacteraceae; genus CAG-177. The sequence continues at coordinate 10,816 of JAZPXO010000109.1, forward strand.
CAACAGGCAAAAAGGTTGCGATTATCGGCGGCGGTCCCGCAGGTCTTACAGCGGCTTACTATCTTCGCCTTGCAGGTCATGCGGTCACAATATATGAAGCTATGCCCGAAATGGGCGGCATGCTCCGCTACGGTATTCCCGAATACCGTCTGCCCAAGGCCGTTCTTGCAAAGGAAGTTGCCGCTATAGAAAAGCTTGGCGTTGAAATGAAAAACAATGTTAAAGTCGGCAAGGATATTGCTTTTGAAGAAATCAAAAAAGGCTCTGATGCCGTTCTTGTAACTATCGGCGCATGGAAGGGCAGCAGCGTCGGATGCGCAGGCGAAGAGCTTGAAGGCGTTCTCAGCGGCATTGATTTCCTGCGCGAGGTCAATATGGGCAACCGTCCTGAAATCGGCAGGAATGTTGCCGTTGTCGGCGGAGGCAACACCGCAATGGATGCCTGCCGCACCGCAGTCAGATGCGGCGCTGAAAATGTTTATGTAATTTATCGCCGCACAAGAGCCGAAGCTCCTGCGGAGGATATCGAAATCGAAGAAGCAATTGAAGAGGGTGTTGAATTTCTCTTCCTGACCAATCCTGCCGAAATTATCGGCGAAAACGGTAAGGTCAGGTCGATAAAGCTTCAGATTATGCAGCTTGGCGAGCCCGATGCTTCGGGCAGAAGAAAGCCTGTTCCCGTTGAGGGCGAGTTCAGAACCCTTGATGTTGACACTGTTATTTCTGCAATCGGTCAGAAATGCGCACCTTCGGGACTTGAAGAGATTGAACTCACAAGATGGGGAACAATTGTTGCCGCAAAATCAACATGTCTGACAAATGTTGAGGGCGTTTTTGCCGCAGGCGATGCCACAAACAACGGCGCATCAATAGCGATTGATGCTATTGCGGAGGCAAACGAGGCAGCAAGGGCAATCAATGCATATCTTCTCGGTATGCCCATGGATTTCCCCGAGCCTTATTATTCAAAGAAAAATGTTACTGCGGAAATGCTTGCCGACAGAGAAAAGAAGGCAAGAGCTGTTATGTCGGTCAAAGCTCCCGAATACCGCCGCAATAATTTTGATGAAGTTCTCAACGGCTTCACTGAGGAGCAGGCGAGGGGAGAGGCAAAGCGTTGCCTTGAATGCGGATGTCACGATTTCAAGGACTGCAAGCTCATCAGATATGCAAACTATGAACCGATCTGCCCCGAAAGACTTGCGGGCGAAATCCACGAGAGCTTCAAGGAGACAAAGCTTGTTACGATTGAAAGAGATCAGGGCAAGTGCATTCTTTGCAACCTCTGCGTAAGAACCTGTAAGGAAGAGGTCGGCGAAAGCATTCTCGGTCTTGTCGGCAGAGGCTTCAAAACGGTTATAAGACCCGAGTTTGAGGGCAGCGATAAGATTGAAGTGTGCAGAACCTGCGGCAAGTGTGTCGAGATTTGCCCCACGGGAGCGCTGAAGCTTCTTAAATAAAAATCAACGGATGTGCCGTAACGGTACATCCGTTTTTTTGATAAGGAAAACAAAAGACCGCACGCTTATCTTCTGATAAGAATGCGGTCAGTTTTATGTTTTTATTTAACTATGAACTGGGATTCTGCAATTTCTGCAATTTCTTCAGCGGTGGTTGCCTTGTTCATCTTATCTGCAACCTTGCTTCTTCTGTCGCGAAGCTCAGCGTACATCTGATCACGCTTTTCAGCCGAAAGAGGATAGAAGAATTTGGGGATAATACCAAGGCTGCTTGTGATAATAGGAATACCTGTACCGAGAGCGAAAATCCACCACTTTGTTTTATCGGACTGTGTTCCTACCTTGAGGCCCTGAACATAACCGACTTTCTTCATAACGATGCTGTTTACGCTGCCCATAACAGCCTGCTGAAGCTTTGAAATGGTTGACTGTGCAACACCGATCATGGCTTCTGCACGGTAGCCGTTTTTCCATTCGCAGTAGTCCATGGACTCGTTGCTGATTTCAGCGGGGATAACTCGTCTCAGACCATAAACGCACATCTCAAATATTTCTTCAATGCCCATCAGCGGCAGGATAATTGCCTTGCGCATAAAGTTTTTGTTTATTGAACCTATGCCGAAAACAATCATCCACAGCATATCTGTCCACGCATCTTCAAGAATCCAGAGCGCTTTTGTTGAGAAGCGCTTTCTGAGGGGTTCAACAAAGCCGTAGCTGATGAACTTGACGGGGAATGCGGGAATACCGACGATTGTTTTCCAGGTAATTGAGCCGATAACGTCGATATAGAAATTCGTTCTGCTCTGACCTATGCTGAAGCCTGACAGGAATGAAGAAAACACCTGAATGAACATCGGTTTATTTGTAATGATAGCCTTCAATCCCTGAAGTACACTCGGTTTTTTGATGGTTTGCGCAACTCTTTCTCTTGTTGTGAGGAAGAAGAAGAGGCAGAATGCTGCGCCGAGAACGGCGAAGCCTATTCCGAAACCTGAAAACAGCTTAGGAAGCTTGATTTTGACCTTATCATTTATAACAAGGTCGTAAATGATGCCGAAAATCTGTTTCGGCAAATCCTCAAATATGTGCGACATCAGGTTCGCCGTTGCAATAAGCCTCGAACGGCCCAATGGCTTGGGCGTTATCGTGGAGCCGAAGCCCGCACGCGCTATTGATGTGAAGGTGTTTGCGGTTTCGGTGATTATCGACATTGCAAAATAGAAAATCCATTTGGGAAGATAGTCGCCGGGAGTATCAGGGAAGATAAAGGGGATAAGCCAGTACCACATACCCAGAATTGTGAGGGGCAGCTGACCGAGAAGAAGATACGGTCTGAATTTACCCCAGCGTGTTCTTGTTTTTTCAACAATAACGCCGATAAAGGTGTCGTTAAAGGCATCCCATACCGTTGCAACAATGTTCTGGATTGCCAGATAGCTGAAGTCGATTTTAACAACGTCATATATGTATCTGTCTTTGAAGTCGTTGATATTAAGGCTTGCAGCAGCATCTTCGAGAACATAAGCAACCGTTTCTTTTGTGCCGACGAACCGTCTGTTTTTAAGAAGAACAGAGTTGTCAGCAGTTTCGAGGTTTCTTTCTGTGCTGATAGGACTTCACCTGCCTTTTAAAGCTTATATAATATTAATAATATAAAATTATTTCTTTTGCAACTTTTTTAATTATGTTCTTCCGACAGCAGTAAAGTGACTGCATATTGAATCTGTCGGTATTATAATACTTTATGACAATTAAACCGCATATTCTTGACATACAGATTATTTTCATGATATCATTTTTAAAAACATATTAGGGGTTGTGATATCAGATGAATAATTACTATGAGCAGCTTATGAATTTCAAAGGTGCCGACGAGCTTAAAGAGCTGGTCGGAAGATGGGAAATTCTTTCGGAAAACATCAGCAAGCGTTCATTTGATGCACCTATAGTTCTTCCCGATCTTTTTGTTTATACCCGCGCAGGATACGGCAACACCAAGCTTCTTTCTTTACTTTCCGATTATCTGGATTCAAAGCAGAATCTGATGAGTTTTTACGGCGATGTCAAGTTTTTCGAGTTCAAGCTCGAATACTGCGATCCCGATACAGACGGCTTCAAGGAGCTTTACCGTCTTATTGATTCCATTGAAGCGGCTGCGGGCTTCCGTAACGATTTCAAGGGCATTATTCACATCAATGTTGATGAATGGGTAGGTCACCACAGAGAGAAGTATTTCCTTGATTTTCTTCAGTTCCTGCGTATGAACACGGCATATTGGATGGTTGTGTTGTCAATTTCGGACAACATCGAAAATGATGACACAAGAGAAATGGAAGGCGTTGTAAGCATGTATCTCAGAATAGAGAAAATAACCCTTCATATGCCTTCGGTTAAAGAGCTTGTGGAATATGCATCCGAATATCTTTCGAAATACGGTCTTGCGTTGGACGGCGGAGCAAGGGATGTTCTTATGGGCTCTGTTGAAATTCTCAGAAACAACAAGTATTTTAACGGCCTGAACACAATTATATATCTGTGCAGCGATATTGTATATTCTCTGTTCTCCGAGTCAACAACAGTCGGAAATATAATCACGGCTGAAATGCTCAGCGATTTTTCTGCAGACAGTGAGTATATCAGAAGAACCGTTATTAAAATTGAGAAAACCGTAACTTTAGGATTCTGATGTTTTAAGGGTGAATTATTATGGAATATAAATTTGGAAAATATCAAAACGTAAATCAGGAAACCCGTTGGGCAACCGTTGAGGAAATCAAGCGCTCATCAACATATGTTAATCTGCACGCCGAATCCTATCCCACTGCAGGTATTCCCATCATCACGGACGGCCATGAGGCTTATGTTGACGGTGCGGATACACATACGCTGATTTTCGGTGCTACGGGTTCAAAGAAAACAAGACTTTTCTGCATGCCCATTCTTAACTATTTTGTGAAAGCAGGGGAGTCGTTTATCACAACAGACCCCAAGGGTGAGCTTTATGACAGAACATCGGGGCTTGCGAGAGCAAACGGCTATAAAACCGTTGTTCTGAATTTCCGCGATATCGGAAAAGGCGATATGTGGAATCCCCTTTCACTTCCCTATAGGATGTATCATGAAGGCGACCGCGACGAGGCTGTTTCGCTGCTCAACGACTTTGTAAGAACAATAGCAAGCCCTCAGTTTGAAAACAACAAAGACATTTTCTGGCCTGAAATGGCGTCTTCGCTTGCACTTGCAAATCTTTTGCTTCTCATGGAAGCGGCAACCCCCGAAGAAGCCAATGTCGGCAGTCTTGCAACTTTATGCACGAACGCTTCGTCCGACAAGCTCGACAAGCTCAGTACCAACATGAGAATGGATACAATTGCGGGTATCAACTATAAAAATGTTTTCTCCAGTGCAGAAAAAACACTGCAGAGCATCATGGTTGTGCTTTTCGGTATGATCCGTATTTTCACAACTCAGAAAAATCTGACAAACATGCTTTCGGGCAACACAATTGATATATCCCGTTTCGGCAGAGAAAAAACCGCCGTTTACCTCATTATTCCCGACGAAAAGAGCACATATCATTTCCTTGTAACAACCTTCCTCAAGCAGGCTTACGAGCTTCTGATTGCCGAAGCTCAGAAAGAAAAGGAAAGAAAGCTTCCCGTACGCGTGAATTTTGTTCTGGACGAGTTCTGTAACCTGCCTAAAATTCCCGATATGCCTTCGATGATTTCTGCCGCAAGAAGCCGTAACATGCGCTATTTCCTTGTTGCGCAGAGCCTTCATCAGCTCAAGGGCCGTTACGGTGAGGATGCGGATACAATCAAGGGTAACTGCGATAACTGGATATTCCTCACATCAAAGGAGATTGATTTGCTCGAGGAAATAAGCACTCTGTGCGGTTCTTATTACACTCCCGACGGGCTTACGCGCAGGCTGATTTCCGTATCAGAGCTTCAGAGGCTCGATAAAAACAAGGGTGAGGCGCTGATAATGCATTCGCGTCAATATCCGATAATTTCGGAAATTACCGATATAGATTCGTATCCGATGTTCAAGGGATATGAGGCAATGCCGCTGAAGGAATACGAAATGCCCGATGCGAAAACATTTGATCTCGAAAGATTCTATCGCGATGTTATTCAAGGAAACCGCGAGTTACCCTTTTCTTATTAATTACAGAGAGTAGGTACATGCTTTGTCAGATCAGAATGACAACATCAAAAAAGATAACGGACAGAGTGAAGATGCGGAATTTGCTCTGGCAGAGCTTCGCTTTCTTATCAGAGGCTTCCGCCATGGAAGCGATGATTCCAAGGCACTGCTCATTGCAAAAAGCATAAAGAATATTATTGGTCAGGACATAGATTTTTCACCTGCAAAGGAAATTCTCGAAGAGATGGAAAATTACTCGTCAGAATCGCAGAGTGACGATTTTATCTGGGAGCTTGTTTATGTCAGAAGAAAGCTTGCCCAATATTGCGGCAGCAGAGAAGAGGCGGCGGAAAACAGATATATCGGAGCAAAACATTTTGAGAGAATCTGCGAGGTTGCGCCGTCGAGATTCAACAAATTCTGCAGAATTCAGGAATATGTGACCGCTGCCAATTTCTTTATGCTTGCCGACGGGCAGAGAAATCAGAAAAGGATAGAAAGTATTCTTGATTATGCGGAAGAACAGTTTGTGAAGATTGAAGAAGCTTCCGAGGAGATGTATTACGCTACGGGAGAATACCTGTATCTGAATAAGTATCTCAGCCTCATTTACGCTAAAGTCAGAGGAAGCGAGAGGCTCGAGACAGTGAAAAAAACCGTTGAATATTCGCGCAAGCACTATATGATTGACAAGTCTGCGGGCACATTGAAAACTCTTGCGATGGCTTATCTTGATTATATGGAGGATGAAGACTTTTCTTTTTCCGAGGAAGAGGAAAATCTCGTAACCCTTGTCGAATGGTGCTGGGATGCTGTTTCCAAGGGAAATACGGCGCTGGCAAAATATTATGACAAGCTTAACAAAAAGCTGAAAAGCTTCCGCAACAACTGAAAAAACCGAAAAAGGCGGTTTTGACAGAAAATTTTTCTTGTAATAACTGTTTTTTTATTATAGAATAGAAATACAATCCATACTTATAGGGGGATTTATATGCCGACATCAAGCATTACAAAAATCAAGACAAACAGAAGCAATCTTTTTCTTCGTGTTGCAAAGGGTCATTTTGCAACCAACCATTCACACAGCAACTATTATATAGATGTTGCGGCTCAGAAATCGCGTCTTTCGGAAGCAAAGGCGGTTGCGCAGGAGCTTTGCAGCAACAGCAGCTATAAAGTGAAAATCATTGATACCATTCTTTGCCTTGACGGCACAGAGGTTATCGGTACATGCCTTGCGGATGAGCTTACAAAAAACAACTGGATGAACATCAATGCTCATCAGACGGTATATGTTGTTACTCCCGAAATGACAAGCGGCTCACAGCTTCTTTTCAGGGATAACATCGTTCCGATGATAAAGGGCAAGCATGTGCTTGTTCTCGCGGTTTCCGTTGCAACGGGCGGAACGGTTAAGGCTGCTATGGAAGCGGTCAACTATTATGGCGGCGAGGTTGTGGGCGTTGCATCTATTTTCTCAACCGCAACAGAATGCAACGGATACGAAGTCAACTCCGTTTTCAATCCCAAAGACCTTCCCGGCTATTTCGCATGCCCGTCACATGAATGCCCTCTTTGCAAGGAAGGCAAAAAGCTGGATGCTCTCATCAACAGCCACGGATTCTCAAAACTTTAATGCAGTTATAAAAAGCACCGCGACAACATTTAACGATGTTGCTGCGGTGCTTTTGTTTATTAGTTAAGCTGAATGGCGGGAGCTTTATTCGGACAGCAGAAGCTTTTCAAAAGTAACACTGAAAATTTTTGCGAAAGCAATTATTTCAATATCCGTCACAAAACGCTTGCCGCATTCAATACGCTGAATTGCATTTTTGTCTATGTCAATGCCAACAAGCTGCATTCTGTCAGCCAGCTCTCTTTGAGAAATTTTCAGTTCCAATCGCAACTTTGCAATGTTTTTTCCGCAAGCGTTGTTCAGCCCTTCAGCGGTTTTGTTTATAAACATATAAACGTCTCCTTTTTGACATTTAGTGCTTGTCAACAAGAAAATTATATGTTATACTCATAGACGATATGACATTCTGTGAATGTCAAAATTAAACGATAAAGGAGAAAACGAAATGGCTCTTATCAAATGTCCCGAATGCGGAAAAGAAGTATCGGACAAGGCAAAAGTTTGCATTAATTGCGGTTGTCCTATTCAGGAACTCAATCCTGCAGGCACGGTTTCAATTCTTATAGGCGGAACAGCAATAGTAAAAATGTATGTTATCAATCTGAAAACAGGCGAGGAGCTTTGGTGCGGCAGATGCGGACAGGTTGCAAAATTTGATGTTAACGAAGAAACTGAAATTGCTGTTATCGGCTCGCTGGAAAGAAGGCATCCCGAGCGAGGTGCAAAGGCCGTTGTCAGAGGAAACAAAAGATACGAATATAAAACAATTCAAAACGGTTTTGGAGTATCGTATGCAATTAACGAAGTGGATGTAATAGATTCAGGCAGATAAAAGATACCGCAGTTGATTATCGTATCAACTGCGGTGCTTGATTTTTGCGGCGAAAGATAGTAAGATAAGAATGAATTAGGAATCGGATGTTTTCGTTTCCGATATGAGGTGGTAAAATGAAAAAAATTATTTCGTTGATTCTTGTTGCTGCGCTATGCTTGAGTTTTGCTTTGAATACATATGCCGAGTCACCTGAGGCGTCGCTTTATGAGAATATATACGGCGACGGAATGCTGTTTGAACAAAATAAACAAGCTGTTTTTGCAGGGGTTGCAAAGGCTGGAACCTCAATCACTGCAGAGCTTTATTCCGCAGACGGAGTTCTCCGTGCAGAAAGCAGCTCTGTTGCGGATTCCGACGGAAAATTTGAAGTTTCGTTTCTTTCTCCTTCAGGCGGATACGAAGAATATACAGTTATTCTTAAGGCAGATTCTTATGAATTCTCAAGGCTGAAAAACGTGGTTTTCGGTGAGCTCTGGCTATCAAGCGGTCAGAGCAATATGCAGTATCCGCTCGCACAGTCGAGAACTGGCAGAGAGATGTTTGCAAAACAGGAAAAACTCAGCAAATGGCTCAGAGTTTTGCTTGTGCCGTCTTATCCCGGCAATACGGTGGGTCCGGAATTCACATACGCAGAGCCGCAGACCGATATCGACGGCGCAGTATGGGTGACGGGCGAAAATCCTTATGTATATAATATGAGTGCAGTTTCCTATTTCTTTGCCGAGGAGCTTATGGCGGAACTTGATATGCCTGTGGGTATTCTTAATGCTTCTCTCGGCGGCAGTGCAATTGTATCATGGCTTTCGCGCGATGCGATTGACGGCGATGCGGCGGTTAAGAAGGATATTGTTTCGGACGGTTCTTATATTGAATTATCCGATTGGTTGCCCGATAAGCAGAATATTTATGTTGATATGACTGCTAACTATAATCATAAAATAGAGGCACTTGGTAACTTCAGACCCGTCGGTATGATCTGGTATCAGGGAGAAACGGATGTCAGCGAAAGCGGGGAGGTTTATGCAAGAGCGTTTGACCTTATGCAGAGGTCATATTCAGAGCATTTTGGCTATGAAAACGGGCTTATGCCGATAATCTATTCACAGCTTGCATCGTTCCTCTACGGGGAGGATACGTTTGTGATACCTGACAGAAATCTTGATTTTGCCGAAATTCAAAAGGATGCGCCCGAATCAAGAGCAATGGTTACGATTTATGACGTACCCCTGACGTATATCCCCGAGGCCGGCGCAATTCACCCCGAATGCAAGGAAGAAATCGGCGAGCGTATGGCATTTGCGGCAGAAGGTCTTGTTTACGGCAGTGGGAACAGCTATTCCGCCGCAACGGTGAAAGAGGCTGTGATTTCCGATGGAGCAGTGCTTGTTACGCTTGAAAATACGGGCGACGGACTTGTCTGCTCTGATGGTGAACTTTCGGGATTTGCTGTTTGCGGCAAAAACGGTGTTTATGTTCAGGCTCAGGCAGAAATTATTTCGTCCGATACCGTAAAGATATGGAGTGAAAACGTTGCAGCTCCGTGTTCAGCAAGTTACGCCTATAGTGTGAATAATATCAGTTCAGATCTTTATGCGAGTGCAGACGGAAAACCGTCACTTCCCGTGAGCCAGTTTATAACCGACCCTTCAATCGGCAATCATTATTGGATTGATAAGCAGTGGACGGATTGTGACGATGAGCAGATATGGCATCTTATGAGGGGTAGTGATGAATATATCGGATTCCATAATTCCTGGAGCGCTGACTCAGCTGACATTTCTTTCGATAACGGCGCAGTGAATATAAAAAGCAGCGGCGAAAGCTTTGCTGCGGCGCCTGTTGTGAGGTATGCAGATGGTCAGCTGTTCCACGATATTGATACGGATTATTCCGATTACGGGAAAATGAGTTTTTATCTGCGCAACAACGGTGAAAGCGATATCACGCTCAGCAAGGTGAAATTCACAGTGAATTCTCTGCTGTGGTATGCCCCTGAGGTTGAGAATACAAAAGACATTGAGACGGTTATCCCTGCAGACGGGGAGTGGCATCTTGTTTCGGTTGACCTGAATTCGCTTTATCTTTACGGTAACGAAGGCGGTGCTTCGCGTCCCTGCGGCAGATTGCACAATGTGAATGACATTCGATTTGAGTTTTCGGGCTCGGGCGAAAGCAATATAAGCATTGACCAAATCCGTTTTGCACCGTCGGAAGGTAAAAACGGCATCCGATTTAATGCGGATATCAGCAAAGCTGATACATTGTTAGAAAAAATTACAGCGTTTTTTGTCAGCATAATCGGTGCTGTAATATCTGTTTTCGGATAAACCGTGTTCGCAGATAATTTAATCGATATAAATACAATACCGCAGTTGATTATCGTATCAACTGCGGTATCTTTTCTGGTACGAGTGTTCATAACGGATTCAACGAACAAATTGTTAACGGCGGTTAAACACACATTGTTTCGAGGTATCATTAATTACTGAAAGGAATTGCAAATTATGAAAAGCAATAATTGATATATAGGTGAAATTTATTTTTCTTCAAGCTTTTTCAACGATTTCCTGAACTGCACGGCGAAAAGGATTGCGGTGAAGGTTACTGCGATAACATCTGCGGCGGGTTCTGCGAGGTAAACGCCCATTGTTTTGTCTGCAACCAGATTCGGCATAATGTAGATAAACGGCAGAAGAAGCACGAATTTACGTACAACGGCAACGATAATTGAACAAGGTGCGTTGCCGATTGAAACAAAGGTCATCTGGCAGGCAATCTGTATTCCGAAAAGGAACATCGCACCGCAGTAAATACGGAGTGCCTTTGCCGTGAAATCAATGAGTGATGCGTCGGGTGTGAATATTCCTGCAAATATCTGCGGAAATATCATAATCAGTGTGCAAAAAACAACTGAATATGTAAGGCAGCAAGTGAGTAATAATCGGAATGTTTTCTTTACTCTGTCAACATTTCCTGCACCGTAGTTGTAGCTTGAAATAGGCTGTGCACCTTGAGCGATTCCCTGCATAGGCAGCATCGCAAACTGCATAACGCTTGTGAGAATCGTCATTGCACCGACGGCAATATCTCCGCCGTATCTGAGAAGTGATGAATTGAAGCAAACGGAAATCACGCTTTCACTGCTCTGCATAATGAAGGTCGCAAGACCGAGCGCAACACAAGGGAAAACAAGCTTTGCATCAATCTTCATATCCGACAATTTGAGCTTAAGATATGTTTTCTTGCTGCAGAGGAAAGAGATTACCCATACGCACGAAATCGCCTGCGAAAGAATGGTCGCAAGTGCCGCACCCTTAACACCCATATCAAATGCAAAAATGAATATCGGGTCGAGGATTATGTTACTGACAGCACCTATAAGCACGGTTATCATACCGATTTTCGTGAAGCCCTGTGCATTGATAAATGCGCCCATACCGAGAGTGAGCTGAACAAACACCGTGCCGACGGCGTAGATGTTCATATAGTCGGTTGCATAGTCGATTGTGTTTTCGCTTGCGCCGAAGGCAAGGAGTAAATCCTTATTCCAAATCAGCAAAACCGCAGTTAAAATTGCCGAAATAATAATCTGTAGAGTGAAGCATCCGCCGAGAATTTTCTCTGCGGATTTTTTGTCGCCCTTACCCATATTTATTGATGCTCTCGGAGCACCGCCTGAGCTGATAAGAGCCGCAAAAGCCGAGATGATCATAATTATCGGCATACAAACACCGACACCCGTCAGAGCAAGGCTGCCTTCTTCGGGAATGTGACCGATATAAATGCGGTCAACGATGTTATAGAGCATATTTACGAGCTGTGCAATGACTGTCGGCACAGCGAGCTTGAAAAGCAGTTTGCCAACGGGCTCCGTGCCCAGAAATTCTTTGTTGTTATCCATACTTATCTCCTGAATTAAAATCTCAAAGTATTATACACCTGCATGAAATTAAATTCAAGACCGTCATAAATTTCGACAATTGTTAAACTGTAGGTTTACAATAGATGTGTTACAAAGCGAAAAAAAGAAATAACGAAAGGAAAATCCTGTGTTACAGTTAAGCTGCCGGAACAAAACAGGTAATTATCCTTTATTGTTAACCCTTGTAACTATTGTTGTAATGTATTAAAATAATCTTTAGTTAAGTTTTAATAAGTTTTTAAATCTTTTGTGATATTATTGTGAAAAAAGCAGGAGGATATGATGTATGTTTAAAAGGCTTTTTGCTGGCATTCTTGCCTTTATTCTTTCAATTCTTCCGTGCGCAAACAACAAGGCGAAATACAACTGCAAAGAGGCGGTTGCTGTAACAGCAGAATTCGCTGAAAATGAAAGTGTTGCGATTGACACACCGAAGCCTGTTTTTGCGGCGGATATGCCGAAGTCAGAGGTTATCTCGGTTAACGGATTATCACGGCTTTCAATCAACGGTCAGCTTACATCTCCCGTCCTCTTTTTCGGCAATACGGATTTCCCGAATCTCAACGGTGTCACAACAAGTCAGGCAGGATTTGCCGCTGATGCGGGAATACATCTTCACTCTATTATTGAAAATATCAATTATTATGCCGAACTTGACAGCATCAGCGAGGCGGAATACAGACAGTTATACTCTCATCTTCACGAGAGCGTTAAAAGTATTACACAGGGGGACCCGGATGCAAAAATCCTGCTTCGTGTCAAGGTGACAATGCCCGATACAGGTTCCATACCCGAAAGCGAAATAATACAGTATAAAGATAAAAGCATAAAATCCGGTGTTGTGTCAATGGCGTCAGATTTATTCAATGAAGAATCAAGCAGAAGGCTTGCTCATCTGGTCGATTATGTCAGCTCCAACGGTGAGCTGTCGAAGCATATTATCGGATATCATCTTGAAAATAATGAATGGTTTCAGTATCTGTACCGTGAAAACGGACAGGACTTTTCAAACGCAAACAATGAAAATTTTGCCCGGTGGCTGAAAGTGAAATATCCGACAGACAGAGATTTGCAGATAGCGTGGGGAAATCCTTTTGTGAAGTTTTCCACAGCTGCTGTTCCGAACAATCTCCCCAGCAACATTTATGACAACGGCAAGCTGTATAAAGATATTCTCTTTTACGGAACAAAAACGCAGAAATATGTTGATTATCATCAGTATATCTGTGACCTTACGGTAGCGCGCATTTCGAATCTCGCGCGTATTGTCAAAGAACGGACAGAAAACCGCGCTATCGTAATTTCTTTCTACGGTTATCAGTTTGAACTGTACAGCTCTCTTTCAGGACACCATAATCTGAATTGGCTGCTTTCTGACAAAAATATCGACGGCTCTGTCGGCTTTGCAATCAACAGACAGAAAGACTATACCACTATTTATTACGGTGATTCGCTGCTTTCAGTCAACAATCTGAAAGCCATTGCACGTGCTTGCGGAATCCATGTTTATTCCGATTCAGAGGATGTGCTGACGGCAAATCAGAATATGGTGGTATTTCACGCTGTTACGGCAGGTGAGAAGACCGTCACCTTTGAAGGTAAGACTGATGTATGGGACTATTTTAATAATAAATGGTATACAGATGTGGATTCAGTCACATTCTCTGCTCAAATCGGCGAAACAAAATATCTGTTCTACGGTGATAAAGAAGAGATAGAAAATTGGAGCCTGCCGATTTACAGATAGAAACAGGAACAACCGTGAAAGCGTAACGTTGACAAATACTAAACAGCCCTCCGGGATTAACCCGGGAGGGCTGTTTGCCGTTGAGCATAAGAATTGAACATTCTTTGTGAAGATAATGGGGCACAGCGATATAAGCAGGGTTGTTACATTTGCTAAAAGTCAGAAATAAAGTTCTGCATATTGCTTGATAATCTTTCTGGCTTTGATTGCCGCATCGGGGTCTTTATCGAGTAAGTGGCCTGAATTTTTATAAAGAACGAAATCGTGCTTAATACCGGCCCGGGCAAGCTTACGCTCAAAATCCTCTATGTGCTTTGCCGGAATAAGGTCATCTTCTTTTCCGTAAAAAATTGCGGTAGGGATGCAGTTTTCATCAACGTAGTTTATAGGTGAGATTTCACTTAAAGCTTTTTGTGAAGCTTTGTTATTTAAAGTTTCTTTTGATATATCTGCATTGCATACCTGTGACAGGAGTCCGTATTTCCAACTTTCAAATTCACCTTTAATGCCCATAAGAAAATCTTCCCTTGTGCAATCGGTAGGCGGGCAGTAGCAACAGACTGCCGAGGGCTTAATCGGCGAAACTTCCTTTTTCGTGTAAGCATAAAGAAGTGCGATATGTGAGCCTGCAGATCCGCCGGATAAAATAAGCTCATTTATATTGTAACCGTATTCGCTGCATTTTTGCTTTATGGTGTTAAGTGAGCTTGTTACATCATCAAGCACATGATGGACATTTATGCTTTTGGAAACATATCGGTAATTAATAGCGGCGCATATATATCCAAGTCCTGAAAAAAACTCTGCATCGGAAGTATGACAAGATTTATCACCCTCAGTCCAGCCGCCGCCATGTATAAAAAGTATCAGTCCCGATTGGGAAACAGGTTTTTCAGGAATATAAATGTCAGCTTTCTGTCTTTCGTGGGTACCATAAGAAAAATCTTTAAAAACAGTCATATTCATTCCCCGGTAAAGACCTCTTTGATTGCTTCCAGATAGCCGTAACCGTAAAGGTCATCGGGCTGAAGATAGCTGGTTTCGGTCCATTCATTCCAACTGTTAACTGTAATGAACGGAGCTTTCATAACACCCTTTTCTATTGACTCATCAGCATATTTCTTGACCTTTTCGCAGGCGATTCTGAAATTTTTGGGAGTGTTGTTTTTGACAACGCCGGGCATGAACTTGTTGAATCTCACGTTATTATCCCAGCCTACTGAAATGTTGGGATAGAAAGGTACGTTCATCAACTTGGTTTCTTCTTCAAGATTTTCAATATAAGCGTCGGTCTGCTGTGCATAGTCACCGTCGGGGTCGACGCAAGAAAACCAGTTGTAATTTGTAACGGAATCAAATCCGAGATAATCATAAAGCTCATAAACTGTCATGCCTTTGCAGTCGTCACCGTCATTAAGCCAGTTATATGTATGTCCTTTCCAGTTTACAGCCTGAAAATGGAGACCCTTGAAGCCTGCTTCAACGGTTTTTCTTCGGAATTCTTCAAGACCTTTTTTGCATTCCTGAGTTGTGCCGAATGTACGGATGAAGTTGTCAACATCAAAAACCATGTAGACGGGGCATCCGTCAATCATATAATAATTTTCACGCTTGAAATATTTTTCGATTGTTCTGTCGCATATCTCCGAAAAAATTTCGGGAGTAACAACGCCGCTCCAGATAACGGTTGAAAGGTCTGTATCGGAATTTCTCTTATCCCAGAGATGAGTTGCATTGTGATTTGCCCACATGAGCATGAACTTCATCTGAGTGTTGTTGCGGGCTTTAAGGAATCCGTCATTAAGACAGTTTTCAAGAAACGGGCGGTTATCATACCAATACCAGTCATAAATAAAAACGTTGACGCCGTAAGAAACAGCGCAGTTGATCTGCATTTCCATAACCCTGCTGTCAGCTTCGTTAACATATCCCCAGGTGGGAACACGGGGCCAACGGCAACCTTCATAGCCTCTGTTGGTCATTGCTTTAACAGTCTGCCATTCACCATAGCCCTCGGGCCAGAAAATACGGGTTCTCGGCTCGTCACCTGTGTAAGACGGCCATATAAAGGCGGCAATATCATAATTTTTCATATCATTACCTCACAAACGCAGTCAGCCTGATTTTTTAATTCACATTGCTTTGCAGAATTGTCATTTTTATTATATCATATCTTATTTGCCGTTTCAATAAAATGCATTTAAATTTGAAAGATTAAATCATTTTTATATAAAACAAAAACAAGTAATTAACTCCGGGGTATTTAACAATACTGTAAGTCTCTACGAGTTAGAGGAAGCTGTATAGCCTTTCAATTTCTTTTGCCGTTTTACAATTATATTAATCAACAAGCGCAGAAATAAAAGGATACCTGTCTTTCCAAAATTGCTTATTTTTCTGCAACTGCGTTTTGACAGATAAGAACTTTGCACCTCCGGCATCGGAGATGCATATATAGGTTATCGGAGTCTGTGCTCCTTTCTATACTCTCCTGTAGTCATCCCTGTGTACTTTTTAAACAGGACATAAAAATATTTCACATCGCCAAAGCCGCATAACCTTGCAATTTCTTCGTTAGTGTAGTTCCCATTGCACAGTAAGCTTTTTGCCTTTTTTATGCGCTGAATATTTATATATGTTTTCGGTGTACACCCATATAGTTCTTTTGTAATCCTATTAAAGTATGATCTGCTTATATGAACGTTTTCGCATAAGTTCGCCACCGTCAGATCTACGTCAAAAATATGTGCATCCAGATAATCCACGGCATTGCGTATTGCGTGACTGGGATATTTCCCTGTTACCATGAGTTCCTCGCCGCACAATGATAGAATTGAATATAGTAATGATAAGCAACGGTACTCGTAGTTTGCATCTTTTTTTCGCCAGAGCTCTGCCGCTTTTTGAAAAAGTGTGCAGATTTCTTTAGCGTTTTCCGTGCGAATGACCTGTATACTATCCGAAAGCTCGCCATACACCTCCAAATGGAAACAAACCACTTCTTCCTGCACACACCACTGCCTGTAACTCGCTCCATATGGGATATAGAGTATATCTCCTGTTTGCACAGTATACTGCACACCATCGACAAAAAACAAACTATCTCCGCGTATACGACAGCTGAGCACATAACAAGATTTATTACTTGTATTTAACCGACAATTATGGCGATTCAATGAAATAATGTCCAAAATACTCCAAACAGGAACCATTGTTACCCCACCTTTTTGTGCAACTATATGATACTATACCATAGATGATAATTTATTATCAAGTGTACAAAATCAAACTTTTTATACTGTTTTTCGGATTCCGAAACAGATTTTGCAATTGTATAATATCTTTAGTACTTTTTTCGGGGAGTGTGATAAGATGAGAATCGCCAAATTTACACAAACGCCATTTATATCGTACGATGACAAAAACATGGTCTATATAAGCGTGGAAGATTGGGATATGTGCAACCCTTATGAAATACAGATATTTCTTGATGAACAGCTCGTGTGCGAAGAGCGTGTTTTTGCACCGACTTCATCTTTGCTTGTACCTTGTTGTGAGCAGAAAAGTGTGTGCAGGGTGGTTGTAAAGCCTTTCGAAGACCTGCCGGTGGAATCAGCCTTTACAGTTATACCCCCCAAGCATTGGCAAATTCCGATCATGTACTCATCGCATGAAGATCTGGGCTATTGCGCATACATAGATAAATTGCATTATGAGTGCTACAAATACTTAAAAAAGGCTATGGATTTATGCGATACGCACGATGACTTTCGTTATGTTATCGAGCATTTTTGGTGGTTGGACGCCTTTGACTGTTATGCCACGGAGCAAGAAAAAGAGTGTCTGCGCCATCTTTTTAAAACGAGACGAATAGAATTGAATGCCATCCATAGCGGTGTCCATACCTCGTGGGAAAATGCTGAACAATTGGTGCGCGGTTTATATTTCGGCTGTCGTGATGCCAAAAAACGATATGACGCTGATGCAACCTGCGCTATGTATGCTGACTTATCCGGTGTGACTTGGAGCAGCGTGAACGCCTATTATAATATGGGAATCCGCTATATGGCAGCCTTTGCCAACGGTTTTCGTAACAGTAAAGAAAAATCCGACACGCCGCCTCTCTTTTGGTGGGAAAGTCAGAGCGGAGAGGAGCGTGTCCTATTCTGGTACCAGCGTGCATACCGACCGCATGGGTTGTCGGAGATATGGTGTGACACCAAGCGCCAATATGCCGAGGGCGAATACACATTCGATTCCACCAAAGCTCAGCGTACCGAACGGTGGTTAACAGAACGTATTGAGCAATTGGGAGCAGTGAACTACGACATTCTGCCGCTTTGCTTCTATGACGACCGTGAACTGCCTACCACCATGCTGCTGACTGCATGCGATGAAATGAACAAACGGTGGAAATACCCTGCATTCCGAATGGAAATCCCCTCCGTATTTCTGCAAGACATCGAGAAAAAATACGGGGATCTATTGCCGATATATCGAGGAGATATTGCTGACCAGTGGGCAGATTTCATCACTATCTCCTCTCAACTAACGGCAGACCGACGGGAATTGTCACGCCGTTTTTATGAGGCAGAAATGCTGTCAGTAATCCAAGGAGTCTCCCAAGGTGTTCCATACGAAAGCAACATATTCGACCACGCTGTCCGTAGTATGTGTGAGTTTGATGAGCATTGCTGGGCAACCTCATCCAAACATCCGCAGAAAATGCACCGCTATAATATTGAACAGGTAAAAGTATTGCCTGTTCAAAAGTCGCTCTCTGATATAAATACGCTCCTTAACCGTATGTTGCCTGAGCCGGTTTCTGATGCTATGACGGTGTTCAACACTATTCCGCATCAAAGAAACAGCAGCCTGCGATTAGCATACGATATGCCCGTACCTGACTGCGTAAATCACCAGATACTTCCGGATAACAGCGTTATCACAACTCCGTTGCTTCTCGACGCAACAGAGAGCAAGCACTTTACCGCTGTACCGTCTGTGAGCACCTCTGTGGAGATAGAGCAAGAAGTGTTTAAAACTGACTTTTACACAGTACATTGTAATCTGAAACTGCAAAAGATTGTCAGTATTATCGATCGGGAGACAGGAGAGGAACTCCTTGATCAGCACGCCGCCTTTGAGCTCGGTCAGTTTATATATCTCTATACCGAAGAAAAAACAAAACCGATTTCGCATACTGAGATCCCTAAAAAGCTGGATTTCCGTGTGTATGAAGGTGATGTTGCTTATGTTATCACACAAAACAGTCATGAAGAGCAAAGCGGTGCCGAGATAACAGCACAGTTCATTTTTTACAAATATGAAAAAAATATCGATATAGATCTGTCTTATAAAAACGCTTTGGGTTTTATCGGTGATTTTTATGACCGTTACAAGAAGAATTATTTCTTCTCATTCCCGTTCAAACTGGATGAGCCCGAATTTTACACAGAATTACCAATAGGTGAAATTAATGAAAAAACAGACCGTATCCCCATTAACGCCGCAGATTTCAACGTAACTCAGAATTGGGTCAGCGCCGAAAACAGTCAGCGCGGCATCGCACTGTTTACACGGGATATGCCTGCTTTTCATATTGGAAAAATCAAATATAATCACTTTGATTGCACCTTCGATGAGGATAAAGCACACTTCTATCTATATGCCGGTTCCAACCGCTGCAACAATCTGATTTATACTTCACCGGAGCAGTGCCGGGCGCACTATCGTCTGTCTATACTTCCTTATTCGGGCAAACACAACGTTATCGTTCCTATATGGAGCAACGAAAAGGAACATGAACTTTTAATCGGCTGTGCCCAAGAAGAAAACAAACAATATATTCGTATTGACAAAAGCAATATTCGACTGGTAGCTTTGAAAAAGGCTGCCGATCGTAACGATGCGATCATTATCCGACTCACAGAAACTGCGGGACAGATGACGGACGGCGAGATAACCTTGTTTTTAACCCCCACCAAAGCTATGTATACTACAAACGATGAAAACGATATCCAAGCAGCTCAAACAAACGAAAACAGAGTTAGATTTTCAATTCAGCCATACTCCTGTATTTCATTAAAGGTGTACGGTGATTTCATTTTATAACAATACTGTAAGTTTCTACGAGTTAGAGGAAGCTGTATAAGCCGGGATTGCGGATCATCACTCGGTGCGATGTTCGGGGTGGATATTATAACGAAAATCGTATAAATCAACGGTTATGTATTGTATAACGATGATTGTATAGGGTTTCGCAAACAGCCGAAGAAAACAATACAAAAAAGCGTTGCAGGGCGGGTGGAATATGCCACGAATGCAACGCTTTATTTTTGAAATTATTGATATGCAAGGGTTTGAGATAGCTGAACAACAATACCGCAGTCGACACTATTGTATCAACTGTGGTATCTTTTCTGGTACGAGTGCTCATAACGGATTCAATGAATAAATTGTTTGCGGCGGTTAAACACACATTGTTTCAAGCTATTATTAACAACTGAAAGGAATTGCAAATTATGAAAAACAATATTTTATCTTGCGAATTTAACATTGATACTGCCTGCGTTGAAGTGAAATTAACCGATGGCTCTATGGTGTCAATAGACTGCATTGCAGTAGAAAACGAATATGCAAACAATATGTACGAAACATCAGAACTTGATTATCTTATCTACAACGAACCTATGAGCTATGTCAGATTACTGCTCAGCGGCAAAATGGAAGAATATCTGCGAAACAATACAGATTATACTCCGTTATCTGATATGAGATAAAATTTCAGCCGACAACATCTTTGTGGTGTTGTAGACCTTTTGCTTTAGTTAATATATTAATGTTTATGTCTCAAAATATTGCCCTTGTAACGCATAAAACGCAAAATCATAAACAGTTTTCAGAAATATTCTCCGAATCTGAATAACCACCATAAGAAATCCTCTGAAGGCAGTCAGCAGTCTGTACTCAGAGGATTTTTGTATATTTATGCTATTTATTTTTCTGATATTTTTTTGCTGTGGTGCCGGTGATTTTTTTGAAAACCGTGTAAAAATATTTTACATCATTGAAGCCGCACATAGCAGCAATTTCGTTATGGGTATATGTGTTGCAGGAAAGCAAAAATTCAGATTTTTCAATTTTGAGCTGATTTATATACAAAGCAGGAGTAATTCCGTAACGCTCCTTGAATATTCTGTTGAAATACGAACGGCTTATACTGCTTCTTTTGCAGGCATCATCCAGCGAAAAATCATAATCACAAAAATGCTCGTTGATGTATTCTGTTGCGGGAGCAAGCAAATCTCTGTTGCTCTCAGGCATCATAACGGAGGTTGTGCCTATCAGTTCATAAATTATAGAGGCGCATAAATATTTATAATTCTTTTTCTTTCTTTCCCAGATATTCAGCATTTTTTTGAAATATTCCGATATAACTTCGGGATTATCAAAGGTTAAATGCTGAATTTCTTCACGCTTGCTGCCAAACACTTCAAGATGAATATAAACAACATCCTCTCCCTGAGTTTTTTGCGAATAGCTTGAACCTTTCGGAATATATAAAACATCTCCGGGATTAATGCTCAGAACGGCAGAACCGGTATCCAAAAGTGTGCTGCCTGAAATCCTGCAGCTTAAAACACAGCATGCTTTATTTTTTGTTTCAATACTGAAAATTTTCCGTTCGAGCAAGCCGATATCTATAATATCAAATACTAAAAAATCCGACATTTTCAACACCTCAATTAAAAGTATATCATATAACCACAGGGCAAACAAGTATCATATTTTAAACTTTTTGTCCTTTTTATAAAGTTGTTTTAACGGCATTGTTAATTTATACTGAAGATATACTTTGGGAAATGGTAATCCTATAAGTCTGAAATGCAGCAATATCACGCACATTTGGGCATTTTTCTCTTTGACATAGGGGTTATTTCAAAAATTTTCAACGCAGATACGGTGGGAATGTTCCGTTCAAAACCTTATCGATTACTATTTTCAAAAGTATACGAAAGAGGGATTTTATGATACTTACGGATTATTTCAGAAGTGAAAGAGATCTTACATGGGATTATGCCAAACAATGCGGGGTGGAATACGGCGTTATTCGCTTGCCCGAAACAAGTGATTTTGATGTAACAGACCTGTCGCATTGGCAGGCGGTGCATAAAAAATTTACTGATTTCGGTATAAAGCCGTTGATTATAGAGCCGATGCCGAATCACCTGCACGACCATATAAAGCTCGGCGATGATAAAAGAGATTGGGCAACAGAGCAGGTCATAAAAATGCTTCCGATTATGGATAGGCTTGATATACGCACTGTCTGTTTTAACTGGATGGCTCATATCGGCTGGCTGAGAACGAATGCATCAATCAAAGAGCGAGGCGATGCGCTTGTAACGGGCTTTGATATCAACGAGTTTGAACCAACCGACAAAGTGATTACCTCACGGCAGTTGTGGGATAATTATGAATACTTTATAAAAGCGGTCATTCCTTATGCGGAAAAATATAATATCAGGCTTGCACTTCATCCCGATGATCCTCCGCTTGAAAAACTCGGTGATGTAAGCAGAATAATGATATCCTATGAGAATATCGACAAAGCGATAAACGGAATTGTCAGGTCGTATAATTTAGGCGTTACAATGTGTCAGGCAACCTATCATATGATGGGTGAGAATTTATATGACATAATTCCGAAGCTGAAGGATAAAATCTTTTTCGTGCATTTCAGAAATGCTTCAGGTAACAAATTCAATTTCCGTGAAACCTTTCACGATAACGGCGAGCTTAATATGCCCGATTTAATCAGATTATACAAGCGATTAGGTGTTGATGTGCCGATACGGGTTGACCATGTTCCGCTTATGGCTGCAGAAAAGCAAGAGACAGCAGGCTATACTGCTTTGGGCAGACTGTATGCAATAGGCTACTTAAAGGGAATTCTGGAAACGGTATAAAGGAGAAATCTGAAAATGAATTTTAACGACAGAGAAAAAATAATACAGCTGACACCCTTATGGAAGGGTGAAAGATTGCCCGACGGCAGACCCAAGGTAGAGGACAAATATCTTGATGCCCTTTACGGTATGACACTTGAGGAGGTCTGGAAGCCGATATTTGTTTTAGGCTACGAGCATCAGTTTGTAGGCGGCGGAGAAAATCCGATGCTTACATTACATAACGATGACAGAAAGCTGGTTGGCCGTGCGGTTACCTGCACCTATTGCCCCACCCGACCCGACCTGCACGAGGTTCAGTTTGCAAGAGGTGCCGAAGACGGTCTTCAGGGCAACTATAATCAATGGGTTATAGACCGTCTTTATGAGCGTGATGTTGTGGTCTGCGATATGTACGATAAGATTTACAAGGGCACGTTTTTAGGCGGAAATCTTACAACTGCTCTGCAGAAACGCACCAAAAACGGAGGTGCGGTTATATGGGGCGGTATCCGTGATGTTGAACAGATGAAAAAAGTGCCTGATGTTCAGGTTTATTACAGAGGCATTGACCCCACACCTATCCGTGAATTTGTTATGAAGGACTGGAACGATATCACAAGCTTCGGCGGTGCTGTGTGCCTTCCCGGTGACGTTGTGTTCGGTGCAGGCGGCGGAGTGCTTTTTATTCCGTCGCATCTTGTAGCGGATGTTGTTGAGGGTGCTGCTAAAACCCATGTTAAGGATGATTTCGGCTTTGAAATGATTTGTCAGGGTAAATTCACAACCGCACAGATTGACAGAAACACCTGGTCAGAGGAAATGCTTAATATGCTCCTTGACTGGATAAAAAATGACCCGAGGGGTGAAGAATACCGTGACCTTGATTGGTCAAAGGAATATGACCTTGCACGAAACGGTGACCCCAACGACACACAGACCGCCTTATGATGAAGCATATTTATATTTTATCCTGCGAAAAAAACGGCGGAGTTTATCATTATATATTCAATAACGGTGAATTTCAGTTTGCAGAAAAAACACCTCTTGACCGTCCCATGTATGCAATAATCAGGGATAACAGAATGTATGTTATTCTTCGTGAAACTGATACGCAGACGCACTTCGGCGGTATAGCATCTTATGAGATTGATGAGAACGGTAATCTTACTAAT
Organism: Acutalibacteraceae bacterium; assembly: GCA_045543735.1. Taxonomy (GTDB): domain Bacteria; phylum Bacillota; class Clostridia; order Oscillospirales; family Acutalibacteraceae; genus CAG-177. The sequence goes on from JAZPXO010000109.1 coordinate 34,697, forward strand.
CCTACAGAAGCAGAAAGCACCGACGGTATTGTGCCGTGTCATCTTGAGATTATCGGTAACGATAAATTCGTCGTGAATTATCTTTCCGGGAATATAGTAAAACTCAGCAAAAAGACCGTAACGCATAGCGGTAAAGGTGTTCATCCTACCCGTCAGGATGCACCGCACACACATTTTGTTTGTGTTTTTCCCGACAAAAAATATCTTCTGTGCACGGACTTAGGATTGGATAAGGTTTTTATATACACCAAGGATTTAGATAAGATTTCGGAAATCAAGCTGACCGAAGGATGCGGACCGAGGCATCTTGTATTTTCCGAAAACGGAGATTACATCTTTGTTGCCTGCGAATTAAGCTCAACGGTAGAATTGCTGAAATATTCAAACGGAAATATGACACATACAGGCTCTTTTTCTTGCCTTCCCAACGCTTTCAACAAAGAAAACACCGTTGCCACAATAAGAAGAAAAGGCAACAATATATATGTTTCTAACAGAGGACACGATTCAATAAGTATTTTTGATTTTAACAAAGGTGCTTTGAAATTAAAGCAAAATGTAAAGTGCGGCGGCAAATCACCGAGAGATATAAACATCATCGGGGATTATTTATTTTCTTCAAACGAGTTGAGCAATAATGTTACCGTTTTCAGAATCGGTGCTGCCGGCTCTCTTTGCAAACTTGACACAGAAATTAAAATACCCTCGCCCGTGTGCATATTATCAGATTAAATCAGGAGGCATTTATGATATCCGATTTTTCAGTTACTCCATTATCAATGATAAACAGCGACAGACTCCAACGGATAATTTTGCGATGCGAGGTCAGAAAAAGTGCTCATGCAACGCTTTATATCAGCGGTGACGGCATTGATATTCAAAAAAAGCTCGGTCTTTCGTCGGGTAAAAACTGTATTGCATTGTATTTGGAACCTCCCGAAAAGGACACCGAAACAGTCTGGAGATTAACGGTCGGAGATAACGAAGCAGCAATTCCCGTTTTATGGAAAAAACCACGTGAATGGGAATTCTTTGTAATGGTTTCTTCCCATACGGATATCGGTCTTCACAATTCTCCGTATATTCAGCGATACAACAGCTCCCGTTTTACGGATATGGCTGCTGAGCTTTGCGATTCTACCGCCGACCGTGATACCTACGGTCAATACCGCTACACAATTGAGGGAAGCTGGTTCTGGAATAATTATCCCGATGACCGTGGAGAAGAAGCTGCTGAAAAAATTGTTGAGAAATATATAAAAACGGTGTCTGCGGTGAATTTAGCAATGAATTTTGCGGAATTACCAAAGAGCCTGTTGATTAAATTCCGGAGACAGGGGTGAAAAATATGAAAACAGCTTTGGTTACGGGTTCTTCAAGAGGAATCGGCAGAGCAATAGCCATAAGGCTTGCCAAGGACGGATATAAAATCATTGTTCACGCAGCAGGCAATACCGAAAAGGCAGAGGAAACGAAATCAATTATAGAGAAAAACAGCGGTGTTGCAGAGATTATTATTTGTGATTTGACCGATTTGGATAACACAAAAGAGCTTTGTAAAAGAATAGGCAACATAGATATACTTGTGCTGAACGCTTCCTTGCAATACCGCACACCTTGGCAGGAAATAACGCCTGAAGCCTGCTATGAACAGTTAAACTGCAATTTTGTATCAGGTATGATGCTTATTCAGGCGGCGGTTGATAATATGAAAAATAAAAAATGGGGAAGAATTGTAACTATAGGCTCGGTTCAGGAGGTAAAGCCTCATCCCGATATGCTTGTATATTCCGCCTCAAAAGCGGCACAGACGAATATGATGCAGTCGCTGTCATTACAGCTTGCAAAAGACGGAATTACAGTAAACAATGTAGCTCCGGGTGTTATTTGCACCGACCGTAATACCGATGCTTTATCAGACCCCGTATATGCTCAAAAGGTTACAGACAGCATACCCGTCGGCTTTTACGGTGAACCCGATGACTGTGCGGGAATAGTCAGCCTGCTGTGCAGTGAAGAAGGAAGATACATAACAGGTCAAAGTTTTTTTGTTGATGGCGGTAAGAGTATATTTTAAAATCTGTTTTAATCAGCATTACAGCAACAAACTTAAACATTATGTAATACAATGAAAGTCGGGTGAAATTATGTCAACAGAAAGAAAACTTGTTGAAACAACTGACAAATCTGTACTTCTCAAAAACAGGCGATTTGTCGGAACAAAAGAAACCGTTGCATATGTTCTCGAAGATACCGCTGCAAGCCTTAATATTAACGATTTTAAGGACAGATATATTTATGACGTTGTTAAAATCGACTTCAGTTATCTTGCTATCCAGAACATTGTTGCAACAGTATGGGACACCTTCAACGATACCTTCATCGGTGTTATTGTTGAAAAAACAAGAACCCGTTGGGGTAAATTCAGACCTTATCTCCTGCTCGGTAAGCTTCCGCTGACAATTCTGGGACTGTGGTACTGGCTGATACCCTTTATCTTTCCCGATACTCCGGGTGACTATCTCCCGAAATGGATTTTCTATTTCGCCATGTCAATTATCACAGAAACGGCGAACACCTTTACATCCGTTGCCCGTGCAGGCTTCGGGTCCACCATAACGCCCGAACCATTAGACCGTTCGAGGCTTATTGCGACGGCAAACCTTATGTCGCATTTTGTTGAGGACGTGCCGAAACAGATTTTCGGCATCATATATGACCTTGTAATTAATGATAAGATCAAAGTTAAGCTCCCCAAGCTTTTTGCAGGCTTCGGTGTTTCATTTGCGGTTCTTGGTGCTGCATTTTGTCTTTATTTCTTCCTGACCACAAGAGAAAGAGTTGCACAGACAATCAAAAAACCGAGTGTAATTCAGGGCTTGAAGGCTATTGTTACAAACAAACCTATGTTTATTCAGGTGCTTTCATCATTCCTGAGCGGATTTACTATTGGTACAAGCAGAACAAACTTCTACATTGATGTTATCGGCTCTATCACATGGAAAACCATTGTCGGCATTCCTGCGTTCCCCATTAAATTTATCAGTTACAGTTTTGTTGAACCTATGAGAAAGCGTTTCTCAACAAAAGCATTGTGGATTCTGGAAGATGCATGGACCGATGCTTTGTGGTTGATTGTTTTCGGTTTAGGCTCAATCAACAACAATTTCCAGAAAAAACATATTATTCTGCCTATGATGGGTATTGAAGAAATATTTGAAATGTGTATCTATGGATTAAGGCGAGTTATCCCTGCTGAAATCAGCAACGAATCCATGGACTATTGTGAATGGAAAAACGGCTACCGTGCCGAGGCTATGATAGGAGTTGCGCAGTCGACCATTTCAAAACTTCAGCAAGCGGTTATGGGCAGTATAAACAGTATCGCTATGAAAAAGGTCGGTTATGTTCAGGGTCTTAAGGTCGGAACACAGACCGACAAAACAAAGTGGTGGATTTTTGCTCTCGGAACGGGCATTCCCATTATAACCAGTGCTCTCGGTATTATCCCCAAGCTTTTCTATCCCATTTCGGCAGAAAAGCGTGATCAGATGTATGCTGAGCTTCGTGAAAGAAGAAGCAAGGTTGCAGATAAGATGAACAAGGCAACCACCGCTGAAGAGATCGCGGAAATCGCAGATTCACAGTTCATCGTTAAATAACTGATACACACGTGGTGATTCAGGTGTTTTTTTGTTCAGTATAAAAAGAAGTTTATGTTATGAAAACATTTTTGCTTCAGGGTGATACAATAACAGAATACTGTTGTGCGTAGATTCCGATAACATTGTTCCTTATGAAGAAAACGGTGCTGTTCTTGAAAAGTATTATCGTGAAAACGGCGGAATAATTGTTTCCATCGGCAGGGCAAACTGTGCACACCATCCTCACGGGCCGGACGACAATACACCTATCATAGAGTTTGTTGAAAAGTTTTCCGTATAATACCGCATTTTACTGAATAACAAATAATCCGAAGCTTTTACCGATTGGTGAAGTCTTCGGATTGTTTTTTATGCACTCAGTCTTTTTAACTGTATGTAAATACAAAGGGAAACAGCTTCGTTAAATATACAGATTATCCTCCGCTTTGTGTTAAAAACAGTATATCTTATTTATCGTTTCTAGTAAACGATATTACATAACAACTCGATAATTTATTCAACCAAAATTCTATATGCAACTAAATTTTAAAGTCAGATATAGTGCACTATTCCTTATATTCAAGAAGTTAAATATTGATAAAAAAACACCTGTTGAAAACGAGAA
>JAZPXO010000110.1:0-5576 GCA_045543735.1 Acutalibacteraceae bacterium
GTTCGTTACCTTGAAATGGCTGAAGGCTATGTAACAAGACTTGCTCTTGATGCTGACGATCAGGTTATCGGCTATGAGTTTGTTTCTCTCGGCAAGATGACTGACTTCATCAAGAAGGGCGACACACCCAACGATGCATACAACAAGGCTATGGGCACTTACGGCAGATTTGCAGATGCTGCTAAGTATATTGATCCCAGAAAAGAATAATTAGTAAGAGGAGGATATTACAATGGCATTATTTGAAAGCTACGAAAGACGCGTTGATAAAATCAATGCTGTTCTTGCAGAATATGGCATTTCTTCAATCGAAGAATGTAAGGAAATCACTCTTGCTAAGGGTGTTGACTGCGACAAAATCGTTAGAGAAACTCAGCCCATCTGCTTTGAAAACGCTGTTTGGGCTTATACAGTAGGTTGTGCTATCGCAATCAAGAAGGGCTGCGTTAAGGCTGCTGATGCTGCTGCCGCTATCGGTATCGGTCTTCAGGCATTCTGCATCCCCGGTTCAGTTGCTGATAACAGACAGGTTGGTCTCGGCCACGGTAATCTCGGCAAAATGCTCCTTTCAGACGAAACAGAATGCTTCTGCTTCCTTGCAGGTCACGAATCATTCGCTGCTGCTGAAGGCGCAATCAAAATTGCTCTTAACGCTAACAAGGTTCGTTCAAAGCCCCTTCGCGTTATCCTCAACGGTCTCGGCAAGGATGCCGCTATGATTATTTCCAGAATCAACGGCTTCACATATTGCAAGACTGAGTTTGATCCTTATTCAGAAACAGTTAAGGTTGTTGAAGAAAAGGCATATTCAAACGGCCCCAGAGCAGATGTTAAGTGCTACGGCGCTGACAATGTTCCCGAAGGCGTTGCTATCATGAAGCTTGAAAATGTTGGCGTTTCCATCACAGGTAACTCCACCAACCCCACAAGATTCCAGCATCCTGTTGCAGGCACTTACAAGAAGTGGTGCGTTGAAAACGGCGTTAACTATTTCTCAGTTGCATCAGGCGGCGGCACAGGCCGTACTCTTCATCCCGACAACATGGCAGCAGGTCCTGCTTCCTACGGCATGACAGATACAATGGGCCGTATGCACTCCGACGCACAGTTCGCAGGTTCCTCATCAGTTCCCGCTCATGTTGAAATGATGGGTCTTATCGGTATGGGTAACAACCCCATGGTTGGTGCTACCGTTGCTTGCGCTGTTGCAGTTGAAGAGGCAGCGAAATAATTTATGTTAATGTTTATCCCCTGTTCTTAAATGAGAACGGGGGATTTTTTTGTGCGGTGCTATATTTAACAAACGGCTATAAGGATTTGGCTGTTTACAAAAACTGTTTTTTGGGTTATTATATAATTGGTTAAATAAACGCCATAATGAAAGGAATATGAAAATGACGGAGCTTAAATATTGGGAAAATCCTTATATCATTAAGGAAAACAAAGAGGACGGACACAATACGGTTCTGCCCAGACCTTCGGTTAAGGCGGCGATTGACGGCGAGGCCGCACCTTTGCGCCTGAGCCTCAACGGAATGTGGAAATTCCGCTGGCAGCTCGGTGTTGATAATATTGCCGCAGATTATTTTGCTGACGGCTATGACGATTCTTCGTGGGATGATATCGAGGTGCCCTCTGTGTGGCAGCTTAAGGGCTACGGAAAGCCGATTTATCTTTGCAACTCCTTCCCAAAGGCTCTTTCCACAAACAGAAACGAGCTTCCCAAGATAAATCATGACCTTAACGAACTCGGCGTTTACCGCCGCACATTCGATATTCCCGAAACCTTTGCGGGCAAAAGAATATTCATTCAGTTCGGAGCTGTCAAGGCAGGATTCTTCCTTTATATCAACGGCAGACAGGTCGGATATTCTCAGGGCTCGATGACACCTGCCGAGTTCGACATAACCGAATATGCCGTCATCGGCGAGAACCGCATCACGGTTGAGGTTTTCCGCTATACCGACGGAACATATCTTGAGGATCAGGATATGTGGTTCCTTTCGGGAATTTACAGAGAGGTTTTTGTTTATGCGGAAGAAAACCTCTGCATAAGGGATTTCTATGCAAACACATCCCTTGACGAAACATACGAAAACGGAACCCTTGACCTTGAGGTTTCGCTCAGAAACTATACCTGCGAAAAGACTGACTGTACTGTTGAAGCAATTCTCGTTGTGAACGGCAAGCAGAAGAAAATTGCTTCAGAAAAGGTTACGGCTGCGGCAGGCAAAACCGTTCTGAACTTCAATCATATTGAAGAAAAAGCAAAACAGTGGTCTGCGGAAGACCCAAACCTTTACAAGCTGGTTATCGTTCTCAAGCAGGGCAGGAAGGTGCTTTCCGCAAAGTGCGTGCGCATCGGCTTCCGCAAAATGGAAATCAAGGGCAATGTGCTTTATATGAACGGCAAAAGAGTCATTATCAAAGGTGTAAACCGCCATGACTTTGACCCAGATAACGGCTGGGCTGTTCCGCTTGAAAGATATTATCAGGACCTGCATCTGATGAAGCAGGCAAATATCAACGCCATCAGAACAAGCCACTATCCCAACGCAGAAATTTTCTATGAGCTTTGCGATGAGCTCGGCTTTTATGTTATGGATGAGGCGGATGTTGAAAGCCACGGCGTGCGCCGCAAGAACTGCCCCGGCGATAATCCTGAATTCAAAGAGGCTGTTGAGGACAGAGCCGAAAGAATGGTGCTTCGCGACAGAAGCCATGCATGCGTCTGCTTCTGGTCTCTCGGTAATGAGGCAGGAGACGGCGAAAACTTTGTTCACGAAAGAAACGCAATTCTTGCTCTCGATAACACAAGACCCATCCATTATGAGGGCGATTTTGATTTCAGGAAGAGCGATTTTATCAGCAGAATGTATCCCGTTGAGAGCGTTGTTGAGCTTATGCGTCATAAAAAGGCTCTTGTTCCTACACTCTATGATAATGTAGCGAACGCTCTTGCGGCTGACAACAAGCCTGTTGCGGCTGAAATATACGAAACACATCCCGTTATGTATTGTGAATTTGCCCATGCTATGGAAAACAGCCTTGGCAATTTCAAGGAGTATGTTGACGATTTCGAGAATTACGAGCATATGTGCGGCGGATTCATCTGGGACTATGTTGACCAGTCTCTGCGCAAGATTGAGGACGGCAAGGAAAAATGGCTTTACGGCGGAGATTTTGAAGAGGGCAATACAAGCTTTTATTTCTGCGCAAACGGCATTATTACCGCTGACAGAATGCCCCAGCCCTCATATTATGAGGTTAAAAAGGTATATTCAAATCTCGAGCTTGCCGATTGCGATTGCAGAAACGGTAAGGTTGTTATAAAGAATAAAAATCTTTTCATTTCCACAAAGGATTACAAAATCACATGGTCTCTTGCTGTTGACGGCAATGAGACGGCAAACGGCATCATCGAAGAAATAATCGAGCCGCTTTCCGAAAAGGAAATTCAGCTTCCCGTCAGCATTTCCGATTATCCCGAGGGAGAGGTTATTCTGACTGTTTCGTTTGTCCTTGCTGTTGACAAGGCTTGGGCAAAAGCAGGCTTTGAGCATAATTTCGGTCAGCTTGTTCTCCGCGAGGCAGTTGCGGCAAAGCGCAAGCCTGCGTGCGGCGAGCTTAAATATTCTCACAGTGGAACAACCGTTAAAATCAAGGGCGACGGCTTCTCAGCTGAAATCAGGGGCGGTGCGCTTGCTTCACTCAAATACGGCGAAAAAGAAATTATTGAGTTCAACTCTCCTCTCAGACCTGACTTTTTCAGAGCTCCCACCGATAATGACAGGGGATATCTCAACTTTGTTCCTTTCCTCAGCGGAATTCATCCGATTTATCAGTGGAAGAGGTCAACCGCCCAGACGGTGGCTTATTCCGTAAACGCAAATCCGACTGCCGCAGGCGTTGAAGTTAAGGTCAACTGGACTGCTCCGTTTGTTGCGGGCGTTTCAACAGTTTATCTTTTCTCTCCTGCAGGAGAGGTAACCGTCAGCCATAAAGCGGTTGGTCTTGCTCTGCCGATGCTCAAGGTCGGCATGCGTGCAGGCATCAAGAGCACTTTTGACAATGTTGAATGGTACGGAAGAGGTCCTCACGAAACATATTGCGACCGCAAGACGGGAGCGAGAATTGCACGCCACGAAATGAGCGTTGCACAGCTTGAACACAGATATATGAGACCTCAGGAAAACGGTCACAGAACGGATGTCCGAAGCCTGAGCATTACCGATGATTCGGGCTTCGGAATCGTGATTGATGCTATGGATATTCCTTTCGGCTTCAATCTCGGGTATTATAATCCCGAAAAGCTTGACAGAGCCAAGCATCTGTTTGAACTTGAAAAGGATAACTGCATTACGCTTTGCCTTGATGCGGCGATGAGAGGCGTCGGCGGCGATATGCCGGGCTGCGCTTATCTTCACAAGCCATACAAGCTCAAGGGCGGAAAAACATACAGCTTCTCCTTCAGAATTTCAAAGAAATAAGGTATATAATGAACAAAACCAATGTGATGCGCCTGCTTGAGGCGGCTAAAATTCCTTATGATTTGCTCGAATATGAGGTCGATGAAAGCGACCTTTCGGGTGAAAGCGTTGCGAAAAAAACAGGCAAAGACCATTCGCAGGTTTTCAAGACACTTGTTTTCAGCGGTGAAAAAAACGGCTTCGGTGTCTGCTGCATTCCTGCCTGCGATGAACTTGACCTGAAGAAAACCGCAAAGGCTTTCGGCGAGAAAAAGGTTGAGATGCTTCATGTCAGAGACCTGCTGAAAACAACGGGCTATATCAGGGGCGGCTGCTCTCCGATAGGCATGAAAAAGCAGTTTCCCACGGTTATTGACGAAACTGCGTGTCTGTTTGACAAAATATATGTCAGCGCGGGGGTCAGAGGCGCAATGCTCGGCATCGCACCCGATAAGCTTGCGGAATTCATCGGCGCAAGACTTGAAGATGTGACAGTATAAAGAAAAAGCGTACCGTTGTTTCGGTACGCTTTTTTAGTGAATGGTGAACAGTCAGGGGTGGGCTCTGTCCGCACCTGATTTATTTCTTCTTTATCCTTGCCCAATAGTCTCTTGCCGCTTGCTCGTTTTTGTTATCGCCGAAATCGTAATAACGGCGGTTCTTTATTGCATCGGGCAGATATTGCTGGTCAACCCAATGATGCTCAAAATCATGGGCATACTTATAAAACTGGCCCTTGTTCGGGTTATCTTCGCCGTCATAATGCATATTCTGAAGCTGACGGGGAACGGGTCCCGTTCTGCCTGCGGAAACATCGCTCATTGCAGTGTTGATAGCGTTATAAGCCGAGTTTGATTTCGGGCTTGTTGCAACAAGAATAACTGCGTCGGCAAGGGGAATCCTTGCTTCGGGCAGACCAAGCATCATTGCGGAATCAACAGCCGCTTTGACGATGGGGATAATCTGAGGATAGGCAAGCCCCACATCCTCGCAGGCGCACACAAGCAGTCTGCGGCAGGCGGAGATAAGGTCGCCCGCCTCGAGAAGCCTTGCAAGATAATGCAAGTCGGAGGCCAAGCGGGCTTAGGAAGACAATTAGAGCTCCCA
>JAZPXO010000111.1:0-49749 GCA_045543735.1 Acutalibacteraceae bacterium
TGGGACAGAATTTCAAGACCCGAACAGCTTATGACCGCTTGCCTCAACGCAATGCGAGTTCTCACAGACCCCGCAGAAACAGGCGCAGTATGCCTTGCTATGCCTCAGGATGTTGAAGGCGAAGCTTTTGATTATCCCGACTATTTCCTCAAAAAGAGAGTCTGGTATCTCGACCGCCGTTCACCCACTCAGCGCGAAATCGAAGCCGCTGTTGCCGCTATCATGAGAAGCGAAAAACCGATGCTCGTTGTCGGCGGCGGCGTTACATATTCCGAAGCATGGGAAACAGCTCGTTTCTTTGCAGAAAAATTCAACATTCCGATAGGTGAGACTCAGGCGGGCAAAGGCAACATCCGCTGGGATCTGCCCCTCAACATGGGCGGCATCGGCGTAACGGGCGGCGCTGCGGCAAATGCACTTGCAAAGCAGGCTGACCTTATCATCGCAGTAGGCACACGCCTTACAGACTTCACAACCGCTTCAAAGTGGGGCTTCCAGAATCCCGATTGCAAGATGCTTTCCATAAATGTTTGCTCATTTGACGCATTCAAGATGGATGCAACATCGGTTATCGCCGATGCCAAAACAGCTCTTCTCGATATCATGGGTGCGCTTTCGCTCCGCGAATATTACAGCAACTGGGGCGACGAAGTAGCTCAGGCAAAAGAAGACTATGTAAAAGAAATGGACCGCTGCTACAGCGTTTATCTTCAGGAAGGTCTTTCGCAGACAAGAGCTCTCGGCGAAATCAACAAGCTTATTGATAAAAACTCCGTTGTTATCGGTTCTTCGGGAAGCCTTCCCGGATGCATGCAGAGACTCTGGAGAGCATCTGTTCCCAAGACATACCATATGGAATACGGCTTCTCCTGCATGGGTTACGAAATCTGCGGCGCACTCGGTGTCAAGCTTGCTGAACCCGACAGAGAGGTTTACACCATGGTTGGCGACGGCAGCTTCCTCATGCTTCACAGCGAGCTTTACACAGCGGTGGCTGAGGGTGCAAAAATCAATGTAATGCTCTTTGACAACTCGGGCTGGGGCTGCATCGAAAATCTTCAGAACAATCAGGGTACTGACACATTCGGCACAAGATTCCAGGCAAGAAATCCCCTCACAGGTATGCTTGACGGTGCAATTGTTCCCGTTGACTTTGCAAAAATCGCAGAGGGCTACGGCTGCAAAGCTTATACAGTTACAAATGTTGCAGAGCTCCGCGATGCAATCAAGGACTCAAAAGAACAGACCGTTCCCTGCCTCTTTGACATCAAGGTTGTTCACGGCAGCATGAGCGACGGCTACGACGCATGGTGGAGAGTCGGCGTTGCCGAGGTTTCAACGAGTAAAAGAGTTCAGGCAGCATACGAAGATATGAAAGAAAATATTGAAAAGGCAAGACTTTATTAATCATACAACGGAGGAATTAAAATGCTTAACAAAGACAAAGTAAGCCTTGCGATAGCTCCTATCGCTTGGACAAACGATGACCTGCCCGATCTCGGTGCCGAAAACACCTTTGAGCAGTGCGTGAGCGAAATGGCACTCAGCGGCTTCAAAGGCAGCGAAATCGGCAATAAATATCCCAAGGATGTTGAAACACTCAAGCATAAGCTTGATGTAAGAGGACTCAGAATCTGCAACGCATGGTTCTCCTCTCTTCTTCTCTCTGAAGGCTACGAAGCAACAATCGAAGCTTTCATCAAGCACAGAGATTTTCTCCACGCTCTCGGCGCAAAGGTTATCGGCGCTTCCGAGCAGGGCAACTCCATTCAGGGCAAGGCTCTGAGCATCTTTGGCGATAAGCCCGTCTATACAGACGAACAGTGGGCACTTATTGCAAAGGGCTTCAATGAAATGGGCAGACTTGCAAAAGAAAAAGGCATGTATTTCACCGTTCACCATCATATGGGTACAGGTGTTCAGACTGAAGAAGAAATCGACAAGCTCATGGAAATCACAGATCCCGACCTTGTTTATCTTCTTTATGATACCGGTCACCTCTCATTCTCAGGCGAAGATGCAATCGGCGTTCTCAAAAAGTATGTCAACAGAGTAAAGCATGTTCACCTCAAGAGCATCCGTCAGGACGTTATCAACGAAGGCAAGGAAAAGGGCTGGAGCTTCCTTGACTGCGTAAGAGCAGGTTCATTCACCGTTCCCGGTGACGGCGATTTTGACTTCACTCCCGTTTTCGACATTCTTGCCGAAGCTGACTACGAGGGCTGGGTTGTTGTTGAAGCAGAGCAGGATCCCGCAAAGGCTAACCCCTATGAATATGCCTGCCTTGCAAGAAAATATATCAGCGAAAAAACAGGTCTTTAATAAAAGCAAAGCTGCGTTGCCGAAACAACGCAGCTTTTGTTGTTTATATTCTCTCCTCACGAAGCAATCAGTCCGCATTCTCACCTTTTCCCGAAAGAATACAAAGAGCAGGCGTTGCGGCAAGAACAAGAACTGCAAGAACATTGATTAACATAATATCTCCCCCTTATTGATTGACTGACTGTTATTTTCTCTTTACACTTATATTTTATCTTCTTTTCCACCTGAAGTCCAATTACAATTCATTACAGTTTTATACTGCCGCTGTAACTTTTGTAACGAAATAATTACGGATTTGTAATAACTAAAACATCCCGAAACCGTTTTCTTGGTTTCGGGATGTTTTTTATCAGAATGCAAAATATTTTTCTCTCTGTTTTCTGACTCTGCCGCTGATGAATTCAAGGGTTTCCTTTGCACCCTCAACACCGCAGTAATAATCCTTCATCGCTCTGCCCTCTTCATAGCAGAGGTCATCGTGAAGCGGGAAGAATTCCTTGAGCAGGAAGCATGCGTATTTTGAAAGGCGAAGATCGCCGACAAGTCTGAACTCCTTGCTTATGCCGTCAATGGCAACGGAATAGAAATCCTTAATTGAATCTATGATCGCTTCCCTTTCGTTAGCAGGTGAGAATACCATTGTTGAAGCAACATATGCATTCTCGTTATTAATTGAGCTGTGGCTGTCTGTACTGCCGACGATGGGATACTTTCTGCCCTTTGCTCTGTCCTCATAGTATTTATGTGTCTGGAATCCGTTATGCTCATAATAACTCTCGCCGCCGAGAACCTCAAACGCATCGAACGGCTGTGTTTCCATAAGATACTCAATCAAGTTTTCGGGAACATGATTAACATTTGAAATCCAATAGGGATGGCAGAAAATACCGAGACCGCCCGCCTTTTTGATATGGTTGAAAATCCATACCATACATGCATATGTGAACTTTTCGATATCCTCGGGAATATCAAGCGTTTCGGCAAGAGCCATAACCTCCTGCTGAAACTCTTTAACAGTCATAACATCGGGACAGTCCGCGCCGTCAATCGAACGAAGCTCCTTTGCTTTACCGACTTCAAGAACATGGTCTGTTTCATCTACAAGAGCGTTTACCGAATACTTGCCGCCGAAATTGACAATGTGAGGGTCACAGATATAATCCGGGCCCTCCTTGGGCATATGAACCTCTTCGCCGACGATTATGTTGAACTCAATGGGTACATCCTTATATGCATTGATTGCTTCAAGAGAAGGATAATAGCGCTCGTGGTCGGTGATTGCAAAAAAGTCATATCCGTGCTTTCTGTAATTTGCGCTTACAATGGGAGGATCCTGTCTGCCGTCTGAACGGCAGGTGTGCATGTGAAGATCGCCGATAAGAGGATACCTTCCGCAAAGATCCTTTTCAACAGCATAAACACAAAGCTGAACCAGCTTCTTATCGGTTCCCTTATCGCAGAAACGGATAAAATACTGCTGTTCTTTTTCAAAGGTGTTTTTAAACCTGACCGTTCCGTCTGCATCAACGCTGAAATCAACGGTCTTATTATTCTTTCTGTACGGATAATCTCTTATCTGACCGTCCTCAATACCGAGAACATAGAGCAGAAGATTATCGGGGTTTTCAAATTTTGCATGATCGCCGAGCGGCTTTACGGTTATTTCAATTTCTTTGCCGACAGGAAAAACTTTGGGAAAAACATCATAATAATGCAGTTCTGTTTTCATTTGTTTCACCTCAGAATTCTACTGTTTTACCCGTTTCATAGGCGACATATGTTGCTTCAAGAAGTCTTGCAAGCTCAATTGCGGATTTAACTGAGTATTCCTCGGGAATTTCCTTGCCGTCAACGCATGCATTAACAAATGCATTAATCGGGTTTTCGCTGCTTTCAGGAAGCTTATCGGGGGTGATAAAGCCTTTTATCAGCTTTGCGGTTTCCTTTGTCTTATATTTGATTTCTCCGCCCTGTGAGAGAAGAATGCCGTTAGTTCCGTGAACCTCAATTGTATATGGTGACGAAAAAGCAAGGAACGAGGTTTCAGAAACACCGATTGCTCCGCTTTCAAATTCAATAACGGAAACAGCGTTTTCATCAACGGGTGTTCCCATAACGGAATTTGCGATTCCCGTTATTTTCTTAGGTGCACCGCAAATATATGAGAGAAGATACATCGGATGGCAGCCGAGGTCCATCATAGCGCCGCCTGCGCAGTCCTCTTTTATAAACCAGTATTCGGGAAGCCATTTTCCGCTTACACCGTCATGAGCGTTTCTGATTCTGACATTTGTAACCGTACCGAAATCACCGTTATCAATATGCTCCTTTGCAAATTTGACAATTGGCCAGGCTTTATGAGGCATGGATATAACAAATTTCACGCCGTTTTCTTCAATTGCGGCGGCTATTTCTTCGCATTCTTTAACGGTACATGCAAGCGTTTTTTCTGTAAAGATATGCTTGCCCGCTTTTGCCGCCTTGACAAGAACATCTGTATGCATCGTTGTAGGAGTACAGCAGCAAACGGCATCAACATCTTCTCTTGCAAGAAGAGCGTCTATATCGCTCTCAAAATCAACACCGAGCCTCTGAGCCCATTCTTTTCCTCTTTCAGGCTTTTCATCCCATACGCAGGTTATTTCAGCCTTTCCCGTTCCGAGAAAATCCCTGCCGTAACCCTCGGCATGAACATGCCATTTTGAAAGCATCGCAACCTTTAACATAACAAAACCTCCCATGAGTTTAATGTTCAATTGCATTTTAGCACATTAAAACAAAAAAGTCGAGATAAAAGCTGTGTTTTACCCGACTTTTTCAATATTTATTTTTACTTTTTGTTTTAAACTGTTGCTTGAATAAGAAATAATCTTATGATAGAATTAAATCATGAATTGCGCGGATTGTTAAATCGGTATTCAACCAGAAGCGATGCGGCACACACTCCGACCGAAAGAGGTCTTGAAGCCGTGAGCAGTTTCTCACTCAGAGCAATGCTCAGATAATAGTCCCACAGACTGCCTGCACCGAAATAAATAACCGCCGACGCCAGAACGGTTGTCAGCACTGCAATTCCGCCGATAACGAATATAAGCCTTGATGATGTATGTATCTGCATTAATATGTTTTTCATTTTTATCTCTCCCTGTTATGCACATTATACATCTTAGCGAACGCTTATTCAAATCTAAAATATTACCAGCAAGGAGACTAAAAAAATGCCAATCGGTGTTTCCTCATCCTGCCTTTATCCCCTCTCCCCATATGAAAGTCTTGAAACTCTCGGCAAGCTTGGCGTAAAAACAACCGAAGTTTTTATCAATTCGCCGAGTGAGATGACTCTTGAATATGCCAAAAAGCTGAACTTCCTTCGGAATGAATACGGCATTAAGATTATGTCCCTTCACCCGTTTTCGTCCTTTGCCGAAACGGTTATGCTGTTCAGCGAATATGAGCAAAGATTCACAGATACTCTCGAATATTACAAAAACATATTCGATGTCACCGCTTCAATCGGCGCTGAAATAACCGTTATTCACGGGTCAAGGCTTCCCGGGAAAATATCTCATGCCGAATATTTCGAGCGTTTTGCAAGGATGATTGAAGAAGGCAGGAAATTCGGCATTACCGTTGCTCAGGAAAATGTTAACAACCATTTCAGCGAGAATCCCGATTTCCTTAAAGAAATGAGAAGCTATCTCGGTGACAAATTCAAAACGGTTTTTGATGTAAAGCAAGCAAAGCGCGCGGGCTTCGACCCGATTGAATTTGCTGAAGAATTCGCAAAAAATACAGTCCATGTTCACCTCAGCGACCACAAGGACGGCTTCGACTGCCTGCCTCCCATGACGGGAGATTTTGATTTTGCAAAGCTGTTTGACATTATGAAAGCCGCAGACTATAAAGGCGGCTATGTGATAGAGCTATACAGACACAATTTCGGAACCCCCGATGAACTTATCGGTTCAATGAATGGACTCAAAGAAATGATATGAATGCCTGAAACCGTTACACATAAATAATACTTGCAAATTATTTTATATATGTTATAATCTAAACATGAGAAATTTCAAAGGAGTGTTAAACCAATGAAATGTCCGTTTTGCGGCTGCGAAGAAAGCAAGGTTATTGACTCGAGACCGACTGATGAAGGCGAGCGCATACGCCGCCGCAGAGAATGCATAGGCTGCTTCAAGAGATTCACAACATATGAAATCATTGAAAGCGTTCCCGTTATTGTTGTTAAAAAAGATAAATCCAGAGAGGTTTTTGACAGAGCAAAGCTTTTCAACGGTATGCTCCGCGCATGTGAAAAAAGACCTGTTTCCATTGAAAGCATTGAGCACGCAGTTGACCAGATTGAAGCAACGCTTCAGAATTCACTTGACCGCGAGGTTACAAGCGTTAAAATCGGTGAACTTGCAATGGATAAACTCAAAGAGCTTGACGAGGTTGCTTATGTGCGTTTTGCTTCGGTTTACCGTCAGTTCAAGGATATCAATACCTTCATGGACGAGCTTGCCAAGCTTTTAAGCGAAAAATAATTTCAATCATTCGGGAGCGAAGAAGATTTCGTCGAAATCGTTCTTTGCTCCTTAATTTTAGGTGCATTATGAAAAAACTGTCAGCATTTTTACTTGCTTTGGTGTTTGTTTTCCTTTGCGGATGCGGTCCGAGCGATGATGGTCAGGACGAAACCACCACCCGCGCTGTAAAAACAGCCGATATGCTTGTTCTGAGTTCCAACAGAAAAAACTACAGCGAATGCGTTAAAAGATATTATGCCGTTCTTTCGGCTGTGAAAAACAAAATTCAAATCCTTGAATCCGAACATAACAAGGCTGTTGAAAATGAAAATCCCGAGAACTTTTTTCTCATGGATGAGTATATTCCGACAGGTTTTGATCCGTTTATACTTTCGGATTTCAGCGTAAGCGAAGCTTTCGATTCATCAATGGACAATCAGAAAGCGCAGGAAGCTTTTGCAGGCATCATACCCGAAGCAAACATCATGTTCGAAAACGATTCGGACAGCAGATATGTTTTAACCCTTGTCTCCGAAGAAGCTCTTAAAGAATATGAGGTTGATTACAGTTCAAGCGATTCCTTCCGTTTTATCTCCCGCTCGGAAAACGGCGACGAATCAAATCTTGATGAGCTGCTCGAATTCACAAAAAACGGAAACACATATTATATCCAGAGCCTCACAGCAAGGCTCTTTGTTCAGTTTGACGGCAAGGGAAACATCGTCAGCTTCAGCTGCGCAACCCTCAAAAACGGAAACTATAAAAACGAAAGCATTTATCCGAAAACAACCGCCGAAAAGGATTGGGTAACCGACAGAGACAAAGCCGATTACCTGAATATCCACACATATGAAAACGGAATTCTTATTCATGAAGATTGCAGCAGCGGTCCGTGGAAAACAGTTTCCATCAACGAAAGCGAATACACAAACGCATTTCCGCTTCAGCAGGTGAACTGATATGAACAGTAGTGAAAAAACAGAATTAATTTGCCGTTATCTCGATGAAAACGGAATCCGTTATGAAAAGTTTGAACATGAAGCTGTTTCAAGCATTAACGAATGCCGAAAAATTGAGGATATTATCGGAAGCGAAATATGCAAAAACCTTTTGCTGAGAAACACACCCGGCACAGCTTATTTTCTGCTTTCCATGAAAGGCGAAAAAGCTTTTGTTACAAAAGATATTTCAAAAAAGCTCGGTTCATCAAGACTTTCTTTTGTTTCTGCGGAGGAAATGATGAGTCTGACCGATACGGCACCGGGTTCGCTCGGAATAATGAGCCTGCTGTTTGACAAAAGCAAAAGGATAGCCTTCGCCGCAGACAAAGATTTGCTTGACTGCGAGTTTTTCTGCTGCCATGCAGGAGTCAATACTTGCACACTAAAAATAAAAACCGGGGATGTTTTCGGCAAACTGATACCGATCCTCGGCAGAGAAGCAACTATCATTGATATATAGAAAAGAGGCTGCATCGCTGCAACCTCTTTTTTATTATTTCTTTTCCATATATTTTCTGACGATTTTAAGAGTTGTTGTTCTGGGGAATTCTTCGTCACGAACCTTGACTTTGTTGATGTTCTTGAACAAGGGCATCTTGCGGTTGAACTCGTTTACATCAGCCTTGATTCTTTCTCTTGCATCGGGATATTCCTTTTCATTGAGGAAGAATTCTGCAACAATCTTCTTATTCTCTTCGTATACAAGAACTTCAGAAACATACTCAATCATCATAAGCTTATCTTCAAGCTCTTCGGGAGAAACATTCTTGCCGTTGGAAAGAACGATAAGATTCTTCTTTCTGCCGACCATAAAGAGGAAGCCCTCTTCGTCAATTCTGCCGTAGTCACCTGTTTTGAACCACTCGCCGTCAAATGCCTCTGCAGTTGCTTCGGGCTCATTGTAATAACCTACCATTACGTTTGTGCCCTTAACATAGATTTCGCCAACTCCGTCTTCATCAGGCTCATTGATTTTAATTTCACAACAGCCTATAGGTGTGCCGACACTTCCGGGCTTGAATTTGCCGGGACGGTTGCAGGTGATTGCAGGTGAGCATTCTGTAAGGCCGTAGCCGTTGAATACGTCGATACCGAAATCGCGCATACCCTCTTCATATTTGGGGTCAAGGCTTGCGCCGCCGCAAACAATCATGTTGAGGTTGCCGCCGAGGTTATCAAGAATTGTTGCAAAAATCTTGCGTCTCTTATCAATACCAAACTTAAGAAGGAATTTGCTGATTTTAAGACCTTTCTTGAGAATTTCTTCTCTGCCGGTCTTTCTTGCAGTTTTCCAGATACGGTCATAAATCGTTTCAACAACCAGCGGAACGCCTGAGAAGTTATAAGGAGCAATCTTTTTAAGGTCGCTCTGGATAGTCTTGATGCTTTCGCACATATAGCCCCATTCCTGAACGATATATGTTGCAAAAAGTGCGCTTACCCATGCATAGGTATGGTTAAGAGGAAGAAATCCGATTGCATGCTTACCTGTCAGGCAGCGGCAGGATGCGGAGCAGTTGCTGGCGATATTCTTATGAGTAAGCATAACGCCCTTGCTCTTACCTGTTGTTCCGGAAGTATAAACTACGCTCGCAAGATCTTCAGGCTTGACTTCTGCATCAACAAATCCTCTTTCGCCTGCATCGTAAAGCTCCCAACCTTTTTTATAGAACTCCTCAAAATCCTCTGTTGAGAAATAATACTTGACAGGCATTGCGGGATCGTTCTTGAAAGCTTCAACAGCGCTTTCGAACTTATCTGTATAAATAAGTGCATCGCATTCGCAACGGATAAGCTGATCGGCAAGGTCATCAACGGGAAGCTTGCAATCCATGGGAACTGAGATATAGCCGCCGATAATGCATGAATAATAACCGATCATCCATTCAAAGCAGTTTTCGCCGATAATAGCAATTTTTTCATGATTTCTGAGTCCGAGAGAATAAAGATATGTGCCGAAGCCGCAGATTTCTCTCCATGTTTGATTATAGTTTCTTTCGTGGTCTACGCCGTTTTTAACGAACATAAACTGTCTTTTGTCTCCGCCCATTTCGGTGCCTTTGACAACGATTTCTTTGAGCGTTTCATATTCGGGGATTTCGACAGTTACGGCATTCTTATGAATCTTTTTCATGTTTTTGTCCCTCAATCATTCATTATTTTATTCAAAATAAAACATTTCGATTGATGATAACATAAATTTTTAAAAAATTCAACATTTTTCTCTTGCTTTTTGTTAGTCAATATTATATGATTGTTTAGATAGCGGATTAATCTGATAATTAATTATCATAATATTTTACATAGGAGAAAACCCGTAATGAAAATTTTTGTTGTATGTCTTCTTGCCTGGTTCATCGCCCAGTTAATCAAGCTCATAATCAACCTTTCAAAGTATTTTATAAAGAAGAAAAAAGGTCTTGCGCCAAAAAAAGTTGCCCCGAGCAGCTTCCTCAAGCTCGGCGGCATGCCCAGCTCACACACCGCAACGGTTATCGCTCTTTGCGGCTGCATCGGTCTTACAAGCGGCTGGCATTCTGAAATTTTTGCAGCATGCGGAGTTTTTGCTTTCATCATCATGTTTGACGCTGTTAAAGTCCGTCTTCCCGTCGAGAAGCTTACCGAAGCTTTCAACGCTCTTCAGGACAAGGTTTACGGCAGGGATGTTGAAGAAGTAAAGAAAGTTGAAGGACACACAATTCCCGAAATAATCGGCGGTTTCATTGTGGGAATCGCAGTTTCGTATTTCATGGTCAGAATTGTGGGCTTCCTCGGTTAAAGATATGATTGATTTCAGCCTGTCGTTTCTCGATGTTTCCGAAATTGATGACAGAATATTATTAAAACATTATTATATTATGGATGAAGCAAGGAAAGACGAAACCCGCGCACTTGTTTCAGACATAAAAAAGCGTCAGAAAATTGCCGCCGATATGCTCTGCAGACAGATGATATCAGAGAAATGCTCCCTGCCCGAAGAAAGCATAGAATTCAGGCGAAACAGCTTCGGAAAATTATTTGCGGCAAATGCAGATGTTTTTTTCAGCATCAGCCACAGCGGCAATATCGTTTTATGTGCGGTATCTGATAAAGAAATCGGAGCGGACATCGAAAAAATCCGTAACATCCGTTTTGATGCCGCAAAAAAATTTGCCGGTGCTTCAGAGCTGGAATATATAGGAGAAAACCTGAACCGATTTTTTGAAATCTGGACTCTGAAAGAAGCCTTTTTCAAGTGCAAGGGCACAGGTCTCGGCGCAGACATCGGTTCTGTCAGCTTCTCGGTTGAAAACGGCGATGTTTCGTGCTCCGAAAAAGGCTATAACCTTTATATTCCGCAAATAACCGACGGTTTCATTTGCTCCGTCTGTATCAAAGACTAAGCTTCCTGCGAACAGGCAGGAAGCTTTAATTACGGAATTTTATGATTTATAAAGAGGATTTTTATGGAAACAATTAAAGAATTCATTTCTGAAAAAGGCGCAATATTTATTGTTTCGCAGATAATAAGCATCATAGCAACTTTTTTTCTGTTATTCTCTTACCAACAGCGTACTCACAAACGAATTGTCTGCATGCAGGCGATCGCAGGTCTGCTTTTCGGAACACAGTATCTTATGCTCGGAGCATATGAGGGCATGATTTGCAATTATATCGGAATGATAAGAGGTATTGTTTATTCTTTCAGAACAAAATCAAAAATAGTTGACTCCCCTGTTTGCCCCTGTATTTTTGCGTTACTGTTTGCAGCAAGCGGATTCTTTACATACACCTCTGCTTTCTCTCTTCTTCCAACCGTTGCGATGATGATTTCATCGTTTGTTCTCTGGAACATCAAGGCTCAGCAGCTCAGAGCCCTCACTCTGCCGACATCAATCATGTGGCTGATTTATAACGCTTCCTGCGGTTCAGTTGTTGCAGTCGGAACAGAGCTTCTGAGTGAAATTTCAATTTTTATCGGTCTTTTCAGATTCAGAAAGAAAAAAGAAAAATAACCTGTATCAAGCGTATCTTCGGATACGCTTAATTTTTTTTAAAATTTTTTCAAAAAAACTATTGACAAAGCATGCATTCATCGTTATAATAATGATAACGATTATCAATATCGTTTGACATTGAAAGGAGGCGTTGAAATGACAAAGCACAGCCGACAGCGCGATGCAGTCTATCAGAACCTTTGTATGAGAACAGACCATCCGACTGCCGAAGAGGTTTATCTTTCGCTGAAATCCGAAATCCCCGCTCTGAGCCTTGCAACCGTTTACAGAAATCTCGCAATGCTCGAAACCGAAAATAAGATTATCAGAATCGGTTCAGGCGGAACGGCAAGATACGACGGCAACATCTCTCCACACTATCATCTGACATGCCTTGAGTGCGGAGCGGTTCACGATATTTTTATGGATGATGCCGGACTGTGTAAAACAGCTTCAAAGCATTTCAGCGGCAAAATTCTTTCTCATTCGGTTATGTTTACGGGCTACTGCCCCGAATGCTCCGAAAAAGTCGGTTAATTCAGTAAAAAATTTTTTAAAATAAAACTTATATTATTGGAGGAAAAAATTATGAAAAAGTATGTATGCAGCGTTTGCGGTTATGTTCACGAAGGTGATTCGGCTCCCGAAAAGTGCCCTCAGTGCGGCGTTCCTGCTTCAAAGTTCAATGAGCAGGCTGGCGAAATGACATGGGCAGCAGAGCATGTTCTCGGCGTAGCACAGGGCGTTGACCCCGAAATCATCGAAGGTCTCAGAGCTAACTACATGGGCGAATGCACAGAGGTTGGCATGTATCTTGCAATGGCAAGAGTTGCTCACAGAGAAGGCTATCCCGAAATCGGTCTCTACTGGGAAAAGGCAGCTTACGAAGAGGCTGAACACGCTGCAAAGTTTGCAGAGCTTCTCGGCGAAGTTGTAACTGACAGCACAAAGAAGAACCTCGAGATGAGAGTTGAAGCTGAAAACGGCGCAACAGCAGGCAAGTTTGAGCTTGCAAAGATGGCTAAGGCACAGAACCTCGACGCTATCCATGACACTGTTCATGAAATGGCAAGAGACGAAGCAAGACACGGCAAAGCATTTGCAGGTCTTCTTGCAAGATATTTTGGTTAATTAAAAATAATTCGGCGATAACAACTTACCGCCTATTGAATAAGCAATTATTGACGGGCGGATGGCAACAACATCCGCTCGCCTTTTATTAAAACAAACCATATTAAAGGAGGCATTAAAATGAAAAGCTTATTCGCATTTTTACTTTCAATCTTATCCGCATTCACGCCTTTGGGAGCAGCAAAAGACTATAACCCTGAAGTCAACGTATCCAAATCCGAGGCTAAAGCCATAGTTCTCAACCATGCAGAGCTTGATGCCTCCGACGTGAGAAGATACAAGGTTGAGGCAGACAAAGAAAGAGGAAAGCTTGTTTATGAAATAGAGTTTGACTCCGGCAGATTTGAATATGAATATGAAGTTGATGCTGAAAACGGCAAGGTTCTGAAAGCCGAAAAGGAAATAAGAGATTAGACTCAGCAAGGCATTTGCAGGTCTGCTTCAGAGATATTTCGGTTAATCCCCTACCCCATAAATAAACAGACGGAGCAGAGAAAATCTGCTCCGTTTTTGTTTTGTATATATTGCGGGCAGCGAAACACAGCCCCTACTTTTACGAATATATTTGCAAATTATTTTTGTATTTTACAAACAGATTTTTTTAAAGTTTTTGTATGTTTGTAAAAGTGTACTCTTGCGAACAATACATATAAAGTAAAAAGGGCGGGAAAATTTCCCGCCCATACAATGTTGGTGTTACTTCTTTTCGTATGTTACTTCAAGACCATCATCGGGATGATATGTCCAAGAAACTCTGTATTTATCATTTTCAGCGCTCTGGCGACCCATTAGTGCAGTAGTATTCATCATCTGGGAATAAACAGACCCATTGAAACCCAATTCTTCATTTGCATATTTGATTGCTTTCAGTGCGTTTTCTTCTGTATCGGGGAGTATCATCAAATCGGGGAGTGTGTCAAGCATAAAGTAATCGCCGCTTCCGGTAACCATACCTGCGATATGGACACATTCGCTCTTCACGCGTTCGAATTTAGACGGGATGAAAACGATGAGTGCAATAGCAATAACTGCGATAGCAGCTACGGCAATAATCGCAAGCTTCTTTTTGCTCTTTTGGGGCTTGGTTGCCGCCAGAGCATCCAAAACTTCGGTAGTCTCGACAATTTGCGCTTCTTGGGTTTTGTTTAGCAGTTCCTCATTTGTGGTGATTTGTTGGTTCATGGTATAACTCTCCTTTGATATTATGTTATCAATCTTTGTTTGATAAATTTTGCACCGCCATTCTCAGGTTTGCGGCACGCCGTTCATCTGCACATATTCTATGCATTTCAACAATTACATCGGATTTTACTCTTTTTAAGGCATAAACATTCTCATAAGTATACCAACAACAAACAAAACGGTTCCGAGAATCGTAATCGGTATGAAACCGCTGACCAATCCGACTAAATCAATGATAATTGAAACAATCATCAGCACCATGCCCATGGTTTTACCTTGGCCCGAAAAAGACTTACTGCTGTCCGCAACCTTTTTCTGAGGCACAACCTCTGACGGGTCAAGCATTACTTTTACTTCTTTTTGAGCAACAGTCGGGTTGGTTGCTCCGACTTTATTTCCGCAATTGTGGCAAAACTGAGTTCCGTCTTGCAGATTAGTTCCGCATTTAGAGCAAAACATATTCTATCCTCCTGTTTATTTTGATTTAAAGCCCAGAACTTTTTTGAGCATTTTTGTTCCTGTAAGAGGAGTTACCAGCTGCGGTCCTGCGCCTTTAAATACAACATTTCCGTCTGCTTCAACAGCTTCAATGACCGCTCCGAAACGAGTACTCTTTGTTTTGCCGAGCGCATTTCGGGTGCTTGCAACCAATTCGCAATAAACCATTCCGTTTGCGCCCTCTTCATAGTTTTCAAGCTCTCCGAAAGTAGGATTGAAGCCAACAATCAAGGGGTTGGATGTCATATACAGACAAAATCTTTCATAAATAAAATCTTTTTTTGATTTAATAATAACATTCTCTTCAGCAGGAGCAGCCGCAACAGAAGCACTTGCAACGGGAACCTCACCGACTCTGTTACCGCAAGCAGAACAAAAAGCTGCACCGTCCTGAATTTGATTGCCACATTTTACACAAAACATATTTAATACCGCCTTTCTCATTTTGCCGATATTATAAACCAATTTTTGACTTGTGTCAATAGCGCAATGCGATTGTCACAAGGTTTATTGTTTGTATAAATCGCCATACAATATAATCAAATAACATTATAGGGTGATTATTTTGAAACAGGAATACAGAGAGCTTTATGAGAAATTCGGATTAAACGTTGTGTTTTACAGAAAAAGAAAGAAGCTGACACAGCTTCAGTTAGCTGAGCTTGCCGATATTGACAGAAGCCATATCAGCGCCATTGAACTCGGCAAGGTAGGCGTATCGTTCGATGTAATTTTCAAGCTTTGCGAAGTTCTTGAAATAACTCCAAAGGAATTATTTGATTTTCGGTAAGCAAGCGCGATTAATTTGTCGATAAAAAGCAACAAGGGAGCAGGTTTCTCACCTGCTCCCCTTTTTATTATTTCCACCAATCTTCACAGTCGCATTCCTGCGGAAGCTTATCTGTCCAGCCAACGCAATATGCGGTAAAGCCTCCGATTTTGCACCTGTATACATCATATTCCGTCTGCATCATAATGTCATTAGGATAAATCTTTTCGGCAAGAAGCTTTCTTCTCGGATATCTGTTATAAGGATCATAGTAATCCTCCGCCCCGAAAAGATGCAGTGATTCATGAGCAACGCAGGAGCTGATTCCTTTATAATTGCCGTCGAATCCCTTGGCATAAATAACACAGTATTCAATATAATCTTTACCGTCGTTGATCTTGTCGCTCATTGCATAGGATCTGCCCTTTTTATTAAGAACCAAAAAATACATTATCTGGTCAATATCTGCAAACTTCTTTATAAATTTGTGAAATTCTTCTATTGAAGAAAATCCGACAGATGCCGCAGCCTGAGACAGTATATCCGCCGAATGTGCTCTGGCTACAACATCAGGTTCAACACAGCCGCTGTATCTGATAACTGTATCTTCATCATAGTTTGTATAATAATTTCCTGTACGGAATCTGAGAGCAGCGTTCCACTCCCTTGCCTTGGTTTCAAGATACTCAAGACCTGTTCTGATTTCAGGCGCCGCACCGTATGTAATTTCAGTATGGCTCCAGTTGCTGACATCATCATCAAGATAGATTACCAGAACATAAACAGAACCCTTCAGTTTTTTGCAGGTTCCGATATTATAGCCTTTTCTGTCAGGATCGTAATACAAAAACAATCCCCTCCTGCCGCAAGTTTCTTTTTGACGAAAAGCGTCGTAACAGTAACAATAATATCAGAAAAACGCCGACAAATCAATATATGCATAATAAAAATGCAGGGCATGAACCCTGCATTTACGTTATATGTTAACTTCTATTTTCTTTTCAGCTTTCTTTTTCTTCTTTTCGCCAGAAATTAGAATTATTCTGAAAATGAATCCTCCGACTACCGCCCCGAGAAAGCCTGCGGTCAAATCGGTCATGGTATCAAAAAGCGGGAACTGATCCGCATGAGGATTGATTATGTATGCAAGAATTGCCTCAGGCGTTACGGAATGCCCCTGAGTGTTTGATGTCATGATTGCATCAAAAGTGAACTCATATATCTCCCAAAAAACCGCCGCAAAGCAGGAAAGACCAAAGCCTGTTATAGTTTTTATATTTGTATCAAACTTATCTCTGCTTGACGGTGCAAGCGCCTTTGCAAGGTCGTAGCCGACAAATACGCAGACTATACCGCTGAAAAAATGAACATAGAAATCAAATGCTTCAATTTTATCGTAAAAATTCTGATAATTGCCGAGATAGGATGTCAGAAGCACCATCAGCGCCGCAACAGTCTGATTATGATGACTCAGACGGGCAAAGAAGCACCATTTTCTTGGAAGAACATGAAACTCGGGAAGCACAAAAAGCAACGCCGTGTTTGCCCACATCTGCAAAATCAGATGCCCCGTATCGCCGCTGTCCATGCAGTCAACAGAGCCGACAAACATCAGAACTCTCACAAGCCACCAGAATGCGTATTCAACGCCGCCGATTTCTTTTTTCAGTTCGCTGATTTCGAATTTCAGTTTTTGTTTGATGCGTTCCATTATCTTCACCTCAGATTGAATATAGCATCAAATGAATTTTTTGACAATAGATTATGCATAACTGTATTAATATTGTAATAATATTTAATTATTTTGTAACCTTTTACAAAAAAGAAATAAATTTTGCAAGATTTAAAAATAACACTTGCAAAATCAACTGTAATATTATAGAATATAACCTGTTCACGATGTATTTTTCGGAGGTAACCAAAAATGGAAATTCAGATTCCCCTTTTCAGCAAATCTCAGCTTTCGGACCGTCTCTCCGTTCTGAAAGAGGAATACAGCAAATATAAGGCTCTCGGTCTTAAGCTTGATATGTCCAGAGGCAAGCCCGGAGCTGACCAGCTCGAGCTTTCAAACGAGCTTATAAATCCCGAGCTTCTCGGAGATTTCAAGGCTTCAAACGGCTTTGATGTTCGCAACTACGGCATACTTGACGGTATCCCCGAATGCAAGGCTCTTTTCGCCGAGATTCTTGATGTATCTGCTGACAACATTATCGTTTTCGGTAATGCCAGCCTTAATATTATGTATGATTATATTGCGCAGTGCATGCTTTTCGGCGCAGGTGCCGAACCCTGGAGCAAGCAGAGCGGAATCAAGTTCCTCTGTCCTGTTCCCGGATATGACAGACATTTTGCAATTCTTGAGCATTTCGGCATCGAAATGATTAACATTCCTTCTGACGAAAACGGACCTGACATGGCAATGATTGAAGAGCTTGTTAAGGATGAAAAAGTCAAGGGTGTTATCTGTGTACCCATGTACTCCAACCCCTCCGGCATCACATATTCTGACGAAACAGTACGCCGTTTTGCCGCTCTCAAGCCCGCCGCAAAGGATTTCAGAGTTATCTGGGATAACGCATACTGCGTTCACCACATCGGCACTCCCGATAAGCTTCTCAACATTTTTGAGGCATGCAAGGAGTTCGGAACAGAGGATAATTTCATCGAAGTAACCTCAACCTCGAAGATTTCTTTCCCCGGCTCCGGTATCGCGGCTCTTGCAGCTTCTGATAACAATATCGCTGCTATCAAAAAGAGAATGACCGTTCAGACAATCGGTTACGATAAAATCAACCAGCTCCGCCATGCCAACTATTTCAAGAATAAAGCAGGCGTTGATGCTCATATGTTAAAACATGCTGAAATTCTCAAGCCCAAATTTGAAGCTGTTCTTTCTGCATTCGATAAGAATCTTGCAGGCAAGGGCATCGCTTCATGGACTGTTCCCAACGGCGGCTATTTCATCAGCCTCGATGTTTATAACGGCTGCGCAAAAAAGACCGTTGCTCTTTGCAAGGAAGCAGGCGTCACACTCACAGGCGCGGGCGCAACCTACCCTTACGGCAACGATCCCGATGACAAGAATATCCGCATTGCCCCCACCTTCCCGTCAAGGGATGAACTCTGCAAAGCGGTTGAGATTCTTTGCATATGCGTTGAAATTGCCGCAATTGAAAAGATTCTCGAAAAATAAATCCGATTAAGAGAACGGTCTGCTGCTGTTCTCTTTTTATATTATCATTTTAGGCTGCAACACCTCAAATAATTCATATTGTTTTAACAAATATTATAAAAATGTAACTGTCCTTTATTTTTAAAATAAACTGTTGCTTTTTAGTCGGTTTGGCTTTATTATATTATTAATACGATTTTATTATTGAGAGGTAATGAAGTGAGCGTATTCAATATTTTTACCCTTTTCGGCGGCCTCGCGTTTTTTCTCTTCGGCATGTCAACCATGTCAAACGGTCTTGAACGCGTTGCGGGCGGCAAGCTTGAAAGAATTCTCGGAAAAATGACCGATAAGCCCATAAAAGGTCTTATTCTCGGAGCAGGAATAACTGCAACAATTCAGTCATCATCGGCTGTCACGGTTATGCTTGTAGGTCTCGTAAACTCGGGAATAATGAAGCTCGGGCAAAGCATCGGTATTATTATGGGTTCCAACATCGGAACAACCATAACAGCCTGGGTTCTTTCCCTTTCAGGCATCAGCAGCGATAATTTCTTTGTCAGTCTTCTCAAGCCCTCATCCTTTTCTCCGCTTGTTGCATTAGGCGGAATTCTTCTGATGATGCTCGCCAAGAAAAACCGCGGCAAGGATATCGGCTCTATTCTGATGGGCTTCGCCGTTCTTATGTACGGCATGGAAATGATGAGCAGCGCGATGGATCCTCTTGCAGACAGCCCGAAATTTGCTGAATTCATGGTAATGTTCAGCAATCCCCTGCTCGGTCTTATTATAGGTCTTGTTTTAACAGCTGTTGTTCAGAGTTCCTCTGCAACCGTCGGTATTTTACAGGCTCTTTCAATGACCGGCGGAATCACCTTCGGTGCGGCTATACCTATTATTATGGGTCAGAACATCGGAACATGCATTACTGCTCTTATTTCGAGCATCGGAGTCAGCAAACACGCAAAACGCGTTTCGGCGGTTCATGTTTATTTTAATATTATCGGTACCGCTGCCTGGCTTTCTTTGTTTCTTATTCTTGATGCAATTCTTAATTTTGCATTCGCCGAAGAAGCGATTACCCCTGCAGGAATAGCTCTTGTTCATTCGGTTTTCAACATTTTAACAACCATTCTTCTTTTCCCGTTTTCAAAACAGCTTGAAAAGCTTGCGGTTAAAACCGTTAAAGATAAAGCTGAAAAAGGAAAAGGCGTTTTCCTCGATGAAAGACTTCTAGCAACTCCTGCCCTTGCGGTTTCACAATGCCGCGAGTTCACAGCAAAAATGGCGCGTCTTTCTGCCGATATGCTTCTGACCTCGGTTTCACTTATTGAAAATTACAATTCAAAGACAGCCGAGAAGCTGGTTGAGGATGAGCAAAAGCTTGATGACTATGAAGATAAGCTCGGTACATTCCTTGTTAAGCTTTCGGGCAATCAGCTTTCAGATGACGACAGCAACACGGTTTCAATCCTGCTTCACACCATCGGCGATTTTGAGCGCATCGGCGACCATGCGCTGAACATTGTAAACGCGGCGCAGGAAATACACACCAAGGAAATCTCTTTTTCATCTCAGGCAAAAGCAGAGCTTAAGGTTGCGGCAAACGCAATCTCGGAAATCACAGGGCTTACCGCAGATGCATTCTGCTTCAACAACAGCTCTCTTGCTATTGAAGTTGAACCTCTTGAACAGGTTATTGACGACATGATTGACGAAATCAAAAGCCGTCATATTTCAAGGCTTACGGGCGGCAGCTGCACAATTGAGCTTGGCTTCATTCTCTCTGACCTGCTGACAAACTTTGAAAGAGTCAGCGATCACTGCTCAAACATTGCGGTATGTATTCTCAGAATTCACGATTCTGTTTTTGATGCCCATGAATATCTTAACAACTATAAAAACGAGGGCGGCGAGCTCTTCACTAAATCTTTCAGCAGCTATTCGAAGAAACACCGTCTGCCCGAATTCAAACCGAAAGGAAACAGTTAACATGAAAAAAATTATAGCTTTAATTGCAGCGATTTCAATTATCTTCACTTTTGCCGCATGCGGTGCAAAACCCGATAACGCTCAAACCACGGCTCCCGCCGAAGCTCCCGCGCCTTCGGAAACTGTTGCTCCTGCCGAAGCTTTCACACTTGAATCAGGAGTCAGCACTCTCGGCAACAAAGATGATTATAACTTTGCATATTACCTTGAAATCATCAGCCGCAACGGAAACACAGTCAAATACGGAGTATATACAAAATCCGAAACACTCGGCGATTCACTCTATTCAATCGGAGTTATCGACGGCGAAGAGGGACCTTACGGACTTATGGTTGAATCTGTTTTCGGCGAAGAACACATTTATGAAACCTCAGGCTTCTGCTGGATGATTTATGTTAACGGCGAGCAGGCTCAGACAGGCGTTGATTCAATCAAGCTTGAAAACGGCGCAACCTACACATTTAAAGTTGAAACATTTTAAATAATTAAGTCGGAATGAGAAATCATTCCGACTTTTTTCTTATTTATTGTTGATTTTTTGTTAAATATTTGTTAAAATGTGTGGCGTCAATTCAATATAAGGAGGAAATCCTATGCAAATCAACTTCATCGACTGGGTTGCCTTTAAAGACATCTGGGTTGATGCCAACATGACTCTTGCAGAATACTGTGCTCAGTATTCCGCCGTACAGACAAACTGGGTTTACACCCTCGCAGGCATTATCGGAATTATCATTCTTCTTATAACAAAAAATAAGAAGTGGTATTGGTACATATTCCTTGCACTCTACACCGTAATGTCAGTTACCTCGGTAGGCATGCACACTGCAAACTACGGCGAATTTGAACCGTTCAAAATGACAACCAAGCTTCTCGCAAGCTATGTTGATATGTCACTCACCGAATACACCGTATGGTGGGGAGCATGTTGCGCCGCAATGGAATTCCATCCCGGCAAAAACAAAAAGAAAACCGCATTCATCGGTGTTGTTACCGCAATTATGCTTGTCGTTATTGCTGTTCTCACCTACGAGGTTTTCGTTATTCACAACCGTCCTCTTTACATCGGAGGCGGCGGAGCTCCCATGGACGGCAAAACAGGCGGTCTTTCGCTTGCAGAATTCGGTTGCTTCCTGACAGCTGTACCTCTTTTCTATCTCTTTGGCTCAAACTTCAAGCATATGGAAAAGAACGAAAAACAGCTTATCATTCTTCTCGTTTCAACGCTTCTTATTGCAGTTGTTATCACCTCACTCTGGGGCGATAACGAAATCAACGGCATTCTTCTTGGAAACTTCCACGGACATTCACTCTGGCACATTCTCGGCGGTCTTGCCGAGCTTGAGGTTGTTTTCTGGGTTCACCAGAGAGAAATCAACCAGAAATTTGCAGAACTGAAAGCAGAAAATAACGCTGCATAACATAATAACAAAACCCCCGATTCATGAATCGGGGGTTAATTTTTATCTGAAAATAATTCTTGAGAAAACAGCGGCAATCTTGGTAACCGCAAGAGCTAAATCTCCAAGGAATACGATAAAAGCTGCCTCTGCCTTGCTTGCACCGATTTTTGAAGCGAAATCTTCATTTTCGATTACAAGCTCACTATATGTGATAACATCGCTTGTGAAGTTCCATGTATCATTTTCTTTAATAGTGATAAGACGTGCTCCGTTATTGACGGGGCTTGAATATGACTGTGCAGATGCGCTGGGAGTATTGATAATCTTGACACCGTCAATTTCTGTTTCAAAATCGTTTACGTGATCATGACCCGAGAAAACGCCGAGAACATCACCCTGATCAACCATTGCATCAAACTGACCGAAGTTATAAACGCCGGGACAAGGATATTCAATAAGGAAACCGCTGAAGTTATGAAGCTTGGGGAAGAATGAATAAATCTTGCCATTGAACTCCCTTGTGATTTCACCGAGAGCAATGGGGCTTTCAGCAAAGAGAGCATCATAAACATCGCCTACAATAATATGCTGGAAAGCAAGAGAGGGAACCTTTCCGCCTGCCTGCTCAGCAAGAGCGTTGCTTGTTTCTTTATACCACTTGATCTGATCCTCTGTTACGCAGTCATAACCGATTTCATTACCGTTTTCATCGTGAACATAGGCACCTGAATCGAACATCCAGAGGTTGAACTTGATTTTGCTTCCGTCTGAAGAATAAACGGGAAGATTATGAGTTGCAGTTCCGTGAAGCTCTGGAACAGCATCATAAGCAAGGCAGTATTCTCCGCCGTATTTCTTATACATCTCAAAAAGCTCATCGTTTGTGTAACCCTGCTGATAATCGTGATTACCGAAAACAAGAGTGAAATAAACCTTGTTATCTACAAAAGGCTTGACAAGTTCTGCAACAGCAAGCTCTTTTGTTGCTTCTTCGCCAACGGTGTTATCGCCGCCGAGAACAACAATATCGGGCTGATACTGCTTAAGAACGGTATCAAGATAATCAAACATTCTCTGGTCTGCGGGATAACCGTCCTGACAGTCACAAACATGAAGAACCTTGAATTCGCCGTTTTCATCAAACTTAAGAACGGGTGTTTCTTCCGCAAAAGCGATTGCGCTCACCGAAAATACCATGCAGAGAGCGAGTACGATGGATAAAATGCGTTTTTTCATGATTGACCTCCTGATTTGTTTATCAGTTATAATTAGCTATATAATTTTAAAACAATATTTAAATAATGTCAAGCCGATATATTGACTTTAACGCCAAAGTGTGTATAATAATTTAAGAGTTATTCTCAAATTCGGAGGAATGTGATAATGAAAACATATCATACCCATCAGCGTCAAAGCCTTCTGAGTTTTCTCAGAGAAAATTCAGAAAAGGCTTTCACTATAGAGGAAATAATTGAAAATATGAGCGGTGATCCGATAAGCCAGAGCACCGTTTACCGCCTTATGACAAAGCTTGTTGAGGAAAACCTTGTTCACAGAACGGTCAAGGGAAACAGCAGGAGCTTTGTTTATCAATTCATTTCCGATGAAAAATGTGAAAATCACCTGCACATGAAATGCACTGATTGCGGCAAGGTTTATCATCTTGACAGCAACATTTCTTCTGTTATTCAGAATAACATCAAAAGCAAAACAAGCTTTGAAATTGACAGCCACACCGTTCTGCTCGGAAAATGCGGCTCTTGCAAGGAATAAACCGTACGGAGGAAAAAATGAAAAAAATATCAGCGGTTATTTTTGCCGCTTTAATTCTGTTAACTTCACTGTGTTCGTGTCAGAATCGGATAACTACTGAAGAAAAGCTGAAAATTGTCTGCACAACTTTTCCGCAATACGATTTTGTCCGCAATATTCTCGGAAACGACGAAAATGTTTCTCTTCTGATAAACAACGGCTCAGATCTCCACGGGTTTGAACCCACCGCAAAGGATATTGTTGAAATCCGTACGGCAAGCATGTTTGTTTATATCGGCGGTGCTTCGGATGCATGGGTAGAAAGAGCTGTTAATGCAACAGAAAACCCTGAACTGAAAACAGTTGCAATAATGGACTATATTGAAACGCTTTCTCTTGAGGATATTGAAAGCCTTGAACACGGCAGCGATCATATACACGATCACTCACAGCACGACCATGACCACAGCCCCGAAGAAGCGGATGAGCATGTGTGGCTCTCGCTCAGGAACTCAATAAAAATCATAAAAGGTCTCTGCGGGGAAATCTGTAAGCTTGATCCCGAAAACGCAGAAAAATACAGTTCAAACGCAGCACAATATATTAATAAGCTCGAATCTCTTGAAAAAGAATATCAGCAGGTATTCTCCGAATCCGAAAGAAACATTCTTCTTTTTGCAGATCGGTTTCCTTTCGGTTATCTCACTCACGACTACGGCATTTCTCACATCGCCGCGTTTACGGGCTGCTCATCCGAATCGGAAGTTACCGCAGAAACATTTACCCGACTTATTGAAGAAACAAAGGATCACAATCTGAAATATATTCTTATTCTTGAAGGCTCTGACGGCAAAACAGCACGCACGGTTTGCGAAGCAACGGGTGCAGCTGCACTGACAGTTGATTCCTGCCAGACGGTCTCATCGGCAGATATTGAAAACGGCGCAAATTACCTCGGTATAATGACAAATAATCTGAAAATTTTTAAGGAGGCTCTGAACTGATGGCTTTAATTGAATGCAGCAATGTTTCACTCGGCTACGAAGGCAAGCCAATCGTTACGGGGCTGAATTTTGAAGTAAACGAAGGCGATTATCTCTGCATTATCGGCGAAAACGGCTCGGGAAAAAGCACACTGATGAAAGCTTTGCTCGGTCAGAAAAGCGTTGTTTCAGGCAAGATAAGCTTTGACAAAAGCCTTGACCGTAAAGAAATCGGTTATCTGCCTCAGCAAACGGTTGTTCAGAAGGATTTCCCTGCATCGGTCAGAGAGATTGTTCTTTCGGGATGTCTGAACGGATGCGGAATAAGACCTTTTTATTCATCTGCGCAAAAGAAAAAAGCGGCTGAAAGCATGGAAAAGCTCGGCATATCGGAGCTTTCCGATAAATGCTACAGAGAGCTTTCAGGCGGTCAGCAGCAGAGAGTTCTTCTCGCGAGAGCCCTTTGCGCAACAAAAAAGCTTCTGATTCTTGATGAACCCGTCGCAGGTCTTGATCCGATTGTTACGCAGAATCTTTATTCGCTGATCAAAGAAATCAACAGCAACGGCATAACGGTTATCATGGTTTCGCACGATATGCAGGCAGCCGTTGAATACGCCTCACATATTCTCCACATCGGACACACTCCCCTTTTCTTCGGCAAGAAATCCGATTACCTTGAAAGCGATATTTCGCGCTTATTCACCGTATCGGGAGGTGAAACAGAATGATTCAGACTCTTTCACATTATCTGAGCTTCACCTTTGTTCAGTATGCACTTATTGCAGGTCTTCTGATTTCTCTCTGCGCATCGCTGCTCGGAGTAACCCTTGTTCTGAAAAGATATTCAATGATTGGTGACGGATTATCTCATGTTGCTTTCGGCGCAATGTCGGTTGCCGCAGTATGCAGTCTCGCTCCCATGGCGGTAACTTTGCCCGTCACAGTAATTGCGGCAGTTATTCTTCTCGGAGTTAACTCAAACGGCAAAATCAAGGGAGACGCCGCCATAGCGATGATATCCGTTGGTGCACTCGCTCTCGGTTACCTTCTGATGAATGTTTTCACGGTTTCAACCAACATCAGCGGCGATGTTTGCACAACGCTTTTCGGGTCAACATCAATTCTTACCCTTACCGAAAGCGATATCATTCTGTGCATCACCCTTGCAATAACGGTTATTCTTGTTTTTGTTCTTTTCTATCACAAGATTTTCGCCGTAACATTCGACGAAAGCTTTGCTTCGGCAACAGGAACAAGCACAAAGCTTTATAACAACCTCATCGCGGTTGTAACCGCGGTTGTTATTGTTCTTGCAATGAACCTTGTAGGTGCGCTTCTGGTTTCGGCGCTGATTATCTTCCCTGCCCTGACGGCAATGAGAGTTTTCAAAAGCTTTTTCTCGGTCATTATCGGCGCGGCGGTTATCTCTGTTTGCTGCACTCTTATCGGTCTTTTAACCGCAATCGTTTTCGGAACACCCGTCGGCTCAACGATTGTTGTGACGGATATTGTTATTTTTGCGGTTTTCTCAGTTATAGGCAAAATCGCAGGCAGAACAACAGCATAAAAATAACGGTACATTATCGCGTGATAGTGTACCGTTTTTTTATTATTTTTCTGCTCTTGCCGCATTGACAAATTCTTCAATCTTTTTGCCGTCTGAATAGCCCAGTTCATAAAGGCGTTTCATGCCGTCTTTATCCCTCTTGATAGTGTCAATGCCGAAGCATTCCGCAGGGTCAACAACAAGAACCTTGCCCTGCCTTTCAAGCTCAAGAAGCTCTTCAATTCCGTTATTATACATATTATGCATAATCAGAATGTTATCAAGAACCTTGCGGTGGTTGGCAACAAGAATATTGGCAAGCCAATTAATTTTTGTTTTGCGTTCGTGTCTCGGTTTAGTTATGCAAACTATAACCTTATCACAGCCGTCTGCAAAAGCTTTTTTAATAGGAATAGGATCGGATACTCCTCCGTCAAAATACTTTTTATCCCCGATTTTTACGGGACGGCAAGCAACGGGAAGCGCACATGTCGCCTTCAGCGCCGTATAGTCATCCTTTTTAAAATCCTCTTTTGTAAAATAACGGGGCTGGGCGGTTTTAGCCTCGGTTGCAACGCAGGTGAACCTGCATTCGTTATTCATGAATGCCTCATAATCCAAAGGATCCTTGCCTGTGCTGTTTGTAACCTCAGAATAAATATAATTCAGATTAATCAGGTTTCCTGTTTTGAGAACGGAACGCACACCCATATAATCCTTATCAAACGCGTAGTCGGTATAAAACTTGCCGCCTCTTCCTCTTTGACGGGCAACAAAAGTTATAAGATTTCCGCTGCCTGACGAAACGCCGATGCAGTAATCAATTTTAACATCGTTATCAAGCAGATAATCGTATATTCCGCTTGTGTAAACGCCGCGCATGCCGCCGCCGATATCAACAAGTCCAATCATATTAAGCACCGCCTTATTTACTGATTATCTTTTTTCATTTTAAAAAATGCACCTGCCGCCGACAAAACAGATGATGCCGCTTCGGTAATGAACGAGGTTTTTTGCTGAATATAGCCATCGGCATCAATCATATAGCGAAGCTTTGCAGCGGCACCTCTGCCGCACAAATCGGCATAGTTAAAGAAATATGTTATATATTCAGAGGGATCTCTTTCATCAAATTCGAAAACACGCACACCTCTGTTTTCGTCTCCGTAACAGCGGAACGAAGCGCATGAGGTTTGAATGAAATCAACACCCATATATTTGCCCTCAAAGCAGTTTGTATGGTCGTGACCCGATACAATTCCCTTTACATCTCCGCACTCGAGAACCGCCTCAAAAAGACCCGCTCCGTCTTCAAGAACAGAGGGGTATTCTCCCATTGAGCCTCTTGTTATATCAGGCTTCAGGCGGCACCAACCCTTTTTATGCGTTTTGATTGCCCCTGCCTCATCAGGCATACAAGGTTCAATAAGATTTTCTATTTCAGGAAGAGGAATATGCATGAACATCAGCGAAGGCAGAGGGTCTCCTCCGTTCTGCTCTTTTAACAAGGCTGATGTTTTTTTATACCATTCTACGGTTTCAGGCTTGATTTTTTCATGGCAGACATCCTCTTTTCTGTCATACCATGCACTGTCAAGCATCCAGATATTGAAAAGAGGTTTATCGCCCTCGCTCGGCAGAACAGTGATATTATAAGTGTCGCAGTCAAGTCCGTTTGCGCTCATGTTCATGGGAAGGCAGCCCGAAAAGCTGCGGTAGATATCTGCCTGCTCCTGCTTTGTGACATCATTTCTGTCATCATGATTGCCGAATATCATTGCAAAAGGAATTTTGCGTTTTTCAAGCGGCGCAACAATATTGCGTATCGAATCGCGCATTATCTCATATGTTGCGGATTTGCCGCCTGCAATCTGCTTATCCCCTATCCTGGCATCGAGAAGATGGTTGCCGAGAATATTATCTCCCGTAAAAAGAACAAGGTCGGGTCGAAGCGCGTCATAGGCATTGTCAAGCATATTGACCATCGCCTTGCGGACATACTTCATATCCTGAGGGTCGCTGACCTGCATTACCCTCAGCTTACCGACGCTGTTGAATCTGATTGTGTTTGAATCTTTCATAATAACCTCAAAAAGAGCGCAGTTAAGAAAGATATCCGGAACGGACACCTTTTAACCGCGCTGTAATTTTATTTATTCTCCTTGGCAAGACGCTTTTCGCGTTCCTTAAGGAATTCAGAGTTAGCAGGCACAACATAGGTTATACCCTTCTCAACAATTTCAAAAGAAGTATCGGTTACGAACTTGCATTCGCCGTCAACATTAACTGCGGCGGGCTTATCGCTGTGAATAACGATTTTCTTACCTCTCCTGAAGGTTGTTTCCTTCCAGTCAAGGTGCTCGCCTCTCTTGTAAATATTAAGAAGCGAAACAAGCTTGAGACGGGAGAATGCACTCTGAACGAGAACAAAATCAAGAAGTCCGTCTTCGGGAAGTGCAAGAGGCGCAGCCTTGAAGCCGCCGCCGTACCAACGGGAATTGCCTGCAAAGCAGAAAAGAACATCGTCGGTTACGGGTTCGCCGTCATCAATTGTATAGGTAAATCTGTTCTTGAACTTTTTGATAATTGCATAAAGGCAGCCGATATAATATGCACCCTCGCCCGTTACAAAAGGAAGCTTTTTGATTTTGCCCTGCATAGCGCAAACCTCTGCATCCATACCCATTGAGCACTGGTTGATTGCAATTTCGTCGCCGCACTTGATAACATCAAATTCAACAGGAACGCCGTTTATCTGATCTTCAAGAACAAGAAAATCTTCTTTACTTCCGAAAAGACGGATGAAGTCATTGCCCGAACCGAGAGGTACAACGGCAACCTGAACATTCTTATAGCCGAATGCGCCGTTTACAACCTCATAAAGGGTGCCGTCACCGCCGCATGCATAAAAACGAATTTCCTCGCCGCTTTGTGCCTTTTCTCTGACGAACTCAATTCCGTCGCCCTGTGATTTGGTAATATAAATCTCACAGTTAAGATTATATTTCTGGCAAACCTCTTCAATTTTAGGTCTGATGAAATCAAGAGATTTTCCCTGACCTGCTGCAGGATTGATAATAAAAATGTGTTTCATTTTATATCTGCCCTTTCCTGATTATTTAAAATACATATAAAGCTGACATTTGATCATACCGTTATAAAGCTTTCTGCGTTTATCCGCTTTTCTTCCGAACGCTTTTTCAAACTCCTCATCGGGGCTGATGATACTGTAAGACCATCCGTGCTTTCTTTCAAAAGCCTTGCCCATTGCAGCATATATTTTTTCGCATTCAGAAAGCTCAAGAAGCCTTTCGCCATAGGGCGGATTGCAGATAAGCGTTCCTTTTTCGGTCAGAGGTCTGAACTTTGCAACATCGCAAAGACTGAAGCTGAGCTTGTCTCCGACACCTGCTCTGTGAGCATTGATTTTTGCAATTTCGATTGCCTTGGGGTCAATATCCGAACCGAAGCCCTCAAAATCATCGCAGGGTCTTTCGAGGCTCCTGGCGCGTTCTCTTTCTTCGTCCCATACATTTCTCGGAATAACACCGAAACGCTCGGCAGAGAAGCTTCTGTTAAGTCCGGGAGCTTTGTTTGCCGCCATCATTGCGCCCTCAATAAGAATCGTTCCCGAACCGCACATCGGGTCATAAAGCTTGTGATACGGTCTGAGGTGCGAAAGCGAGCAAAGGGCTGCCGCAAGGGTTTCCTTGATCGGAGCATCGTTTGCATCGAGACGGTAGCCTCTTTTATGAAGACCCATACCCGAGGTGTCAATAAGAAGCGAAACCTTATCCTTCATTATTGAAAACTGAATCTGATGAACGGGGCCTGTTTCTTCAAACCACTGAATTGAATATTTTGATTTAAGTCTTTCCACAACGGCTTTTTTAATAATTGCCTGACAGTCGCGCGTGCTGAAAAGCGTTGAATTTATCGAATATCCCTTAACTGGAAATGCATCGAGCGAGCCGATCCACTCTTCCCACGGGAGTGCCTTTGTTCCCTGAAAAAGTTCTTCAAAGCTTCTCGCCTCAAATGATCCGACAAGAATCTGGACTCTTTCGGAAAACCTTGAGCAGATATTGACTCTTGCAAGAATATTCTCATCTCCGCTGAAAAGAACTCTGCCGTTTTCGCTGACAACGTTTTCAGCCTCAAGCTCCTTCAGTTCGTTCGCAATAAGCGATTCCATGCCGAGAAGGCAGGGAATTACAAAATTGATTTTCATTAATTATCTCCTGCTAAATAAAGTATATTCACACTAAAGGCGGGAACCAAACGATTCCCGCCCGAATTATGGTCTTTTTATAAGCCTGCAGGCAGATTATTCAATCTCAGGGGTAATGAGACCGTAGCCTGCATCGTTGCGTCTGTAAACAACATTGACTTCTCCGCTTGCTTCATTGAGAAAAACATAGAACTGATGACCGACAAGATTCATCTGAAGAATTGCTTCTTCATCCGACTGAGGCTTGAGCGAGACGGTTTTGTTTCTCACAAGCTCATACTCAACTTCTTCGGAAACTGCCTCTGCCTCGTCTGCAAAGGCATCAAAGTTGCCTGCGCGGAGTTTCTTTTCAATGCGTGTTTTGTTCTTTCTGATCTGTCTGATAAGGGTGTCAACACATTTGTCAAGAGCTTCGTTCATGTTTTCAGCTCTTTCCTGAGACCTGAATATCATTCCGTTATTATTGACGGTGATTTCAACGGTTTGTGATGACTTCTCAACAGTTACTGTTACCTTAGCCTCTAAATCAGGTCCGAAAAATTTCTCGATTTTGGCAAGTTTTTTCTCGGCATGTTCCTTGAAAGAGTCTCTGGGTGAGCATTTGCGCCCCGTAATTGTGATTTTCATACAGTCATCCCCTTTATTTAGCATTGAGGTCCTTAACCTCAATAAAATTGTAGCATATATGTACAAAAAAATAAAGAGTTTTTTGAGATTTTTTAATAAAAGTTATAAAAAATTCACAAATCCGTATTTATTAAGACAAAATTCAGGACATATTAACCTGCAAAAGGTAAGACGCGCTTTTATCAGATAACCGCTGACTCATGCCTTGTTACATGACAGCCCACATTGACGGCTACGGGCAAGCCGGCAATATGAGTCGGACGGGCTTCAATCGCAACTGAAAGAGCAGTTGTTTTTCCTCCGAAGCCCTGAGGTCCGATATCAAGCATATTAACTTTATCTAAAATTTCTTCTTCCATTGATGCATAGAATTCATCAGCGTTTTTTTCGCTGATACTTCTGCAAAGAGCGGTTTTGGCAAGCAACGCGCACTGCTCAAACGTGCCGCCGATTCCTACACCGAGAACCATCGGAGGACACGGGTTGCTGCCCGCCTTTTTAACTGCATCAACAACAAAATCAATTATATCATCTCGCGTTGCCGCAGGAGTCAGCATTTTCAGGCAGCTCATATTTTCGCTGCCGAAGCCTTTGGGCGCAACAGTGATTTTAACTTTCTCGCCGTCAACAATTCTCGTATGAATAACAGCAGGCGTGTTATCCCCTGTATTCACGCGGCGCAGAGGGTCTGCCACAACCGAGCATCTCAGATAGCCCTCAGTATAGCCCCTTGAAACGCCCTTGTTGACCGCTTCTTCAAAGCTTCCGCCGATAAAATGAACATCTTGTCCTACTTCAGCAAAAACAACAGCCATACCTGTATCCTGACAAACGGGTATACCGAGCGCTCTTGCCGCATCCATATTCTCTCCAAGCGTTCTCATAATGCTCTTCGGAAGCTCGCAGGTTTCGCACTCAGCGCATTCGCGTATTCTTTTTTCAAGGTCTGCGGGCAAAATCTTATTCGCGCTGATGCACAAATCCCTGACCGCCTGCTCAACCTCATAAACATTAACTTCACGCATCGGAATGCCTCCTGCAAAAAAACAGGGGGCATAAGCCCCCTTTGAATCAAAATTATGATCGGCTTACTGCTTTGAGCCTCTTCTCGAATAGCCCATGCTGCCTCTCTTGGAATCGGCTCTTTTTAAATCCGTCATTTTTTCATCGCTCTGCTTTTTGAAGCGTGCCATCATATCTTCAAAAGACGGCTTTTCACCATTAGCGGGAGCATCAGATTTCTGTCCGTTCCAGACATTGGGCGCGGAACGTCTTTCCTGTCTGGGGCGCTGAATACGCTGCTGCTGAGGCTGACGCTGCTCCTTTTCTCTGGGCTGATCGTTAAGCTTTCTGATAGAAAGAGAAATCTTTCCCTCTGCAGAAACAGAAATAACCTTCGCCTTGATCTCCTGACCTACAGTAAGATGTTCTCTGATATCCTTAACATAGTTGGGAGCAACCTCGGAAATGTGAACCATTCCGGTTTTACCGCCTTCAAGCTCAACAAAAGCTCCGAAATCCGTTAAGCCTGTTACTTTGCCGCTTACAATTACGCCTTCTTCAATTTGCATACAATAAGAAATCCTTCCATTTATAAAAATCTATATTGCGAATCAACTTTATCAGTCTGTTGAATCGTAGTATACTCTTTCATCGGGATCAGCATAACCATACTGCTCTCTTGCGATACGCTCGATATTTTCGGATTCTTCGCCGTTAGCGATTCTGTCCTCAAGCTCTGCGTTGGCATCAAGCTGCTGCTGATAACTGCGGGAAAGCTCATCGTTAATATTCTGCTGAGCTCTTACCTTTGACTGAATGCTTATCAGGGTTGCAACAAAATAGCACACCAGCGCACATAAAAGAACGGCAAGTATGATGCTTCTTTTTTTCTGTTTTACTTTAGCTGCAGCCATATCATTTTCCTTTATCTTTTAAATGATTATAATTATAGAAATAACTATAAAGATTATACACTATAGACTTCTGC
Source organism: Acutalibacteraceae bacterium (assembly GCA_045543735.1). Lineage (GTDB taxonomy): Bacteria > Bacillota > Clostridia > Oscillospirales > Acutalibacteraceae > CAG-177. The sequence goes on from JAZPXO010000111.1 coordinate 33,109, forward strand.
TTTTGCAAGATAAATTTTGATTTTTTATTGGTTTTTCTAATTCTTTTTTTAAAAAATACAGAGGATTTCTTTATTAAACGCATTATTTTTCTAAATAGGAATATTATCGGTTTAAAAATAAATCCGAAAAAGCGCTTTATTCCCTTTACCGCAGCCGAACTGAGTTTCATAGCTATCGCACCGAAAGAGAAATAATATATCATCCAGCCAAGAGTTTCACCGAGAACGGTATACAGCCTGAGCTTGCCCTCATCGGTAACAAGAAGAAAGAAAAAGCTCAGAACTCCGCAAGCAAGAAAATATAATATGTCCACAGCAAAAACAAATACTCTTGCGTTGCTGATTATCATTCTCAGCGTTCTGAATAAATCGTAAAGAATTCCGAGAAGAAATCCGAAGCCGAGCGAATATAAAAACAGACTCGTTTGCGTCGGCAAGCCCTGAATATATTCCATTTATCTGAACACCTTGCTGAAAAATCCACCCTTCGGTGCATTATCCTGAGAATAAATAAGCGCGGAAATATTGCCCTCAACCGTCAGCTCGCCAACCTCTACGCTGAGCCTGTTGATATGTAAATCCGAACCCCTCACCGTCAGCTCGCCAAGGTCGGTAAAAACAACAACCGTTTCCTCGTCAAAGCTGTCCACATCGGATACGCCCGAAACCGTCAGCAGCCGTCTGTCCTCCAGCACAAGATTGTGCGGCATTGCGTTCATCTTCTTTTCTTCTGCCATAAAAAAACCTCCCCGAGTTTTATCTGTCAGTTAATGATATGCCCGGGGAGGCTTTAATATTCTTTTTAAAGCGGTCTGAACATCAGCGCCGCCGATTCTTTTGTTGCATGCTCCGAAACATTGAGCACTTCAAAACGGCTCGTATTGCTGCCGAAGGTTATTTCTATTATATCCCCTACCTTGACATCATAGGATGCTCTGGCAACCTTGCCGTTGACGGTAACATGCTTTGCATCGCATGCCTCGTTTGCAACCGTTCTTCTTTTGATTATTCTTGAAACTTTAAGATATTTATCGAGTCTCATTTATACACCTCGTTTGAATTGCAAAAAGGCTGCCCGCAAAGGCAGCCTTCAAAAAATCAGATATGATTATTTTGCAACCTTATCCTTAAGAGCAGCGCCTGCCTTGAAAGCGGGAACCTTTGTTGCTGCAACTGTGATAGCTTCGCCTGTTCTGGGGTTGCGAGCTGTCTTTTCAGCGCGTTCACGAACTTCAAATGTACCGAAGCCGATGAGCTGAACCTTTTCACCTGCTGCAAGAGCGTCTGTGATAGCTGCTACAACAGCGTTAACTGCCTTTTCAGCGCACTTCTTTTCGATGCCTTCGTTCTTAGCAATTGCGTTTACGAGTTCTGTCTTATTCATTTTCTTGTACTCCAATCTTTTGATTTCTATTTATAAATACCGAGGTATTCATATTCAACTGTTCTTTGATTTTGCCTTGACCTCATCCCACAGAGCATCAAGCTCTTCAAGAGATGCTTCATTCATATTTATTCCGCGTTCATTCGCAAGCTTTTCAACCTGAGTAAATCTTGCAAGGAATTTATCGCTGGCATTTGTCAGCGATTCTTCGGCATCAACCTTAATGAAACGCGAAACATTCACCGCAGAGAACAGAATATCTCCGAGCTCTTCATCGGCATTGGCGGAATCATTGTTCTTTATTGCGGCACGAAGCTCTGCTATCTCTTCCTCAAGCTTATCAAGCGCTCCGCCGACATCATCCCAATCGAATCCGATATCCGCAGCCTTTTTCTGAAGCTTTGCCGCACGCATGAGAGCGGGAAGCTCGCGGGGAACGGAAATCATGGAATCCGTTGCGGTTTTTTGTCCTTTTGTTTTCTTCTTGATAGCATCCCAGTTGGTAAGAACATCGTCAACACCGCTCACCGTTACTTCGCCGAAAACATGAGGATGACGCTCAACAAGCTTTTTGCAAACGCCGTCTGCAACATCGTTGAAATCAAATGCACCTTTTTCGGCTTCCATCTGAGCGTGGAAAACAACCTGCATGAGCAGATCGCCGAGTTCTTCGCAAAGGAGAATGTTATCTTTTTTATTGATTGCTTCGATAACCTCATAGGTTTCTTCAATCAGATTCTTTTTGATACTCTCATGCGTTTGCTCCGCATCCCAGGGACATCCGCCGGGAGCTCTGAGCAGGAGCATTATATCAACAAGATCATGAATATTATAGCAATCCTTATGCTTGAAATCAATCATTTTTTCTTCTCCGGAAATCACTGAAATCTATTTTAACCTAAAAGTCCATATTTTTCAAGGGTTTTTGCAATTTTTTCTCCTTTTGGCAAAACAATTACATCTTCGCGTGCAATGCCTTTGATAAGAAGAAGCGAAATTGCATAAACAACAACTGCAAGAACAACAGAGATTCCTACCGAAACCGTTCCCATATTAAGAATGCTCTGAGAAGTATCAGCAGGGAAGATTCTGTTGAGGAGTGCATTTGATGCGAATGCCGTTACACCGCAAAGAGAAGCGCAGATCAGAGGCTTTACAAAAACAGAAAGCCAATTTATCTTAACCTTTGCTATTCTGATAAGAGAAATAAGATTGCATGCAACTATTACCACATAGAAAAGTATTGTTCCCGCAACAGCACCGTAAACATTGAACTTGGGATTGCCGACAAGGATGAAGTTGCATGTCAGCTTGCATATTGCACCGACAACAACAGACTTAACAGGAATATCTGTTCTTCCGATTGCCTGGAGCATATTGGTAACAGGAGTTGAAATAGCCATGATAAAGGTTGCAAGTCCGTAGGAAACCATGATAGGTGCAACAACGGAAATCGCATCGGAGCTCTGTCCCCTGCCGTAGATAACAGTAAGAATAGGCTCTGCAAGAGAAGCCATACCGATACCTGCAGGCAAAGCGATAAGCATACCGATTCGGATAACTGTTTCTATTGTTGAGCGTACATTCGCCTTATCCTTTACAGCCCATGCGGCAGCAAGAGCAGGAAGAGCGCTGACACCAAGCTGAACGGTTATTGTGGGAACAAGATTTCTGAAATCAAGTGCCATGCCGTATGAGCCCCAGAGATATTTTACGACTTCTTCTCTGTTGGAAATGTCAAGCCTTGAAAGACTGACCGCCTTGGTTATTGCCGCTTCATGCATTGAAATAACGGCATTGAAATCAGTATCAAGAGCCGTTGCAAGCCTTGCCTGAATAGTTGTTGTGTCAATAAGGTTTGTTATGTTTAAGATAAGCGCACTGACAACCATGGGAACAGCTATCTTAATCATATTCTTTGCAAGAACACTGCCTTCTGCCGATCTGGGAGAATTGACAAGCTGAACTCTTGTAAATCCGTCGCCTTTGAGCTTGTGATGAATCATCAGGAATGCAGTGCTTGCAACCGAGCCGACGGTTACACCCAGAACAGCACCCGCAGCGGCAAGAGGAGTTATAACGCTGTTTGCTTCTGTAAGGCTTGTTACGGTTGTTCCGAAGACCTCAGCACTGACATTGCCCGAAGCGAGCATACCTGCATCATACTGACTCATGCCCGTTGAAACAACAAGCTTTGCAAGAAGCAGACCTATAACAAGCTTGCCGAGGGCCTCAATAACCTGAGAAACGGCTGTCGGAGACATGTTGCGCAGACCTTCATAATATCCTCTGTAAGCCGACATATAGCAACAGAAGAATATTGACGGTGCAACGCAAAGAACAGCCGGAAGGCTTTTGCTGCTTACGCCGGGAATAAAATGAGTGTAGGGATATGATGCAGCAAGAAGAATTGCCGTTCCTACAGTTCCGACGATAAGAAATATTCTCTGCGAAACTCTGAAAACGTTCCTTGCCTCTCTGTAGCGTTCAAGCGCAACGTTTTCGGCAACCATTCTCGAAACTGCAACAGGCAGACCTGCCATTGAAATTGCAAAAATGGGTGTATAAACCTCATAAGCGGAGCTGAAATATCCTCTGCCCACACTGCCGATAAGGTCAGTAAGCGGAATTTTGAACAGAACTCCGATAACCTTAACAAGCAGAACCGCAAACATAAGCACCATTGCGCCGTTAAGCACCGATTGTTTTTTTTCTGAAGCCACAAGGCTCACTCTCCTTTACACGGAAATTACGCTCCCGTAAACTCTCTGAGAAGAGAGTCAGCAGGCAGCAACGATTTATCTATCTTTTTAAATAATTTCAATTTTTCTGAAAGCACTGATGCCGCAGAAGCATACTCTCCGCCGACAGTTTTCAGCAGAGGTAACGCCTGCGCCGAAAGCACGCACGGCTCACACGGATGAAACGAATTGAGCTTCACATCAGCATATTTTTCAAACGGGAAAAGATATTTATCCTCTCCCCTCATAACGCTCTGCCAGATTTCAAAGGTTCTTTCGGGAGGAGTTGCTCTGAAGGAATTATCACGCACCATTCTGCGGATAAGCCTCAGATCGCGTTTTGAAAGCAGAACACTGCCGTCATTCTCATGAACTCTTGATGAAACGCTGACATAAATCTCAAAAATATTCTCTCTGTTGAGGTTTTCTGTAATTATCGGATTGAGCGCATGAAGCCCCTCGACGATAATTATATCATTTTCTCCGAGAACAATCTTTCTTGCACCGTCGATTCTCTCTCCCTTGGTGAAATCAAAAACGGGAAACTCGCTTTCGCCCTTTTCCGTCAATTCTCCGAAGCAACGGTGAATACGCTGAAGATCAAGCGCCTCAACGCTTTCGTAATCGGGCTCGCCGTTTTCATCAAGGGGATATTTATTCTCGCTGTGAGAATAATAAAAATCGTCAAGCGAAACAGTAAAAGCCTTTGCACCAAGAGCTTCAATCGCCTTTGAAAGAATCGAAGCCGTTGTTGTTTTTCCCGACGAACTCGGTCCGGCAAGAGTGATTATTTTTTTATCGGGATCGGAATAAATCCTTTCCGCTGTTTTTTCAACAGTTTCAATATAGCTCTGCGAGCACTGCGATACAAATTCACGCGGAGAAAGAGCAAGATTATTGATACGGCTGAATGTATATTTTTCTGAGCAATTCATATTTATCACCTTTTAAACGTAATCTATAAAATTTAGTATGACAAATAAAAGCTCTTTATTCCGTTTTTGCGTTCTGTAATTTTATCAAAGCCCGATATATATTCGTATGGATATTTATAATTGAAAATGCGCTCTATATTTGTTCCCTCGGGCTCGCGCAGCTTTGTTACGGCGCCTGCACCGACAGCGAGAACCGAATGGCATTCCTCCATCATGAAAACATTATAAAGACATTCATGGCCATTTAAACACCAACCGACATTTTCGAGATTGCCGACACATTTGCTCTGCCTGTACATATAGTACGGAGCATATCCCCTGCCGGAAAGGGCGGACGACGCATATTCGAGCATTTTCTTGGCTGTATTTCCGTCTGCAACGCCTGCTCCCGACGCGTTAAGCTCCGATGATCGTTTAAGCGCAAGAGTATGAACGGTTATGTTTTCAGGAGAAAGTGCAATCGCAGTGTCAATACTTGCTATAAAATCTTCGAGGGTTTCTTCGGGTAAGCCTGCAATCAGATCCATATTAATGCTCCTGAAGCCGTAGGTTTTCGCAAGCCTGTATGCCTTCAGAGACTGCTCAACGCTGTGATTCCTGCCGATAAGCTCCAGCGTGCGCTGATTGAAGGTCTGAGGATTGATGCTGATTCTGCCTACATCGTGAAGCTTGAGAACCCTGAGCTTTTCAGGGGTTACGGTATCGGGTCTGCCCACTTCAACGGTATATTCGCGTATTGACGAAAGGTCAAAAACATTCTCAATTTCACTGAGAAGCCTGTCCATCTGGGGAGCTTCAAGAACTCCGGGTGTTCCGCCGCCGAAATATATGCTTTCAAGCTTCAGACCAAGCTCAGATGCAACTGAACCCGTAAGCCTTATTTCTTCTGCAAGCTTATCAAGATAATCGGGAAGCAGCTTTTTTGCGTTCGAGTTTGCAATCGAATGCGAAACAAATGAGCAATAGCTGCATCTTGTTGGACAAAACGGAATTGAAACATAAAGGCTGAACGAATTCCGCTGCGAAAGATTGACTATTTCTTCTTCGGCTTTTGCAACCGTTTTGGCAAGCCGTGCCTTTTCGGGGCTGACAAACAGGCTTCCGAGAAAGTAATTCATTGCCGCTTCTTCACCCATATCGGCAATAACTCTGAGCATAAGCTTTGAAGGTCTGACTCCCGTAAGTACGCCCCACGGAGGAGTATACCCCGTAAGCTCGGACAAAGCCGCAAAAATAAGCTGAGCGGTTTTAAGCTCGCTTTTATCGCGAAGCTCATTTTCAGGCGCAAAAACCTCTGCGCGGAGATTTTTTGATGCGCCGTCAAGATTAACGGTGACCTCTATCGCATTTCCGCCGTCAAGAGGAACGCATCGGGTTATAACCTCTTTCTGATCCTCTCCGCTTTCGTCATAAACTATATTAATTTTTTCGTTCGGGAAATAAACCCTGCAAAGATTCTCGCATTCATAATGGAAATCATGCCCGAAAATTCTTAATATCACTTACTTTACCATCCTTCTGATATACCAATTGCGTGTTCTTTCTCTTTCAAGAGTTGTTTCACGGTTATGACCGGGAAGAACTCTGTAATCGCCGTCAAGGGCAATAAGCCTTTTCAGCGACTCAATCATCATTTTTTCGTTACCGCCGTAAAGGTCGGTTCTGCCTGCGGTCATGCAGAAAAGTGTGTCTCCGCTTATCATAACGCGGTCACTTTCAACGATATAACATACGCTTCCCATTGTATGACCGGGAGTGCTTATAACACTTATTTTTTCATCTCCGAGAAAAATCCCGTCGCCGTCACCGACAATCACATCTGCCTCAACGGGAAGCTGCGGCTCGGGAAAATTATTCTCAGCAAGGCTCTTTTGGGGATCAATCAGAAAATCCGCATCGTCCTTATGAATAACAACCTTGGCTCCGCTCGCCTGCTTCAGACCGTGAACGCCGAAAATATGGTCAAAATGGCCGTGGGTAAGCAGAATGTATTTCGGATTTTCCGCCCCGGCTTCTTTGAAAAGTTCCGCGATTTCATCATTGAAGTATGCAGGGTCAACAATCGCAGATTCGCCTGATTTTTCGTCAACAAGTACATAGCAGTTTGCAAATATTTCATGACCGAGGTCAATTTTTGTTATCTTCATCGTTTATCCTCTTTTGCTCCAGATATCTGTATCCATGATTATCGTAACAGGTCCGTCATTGCTGATTTCAACAAGCATCTCTGCCGCAAATACTCCTGTTTCCACCTTTGAAACTCCGTTATCGAGCAGACAGGTGCAGAAATAACGGTAAAGTCTGTCCGCCTCTGCAGGCGGTGCGGAATCGGTAAACGAGGGTCTGTTACCCTTCTTTATATCGGCGCAAAGAGTAAACTGAGAAACAACAAGTATTTCTCCGCCGATATCGAGAACGCTTTTATTCATTTTTCCGTTTTCATCCTCAAAGACGCGGAGCTTTGCAATTTTGGAAGCAAGAAGCTGCGCCTGAGCATCCGTATCGCCGTCCATAACGCCGAGAAGAACATTATAGCCCGCGCCGACACTGCCTTTGATTTCACCGTCAACGGAAACAGATGATTTTTTTACTCTCTGAACTATTGCACGCATAATATTTCTCCGTTATATACCGCTTCGTTCAATGCTCAGAACGCCGCTGATTTTTGACAGCTTCGCAACAAGAGCGTTGAGATGTTCAACACCGTTAACCGAAACGGTTACAATAATATCCGCTCTGCCGTCCTTGGTGTTTCTTGTGCTGATATCGTTAATCATAATATGCATATTTGCAAGCAGGCTGGAAACATCGGCAAGCAGACCGATACGGTTAAGCGTATGAATAAGAAGCGTACATCTGAAATCTTCTTTGATATTTGAATCCCAATAAGCTGTTATCCATCTTTCGGGCTCGCCCGATTTTGAGATGTCATCGGGCACGTTTGAACAGCTTCTGGTATGAATCGAAACGCCGTGACCTCTTGTTATGAAGCCGATGATATCATCGCCGGGAAGAGGATTGCAGCATCTCGAAAACTTGATAAGGCAGTTATCTATGCCCTCAACAACGACGCCCTCGTTGCTCTTGGTTTTCTTCTTTACCGCAGCAACGCTGATAACGGGTTCATCGGTCTTTGTGAGCTTTGCATAGTCTTCCTTGATTTTCGGCATCATGCGCATAAGCGAAATACCGCCGTAGCCGATTGCCGCATAAAAATCTTCAACCGTTTTACAATGCTGACGCTCGGCAATTTTCGCGATGAATTCGTTGAACTCAGGCTCGGAAAGTCTGATAAAGTTTCTTCTGAACTCTTTTTCGACCTCGTTCTTACCTTCGGAAATGTTTTCCTCCCTGCGTTCCTTTTTATACCACTGTCTGATTTTTGCTCTCGCCTGACTTGTTTTGACTATCTTCAGCCAGTCACGGCTCGGGCCCTTGCCCTGGGCAGATGAGGTTAAAACCTCAACAATTTCACCCGTTTTGACATTATAATCAAGCGGAACAATTCTTCCGTCAACCTTTGCGCCGACCATCTTATTTCCGACAGCGGAATGGATGGCATAAGCAAAGTCTATAACCGTTGCTCCCATAGGAAGGTTGAAAACATCGCCCTTTGGGGTGAAAACAAACACTTCTTCGGGAACAAGATCACTTTTGATTGTTGTGACAATATCTTCAACATTTTCGCTCTCGCTCTGGCTCTCAAGAAGCTGTCTTATCCAGGCAAGACGCTCCTCAAATTTCTGAGTGCCGTTAACGCCGAGCTTATATTTCCAGTGCGCCGCGATACCGTATTCGGCAGTATGGTGCATATCCCATGTTCTTATCTGAACTTCAAACGGGATACCTTCCTTGCCGAGAACTGTTGTATGGAGCGACTGATACATGTTGGGCTTTGGAGTGGAGATATAGTCCTTGAATCTGCCTGGAATCGGCTTGAACATATCGTGGATAACGCCGAGGCAGTTATAGCAGTCTATAACGGATTCAACAATTATTCTGACGGCATAAATATCATAAATTTCGTCAAAATTCTTGTTGCGCATATACATTTTGCGGTAAATACCGTGAACGGATTTGATTCTGCCGCTTACCTGCGCACCCGAAACAAGCGACTGTATTCTCTCTTCAATCCTTGTCTTTATATCTGCAAGATATTCGTTTCTCGAACGGCTCTGTGCCTCAAGATTTTCTTCAATTTCATGATAAGCAACGGGGTCAAGATAACTGATTGAAAGATCCTCAAGCTCTTCTTTTATTGGTCTGATACCGAGGCGGTGAGCTATGGGCGCATAAATTTCAATCGTTTCAAGCGCAATCTCCCTGCGTCTCTGCTCGGGCTTGAACATAAGAGTGCGCATATTATGAAGTCTGTCGGCAAGCTTGATAATAATTACCCTGATATCCCTTGACATGGCAAGAAGCATCTTACGGATATTTTCCACCTGCTGCTCTTCCTTCGTCTGAAGAGGAACCTTGCCGATTTTTGTTACACCTTCAACAAGGTCGGCAACAGTCTGACCGAAAGCAGACTTGACATCGTTATAAGTCAGCGTTGTATCTTCAACGGTATCGTGAAGAATGGCCGAAATAACCGATGCGTCATCCATGCCGAGCTTTGAAAGAATGAGCGCAACATTCAGCGGATGCATGATGTAAGGCTCGCCCGAAAGGCGTTTTTGACCCTCGTGAGCCTGAGAAGCTATGGCATACGCCTTTTTGACGCTCTCAATTTCCTCCTCGGAATAGGATCTGGATATCCTTTCGAGAAGAGCTTCAAAGCATTCTTCGGGAGAATTATATATAGTCGGAACTTTGGATTCAGTCATATAAGCAATCACCTGCTAAATCAAATAAAGCTTTTAATTCTTTTCATAATCTGCGAATCCTCAAGATTGACCTTTGGCGGATTCTGCGGAACATGAACTCTGTTATTTTCGTCAACGGCGAGAACGCCCATTTCAAGCATTATCTCAACCGATGCCGTTATTGACGCAAGCCTTGAGCCGTCATCTCCGAGACGGACACAGAGCATCTCGCAGTAATTATCAGCAAGAGGCTTTGATTTTATGCTCTTATAGACAGCAACCTCAAGCTCTCTTTCGGGCAGAATAAGCATCGCCTGCTCAGGGCTGATTTTTTCCCCTCTTGCAAATTTCTCATAAAGGCTGATTGAGGAGAGAACCTTTTCTTCATCGGTAAGGGAGGGTCTTATTCCTCTTACAATAACGGAAACCCTTGCTTCACCGTTATAAACATTTCTGTCAAGATTAACGGCAAGGTCAACAACATCTCCCCTGTCAAACGGGAATCTCTTTTCGGGCATTCCGAAATAAACAACACCTGTTCTTGCACCGTTTTTCGAAACGGTCATGCGCACATGCTTACCTTCGGAAACACCTGCAATGTCTTCGATTTTAACTCCGAAGAGTCCGAAGCAGGGCTGATGGTTTCCCGAGCCGAAGGGCTCAAGCAAAGAAAGCGATGAAAGCAGATCAAGGCTAACCGATGAAGGCTGCAGTCTGCAGTCAATTTTCTGAAGAGCAAACGGCATCTCGATATCTGCCGCATATTCGTTTATTCTTTTTCTGAATTCGGGTATTCTTGATGAACGGATTCCGATGCCTGCCGCAAGCGTGTGTCCGCCGAAATGCTCAAGACAATCGGAAACGGCTTCAATGGCATCGTAAATTGAAAATCCCTCAACGCTTCGGCACGAACCCTTTGCCGTTTCACCGTCGCAGGAAATGACTATGCAGGGTCTGCCGAATCTTTCGGTTATTCTTGCCGCAACAATTCCGATAACACCCTGATGCCAGCCTTCTCCGCTGACAACAATAATCTTATCGTTTAGCATGTCGGGGTTTTCTGCGAGCATCGCTGCCGCACTCGCAAACATTTCGGTTTCGGTTCTCTGGCGAAGAGAGTTCATTGAATTGATTTCATCAGCCAAAAGAGAAGCGGAATCCTCGTCGTCGCAGAGAAGAAGGTCAAGGGCTTTATGCGCCGAGCCCATTCTGCCTGCCGCATTGATTCTGGGACAAACGGTAAATGCCGCTGAAGAAGCGCTGAAAACCTTGTCGCCTACCCCTGCCGCATCCATAAGGGCGGCAATGCCAGGTCTGGGGTCATCATTTATAAGACGGAGACCGCGGCGAACCATTATGCGGTTTTCGCCCGTAAGAGTTACAACATCGCCGATTGTTCCGAGAGCAACAAGATCGCCGTATTCTTCAATAAGCATATCATCGGCACCGCCCTCAAGCGCACATACAAGCTTGAAAGCAACGCCTACTCCGCTCATCTCCTTGAACGGGCTGGGGCAATCCTCTCTGTGAGGATCAACAACAGCCTCGGCATCGGGAAGAACCTCTCCCACTTTATGGTGGTCGGTAACAATAAGAGATATGCCGAGTTCTTTAGCTCTCTTTGCTTCCTCTATTGCGGAAACGCCGTTATCAACCGTAACAATAAGCTTTACTCCGCGGTCGGCAAGCTCCTCAATAGCGCCGACATTGAGGCCGTATCCCTCTGCTATTCTGTCGGGAATATAACGGATAGCATTTGCACCTCTCGCTTCAAGATAGGAATAAAGCAGTGCCGTTGCCGTTACACCGTCCGCATCATAGTCGCCGAAAACGCATATAAGCTCAAAATCATCTATGGCTCTGTTGATACGTTCAGCCGCTTTATCCATATCTCTGATTGACATGGGATCGAGCGATAAAGGCGCATCGGCATCAAAAAACGCATCAATGTCATCTATATTGTCAAAACCTCTGGATGTTACAAGAAGAGCAGCAAAAGGATCAACGCTGAGCTCCTGAGCAATCTGCGCCGCAAAATCCTTGTCGCTTCTCGCAACAACCCATTTCTTTCGTCTCACAGGTTATCATTCCTTTCAATATCTCTTTAGTATAACATCTTAATATAAATTTTTCAATAATTATTTTATAAATAACGGTAAACCTGCAAAACAAAAAGACCGTGTTATCCAACACGGTCAGTTATTTGTCTATTAAATTGTAATTTCCGCTCACAGCCGCTTTCCGAATCATAAACATTAAATCTGTTAAAATTGCGGTCTGAGAGGTTTATTACAGTTAAGAAATTTCTGAATTAACCTTCAGTAACCCGCTATATCAGGATTCGGTTTTTGCGGCTGCGAGCGATGACTCTGCAGGGTACATCGGTATCGCCGCCTTTCTGTAATTTCATTGACAGTTTTTTGACCTTTGGCTGATGAAATATATGGTCAAGAGGATTCTCGGGAACGAAGAAATTCAAAGATTTTTACGAAGGTTAATTTCGAAGGATTTGCATTAAAGATTTTGACTGTCTTCTTTAAATCCCTTTAACTTCGGATGCTTTGAAAAATTGTTTCTCCGTATCTTTTCCTCGACTTAAATATAGCATACATATTGGTGTTTGTCAATAGTTTTTTACAAAAAAGTTCATAACTTTTGTCGATAAGTAACAAACAGATAATTTCCTTAAGATCAAAAGATTTTCTATTGACTAACGGCGGTTTTCGGGTTAAAATATAAAAGGTAAACGAAGCGAAAGGATGTATAATACCATGGAAGAATATACCCCCGATATTGTAAGTATCGTTGATGAAGACGGTAAAGAGCATGTTTTCGAGGAGCTTGACAGAATCGAAACCGACAGCGGCAAATATGTTGCTCTTCTCCCCCTTCCCGAAAATCCTGACAAAATAACCGAAGAGGATAATGAGCTTATCATCCTCAAGGTTCAGGAAGAAAACGGCGAAACATATCTCTGCCCCATTGAAGACGACGACGAGTTCGAAGAAATCGGCCGTGCTTTTGAAGAAAGGCTTGCAGAGATGTTTGATTTCGAAGATTCAGACGAATAATTCATCACCCTGCCTTGTGCGATAAATTGCAGTCAATATGTAACCCAACACGTAATTATAGGGAGCCCATCTCCGGTGTAGGATTGCAGACCTCCCGCCTTTCGGCGGACGAAGGGAGCGAGAGCCCATCGGGAGGCACCCACCTGCTAAAGAGCAGGTTACAATCGGCTGCATACGGCTTGGCGGGGCATTATTATAATTATTGCCGGAGGCATTAAAAGTGCAGAAACTTTTCAACGCAGACCTTCTTGATATCTTTCCGGTTGAACGCGGCTTTGTCTATGCCTGCAAGGAAACATTACGGAACGGTAACGAAGCGGTCGCTTTTTACTATTACAATCAGGAAATTGATATTTTTGACAGAATACCCGTTGTTTCATACATAAATTACAAATTCGGAGAAACAACCTATGATGTTGCAAGAATTCTCGGCAACTTCGTCACCTGCGATGTTGTCAGCCTGACAAGCAACACAAAAGCCGTCTCGTATCCGGACGGTACTTTAAAGGTTATCGGCAGCGCGGGAGAAATTATATCCGAAAATAAGGTTGAATACCTTGAAAGCCCTGCATGCTCGCCCGCGGTCAACGGTGCGGATTTATGGTTTGTTGTTCCCGAAACAAACTCTATCATAAATTATTCCGTCAAGCATGACAGAATAGAATTCCGCGTCGGAAGCGCAAAAGACAAAACCTTCTGCCACCCGAGTGACATTACTGTTTACGATAACAAGCTTTTCATAAGCAACGCCTATTCATATAAAATCAGAACAATCAGCCTCACCAACTATACGGTTGCAGATTACTGTCTGTTCAACGAGCCCGTATACAAATATTTCAGAGTCAAGGACACCGAATACTCTGTTTTGCAGTCAGGTGTTTACAGCTTATAATTAAATTCAGGAGGATTTAAAATGAAAACAGCACTCGAATACAGCAAGAATTTTGATTGCAAGAAGCTTTCAAAATTCAGCGTAAAAGGCATTACCCGCATCTGCAATGAAATCGGACCCCGTCAGCCCGGCTCACCCGAAGAGCTTAAGGCTCAGGAGCTGATGGCAAGAGAAATGAAAAAATATTGCGACGATGTCAAGCTTGAAGAATTCAAGGTTCACCGTCAGGCATTCATGGGCTTTATCCCCTTCACCGTTGCGTGTGCGGTTGCAAGCGTTTTTGTCAACGCATTTGTAAATCCCGTTATCGCTCTTATCCTTGTTGTTCTCGGTTTCATTCCTCTCCTGCTTGAATTCCTTATGTATAAGCAGTTTATTGACCCTCTTTTTATCGGTCATCCCAGCCACAACATGATTGCCACCAGAAAGCCTTCAGGCGAAACAAAGAAGCGTTTCATCATTGTAGGTCACGCAGACAGCCAGTATGAATGGACTCTCAACTATCTTCTCGGCGGCGTAGGCATGAAGCTTGTTCTTATCCCTGCCGTTGTAGGTCTTGTTGCAGACCTTATCATTGCAATTCTCAGCCTTGTTTTCGCAGGCACAAACGGCGCTCTCAGCGCTGAAAAAGCTCACGGTCTCATGGTTGCAGGCTTCGTTATCGGCTGCATCTTTGTTCCTTTCCAGCTTGGCTTCCTTCTCTTCCAGAATCCTTTCAAGAGCGTTCCCGGCGCAAACGATAACCTCACAGGCTGCTATGTCGCAATGAGCGTTGCAAAGGCTATGGAGGAAACAGACACAAGATTTGAAAACACAGAGCTCGTTGTTATCTGCTCAGGCTCCGAAGAGGCAGGTCTCAGAGGCGCAAAAGCATATGTCAAGGCTCATGAAAAAGAACTCAAAGACATCGAAACGGTTTGCGTTGCATGCGACACCTTCCGCGATCTTGAAACAATGGCTGTTTATGACAGAGACATGAGCGGCACCGTAAAGCATGACTGGGGCGTTAAGAACCTTGTTCAGGAGGCAGGCAAAAACTGCGGTTACGACCTTCACTTTGAATCCATTTATATCGGCGCATCCGATGCTGCCGCATTCACTCAGAAAGGCATCAAAGCAACCGGCTTTGCCGCAATGGATCCAACTCCTCCCCGTTATTATCATACAAGACTTGACAACGCAGATAATCTTCGCGAAGAAGCTATCGCAGCAGGCATTGAGGTTATGATTGAAGCCGCTTGCATGTACGATAAAAACGGTCTTCCCGAAAAGAAATAATTTCATACGGTACATATCAGCCGCAGACTTTAAAAGTTTGCGGCTTTTTTTATTTTTGATATTGATTTGATAAAAGCAAGATGATATTATAAACAAAAGAAAGGGGTGTTCTTTATGCGCACTTTAAAAATCGGTATCCTTAAGGATATGCACAAACAGCTTAAAAAACATTTTTTTATTGCCAAAAAAGAGATTCCCGTCTGGGAATACACAAGAGGTATGTTCCTTGAAACCCACTATGAAATGGAAGATTTCAAGGGTGAAATAAAATGCGGCGACAGATGGTATGCCGCCTATGATTCAGCTCACTTTTTCAAGGCAAGCATAACTGTTCCCGAAGAAATGCACGGCTGTAAAATCCGCGCTGTTCTCCCTGTCGGCGGTGAGGCTCTTGTCAGATGCAACGGTAAATATGTTGCAGGCTGCACTTCGAGAGACACGCTCCCCGACAGAACCGATGTCGAGCTCGGCGTTCATAATGCAGGAGATGTTCTTACATTTGAAATCGAAGCAACTGTTGACTCAATGGCTTTCTGCGACGATGCCATGGACGGTGCAAAATTCCAGGAATGCCTTTTCGGCAACACCTTTATCGCAGTTGCCGACGAAGAAGTTGAGGGCTATTATCTCGACCTGACGGTTGCCTTTGATGCACTCGATTTCATCAAGGACGAACATATAAAAGCCAAGGTTTATGCCGCTGTTGATGACAGCATGCATATAGTTGATTATGACTTTTCCGATGAAGAGGTCAGAAAATCAGTCAGAGAAGCAAGGGCTTTCTATCTTAAAAAAATCAGCGAAATCGAATGGACCGCGCAGAGCAGAGTTATTCTCACAGGTCACAGCCACATCGACGTTGCATGGCTCTGGAGAATTCAGGAAAGTATCCGCAAAAGCGCAAGAACATTTTCAAATGTAACCAATCTTATGGATCAGTACCCCGAAATGACCTTCGGTCAGAGCGAGGCTGTTCTTTATCAGATGATGAAAGACCACTACCCCGAAATCTTTGAGAGAATCAAAGAAAAAGTCAAAGCAGGTCAGTGGGATATCTGCGGCAATGTCTGGGTTGAAGCAGACACGAATATTGCTTCGGGCGAAGCGCTTATCCGACAGGTGCTTTACGGCACCGAGTTCTTCAAAAAGGAATTCGGTAAGGTTTCAAAAACCTATTGGCTCCCCGACTGCTTCGGCTTCACATGGGCCCTGCCCCAGATTATCAAGGGCTGCGGCATGACCAACTTTATAACATCGAAGCTTTCATATAACGATACAACAAAATTCCCCTACAGCATGTTCATGTGGGAGGGAAACAACGGCGACAAGGTGTACGCTCACCTCATGCGTCCCTCATACAACTGCCATTTCAGAGTTGACGAGCTCATGACATTTGATGAGGAATGCAACAACAAGAGCGAGCTCAACACCGCAATGGGCATGTACGGCTACGGTGACGGCGGCGGCGGCCCGACCAAAAACATGCTTGAAAGAAAGTCGGAGGCCAAGCGGTCTTAGGAAGACAATTAGAG
>JAZPXO010000112.1:0-3437 GCA_045543735.1 Acutalibacteraceae bacterium
AGTTTATTGCCTACCTTTAACCAGCTTGTTCGTAACGGCAGAGAAACACTTGTGAAGACGCCCAAGGCTCCCGCACTCCTCAAGGGTCTGAACTCAAAGAAGAATGTTCTTACAGATCAGGATTCACCCCAGAAGCGCGGCGTTTGCACCGCTGTTAAGTCTGCAACCCCCAAAAAGCCTAACTCAGCACTCCGTAAGATTGCCAGAGTTCGTCTTATAAACGGCATTGAGGTTTCAGCTTATATCCCCGGTGTTGGTCATAACCTCCAGGAGCACTCAGTTGTTCTTATCAGAGGCGGCCGTGTTAAGGACCTTCCCGGTGTGCGTTACCACATCATCCGCGGTACACTTGATACCCAGGGCGTGAACGGCAGAATGCAGGGCCGTTCAAAATACGGTGCAAAGCGTCCCAAGGCAGCCAAGAAATAATTCCGCAACCAATTCGTTTGAGACAAATCTTCTTGCAGGCTGAAAAAGCAGAATGCTTTTCTCCCAATGCAAGGGTATATTATATATATAGTATGCCTCTGCGTTGGCGCCACGGGAATTTGTCACTCGAGTACCTATGATATCATTTTATTCATGAAGGAGGGAAGCGACGTGCCAAGAAGAGGCAATATCGCAAAACGTGAAGTTTTGCCTGATCCGCTTTACAACTCAAAGCTTGTCACCCGTCTTATCAACAATGTAATGTATGACGGTAAGAAGGGCGTAGCTCAGAAAATCGTATATGATGCTTTTGACATCATCAAAGAAAAAACAGGTAAAGAACCCCTTGAGGTTTTCGAGGCAGCAATGGAAAATGTTATGCCCGTTCTTGAGGTAAAGGCTCGCCGTGTCGGCGGTGCTACCTATCAGGTACCCATGGAGGTTCGTCCCGAGAGAAGACAGACTCTCGGTCTTCGTTGGATCACACTTTACAGCCGTCAGCGTTCGGAAAGAACAATGAAGGAAAGACTTGCCAACGAAATCCTTGACGCAGTTAACCAGACAGGTTCTGCATTCAAGAAGCGTGAAGATACACACAAGATGGCAGAGGCAAACAAGGCTTTTGCTCATTTCAGATGGTAATTTTCGCTTATTCCATCGCTGCATTGCAGCTTGATTAATAACGGAGGTAAATATGCCTAGAGAGGTTTCCCTGGAAATGACCAGGAACATTGGTATCATGGCGCACATTGATGCCGGCAAAACAACAACATCAGAGCGTATACTGTTTTACACAGGTAAAACTCACAAAATCGGCGAAACACATGATGGCGCCGCAACAATGGACTGGATGGAACAGGAGCAGGAGCGTGGTATCACAATCACATCTGCTGCAACAACATGTTTTTGGAAAGACCATCGCATAAACATCATCGACACTCCCGGTCACGTTGACTTCACCGTTGAAGTTGAGCGTTCACTCAGAGTTCTCGATGGCTCCGTTACCGTTCTTTGCGCAAAGGGCGGCGTTGAGCCCCAGTCCGAAACCGTTTGGAGACAGGCTGACAAGTATCATGTTCCCAGAATGGTTTATGTTAATAAGATGGACATCCTTGGCGCAAACTTCTATCGTGTTATCGACATGATGAAAGAACGCCTCAAGTGTAATGCTGTTCCGATTCAGCTTCCTATCGGCGCAGAGTCAGATTTCAAGGGTATTATCGACCTTGTTGAAATGAAAGCTTATTATTATAACGATGATAAGGGCATTGATATAACAGTTACCGATATCCCCGCAGATATGGCTGATAAAGCTGCAGAATACAGAAGCCAGCTTATCGAATGCGTCGCTGAGCAGGATGATGCTCTTCTTGAAAAGTTCTTCGAAGGCGAAGAGCTCACTGTTGAAGAAATCAAAACCTGCATCAGAAAGTCAACAATCGCTAATGAGATGGTTCCCGTTGTTTGCGGCACATCATACCGCAACAAGGGTGTTCAGCTTCTCCTTGACGCAGTTGTTGATTATATGCCCGCCCCCACAGACATCGAGGCAATCAAGGGCATCAATCCCAGAACAGACGAAGAAGAAGTCAGACATGCATCCGATGACGAGCCCTTCTCAGCGCTCGCATTCAAGATTGCAACTGACCCCTTCGTTGGTAAGCTTTGCTTCTTCAGAGTTTATTCAGGTAAGGTTGATACAGGCGCATCCGTCTACAACTCAACCAAGGACTGCAATGAACGTATGGGTAGAATCCTTCAGATGCATTCCAACCACAGACAGGATATCGATTGCTGCTACGCAGGTGATATCGCTGCTTGTGTTGGTGTTAAGCAGACAACAACAGGTGACACCCTCTGCGATGCAAAGAATCCCGTAATTCTTGAATCCATGGAATTCCCCGAGCCCGTTATCAGAGTTGCCATCGAGCCCAAGACCAAAGCAGGTCAGGAGAAGATGGGTATTGCTCTTGCAAAGCTCGCTGAAGAGGATCCCACATTCAAGTGCTACACTGATGAAGAAACAGGCCAGACCATTATTGCAGGTATGGGCGAGCTTCACCTTGAAATCATCGTTGACAGACTTCTCCGTGAATTCAAAGTTGAAGCTAACGTTGGTAAGCCTCAGGTTGCTTACCGCGAAACCATCACCAAGCCCGCTGACACAGATACCAAGTATTCACGTCAGTCAGGCGGTAAGGGTCAGTACGGTCATGTTAAGATGAAGATCGAACCCAACCCCGAAAAGGGTTACGAGTTTATCAACAACATCGTCGGCGGTGCTATTCCCAAGGAATATTTCAACGCTATCGAAGCAGGTGTCAAGGGTGCAATGCTCTCAGGTACACTTGCAGGCTACAATGTTGTTGACGTTAAGGTTACTCTTTATGACGGTTCATATCACGAGGTTGACTCCTCTGAAATGGCATTCAAGATTGCCGCATCAATGGCATTCAAGGATGCAATGAAGAAGGCAGCTCCCGTTCTTATGGAGCCCATCATGAAGACAGCTGTTATCGTTCCCGATGAATATATGGGCGATGTTATCGGCGATATCAACTCTCGCCGCGGCATGATCCAGGGAACAGAAAACAGAATCGGTGCAGTTCAGATCAATGCAAATATCCCGCTTTCAAACATGTTCGGCTATGCAACTGCTCTCCGTTCCAGAACTCAGGGACGCGGTCAGTATGCTATGGAGCCCAGCCATTATGCTGAAGTTCCCAAGTCAATTGCCGAAAAAGTTATCAGCGAAAGATAATTTGTTTTGTTAAATTGCAAAAAAGGCTTGAAATTTAAGCCGTAACTTGCTAAAATGTAACCATGCGCACGCATGGATAATAATTTGCTTATTAAAAGGGAGGAAAACCACAATGGCAAAAGCAAAATTCGAACGTAGTAAGCCCCACGTTAACATTGGTACTATCGGTCACGTTGACCACGGTAAGACAACTCTTACAGCTGCTATCACAAAGACCCTCGCTATGAAGGGCGGCGCAGACTTCATT
>JAZPXO010000113.1:0-2758 GCA_045543735.1 Acutalibacteraceae bacterium
TCCCGAAATGAACGGAGAAATGCCAAATTTTAACGGTCAGATGCCGCCGATGAACGGCGAAATGCCAAACTTCAACAGCGAATTTCCTGCACCTCCGCCAAACAATGTTAACTCTTTCGGCAACGCCAGTATGCTGTCGATAAACAGTAACCAAACCGCATAATACCGAACAAAAACACGGCATGCATGTTGATTGAAAAGTCAACTTGCATGCCTTTATTTTTTTATGTAGTTTTCATAATTGTCATCCTCATAAATCTTTCTCGTGAGTTTCCATGCCCGTAGGATAATCGGGCTCAGCATATTTGAACATATAATCCGCCGCCAGAGCGTGACCGAATTCGTGGGTAATAACGTCGATATCTCCGCTTGTGCCGTCGAAATTCGCAAGGATAAACGGCTGCTTGTATTTTGCGAATGTTGTGCAGTAACCGCCGCCGAATTTGCCGTCACGCGCCTCAACATCAAAAGCTTCGGCGTCAAGCATCCTCTGCATGAAATCGCCGATTTCGGGCTTCATATCGTTATACATCGCAAGCGCATTTCTGAATATTTCCTCCGCACCTATAACAGGTCGGGGCATTTCACCCGTAACGCTTATTGCATCGTCATAGTACATTATTTTATCAAGGCCAAGACGGTTGCGAATTCTTTCTTTAAGCTCTGCAACGGCAGGAACGATATCGGTTTCAACACTCTTTCGGAATGCGGCAACCATTTTTTCGTCGTAGTCTACCCTACCCATACGGTAATAACCAAGCTCAATAAAGTTTTTGTAGCCGAGTTTACGGGCGATTTGTGTTCTGATTTTAACAAGACCGTCGAAGATTTCATCAAAGGTTTCAGCGTTTTCTTCCATTGTTTTGCCGATAGCCTCTGCGGCTTTTCTGCGGACATCACGGCTGTCATCTTCAAGCTTACCTCTCAGAACAGAAAGAGGCATTTTTTCGCCCTCAAACTCAAAGGCAAGCTCGCCCATGAATTTCGAGTAGCGTGTGACAAGTGTATTTTCCTGCTGCAAATCCTCTATAACTTCGGGCGAGAAAGTTTTGAGCGATATTTCAAAGCCCTTGAAAACTCTGGGATTTATGAGCTTTTCGGCATCGGCTCTGTAGGGTGAGTCAAGCATCGCCTTTTTGTATTCATTCTCAATTTCGGAGAAAAGCGGCATGGCGTTATCGTAATAATCCATCTCCGCATTGTAGAATTCATCCCTTGTGTTGAGAGTAAAACGGCAGTTTGCAAGAGAGCATGCGGTTTCAATCTCTTCGCTTATCTTGTTATATTCATCCCTCGCCGCTTTCAAATCCTCTGCAGATTTCGCCGCCTTGATTTTTGCGATTATCTTTTCAGCCTGCTCTTTGAATTCCTCAACCGTAATTCTCTGATAAGGCATTTCGGATACTTTCATTCAATCCCCTCCCTGAATATTATTATAAAAAGTTCGGGCGGATATGATATCCGCCCATTGATTTTAAAGAAGATATTTTTTAATTGCTTTTCCGACTCCGGCATTTTCCGCAGAATCGGTCACATAATCCGCCATCGCAAGAATATGCTCCTGCGAATTTGCCATAGCAACGCTTATGCCTGCATATTCAAGCATCGCAAGGTCATTGCTGCTGTCACCGATTGCAATTGTGTTTTCTCTCTTTATCCCTGCAATCTCAATCGCTTTTGCAATACCCCTTGCCTTATCGCAGCCTTTGATAACGCAGTCTGCATAGCCGCGCATAATGAAGAATGACATTTCGGCTTCAAAAAGCTTCATGAATTCATCAGGCACAACGGGACCTGCCGCAATAACCTGAATTTCTTCATCAGGCGCAATCAGCGAAAGGTCATCGGCAGACTTAAGCTCAATCTGCCTGCCCTCCCTGACCGAATAGCCTGCGTTGGCAATTATATAATTGGTTTTAAGACCTTCGAAAACACACCAGCAATTGCGGTTTTCAAAGAAATATTCCGCCGTTTTTCTGACGGTTGCGGCATCAAACTTTTTCTTGAAAACGGTTTCGCCGTTCATAATTATAATTGCACCGCTGCCCGCAATAACCCCGTCAACATTGAACTGTTCACGCAGTTCATCGGGAATATTGCCCCATGAGCGACCCGTATTGATGAAAACCATGTGTCCTTTTGCTCTTGCAGACGCAATGGCATCAAGGTTTTCCTGCGGAATACGGAAGCTGTCAGATATAAGTGTGCCGTCGATATCAAGAAAAACCGCAAATCTGTTTTCGGGGTTAACCATCATTTATGCCTCAATTTTATGGAAGATCTTCTTACCCTTCTTGACTACGATGGGCTTTGCCTTAAGGTCATCCTTTGCAAAGCTCATTGCAAAATCGGTTACCTTTGCATCGTCAACCGAAATACCGCCCTGCTGAACAAGTCTTCTGCCCTCGCCTCTTGACTTTGTGATTTCAGCCTTCATGAGGATATCGAGAATATCAATTGCTCCGTCAGTGAAATCATCGTCGGAAAGAGTTGTTGCAGGCATGTTGTCAAGGTCTGCAGCGCCGCTGAAGATAGCCTTTGCCGCAGCCTGAGCCTTTGCTGCCTCTTCTTCGCCGTGAACAAGCTTTGTCAGTTCAAAAGCAAGGATTTCCTTGGCAGTGTTGAGCTGGCTGCCCTCCCATGAATCCATTGCGTCAATTTCTTCAAGAGGAAGGAATGTAAGCATACGGATACACTTGAGAACATCGTCATCGGCAACATTAAGTCGGAGGCCAAGCGGTCTTAGGAAGACAATTAG
>JAZPXO010000114.1:0-50865 GCA_045543735.1 Acutalibacteraceae bacterium
GAAAGAAAAGAGCATTAATATATTTAATTTTAACAATAATTGCAATCATCGCTTTAGCCGTATTCTCGCAACTTAAATATTTCAACTTGACAAAAATTCCATTAATATTTGGAGTTCTTGCAGGAATAACATGCATATTAAGAGAGTTAATATTGCCCTTAGAGCAAGAAATGAAAGATCTGAAACATTTAGAAGAAATATACGATGAAGAGCGCTTCAAAGAAAGAAACGGATAAAAATGCTCCCCTGCTTCACGCAGGGGAGTTATTTTTATAAGCAGAATTATTTTTTTAATTGAATGATTTCTTCAGAAAGCTCATGATTAAAAATACTTGCAGAATATTACAATGTATCAGCAGATTATATTTTAGGACTAACAGACGAATACAGAGAATTAAAAAGATAATCACGACCGAGAGGTGCAACAAATGGAATATTATGAAAAGATGAAATTAATTAGACAAGGAAAAGAAGTAACACAAGAAGAAATTGGAAAAGCATTAGGGATATCAAAACAACAATATGGTAAATATGAGAATGGAAAACATCTGATACCAATAACATATTTAAAAGAATTCTGTAAGTATTTAAATACATCAGCTGATTATATACTTGGATTACCTAAAAATTTACATTACCCACCTTTTGATTAAAAAAATCCCCCGCCGAAGCGAGGGAATATACAAAACTGCGCAAACTACTATTCGTTCTCTCCGGGACTAAACGAACAAAAGGCTCAAGACTATTTTGGTTTACGTTCATAAGACAAAGCAAAAAGAGGTAAACGCCTTTTATCCAAAGGGTATGAAGCATTAGAATCAATAAAATAGCTGCCACCATACATTTTTACAGCAGGAATTCGACCTTCCTTAATAAGTTTCTGAACTCGGCGGGCAGATACACCATATTTTACAGCAAATTCTTTAACAGTCATAAAATCACTCCATTAATTGCAAGTGTGATAATACTCCTTCTTAAGCTCATCATAAGCAGCTTCAAGAGACCAAAGATCCTGAGAAAGATCATCATACTCTTCCTGCAGATCACCGTGCATGGTAATCAGATCATCGTAAAGCTTCTTATAACGGAAACGGTCGAAGAGCTTTGAAAAAGATTTACAAAAAAAATCAAAAACACATGAAATAACGAAGAAAATAACAGCGACAGCAAGAACAAAGTAAATAAGAAAGCCAAAAACTTTGATAAAGCATTCATCACATTCAAAGAGATGATTAAAAAACAAAGCAACGATATCAGAACAACATTCATCAGAATTTAAGATATTAACACCAAACAATTCCATAAAATTATAACTCCTTGACATTTTAATTTTAATAATGTAGAATTTTTCTAAGAAAAGAGCATTTATTTTGTATAATTAGATATTAAAAATTCAGCAGGTTGCACAAGGAGTTTAATATAATGAGACAAGAAGAAATTGTTACCCTCCCCATAACAGTTATAAGATATCTTGAATATCTTTCTGCTATCAAAAGCAAATCTGAATTAACCGTTCTTGAATATGCTTCCGATTTAAGAATGTTTTTCAGATTCATTAAACGCTCGAGAGGTCTCGTTGAAAAAAATATTCCTATTGAAGAAATCGGTATTTCTGATTTAAGTGATGATATTATTTTTAATATTACTTTAAACGATGCATATGCTTTTCTCGCCTATTGCCGTACGGAAAGAAAAAACAACGCAAATGCCAGAGCCAGAAAAGCCGTTGCCATCAAACGATTCTACCGTTATCTTGAAGTTAACAGCTTTATTGAAAAAAGCCCTGTTATGCACCTTGAATCACCTCAGACAAAGCGCGCTCTTCCGAAATACCTCAGTCTTGAACAGAGCGTTTCTCTTCTTGAAAGCGTTGACGGTAAATTTAAAGAACGCGACTTTTGCATTCTGACTCTTTTTCTCAATTGCGGATTGCGTCTTTCGGAACTCGTAGGAATAAACCTTTCGGATATTAAAGACGATAACACTCTCCGTGTACTCGGAAAAGGCAATAAAGAAAGAACCATTTATCTTAATAATGCCTGTGTCAGTGCAATTGAAGCTTACATGCGCGTCAGACCTGCTGACGCTCTTAAAGATCGCGACGCTTTATTTATAAGTAAACAAAAAAACCGGATCAGCAGACAAACTGTTCAGAAAATTGTTGAAGGTTGTCTTGAACGAAGCGGACTTGCAGGAATGGGATTTTCAACCCACAAGCTTCGCCACACAGCAGCCACTCTTATGTATCAGTATGGCAATGTTGATCCCTTACAGCTCAAAGAGATACTCGGTCACGAAAATCTTTCAACAACAGAAATTTATACACATGTTTATAACGAACAGCTTAAAGCGGCTGTTGATTCAAATCCCCTGAACAAAATATCAAAAAATAAAAAATCGGGAGAATAACGATGCACTCAATGCATCAGTAAATGATCCCGCGGCAGAGATAATTAAAAAAAATACCTGCCGTATCAAAAAATATTTTGTTTCATTCTTTTTATAAACACCTTTTCCTGCAATTGCTTTCAGATATGCGTTGGATGAATATTCGCAGCTTTCATTAAAAACAAACATCAAAGCTGTTATGCTGATAATCGCCGCAGGATAAATCATAAGCAAACTGTATCCAAGTCCTGTAAATTTATATACCGAATAAAGATATCCGCTTACTGCGCCGATTGCAACGCCTCTGACAAACGGCAACATCATAATAAGAGGATAACCGATTACAGAAAAAGCAAGAAAAACTGATGAACCCAAAAACAAAGCATTAACTAAAAAAGAGTTGCAAAAATTTGCAAGCATCCCCTGCCCTGCTCTTAGCATTGTATAATTACTTATAACCTCTTTGATTTCATCAGATATATTTCCGCTTTTTCTTATTACTGCTGACCCTACAATTATTCCAACCGCAAAAAGAATAATCAGCATATAAAACCTTGAGTTTTCAAGCATTTCTTTCAGAACTTTACCGTTATAAACCTTATATTTGTTTTTTGACTTGCCCATTTTTTACCTCCGTTTTTCATTATGGTAAATTATATGAGCAAGTCCAATTTTTATGATAAAAAAAATCCACCGCAAAGAGTTTGGCTCTTAACGGTGGATTAAATTATTTTTTCTCTATTTTAGCATAGTTTGCCATTATCTTTTTAGTTCCTGCCGTGGTAAAAGCGATTTCAAGCAATGTATCGTTACCCATAGCTTTTGCGCTGAGGACAATTCCTTCACCGTATGCTTTATGAATTACTGTATCGCCGACATTGAACTGAGTTTCGTTTTTAACAGGCGGCTTAAACGATGCAGATGAGGCAGAGAAACCTCTTGACGGTTGCTGAGTTCTGCTTCCCTGAGACGGTATTCCGTATGACTGACCTCCTGAAGAAACTCCGTAAGAAGGTCTGCTGAAAGTTTCGCCTGTCTTTTCAAGCAAACTATCAGGTATTTCATTAATGAAACGCGAAGGCGGATTATATTTTGTAGAACCAAAAAGAATTCTTGTTCTTGCTCTTGTAAGGTAAAGCTTTTGTTTAGCTCTGGTTATACCGACGTAAGCAAGTCTGCGCTCTTCTTCAATTTCACCGTCGCCTCCCATAGAGGACATCATTGAAGGGAATATTGTTTCTTCCATACCTGCAAGAAATACAACGGGAAATTCAAGACCTTTAGCTGAATGAACAGTCATCATAACAACAGTTTCGGCATCTGCATTATAATTATCAATATCTGTCATTAGTGCAACTTCCTGAAGGAAATCGTTGAGAGTTGCATCTTCATTGTCTCTTGAATAGCGAAGAAGGTTGTTTGAAAGTTCATCAAGGTTTGCTGCTCTGTCTTCATAAGTTTCTTTATCAAGAGCAAGATACTGAATATATCCTGTATCACCCATCACCTTTTTGAAAAGCTCGGAAAGTTCCAGGCTATCCTGGTCCTCGATGAAGCCTTCAATCATATCGGCAAATTCACGCATTTTCTTTGCGCAACGGCTGAGCTTCGGAAACTGATCAGCGGATTTTATGACATCAAAAAGACTGATTCCGAGTCCGTCTGCAATTTCCTGCGCAGCAGCAACAGATGTGTCTCCGATACCTCTTTTGGGTTCATTGATGATTCTCTGAAGTCTGACTCCGTCATTGGGGTTTGCAATTATGCTCAGATATGCAAGCGCATCCTTGATTTCTTTTCTGTCATAGAATTTATGTCCGCCGATAATTCTGTAGGGAATACCCATTCTGACAAACGACTGTTCAACAAGGTTTGATTGCGAGTTCATTCTGTAAAGAACGGCAAAATCGCTGTAGCGTCTGCCGTTTCTTATTCCGTCAAGAACTTTATCGGCAATATAAAAGCCTTCGTCTCTGTCCGATTCGGCTGTATGATAAACAACAAGATCTCCCCTGCCGTTATCTGTCCAGAGATTCTTGCCTTTTCTGTTTTCGTTGTTTTCGATAACCTTATTTGCAGCATCAAGAATGTTCTGAGTTGAGCGGTAATTCTGTTCAAGGCGAATTACCTTCGCATTCTTATATTCATGCTCAAAGCTGAGAATATTTTCAATTGTTGCGCCTCTGAATTTATAAATACTCTGGTCATCATCACCAACTACGCAAATGTTGCCGTAACCGCCTGCCAGAAGCGACGTGAGAAGATATTGAGCATGGTTGGTATCCTGATACTCATCAACCATTATGTATTTAAAACGGCGCTGATAGTATTGGAGAACTTCGGGGTTATTCTGAAAAAGACGAACGGTGTTGACTATTATATCGTCAAAATCCATTGCATCGCCGTTTTTGAGTCTTGTCTGATAAGCTTCATAAACAGCACCGATATTTCTCTTTCTCAGATCAACATAGTTTTCCTTGATATATTCAGCGGGAGAAATCATCATATCCTTTGCGCGACCTATTTCCGAAAGAACGCCCTTGGGGGTAATGATTTTATCGCTGAATCCAAGTTGCTTGATGCAATCTTTAATTACACGCTTACTGTCATCGGTATCATAAATTGTAAAGCTGGATGAATAGCCGATATATTCAGCGTTTCTGCGAAGAATACGGACACATGCCGAGTGAAATGTGCTTGCCCAGATATCAAGCGCATCGGGACCAAGCATTTTTTCAAGGCGTTCCTTTAATTCACCTGCAGCTTTGTTTGTGAAAGTGATTGCAAGAATCTCCCACGGCTTTGCAGCATCTACCTTAAGAAGATGTTCAATATCAAAAACATCATCTATAATTCCGTCAGCTGCAGCACGCATGAGTGCCATCTCGCTGTCGGTAGGTTCACAGCAGCAATAATCGCTGAAATATGCCTTGCCGTATTTCATTATATTTGCAATTCGGTTAACAAGAACGGTTGTTTTTCCGCTGCCTGCACCTGCAAGCACCAAAAGCGGTCCCTCCGTAGAAAGGACCGCCTTCATCTGCATATCATTAAGTGATTTAAAATTTTTCGCAATTATTCTTTTGCGAAGCTGAAGAAATTCAGTAGAAACCATTATTTACCTCAGATTGAAATTTCGTGTGCAACCTTATAAAGATGATCATCCACGGTCTTTTTCATGCAAAGAGCTTCGTAAATGTCATAGTCGGTAATGCCTTCATTTTTAAGAACGATAACTCTGTTGCTTTCGCCTGCAGCAAGCTTCTGAACAGCATAATAACCCATCTGGCTTGCAACTACTCTGTCCTTAACTGTGGGTGAACCGCCTCTCTGAACATGGCCGAGAATAATAGCTCTTGATTCAACGCCGCATTCCTGCTCAATCTTTCTTGCGAGAGCTTCAACGCCGCCGATACCTTCAGCAACCATAACGATGAAATGCTTTTTATCGGTCTTCTGAGTTCTCTTGATTCTTTCAATAACATGCTTTTCGATATCACAGCTGATTTCAGGAATAACAATTGCAGTTGCGCCAACAGCAATACCTGCATTAAGAGTAAGGTCACCGCATCTGTTACCCATAACCTCAACAACGATGCAACGGCTGTGAGATTCAACAGTATCTCTTACTCTGTCAACCATCTGCATGATGGTGTTAAGGCATGTATCATAGCCGATTGTATAGTCTGTGCTGACGATATCGTTATCGATTGTACCGGGGATAGCAATACAGGGAACGCCTCTAAGAGAAAGGTCTCTGGCACCTCTGAATGAACCGTCACCACCGATAACAACAATACCTTCGATTCCATACTTATGGCAGGTGTCAATTGCTTTCTTCATGCCTGCTTCTTCTTTGAAAGCAAGGCATCTTGCTGAATAAAGCATTGTTCCGCCTCTGTGGATAATATCGGAAACGCTTCTTATATTAAGCTCGCGGAGATCTTCATCAATAAGACCTGCATAGCCTCTGTTGATACCGTAAACCTTCATGCCGTTTTCGCATGCTGTTCTTACAACTGCACGGATAGCAGCATTCATGCCGGGAGCATCGCCGCCGCTGGTTAAAACACCGATTGTTTTCATTATAAATACTCTCCTTAAAATTGTTCACGAAATATAATACACTTTTTCTTACATAAAGTCAATTCTTATAACTGATTTTGACAAAAAAGTTATTCATTGTAAATTACATTTGATTCGCCGAGAATTTTCCTGAGTTCACGAAGAAGAACAGGATTGACATCAATATTCTGCCCTAAAGGATTGCGGTTATATTGTTTGACATCGGCAAAATAATAATACAGAGGGACAGAACCGTCAAAGATTGCAAGAAGCTTTCTGCAGCACTCAATCTGAGGTGAATTAGCACTGTCAAACCTCAGAAAAAGTCCCTTTGCTTTTTTTCCTGAAGATTTCTTTTCATTGTTTGAGTCAGACTCATCTATATCCTTTAAATCGGGACATTTTTCGACTGATTCACAAACAATTTTTGTATCCTCATCTTCACGCATGCTGACTCTGCCGCGAAGAAGAACAATACTTCCTTCGAAAAACATTGTCGGTTTATCAGAAAGAATTTTCGGAAAAACTATGACTTCTATTCCGCTCGTATTATCTTCAAACGTGAGAAATGCCATCGTAGAATCATTTTTTGTAATTTTCTTTTTAACAGAGCTTATCAGCCCGAGAATGACTACATGCTCATTATCTTTATAAATTTCTCCGCTGAGAATATCGGATATTTTTGCACATTTAAGTTTTAGCGATACAGGCAGATAATCAGCCATGGGATGACCCGAGAGATACATTCCCGCAACTTCTTTTTCGTATTTAAGAAGCAAATCTTTAGGGAATTCTTCCTCATCAGGATAAATGAATGTTCCTGAAATATCTTCATCCGAATTATCGGAATATCCTGTCAGATCACCGAAGCCAATCTGACCGTCAACATTGCGGCGTTTTTCACTTTCAAGCTCTTCGATAATATTATCAATAACTATAGTCATCTGCCTTCTGTTTGCTCCCATACCGTCAAAGGCACCGCATTTTATAAGGCTTTCAATGGCTCTGCGGTTAAAATCCTTTCCGTACATGCGCTTACAGAAATCATAAAAATCAACAAATTTACCGTTAAGCTCGCGTTCCTGAGCAAGCCTGCGTATAAATCCTCTGCCGAGATTTTTGACAGCTGTCAGACTGAAATGAATATTGCCGTCTGAAACCGAAAAGCTGTCATCGCTTTCGTTGACATGCGGCGGCAGAATTTTAATTCCGAGCCGAGAACATTCATTGATATACTGAACAACCTTGTTGGTATTATCAAGAAAGCTTGTCAGAAGCGCAGCAAGAAATTCGCATGGATAATGACATTTGAGATAAGCAGTCTGATATGCAACATATGCATACGCAGCGGCATGCGCTTTGTTGAAGGCATACGATGCAAAAGACATCATTTCATCAAATATTTCATTCGCAGCCTTCTCGCTGACTCCCCTTCTGACAGCACCTTCACAGATAATATTGCCGTTTTCGTCCTTCATTCCATGAATGAAATGCTCTCTCTCTTTAAGCATAACATCATGCTTTTTCTTACTCATTGCGCGGCGAACAATATCAGCTCTGCCGTATGAATAACCTGCAAGCTCTCTGCATATCTGCATAACCTGTTCCTGATAAACCATACATCCGTAGGTAACATCAAGAATATTTTTAAGCTCGGGGGTTTTATAAGTAACAAGCGAAGGATTGTGTCTGTTTTTGATATAAGTCGGTATGGAATCCATCGGACCCGGTCTGTAAAGC
The DNA here is from genome assembly GCA_045543735.1 of Acutalibacteraceae bacterium. Taxonomy (GTDB): domain Bacteria; phylum Bacillota; class Clostridia; order Oscillospirales; family Acutalibacteraceae; genus CAG-177. The sequence goes on from JAZPXO010000114.1 coordinate 8,194, forward strand.
GAAATAACTGCGATAAGATCCTCTATGCTTTCTGGCTTCAGCTGAGAAAGAACGCTTCTCATTCCTGCAGACTCAAACTGGAACACACCTTCTGTCTGAGCTGCGCACATCATTTCAAAAACAGCCTTGTCTTCAAAATCAATACTGTTTATATCAAAATCAGGATTATATTTTTTTATCATTTTCTCAGCCGAACTGATAACAGTGAGCGTTCTGAGACCGAGAAAATCCATTTTTAAAAGGCCAAGCTCCTCAAGAGTTGTCATCGGGAACTGCGTAACAACAGCTTCATCGTTTCTTGCAAGCGGAACATAGCTTTCTACGGGATCATGTGTAATAACAACACCTGCCGCATGAGTAGAAGCATGACGTGGCATGCCCTCAATCTTTCTGGCAAGGTCAATAAGCTCTTTAGTGGTTTCATCGCTCTCGTAAAGAGTTCTGAATTCAACGGAGCGTTTCAGAGCCTTATCAAGAGTAATATTAAGCTCGTTGGGAATCTGCTTTGCAATGTTATCAACAACCGAATACGGAATTCCCATAGCTCTGCCAACATCACGCACAGCAAGTTTTGCGGCAAGAGTTCCGAATGTTACTATCTGCGCAACATGATCAGCACCGTATTTTCTGATAACATAATCAATTACTTCGCCTCTTCTTTCAAAGCAGAAGTCAACATCAAAGTCAGGCATACTGACTCTTTCGGGGTTAAGGAAACGCTCAAAAAGCAGGCTGTGCTTCATAGGGTCAATGCCTGTTATACCTATACAATAAGCACAAATACTCGCCGCACCCGAACCTCTGCCCGGACCGACGGGAATTCCCATTTCTTTTGCCTGACGGATAAAATCATGAACAATCAGATAATAATCAACATAGCCCATCCTGTTAATTACATTGAGCTCATAATTTAATCTGTCTCTGTATTCCTGAGGAGGATTTTCTCCGTATCTTTCGATAAGACCTTTGTTGCAAAGCATTGAAAACCAATCGAAATGATCCCATCCCTCAGGTACTTCAAAATGAGGAAGCTTTGTTTTACCGAATTCAAATTCAACATTGCATCTTTCGGCAATAAGCGCCGTATTGGCCACCGCTTCGGGACATGCGGAAAATGCTTCAAGCATTTCTTCTTCGCTTTTAAGGTAGAATTCCTCCGTTCCGAATTCAAGACCTGTATCTTCGCCGAGTGTATGGTTTGTCTGAATGCAGATAAGAACCTGCTGCATTTTATAATCCGATTTCTCAACATAATGAGCATCGTTTGTAGCGGCAAGAGGAATTCCCGTTTCTTTGGAAAGACGAATTAATTCGGGGTTAATTCTGAGCTGTTCCTCAAGGCCGTGATTCTGTATTTCAATATAATAATTACCGCCACCGAAAACACTGTTATACCAAAGTGCGGTTTTTTTAGCGGCTTCATAATCTCCGGACATAAGATTTCTCGATACTTCTCCCGCAAGACATCCTGAAAGCGCAATAAGTCCCTCACTGTATTTTTCAAGAATATCCTTATCAACTCTCGGTTTTGTATAAAATCCGTTAACCCAGCTTTCGGAAACAAGCTTAATTAAATTTTTATAGCCGATGTTATTCTTACAAAGAAGAACAAGATGATATCTCTCGTTATCTATACCGTGAACCTTATCAAATCTCGACCTTGCCGCAACATAGACTTCGCAACCGATAACGGGTTTGATGCCTTTTTTTAAAGCAGCTTTATAAAAATCAATAACTCCGTACATAACACCGTGGTCTGTCATGGCAACAGAAGTCTGACCCATGCTTTTGACTTTATCAAGCATAGGTTCAATTCTGCATGCGCCGTCAAGCAGACTGTATTCACTGTGTACATGTAAGTGAGCGAAAGCCATATTATTCTCCTGCTTTCAATTTTTCGGCATAGCTTACAACTTTTGCAAGCCTGTGGTTAACTCCTGAACGCGACAAAGGCTCGTCCATAAGCTGGCCCAAATCCCTGAGACTTGCTTCGGGATTTTCAATTCTTAAACGAGCAATCTCACGAAGATTATCGGGAAGCGAATCAATACCGATTTTTTTATCTATATATCTGATAGCTTCAAGCTGGACATTGGCAGCATCAATAGTTTTGTCAATGTTGGAAAGCTCGAAATTCATTTTTCTGTTAATTTTATTTTTGACATCCTTTTCGATTTTAACACCCATAACATATAACGATGCATCCTGAGCGCCGATAATCGCAAGAATATCCTCTATGCTTTCGCTGTCTTTGAAATAAACAATATGATTACCTTTTCGGTTAATATATTTGGGATTAAGACCGATTTCTTCAAGAAAACAAATAAAATCCTGACAAAGCTTTTTATACGGAACAACAAACTCAAGATGATAGCTTCTTTCGGGAGCTGTTACCGTTCCGCAAGCAAGAAAAACGCCTCTTAAGAAAGATGAAGCGCAGCATTCCTCGCTGATATTTGCCCTGTTAATGCGAAGAGTTGCTTCTTTTAAACTGTGTCCGAATTTATCGAATACCTTTGATTTCTCTTCATCGCTTTTAACATATGTAGTAAGCTTTTTGCTGCTTCCTTCACTGATATATGTATTTACTCCGCAATAATCGTTAATATAAGATGAATACAAATCAAAAACATCCGTATTTTCAGTTGTTATAGAAAGATTGTATTTAGAAAAATGAGCAAAAAGCACAAGCCCGTAGACTTGTGCATGAAAGCAACAGGGTAAGAGATTTTCTGTTTTGGCAAGCTCACTTTTAACATCAGATGAAAAAGACACTGTTAAACCCTCCTACCCGATAATTTCAACCTCGGGTTCAAGATAAACTCCCGTTGAATCAAAAACAACTTTCCTGCAGTGCTCGATAACGCCGAGAACATCGCAAGCGGTTGCCCCGCCGATATTCACAACAAAACCTGCATGCTTTTCACTGACCTGCGCACCGCCGACGGTAAAGCCTTTCAGACCGCACTGTTCAATAAGTGCGCCGGCAAAATAACCTTCAGGTCTTTTAAAGGTACTTCCTGCGCTCGGATATTCAAGCGGCTGTTTATCGCGTCGTTTTGACATAAGCTCATCCATACGCGATTTAATTTCATCCTTGTCGCCTTTTCTGAGTTTCAGATAAAGAGCAGTGACTGTCTTGTCGGACTTAGAATAAGCGCTGTGCCTGTAGCTCAGATCAAGCTCTGAGCCTTCAAATGAGCTCTTTTCTCCGTCAGATGAGATATGATCACATTTATATAGAACATCCTTCATTTCGCCGCCGTAAGCCCCTGCATTCATATATGCAGCACCGCCTGCAGAACCGGGAATGCCAAACGCAAATTCAAGACCTGTCAGAGAATTATCCAAAGCGAAGCGGCAGAGCTTTGAAAGAGCCACTCCGCTTTGGCAATAAATCGTTGTTTCGTCAATGAGTTCAATTTTATCAAGCTTTGAAGTGCAGATAACAGCACCCTTGAAACCGCGGTCAGACACAAGAAGATTGCTTCCTTTACCGAGAATAAAATAATTTATTCCGTGTTCAGAACAAGCAGAAACTATTTCAGAAAGCATTTCCTCAGTTTCGGGCATAACGAACAGATCAGCTTTGCCGCCGATTCTGAAGCTGGTATATCCCGAGAGAGAAACATTCTCAATATATTCACAGCCCGTTTCACTGCATAATGATTTTATAATGTTTAATGAACTCATTGAATCCTCCGAAAAGATTATTCTTCAAGAAGCGCTGCGCCGAAGATACCTGCATCATTGCCAAGCTGTGCAGCAATGATTTTAGTCTGTTTTGAAGCATAGATACTGTATCTCTGCTGATCAACATATTTCTGAAGAGGCTTGAGAAGATAATCGCCTTCATGGCTTACACCGCCGCCAATGCAGATGATTTCAGGCTGAAGAGCATTGATTACATTGCAAATGCCGATTGAAAGATAGTAAATATACTTATCTACAACTGCAGCGGCAACTTCGTCGCCTTGTCTCATGGCATCAAATGCTGTTCTGCCGCTGACATTATCAATTTCGCCCGTAAGCTTCCACATGATGCTGTCAGAATTATTGTTCATAGCTTCTTTTGTCTGTGCAATAAGAGCGGTTGCAGATGAATACTGTTCCCAGCAGCCCTTTCTGCCGCAATTGCACTGCTTGCCGTCAGCGGAAATAACCATATGTCCCATTTCGCCGGCACAATAGTTAACACCGACAACAATTTTACCGTTTACAATAATGCCGCTGCCGACACCTGTTCCGAGAGTAATTGCAACAAAATTTTCAACTCCATTGCCGACACCTGCGATTGCTTCGCCGAGCGCTGCGCAGTTAGCATCATTATCAAGGAAAACGGTTTTACCGATTCTTTCTTCAAGCATCTCCTTAGCAGGAACCTGATTGAATTCAAGATTGTTGGAAAATTCGATGTAACCGTTTGATTTGTTAACCGAGCCGGGAGTTCCGACACCGACTGTTGAAACCTCATCCATTGAAATGCCTGCATCTTTTACTGCCATCTCAACAGCAAGAGCAATATCATCGAATATTTCAGCAGCAGGTCTGGGGCATCTTGTTTTAACCTTGCCTCTGCCGATAATTTTCATGTTTTCGTCAACAACACCAACAGCAATGTTTGTGCCGCCGAGATCAACGCCGATTCTGTACATAGTTTATTACCTCCAAAGAAAATTTATCCTTAAATTTATTTTAAAAATCGTGCCAGAATTCAAGTTCCTTTTTTGCAGGAATTATATCATCCGTCATGCCGAGGCTGTGAAGAAGCTCTCTGGCTGCATTATAGCCCATCTTTTTCTGTCTGTTATTCATAGCGGCGGCTTCAATGATAATCGAAAGGTTTCTGCCGGGCTTTACGGGAACAGTTGTTACGGGAACATTAATGCCAAGAATTTCTGTATACTCATTTTCAAGACCGAGTCTGTCATAAACCTTCTCACTGTCCCAAAGCTCAAGCTGAATAACCATATCAACCTTTTCCGTCAGTTTGACTGCACCCATACCGAAAAGACGCCTTGCATTCAGAACACCGACACCGCGCAGCTCAATAAAATGGCGGATATTATCGGGAGCCGAACCGACAAGTGTTTTGTTGGAAACTCTTCTGATTTCAACCGCGTCATCTGCAATGAGTCTGTGTCCCCTCTTTATAAGCTCAAGAGCGGTTTCACTTTTACCGACACCGCTGTCACCGAGAATCAGAACACCTTCGCCATATACTTCAACAAGGACACCGTGGCGCGTAATTCTCTGAGCAAGCTCAACGCCGAGATAAGAAATTGCCGCCGCCATGCAGCTTGAAGTCGCCTCAGATGTCCCGAGAATGGGAACCTCGTATTTCTTGGCAATTTCAAGAAAGCTCTTGCTGCACTTAAGGTCGCGGGTAACAACAACAGCTGCCGGTTTTTTTGAAAGAAATCTTTCAGAGCACTCAATAAACTGTTCTTTATCAAGGCTTTTTATGTATTCAAGCTCTGTCAGACCGATAAACTGTATTCGGGCAGGATCAAAATAATTATCAAATCCCGTAAGAATAAGTCCGGGACGGTTAACATCCTGCGAGGTTATATAGATATCCGAAACATCCTTTGGTGTATAAATAATGTTTAAAGAAAGATCGGCTATAACCTTTTCAAGCGAAACTGAATATTTGCTCATATTCTTCTCCTTGTTTAAGGGCACTTAAAACCCATATTAATGTTATTATAAATCATATCCGAGAATTTTCCAACCCTTTTTATATATTTTTTCAAAAAAAGTCTGCATACTTTTCAGTACACAGACTTTTTCATTAAAGCTGACCCGCGATACCCTGAAATTTAGTTTTTGCTTCGGTAATTTTCTGCTGTTCAGCTGCTGCAGGGCTGTACCAACCTCTTTTCTGCATATCACTGAAAACATCAAACTGCATTCCGTGCTCATCATTGAGAATGTTGAGCATATCGTTCTGAAGCTGCTGATTCACGCATTCGTTGGAAAAAGTATTATAAACTCCTGTTATATGCTTCTGCGAGCTTAAAACATCGTCCATAATTTCTCTGTCTGTAAAACCTGTATTATTAATCATTGTAATTTCTCCTTAAGAAAGATGTCCCATAAGGGTATCAAAGTGTCTTTTGTGACGGGCTGCCATATTTTCACAAGTTGTTTTGATCTGAGGATCGGTTGCAGTTTCTGCGTAAGCCTTGAACTTTTTAATAAGCATCTGTTCACAGTTGAGCTGATCTTCAATTGCTGAAAGCTCTTTTGCCGTAAGGTTTGCCATGAATAATCTCTCCTTTTAATGATTGTGTTAGTAGTATTTACAACAACATTATCATTAATTCATTTCAATAAAAAAACGGCTGCTACCGATTGGTAACAGCCGTAAATTTTATTTAATTACATCATGCTTGCAACTTCAGCAGCGAAGTTGTCAGCTTTCTTTTCAATGCCTTCGCCCTTTGCAAGACGAACAAAACCTGTAACCTTGATTTCAGCGCCGAGCTTCTTAGCAACATCAGCAACATAACCTGCAACTGTGCCGTCAAAGAGGTCTGAACGAACGAATGCCTGGTCAAGAAGGCAGATTTCCTTGAGCTGCTTCTTGATTCGACCATCAACAGCACCTGCAAAAATCTTATCGTTGATATATTCCTCCTTACCTGCTACAGCAAGCTGTGCAAGAGTTGCAACTGCTTCCTTTGAAAGGAAGTTGAAGAGGAAGTTGTTGTTCTTCTGCTCTTCATAAGCAGCGATATCTTCATCACTGAAGAGCTTTTCATTGCAAGCCTTTTCAAAGAGCTTTCTGAGAATGGGCTTGGGAAGTGATTCGGGCTTATTGAGTGAGCTGTCAATTGTGATGGACTTCATCTTAGCAAGCTCATCAGCTGAAATATCTTCCTTGCTTAAATATTCGGGGTTCATAGCTGCAACCTGCATTGCAATGTTTTTACCCATAGCAACGAACTCAGCGTTATCAGCTGCGTTTGTATCAAAGCTTACAAGAACGCCAACGGAGCCGCCTGCGTGAATGTAAGAAACTGCTGTGCCTTCAACAAGAACAAAGCGGCGAAGCTTAAGGTTCTCACGGAGTGAGAGGAAGAGCTCCTGAATAGCATCAGCAACTGAAAGAGTGCCGTCAGCGATTGTTGCTGCAAGAAGAGCGTCGAGGTCAGCGGGCTTGCTGAGAACAACAGTCTTTGCAATCTGGTTAGCAAGAGCCTTGAATTCGGGGCCGTTGCCTACGAAGTCTGTTTCGCAGTTGAGCTCGATAAGAGCTGATGCGTTGCCGTCTGAGTAAAGACCGATAACGCCTTCTGCTGCGATTCTGCTTGCCTTCTTAGCTGCAGTTGCAAGGCCCTTCTCGCGAAGGATCTCAACTGCCTTATCCATATCACCGTCAGCTTCTACGAGTGCTTTTTTGCAATCCATCATGCCAACGTTTGTTTTTTCTCTGAGAGCCTGAACGTCTTTAGCTGTAAATGCTGCCATTATATTATTCCTCCTCTGTTGCTGCTTCGGGAGCTGTCTGCTCGCCCTGTCTGCCTTCGATAACTGCATCTGCCATAGCGCCTGCGATAAGCTTAACAGCGCGGATAGCGTCATCATTGCCGGGGATTACATAGTCAACTTCGTCGGGATCGCAGTTTGTGTCAACGATAGCAACGATCGGAATACCGAGCTTCTTTGCTTCGAGAACAGCGATTCTCTCTTTACGGGGGTCAACAATGAACATAGCAGCGGGCTGCTTCTTCATTTCTGTGATACCACCCATGAATTTTTCAAGCTTTTCGATTTCAAGGTTGAGCTTTGTAACTTCCTTCTTGGGAAGAAGATCGAAAGTTCCGTCAGCTTCCATAGCCTTGAGCTGAGCAAGTCTCTTGATTCTCTTCTGGATTGTGTTGAAGTTTGTGAGCATACCGCCGAGCCAACGTGCGTTTACGAAAGGCATACCGCAGCGAACTGCTTCTTCCTTAACGGAATCCTGAGCCTGCTTCTTTGTGCCGACGAAGAGAACTTCGCCGCCCTCAGCTGCGATCTCACGGATGAACATATAGGCTTCTTCGAGCTTCTTAACTGTTTTCTGAAGGTCGATGATGTAGATGCCGTTACGCTCTGTGAAGATGTACTCAGCCATCTTGGGGTTCCATCTTCTGGTCTGGTGACCGAAGTGAACGCCTGCTTCGAGTAATTGTTTCATTGATACTACTGACATGATTTTTTCCTCCTAAGTTAATTTTGTATCTAATGTCAGATACGAACCGCCGCAAGGTCTGATATTAACACGTCTTTTATAAGCCGCACTTATAATAAAAATAACCCTGCGTGTGATTTGCTCGAGGATTATAACATATTGTCACTGAAAATGCAAGCATTATTTATAAAATATTTCTATATAGAGAAAATTTGTCATTACTTACACAAAACTCCGCATCGAGACGCACTCTCTGCGGAGTTTTGAACAACAAATTTCAGTGAAAAAATTATTCTCTGTGCCACTTTACGCCCTGAGCTGTATCTTCGAGAACAATGCCCATTGCTTTAAGCTCATCTCTGATACGGTCAGCTTCCGCCCAATTTTTTTCTTTTCTTGCCTGAGTTCTTGCTTCAATCATCGCATCTATATCTGCATCAAGAACCTCTGTTTTACGGTTATAAACAAGGCCGAGAACACCTGTAAGCTCGTCGAAAATCTTTGCAGCATATTCAGCCGTAGCCTTTGATTCGCCTTTACCGACAACAAGAGTATTAATGTCTCTGACAAGCTCAAATACAGCGGCGATACCGTCAGCCGTGTTGAGGTCGTCATCCATAGCTTCAATAAACTGAGCAACTCTCTTATCAAGTTGATCTTTAACTGCGGAATTAAGTTCACCGTCAGCAGCATTTTTAATCTCAAAATCAATGCTGTCGCGGCATGTATAAAGTCTGGTAAGAGAAGCCTTGCACTGCTCAATAATGTCAATGCTGTAATTGATGGGACTTCTGTAAGATGAAGAAATCATCAGGTAGCGGATGGGCTCATAGCCGTAAACAGAAGCAACATCTCTGACTGTCTTGAAATTGCCGAGGGATTTCGACATTTTAACATTATCAACATTGATATATCCGTTATGCATCCAGTATTTTGCAAAAGGCTTACCTGTGAAGCATTCGCTCTGCGCAATTTCATTTTCATGATGAGGGAATACAAGGTCCTGACCGCCGCAGTGAATATCAATGCTTTCGCCGAGATATCTGCATACCATTGCAGAGCATTCGATATGCCAGCCGGGTCTGCCCTTACCCCAGGGAGAATCCCAATAAGGTTCACCGGGTTTCGCAGCCTTCCAGAGTGCAAAATCCATGGGATCTTTCTTGATATCGCCAACCATGATTCTTGCGCCCGCTTCAAGCTCTTCAAGAGGCTGATGAGAAAGCTTGCCGTATTCGCTGAATGTTTTTGTGCTGAAATAAACATCTCCGTCAACAGCATAAGCATGGCCGTTTTCGATAAGACCGTTTACAATCTCGATAATCTTATCAATATTTTCGGTTGCGAGAGGATGCACTGTTGCAGGTCTGAAATTAAGTCCGTTCGCATCTGTCCAGAACTCTTCGATATATTTCTTGGAAACAGTTTCATAATCTGTGCCCTCTTCGTTGGCACGCTTGATGATTTTATCGTCAATGTCTGTAAAATTCTGAACAAAAGTAACTTTATAGCCTCTGTATTCAAGATATCTGCGAAGAACATCAAATACGCAGATAGGTCTTGCATTACCGATATGGATAAAATTATAAACAGTAGGACCGCAAGCGTAAATTTTTACTTCGCCCTCATTAACGGGAACAAAATCAACTTTTTCTTTTGTAAGTGTGTTAAAAATTTTCATATCAATTCTCCTTATTTATCTGACTTTTCAATAATAAAATTTCCGATTCAAGTCTTGCAATTTCCTGAGCAACGGGGTCGGGAATATCAACCTGATTAAGATCATCAACTCTTATACCGTCTTTCTTGACGACTCTCGCAGGAACACCGACTGCCGTTGAATTCTGCGGAATATCATGAAGAACAACCGCACCTGCAGCTATTCTTGAATTGTCACCGATTTCAAGCGGTCCGAGAACCTTTGCGCCCGCACCGATCATAACATTGTTTCCGATGGTGGGATGGCGCTTGCCAGTATCCTTACCGGTACCGCCGAGGGTAACACCCTGATAAATCGTTACATCATCACCGATTATTGCAGTTTCGCCTATAACAACTCCGGTTCCGTGGTCGATGAAAAATCTTTTTCCAATCTGAACGGCGGGATGAATTTCAATTCCTGTTCTTTTTGAAGCACGCTGAGAAATCCATCGCGCCATAAAAAACATTTTATGATTATAAAACCAGTTCGCCAGCCTGTGAAGCCTGATTGCTTTCAGACCGGGATACAGAAAATATATTTCCAAAGCAGAGCGTGCGGCAGGGTCACGCGACTTAACGCACGCAATATCCTCCCGTAACTGTCTGAACATCAAAACACCTCCAAAAACAAAAAGCTCCGCAGTCAAAATGACTACGGAGGCGTAAACTACGCGGTTCCACTCCTGTTTATTACTCAGAAGAAAGCGCAGATGCGCTTACCAAATCTTTAACGCAGATAATACGCGCAGAGATACTGCTATTTCCCTCTGCAAGCCGTCAGGTGCAATTCACCGAAACAAACATAAGAAGCATTTTCAGCTGCCTGCTTCCTCTCTGATATGCTTTATCAAGGCTACTCTCCTGCCGATAGCATTAAATATTTTATTGCATAAGCATTATATGTTTTTCAGAGAAAAATGTCAACCCCGAAAACATTATATTTTACATTGAAAAATCTATTACTTTTGTACCGTCGACAATATACTTGACACCCGAGATAACGGTAAGAACAGCTGTTATGCCAAGCAATATGTTCGAAACGGCAGACAGCGTGGCGAATTCGAGAGAAAATACCTGTGCAAAGTGAATCAGAAGCATAATAACAACTGAAAACACCATCTGACTTGCGGTTTTGAGTTTGCCCCAGATACCTGCAGCAATAACAACACCCTGCGCAGAGGCGACAAGTCTGAAAGAAGTTACAAGGAATTCTCTTGTAAGAATAACCATTATAATCCACACGCTGCATAAATCAAGCTCCATAAAAGCAAGCAAAGCCGCGGTGGTAAGCATCTTATCGGCAAGAGGGTCGCAAAGCTTGCCGAAGGTTGTTATAAGGTTTCTTTTCCTTGCAATTTTACCGTCAAGCATATCGGTAAGAGAAGCAACTATAAATATAAGCGCCGCAACAAGATAATGATATCTGAACTCGAGCAGCATCGCAAGAAGATAGAACGGAGTAAGAATAATTCTGAGAACGGTTAATTTGTTGGGTAAATTCATTATGTCTCCTTATAAATCAAGAAATATCTTTGCCGATAAGATCATATTCATTCATACCGATAACTTCAACATCAACAAAATCACCTTCGTTGTATTCCTTATCGGTTGTAAATATAATCTTGCCGTCTATTTCGGGTGCATCCATATAAGTTCTTCCGCTGTAGCTGTCAGAATAACCGTCGTAATCTTCAACGATTACTCTGTAAGTATTGCCGATTTTTTCATGATTTTTGAGATTAACAATTTCAAGCTGATCGCCCATAATAATCTCGCCTCTGCGAAGCTTGGTTTCATCATCAATCTGATCGTCCATTTCATATGCCGGAGTTCCTTCCTGTGGAGAATATGAGAAGCAACCGAGTCTGTCAAATTCTATCTCATTGATAAATTCAGCGAGATGTTCAAATTCCTCTTCTCCCTCACCGGGAAAACCGATAATAAATGTTGTTCTGATAACTGCATCAGGCATTGCATCACGGATTCTTGAAATTGTTTCGCGAAGATATGCACTGTCACCCTTTCTGTTCATCGCCTTGAGAATTTTATCATCGGCGTGCTGAAGAGGAAGATCAATATAATGAAGAACCTTGGGCTGACGCGCCATGGTTTCAAGAAGCTCGTCGGTAATTTTATCAGGATAACAGTAAAGAAGTCTTATCCATTCAATTCCGTCAATTTCACAAAGAGCATCAAGAAGCTCGGGCAGACGAAGCTTTCCGTAAAGATCCATGCCGTAATTTGTTGTGTCCTGCGCAATAAGAATAAGCTCCTTTGTGCCGGCATCGGCAAGCGCCTTTGCTTCATCAATAAGAGTTTCAAACTCAACGCTTCTGAAATCACCTCTGATTGAGGGAATTGCGCAATAAGTGCAGCGGTTGGAACATCCGTCGGCAATCTTCAGATATGACCAATATTCGGGCGTTGTAAGAAGTCTTTCGCCAACAAGAGGAAGCTCTGTATTGACTGGCATATCATAAACCTTTTCGCCCTCAATAACATTTTTGACTATATCAGCGATATTACCGTTTGCTCCGATACCGATAACGGCATCAACCTCAGGAATTTCGCTGAATATTTCTTCCTGATGACGCTGAGCAAGACAGCCGGTAACAATAATCTTTTTTACCGTTCCTTCTTCTTTAAGCTGAGCCATATCAAGAATATTTTCAATAGCTTCCCTTTTTGCATCGTCAATAAAGCCGCAGGTGTTGACAATTACGGCATCAACACCCTCATAGCAATCTGCAATTTCAAATTCATTTTTATCGAGAAGAGCAAGCATTCTTTCGGCATCAACCTGATTTTTTGGGCAGCCGAGAGAAATCATACCAATTTTATACATCGCCGTTTTCCTCCGTTTCGATTTCGTACTGCCGCAGAGCACTGTTAATATCTGACCATCTGTAGCCAAGGCGCTGAAGTGCGGCAACCGTTTTACGAACACCTTTTTCGTCGCAAAGATAGCGTGAATACTTTTTGTTAATTATATCTATAATACGCAAAATCGGATTATTGTCAAGTTTTTCGGTTACATTAACGGCAATTTCCCGCGAAATTCCTTTTCTGCAGAGTTCGGAAACAATACCGTTTATGCTCATTCCTTTACGTTCAAAAAGATCTCTGGCGTAAATCTCCGCAACTCTTTCATCGTCTATGTAGCGGTAATCTTTCAACTGTGATACGGCATTCTCCGCATACTGTTTTTTATGGCCTTTCTGAACCAGCTTTGTGATGAGTTCTTTTTCGCTGTGATCTCTGTACGAAAGAAGCCTGAGACCTGATATAAAAGCGCAACGGGAGCCGACGGCATCCAAGAATGCCGCCTGCTCCTCATCATCAATTACATCTTTTCCGTAATATGGGCTGCTGAACCAATACTCAGCATCAACGGTGAAAGAGTATTCACCATCGCAAAGAATATGAATTTTATTCTGTTTTCCGTTATTAACAGTCAGTTTCATTGATTATTCGTCATCATCATCAACAACTATGTCAAGCTTTGCACGCGCTCCTGCTTTGGTGGTAGCCTGAGGTGCGGGAGGCTCGGGCATGGCAGGTCTGGGGTTTCTCGGTGCTTTATTATGTGAAGCAGCCTCTTTTAACGCAGCAACAACCTTATCGTTGATTTCTTTAAAGAGCTCGGGATTATTAACAAGAAGCTCTCTTGTGTTATCTCTGCCCTGAGCAAGTCTCATATCGCCATAGGAGAACCATGCACCGCTCTTCTGGATAATATTGAATTTAACACCAAGGTCAACAATTTCGCCGTCTCTTGAGATACCTCTGCCGTAAAGGATATCAAACTCAGCCTCTTTAAAGGGAGGAGCAACCTTATTTTTAACAATTTTTGCTCTTGTTCTGTTACCGATAATCTCATTGCCTGCGCCCTTGAGAGCCTCAGAGCGACGGACTTCGATACGCATTGTTGAATAGAATTTAAGCGCACGGCCGCCTGTTGTAACCTCGGGGTTACCGTAAATAACGCCAACCTTTTCACGCAGCTGATTGATAAAGATGATAATGGTATTTGACTTCGCGACAGCACCTGCAATTTTACGAAGCGCCTGTGACATAAGTCTTGCATGAGCGCCAACATGAGAATCGCCCATCTCACCTTCAATTTCAGAACGAGGAACAAGAGCGGCAACAGAGTCGATAACAACAACATCCAGCGCACCTGAACGCACAAGAGCTTCTGCAATTTCAAGCGCCTGCTCACCGTTATCGGGCTGAGAAACAAGAAGCGAATCAACATCAACGCCGAGATTTGATGCATAACTCGGGTCAAGAGCATGCTCCGCATCAATAAACGCAGCTTCACCGCCCTGCTTCTGCGCTTCGGCGATAACTGTTAAAGCAAGAGTTGTTTTACCCGAAGATTCGGGACCGTATATTTCAATAATTCTGCCCTTGGGCATGCCGCCTATTCCTGTTGCGGCATCAAGAGAAATTGATCCTGTTGAAATAGCTTCAACATTCATTCCGCTGTTTTCGCCAAGACGCATAATTGTTCCTTTACCGTAAGCCTTTTCAATCTGGGCAAGTGCGGTTTCAAGAGCTTTCTTTTTATCAGCCATTATATATACCTCCAAACTTCAATCAAACAAATGTTCTGTTCGTATTATATAACAAACAAATAAAAAATGCAATAGATAAATAAAAATTTTTTAATTTTTTTAAAAGTTTTAAAAATTGCAAAAAAACACTTGCATTTTGATGCAAAACCTGCTAATATATCATCTGTTAATGACTTAAAAGGAGGTGTGACACATGGCAAAATGTGATTTCTGCGGTAAAAATGTGTCATTCGGCATTCAGGTTTCCCATTCTCACAGACGTTCAAACAGAACATGGAAGCCCAACGTTAAGAGAGTCAAGGCAGTTGTAAACGGAACTCCCAAGAGAGTTTATGCTTGCACACGTTGCCTCCGCTCAGCTAAGGTGACAAGAGCCGTATGATTTAAACGCATGATTAAGAGACTGCTGCGGGCAGTCTCGTTTTCTTTTTGCACGGGTATGTTGTTTTTGACTAATCTCTTGTGTTTGTTCTTTATTGAACCACAACAGATTGTATTATATTAATGTAATATTATTAATGATGTAAAAAGTAACTTTTTATCAAAAAAATGTTTTGTTTTATCAACAGATTATGCTATAATATTTCATGTTCAGCTAAAATCAAAATGGAGTTGTAAAAATGAGTTACAGTGTTAATTCTTCGGCGTTCAGGTCAATATTTGCTGTTCCGTCGGATATTGTTGATAAGCATATAAGGCTTGCAAATGAGCATCAGCTTAAGGTTATTCTGTGGATTCTGAAAAATTCACCCGAATGCCCCGATATTGACGCAATGTGCAAAGCATTAAAAATGAATAAAGATGATGCCACGGATTATCTGCAGTATTGGGTGCTGACGGGTGTTCTTGTTTCTGACGGTAAAGCTCCTGAAACAACTTCTGTTCCTGTTCAGAATACAATACCTGTTAAAATTGAAACACCTGCCGTCGAAATGAAAGAAGAAATATCTGTTCAGCCGTCTAAACCTACAAGCTCAGAAATATCAGCCCGTATTGACGAGTCTCCTGAAATCGGATTTCTATTCAACGAAGCTCAGATTAAACTCGGAAAGACAATCGGTTATAACGGTCAGTGCACTCTTCTCCTTCTTCATGACCATTACGGTCTCCCTGCCGAGGTTTTATTCATGCTGATTGATTATTGTGTTTCTGTCGGCAAAACAAACTACGGTTATATCGAAACTGTCGGTAAGGATTGGGGTAACAGAGAGGTTGACACTCTTGAAAAAGCTGCAGAACAGATTGCCGCGCTGAAAACCGTTAACGGAATCTGGCGTGAATTTGCCGCTAATGCAGGAATCAGCACTCCGAGACCGACCACAGCCCAGTCTTCCTATCTTCGTAAATGGATCAACGAGATGAAATTCTCAACAGAAATGATTATTCTCGCTTACGAAGAAATGGCGGAGCATACGGGAAAACTGAATTTCAAATACATAGATAAAGTTCTTACATCATGGCACACAGCAGGTTATAACACTCCCGAAGATATTGAAAAAGGGAAAGCCGAAAAAATATCTTCAAATCAGAAAGCGGCTAAAGCTGACACAAACAGCGGCAGAGATGCATCTTACAATCTTGATGAATTTGAAGAACGATCCCTTCACGGCACACTTAAATATAAAAGGAAGAAAAAAGAATGAGCTACGGTAAAGATACACTCCTGAAAGCAACACAGATTCTTGAATCCAGACGAAGCAAGGCTCAAAGGATTCAGCTTGCACGCCATATGGAGGTTTCAGACAAAATCCCTGAAATAGCAAAATATGAGGACAAACTCGCCGAAACGGGTCTTGCAGTTGTAAAGGCGTTCGGAATGGGCAAGGATGCTCAGGAATATATTAAAAAGCTTTCGGAAATGAACGAAGCATTGCAGAATGTTATTAAAAGCCTTCTCATCGAAAACGGTTATCCCGAAAACTATCTCGAAACACCCTATACATGCAAAAAATGCGAGGATACAGGATTCGTCGGCGGTTATGCCTGCGAATGCAGGGTAGAACTTCTTAAAAAGATTGCAAAAGACACTCTCGCGACTGTTTCTCCGAGCGCAAACTGCACTTTCGGTAATTTCAGCCTTGATTATTACCCCCTGCCTGCCGATGCTGCAACAGGTGTTTCGCCAAGAAAAAGAATGACTGAAGTTTTTGAATATTGCAAATGCTATGCCGAGGATTTCGGTCCGTATTCCGAAAGCCTTTATTTTCACGGTGCAACCGGTCTTGGAAAAACTCACCTTTCCCTTGCAATTGCAAACACTGTTGCCGAAAACGGTTACAAGGTGATTTATGACTCTGCGCAGAATCTTCTCGCATCGCTTGAAAGAGAAAAATTCAGCCATAACAACAGCGGAGAAAGAGAAAAAGAAATTCTTGACTGCGATCTTCTTATAATAGATGATCTTGGCTCGGAATTCTCAACTCAGTTTACGGTTGCAGCTGTATACAATATTATTAACACCCGTCTCAACCGTTCAAAGCCCGTTATAATAAGCACAAACCTTACCAAAAACGAGCTTGAAGCAAAATATACTCAAAGAGTTACATCCAGAATCATAGGCGGATACACTTCTCTCTTTTTCCTGGGAAAAGATATAAGACAAATCAAGAATAATTTTTAAGGTGACAAAATGGATATTATCAAAGAATTAACAGCTCAATTCAAATTGCAGACCTGGCAGGTCGAAAACACGGTCAAGCTTATTGACGAAGGCAACACAATCCCTTTTATTGCCCGTTACAGAAAAGAAGCTCACGGAACGCTTGACGACCAGATTATCAGAGAGCTTTCAGAAAGACTTGAATATCTGCGAAATCTCGATAAAAGACGCGAAGAAGTCAGAAGTCTTATTGCAGGTCAGGAAAAGCTTACGGATGAAATTTCCGCTGCACTTGACAACGCTTCGACAATAACCGAAATCGAAGATATTTACAGACCTTTCAGACCCAAGAGAAAAACAAGGGCTTCCGTTGCAAGAGAAAAAGGTCTTGAACCTCTTGCAGATGCAATTTTCGAACAGAATCCCGATTCTCTCAGCCCTCTCGAGATGGCTGCAGAATATATTAACGAAGAAAAAGGCGTTGAGACTGCAGAGGATGCGCTCAAGGGCGCAATGGATATTATTGCCGAAAACATTTCTGATGACGCCGATATCCGCCGCAGACTCAGAAATCTCTTTTCTGTTATCGGCGTTATATCAACATCCGCTGTTGACAAGGATGCTGAAAGCGTTTATACCAATTATTACGAATACAGCGAACCCGTAAGTAAAATCGCAGGTCACAGAGTTCTCGCAATCGACAGAGGTGAAAGAGAAAAGTTCATCAAAGTCAGTGTTACATTGGATGCCGTCAAAGCATCAAATGTTATCACAAGCGCTACTCTTAAACCCGAAGGCTCGCCCTGCACAGAAACAGTCAGAGCCGCAGGCGCAGATGCATATGAACGTTTGATTTATCCCTCAATTGAAAGAGAAATCAGAAATATGCTTACAGAAAACGCGGCTTCCAACGCTATAAAAGTTTTCGCCCTTAACACCAAAGAGCTTTTACTCGCTCCTCCCGTAAAAGGCAAGGTTGTTATCGGACTTGACCCCGGTTACAGAACAGGCTGTAAGGTTGCTGTTGTTGATGCAACAGGAAAAGTGCTTGACACAGGCGTTATTTATGTTACTCATTCGGAAGCTCAGCGAAACCAGGCAAAGGAGCTTATCAAAAAGCTTATTGCCAAGCATTCCGTCAACTGCATTTCAATCGGCAACGGTACTGCCTCAAAGGAAACCGAAATATTCGCAGCGGAAGTTCTGCGCGAAATCAAAGCTGAAGTTTCATATATGGTTGTCAGTGAAGCGGGTGCATCGGTTTATTCCGCATCAAAGCTTGCTGCTCAGGAATTTCCCCAGTTTGATGTTTCATTAAGAAGCGCCGTTTCAATCGCAAGAAGACTTCAGGATCCTCTTGCTGAACTTGTAAAAATTGACCCGAAAGCAATCGGCGTCGGTCAGTATCAGCACGATATGCCTCCCAAAGAGCTCGACGCGGCTCTCGACGGCGTTATAGAAGATGCGGTTAACTCTGTCGGCGTTGATCTTAATACCGCTTCAGTTCCTCTTCTTTCAAGAGTTTCGGGAATCAACTCAACCGTTGCCAAGAACATTGTTGAATTCAGAGACGAAAACGGCGAATTCAAAGAGCGTTCTCAGCTCAAAAAAGTTCCGAAGCTCGGAGCAAAAGCGTTCGAACAGTGCGCAGGCTTCCTCAGAATTCCCGAAAGCAAAAATGCACTTGACAATACAGGCGTTCACCCCGAAAGCTACAAGGCAGCCAAAGACCTTCTTGAAATCTGCGGATACAAAACAGCCGATATCGGTTCGGAATCAATTTCCGAAATCAGAGCAAAGGTTGAAGCTCTCGGCGCAGAAGCAACAGCCGAAAAGCTCGGAATCGGCGTACCGACTCTCAACGATATTATCAAAGAGCTTATTCAGCCTGCCCGCGACCCGAGAGATGAGCTTCCCCCTCCGATGCTCAGAACAGATGTTATGGATATGAATGACCTTATTCCCGGCATGGAGCTTAAAGGAACTGTCAGAAATGTTACGGATTTCGGCGCATTCATTGATATCGGCGTTCATCAGGACGGACTGGTTCATATTTCACAGATTACCAATAAATTCATAAAACACCCCTCTGAAGTTCTCAAGGTCGGAGAGGTTGTAACAGTTTGGGTTATTGCTGTAGATGCGGCAAAGAAGCGCATTTCACTGACAATGAAAGAGAAAAAGACACAGGAGAAATAAAAATTGGCAGATAAATTCAGACAAGATTTAACAAGAGGCAGCGTTTCAAAGCAGCTTATGAAATTTGCAATTCCTTTTTTGCTTTCCAATTTGCTTCAGGCATTTTATTCCGTTGCAGATATGATTATCGTCGGCAGGTTATGCGGAACACACGGCATTACGGGCGTTAACATCGGCAGCCAGATTAACATTCTGGTCACGGGTGCCGCCCTCGGACTCGCCGTTGGCGGAACGGTTCTGATTGCTCAATACGGCGGAGCCTATAAGTTTGATGAACAGAGAAAAACAACAGGTACTTTATTTACATTATATATGATAGTCGGTGTTGTTTTTACGGTTGTTATGCTCATATTCGGCAAACCGCTGCTCGATATTCTCAAAACTCCTCAGGTTGCTTACAAAGAAGCAGAGAACTATTATATAATATGCATGGCAGGACTTATTTTTATGTTCGCCTATAACGTTATCAGTGCGATTCTCAGAGGTATGGGTGACTCAAAGCGTCCTCTCTATTTCGTTTTAATAGCTACAATTGTTAATGTAATCGGTGATATAATACTTGTAGGTCCTTTTAAAATGGGAGCTGCAGGCGCAGCTTTTGCAACCGTCGGCGCACAGGGTTTAAGTGTAATACTCTCTCTTATTTACCTTTTTAAGAATAAGTTTTTCAAAGAATACACAATCTCCGATTTTAAAATTGATAAAGAAAAAGCAAAGATGCTTTTAAAAATCGGTCTCCCCTCATCCGTTCAGCAGGTTGTTGTTTCGTTCTCATTCCTGACACTTACAACACTTGTCAACTCACTCCCGAACGCAGACATCGCTTCTGCCTGCCAGGGAATCGGCGGTAAGGTCAATTCATTTGCAATCCTCCCCGCTCTTGCAATGAGCAACGCCGTTTCTTCAATGGCAGGTCAGAATATCGGCGCGGGTGAAACAGAACGAGCAAAGAAAACAATGCTGACAGGTATGGGAATCGCTTTCGCAATTTCAGCGTTGGTTTTCGTTATAGTTCAGCTTATACCCGAATTCATTATCCGACTATTTGACACTAACCCCGAGGTTATTGCAACGGGAAAAGAATATCTTCGCTTTATCGCAATTGACTATCTTCTTGTTCCCTTTGTTTTCTGCATGAACGGACTTGCTATCGGCGCAGGATATACAAATTTTGCGCTGTTCAACGCTTGCTTCAGTTCGATTTTGGTCAGAGTTCCGATGGCTTACCTCATTGTTGTGTTAACAGACCTCGGATTCAACGGAGTCGGTCTTGCAACAGGTCTTGCATCGCTTGCTTCCGTTTTTGTAGCCGCTGTATTTGTTGCAAAAGGCAAATGGAAAAAGCCTAAAATCAGAATTTAGGTTATTATGCACATTGACAAAGGTTTTTGCTTGTGATAAAATTAAATCACAAACTTAAGGATTATTTGTGACTGACGGAATCGCAGAAAAAACTGCAAGGAAGCAATTAATCCGTTTTAGCCGACCGTCTGGGCAATCTTATCTTTTCGGATAGGATTGCCCTTATTTTATATTGAAAGGAAGAAAAAGTATGGGTATTTATGACATCAGCAACATCGGCGAGCTTATCAAGGATAACTCCTATGTAGGAAGAGGTATTGTTATCGGTAAGAGTGCCGACGGCAAAAAAGCTGTTACTGCTTATTTCATCATGGGCAGAAGCGAAAACAGCCGCAACAGAGTTTTTATTGAGCAGGGTGACGAAATCATCATTCATCCCTTTGATGCATCAAAGGTTGAAGATCCTTCACTTATTATCTACGCTCCTGTCAGAGTTATCAACAACAATCTCATCGTTACAAACGGCGATCAGACTGACACAATCTATGATTTCATCAAAGACGGAAAAACCTTTGAGCAGGCTCTTGAAACAAGAGAATTTGAACCCGATGCACCCAACTTTACTCCCAGAATCAGCGGCATGATGACATTTGCCGACGGTTCTTTCACCTACAAAATGAGCATTCTCAAGAGCGCTGATGCTGAAGGCTCTGCATGCAACAGATATACTTTCACATATCCTGCAATCAGCGGTCTCGGTCATTTCATCCACACCTACAATCACGACGGCAATCCCATCCCTACCTTTACAGGCGAGCCTGAAAGAGTTGAAATTCCCGACGATATCGACGCATTCACAGAGAATCTCTGGACTAACCTCAATGAACAGAATAAGATATCTCTCTATGTAAGATATATCGACCTTGAAAGCGGCAAATACGAAGCAAGAATGATCAATAAGAACAAATAAGGAGAATTAAAATGAAAGAATTTGAACTTAAATACGGCTGTAACCCCAATCAGAAGCCTTCAAAAATTTACATGGCAGACGGAAGCGAGCTTCCTATCGAAATTCTCTGCGGCAGACCCGGTTTCATCAACTTCCTTGATGCATTCAACAGCTGGCAGCTTGTTAAAGAAATCAAAGCCGCTCTCGGTATGCCTGCAGCTACATCCTTCAAGCATGTTTCTCCCACATCCGCTGCAGTAGGCATTAAGATGAGCGACAACCTCAAGAAAGCTTGCTTCGTTGACGATATCGAAGGTCTTGACGATTCTCCCCTTGCAACCGCATATGCAAGAGCAAGAGGAACAGACAGAATGAGCTCCTTCGGCGACTGGATTGCTCTTTCAGATGTTTGCGATGTTACAACCGCAAAGCTTATCAAACGCGAAGTTTCCGACGGCGTTATCGCACCCGGTTATGAACCCGAAGCATTTGAAATTCTCAAGAGCAAGAGAAACGGCAACTACAACATTGTTAAGATCGATCCCGACTATGTTCCTGCCGTTCAGGAAATCAAACAGGTTTACGGCATCACCTTTGAGCAGGGCAGAAACAACTTCAAGATTGACGAAGAGCTTCTTGCAAACGTTGTTACAGAAAACAAGGAATTCCCTGACGCAGCAAAGCGCGACCTTATCATCGCTCTCATCACTCTCAAATATACACAGTCAAACTCTGTTTGCTATGCAGTAGACGGTCAGGCAATCGGTGTAGGTGCAGGTCAGCAGACAAGAATTCACTGCACAAGACTTGCAGGCAACAAGGCTGATATCTGGCATCTCAGACAGCATGAAAAAGTTCTCAACCTCCCCTTCCTTGATACTGTCGGCAGACCTGACAGAGACAACACAATTGATGTTTATATCTCTGACGAATACGAAGATGTTCTTGCAGACGGCGTTTGGCAGACACTCTTCTCAGAGAAGCCCGAACCGTTCACAAAGGCTGAACAGAAGGCATACCTTGCAACAATCAAGGGTGTTGCTCTCGGCAGCGATGCATTCTTCCCCTTCGGCGATAACATCGAAAGAGCTTCAAAAAGCGGCGTAAGCTACATTGCTGAACCCGGCGGTTCAATCAGAGACGATAACGTTATCGCAGCATGCAACAAGCACGGAATGACAATGTGCTTCACCGGCATGAGACTCTTCCATCACTGATAAAAAAAATTAACCGTGTCCGATTTGGACACGGTTTTTTTCATTTAAATATATTTTGTATGACGCTCAGATTATCATCTTTACTTTTTGATGAATATGAACCTTTTAATAAGTTATCTTCATATTTTCTGATTCTTAAACGGGAACATAAAATCCCTTTCGTTGTAATTTCAATTTTATGAACAACACCGTCTGATGAATAATTAATTTCGTAACCGTTCACTTTCGGAATAAAAATCAAATCTGAAACACAAGAATTTTTTTGAGAACTGTCCCGAATTTTCCCGATAAAATCAGTCAATAACAACGAGCGGTCATATTCATACTGTTTAACAGGTAAAAAAGACATAAAAACAACCTCTTATTTAATTATAAAA
Organism: Acutalibacteraceae bacterium; assembly: GCA_045543735.1. Classification (GTDB taxonomy): domain Bacteria; phylum Bacillota; class Clostridia; order Oscillospirales; family Acutalibacteraceae; genus CAG-177. The sequence continues at coordinate 31,297 of JAZPXO010000114.1, forward strand.
TCATCAATTGCCCTTTTCGGTACACAATGAATATCATTTTCATCTCTGTAATATGCCGTACTGCCGTTTTCGGGGATATCAACAATTTTAACGGTTTCGGCAGGCTTGCCCAATGCCAACACAAGCTCGATTGAATATCTCTGAGTATCAATATCAAAAATGCGGGCAACATTTTCTCTGTTGACACTCCCTATCATACATCCGCCAAGACCTTTTTCAGCAGCACCAAGCATCATTGTCTGAGCAACAATACCAACATCCGTTTTCATATTCCTGGCAACAGTATTATCGCATAAAATAATAATATAAGCCGAGGGGCGTTCGCCTTCAGCAGGGCCTTTCCATTCCTTGAGCAGGCCTGCCCACGCAAGATTTGGAAATAACTCATCATTATTTTCCTTTTTATTAACAAGAACAAATCGAAGAGGCTGCCAATTAACCGAAGAAGGAGTAAGCCTTGCAAGCTTTACGAGGTCATAAAGAGAATCATAGCTGATTTCAAAGCTTTCATCAAATCGTCTGTAGGATCTGTTTTTTATTAATAAATCATATAACATAAAATCACCCATCCTTTTATTACTGATTATTATATAATATAAAACTGATATTTTCAATATTTGATACTTTTAAATATATACACCTTAAAAGAATTGTGTATTATTTTGCAAATAATATTAAATTTTAATCAATATATTTAAAATAAACTTGTAAAAAATTTTTTAATGATTTATAATTAATATGGAATTTTCCATATTAAAATTTTACGAAAGAAGATTGAAAAAATGAAGAAAATGATCGGTTTAGTATTATGCATCAGCATAATATTCGGCATTTGCGCTCAGGGAGTTGTTGCCGCCGAATCCTTCACTTTTTCCGGCGGTAATGTGGGAATCGCCGGAGAAATCAGCGCAGAGGAGTTCGCTGAAAAGGTTTCAACCATGCTCGAAAAAGGTAACAATAATGTTATTTTTAACGAACCCGACAGGGAGTTTTCGACTGCCCGTCTGATTGTTAAAAGTGCACACAGCATCAACACTCTGAATGCCGTTTCAGTTATCAGCGGATTTGACGATTTATGGATATTGCAATTTGAATCTCCCGAAGATGCGAAAGCTGCCTTTAATTATTACAAAGGAAGACCCGGAATTCAATTTGCTGAACCCGATAAAGCCGTTTCAGCACTGTCTGTCCCGGGAGAAAAAGTTTCCGGTAGGTCTGTTGATTTCAGCTATATTTCATGGGGATCAACCCATATCGGCATGGAAGATCTCAACAACACATTAAAGCCGAATCTTTCACAGTATAAGGATGTCTGTATTGCTGTTGTTGACACAGGCATTGACCATAACCATGAATACTTGAAGGGCAGAATTGAACCCACACGAATCAACACAAGCGGTTCAGGAACAAGAAACAGTTCCATGGACGATAACGGTCACGGAACTCAGGTTGCAGGTGTTATCGTTGACGCTACACTTGAAAACATAACAATAAAGCCTTACAAGGTTCTTGATAAACACGGCAACGGAACACTTGCATCTCTTGCTGCGGGAATTAACTGCGCAGTCAAAGACGGCGTTGATGTTATAAATGTCAGCGTTGGATTCTATGAAGAGTCAGAAGTTCTTAAATCCGCAGTTGCTAACGCACAAGAAAAAGAAATTATTGTTGTTTCAGCTGCAGGCAACGATAACACAGATACTCCCATGTATCCGTCAAGCTACGATTCCGTTATACGCGTTGCGGCAGTTAACGAACAGAATGTTGCGGCAAACTTCAGTAACTACGGCAACATTACGATTGCGGCTCCCGGCGTTTCAATCATGTCTACAACCATAAACAACGGATACTATATCGGGTCGGGAACATCCCTTGCCTCTCCCCTTGTTGCCGCTGTTGCGGGTGTAATTTTAAGCGTTAATGCCAATGCATCGCCTGAGGATGTTGAAGAAATTCTGGTTGACAGCGCAATCGGATCATTTGAGCCTTCTGCAAAAATCCATCTCGGCGCAGGTGTACTCAGTGCTCCGTCGCTTCTTCATCTGACACAGAACGAAAAAACAGAAGCTCCTGTTTTCTCACATTCAACCGCAATTCATACCGAGTCATTCGATCTTACATTATCTTGCGAAACACCCGATTCGGTCATTTATTATACAACCAACGAAACTGTTCCGGGAAAGAATAACCCTGACTCAATTATTTATGATTCGCCGATAAAAGTTGATAAAACAACAAAAATTCTTGCTGTTGCGTATTCTGAAGGGCGTTACAGATCATCTATTTCTGACTTTTCGGCAATTGTTGCTCCTTACGTTTCAGACGATGAACTGACTGTTGACGAAAACGGCATTATAACAGCTTACAGCGGAACAAAAACCAGCATTTCAATTCCGGAGAGTGTAAACGGAATAACTGTCAGAAAACTCGGTGACGGTGTTTTTAAAGCTAAAGGGCTTACAGAGCTTATTCTGCCCGATACACTGACTGCCGTCGGAAAAGAAAGCGTTGCAGAAAATCCCGATTTAAAAACAGTTATGGCTCAAGGTTTAACGGAAATAGATGAAAAAGCTTTTTATAACTGTATATGGCTGAAAAATATTTATTTCGGTAATATCACCCGTATCGGAGAATATGCACTTTACAATGTTTGCAGCAAAGCATACGCAATGCGCGAAAGCTCATTCGGTCTTACGCTGAATAATCTTGCTGAAATTCCTGAAGGCGCTTTCATGGGAAGCGCTCTCTCGGAAGCAAATATTGATGTCCCGCTGACATTGCATAAAAATGCGTTCGCAGGCTGCAACGCTCTTGTTAATATCAATTTTGAAAATCTTGAAGCAATGGATGACGGTGCATTCAAAGGACTTGCCTCTCTCCGTGAAGTAACAATAAAAAAGCTTACGGAAGTTCCGAAGGGTGCATTCAGCACATGTGAGTTCCTTTCTCATCTTCATCTGCCCGATGTAAAAAAAGTTAATTCAAACGCTTTTGAAAACTGCATAAATCTTAATGTGATTGATATACCGCTTGCGGAATTTGTTTATTCAAATGCATTTTCGGGATGCGACTCTCTCAGTTACCTCTATCTCCCCTCTCTTGAAAGCTTCGAAGAAGAGGCATATACTCAGACAAATGTCATTCCGCAGTTCCCTAAAAACATTCTGCTTTTCTATGCGCCGAAGCTCGAAAACACGCTGAACATGATGTTTGCCAATTGCCGTGAACTCCTGTTAGTTTATTTAAACAATGCAACACATCTTGCTCCCAACACATTTTTTAATTGCAATAAGATATTCTATGTTGATTTAAGAAGCATCAAATATATTGATCAGTTTGCATTTAATAACTGTAAAATCACGGCGATTGATGCAAGAAGTCTTGTTTCAACCAAAAGCCTGCCTTCAGACAGCGGTATTATTCTTTCAAATGAATTCGTTGAGTCGCAGTATACCGCCGAAAACCTCACCGTTTACGGAACTCCCGGAACTTATGTTGAAAGATATTGCAAGCATAAGAATTACACCTTTATCGGTATACCCTTTATATTCAATGAAATTCCGAAATATATTACTGAAAACAGTGAAATGATAACAGTTGAAGCCATCGGATTTGACCTTGAATACCAATGGTTCTGGAACGGAAAGAATTCAACAGAAGGTGGTACACCAATCAAGGGCGCAACGGAAAAATCATATATTTTCACGCAGGACGATACCGCTCCGTTCTATTATTGTCAGATAACTCACCACGATATTGACAAGGAAGTTGTTATCTATACGGATATAATCGTCAAAGACTCCGTACATGCTGATTATACAGCTTATAACGAAGCCGTTAAAGCTGCGAAAGCAATTGACAGAAATCTTTATGTCAACATTGAAATTCTTGACGAAGCGCTTGCTGTCGATGTTTCAGGCAGATATTCTTGCGAGCAGGATTTTGTTGATGCTCAGACAAAAGCAATTTACGATGCAATTGAGAATCTGAAGCATAACGGAGTTCAAAGGCTTGTTCTCAACATAACGGATGATGATCTGGCATTCGGACAAAGAGCAAAATTAACCTATACCGTAACCCCTTCAAACGCGACATATCAGGGAATAAAATGGAGCTGCGATAAAAATAAAAAAGTTATTCTACTGAACAAAAACGGATATATAAGATGTATCGGCGACGGATCCGCTGTTATCAAAGGCGAGGTAATCAATCCCGACGGAGAAACAATAACCGCTTACATTACAGTCGATTGCGAAATGACTATACTTGAAAAGCTTCTGTCTTATATGTTCAGACCCATGTGGCTGATTATTTATGCCTTATCGTCAGACAGAATAAAATAACATTAAAAAGCGCACTATCTGATAATTCTCAGATAGTGCGTTATGTTTTATTTACGGCTGAACGGGTACGGGATGATCTTCCGAAACATGCTCAACAGTTATAAAATTATTTCTTTTTGCATATGCCCATTTCATACCGAAAATTTTGCATCCGCTGTCAACGGGAGCATAAAGCTGACCTGCTTCTCCTCTGAAAACCTCTGCCCCGAGATCAACTTCGCCTTTATCCGTTTCTGCAATTCTGCTGCCTTCAATAAATCTTGCATGTTTTCCGTATACGGAAACATAGGCACTGCCATTTTCTCTTCTTACTTCGCCGCCCATAAAGCCTATCAGAACAGCAAACGGAAGATACCATATGCCGTCTTTCACAACGGGCGGAGTTGATGAAGCGCAAAGACCGAGGTCAACGCCCTTATAGAACATTCTTGTTCTGCCTTCACCGAAAACGGGAGCAACTCTGTAAGGTCGGATTTCGTCTTTAGCTTTATCAATCAGGCATTCATCAGCAATTCTTCCGTCATCGAGGTTTGCAACAAGAGTCATTCTGTCACCGTCAACCTCAACAAGCGCGTACATGCTGACATGCTCTTCCTGCGGATAAAACGAGCTGTGCCATACCTTATCGCAGGTTTTTGTTCCGGGAGGGTTAGCGTGGGCATTACCAAGCTCATAATGAACAGTACCCTGCGAAGGCTTATCAAATATTTCTTCATTTTTTATCGGGAAGCTTCTTGAAAAATTATGCTCATGACCTGCGAAAAGAATATCAAGCATTTCCATGCATTCGCGCATCATAGGATAAGCATCATCATTTGCAAGGTTCGGACCTGCATAGTAAATCGGGAAATGATATGAGCCGAGTTTCCATGTTTTATCGCTGTCAGAAATATCCTTTGCAGCCCACTCATTAACAAGCTCGGGTTCATTAACACCAAAAACAACAAAATGGCAGTTACCGTAATCAAAAGAATAGTTTTCGGTCTGCCAGCCTTCAGGACCGTTTTTGGGATAAGAATATTCAAGCTGTGTATTGAAGAACTCGGCAGGTTCAGCATAGTATCTGCCGACCTCTTCGGGAAAATATTCTTCAAAGCCTCTGTTATCGTGATTTCCGCAGCACATCATATAAGGAATATATTCAATAATTCCTTTCATGCCCTCAAACATGGCATTCCACTGGATCTCATGCTGACCGCAATTTGTATTATCGCCCGCAGTAAGAATAAATCTTATATCGGGATGCTTATTAAGTATATCTTTAATAAACTTGTTAAGCTTTGAATAATCAGGGTTATAATGGTCATCATCCTTCTGATGATCCGAAATAACAATAAATTTGAACTTTGACAAATCTTCTTCCTGAGTATCAAACCAGAATTCATCACTACGGTTAACGCTGTCGCCGCAGGTGTAATAATATCTTGTGCCGGCTTTCAGATTATCAGCCTTAGCCCAGAAAATGTTGCTGACATTGACATCGCTTTTAAACGGCTTGACTACCGCTTGAGCAATTCTTTTGTCACCGTCTTTTTCGTAAAACTCAATATATCCGTTTTTTATTTCAGCATTTGCACGCCATGTAACTGTCATTGAGCTTCTGGCATCACCGGAAATGCTGACCATAATATGATCGGGTTTTTCTGTAGCAAATCTGTAATTCGGTGTTCTGTTCATATACAAACCTTCTTATTTCATATAAATTCTGAAAAGACGGGCGCCATGGCTGTTAACATCTGCCGAGAATTTATCGGTTGTAACATCAATCTCTTTGTGAGACCACATATCCCAGACGCCGTATTCATATCCGTCAATTGCTATATCTGTAACATCAAATTCAATTTCGCGCACTTCATCATCAGTATTGAAAAGTGCAACATATTTGCAGTTCTCACCCTTTGATACCCAGATGATTTCACCTTTTCCGTCAGTTTCATTTCGGCTGAACTGTTTTGCTCCGCTTGAATTTTTCAGCATCTCAATAAGTTCGGTATTCTGAAGAAGCGAAAGCGTGAATTCATCGTTATCGCGCATTTCTCCGCCCATCATAAGAGGTGAACGGAAAATACCCCAGAGGGTCATCATTGTTATCTGCTCATCATGAGTGAAACGGGTATAACGCGCTCTGTATTCTGGAAGCTTTTCTGTAAGCTGAATTCTGCCGAGAGGAAGCATATCGCAATCAGGCCATGCGCCGGGCTGAACATAGCTCTGCCAAGCATAGCAACGGTCAAACATATCGTGAAGCTTATCCCATGAATCCCAGAAATCGCCCGTCATTCTCCACATATTTGCGTTAGCCGCAAGATGTTCATGCTCCCAAATAGGTGCAGGTCCAGGAGAAAGGCTGAGAACAATGTCTCTGCCGCATTTGTCAATGGCTTTTCTGAGCATTTCAATTTCTTTTCTTGCCGAATAAGGATTGTCCTTAAGGAACTCTGTGTTGGAAATATCATCGCATTTGACATAATCAACACCCCACGAGGCATAGAGCTCGAAAAGAGAATCATAATAATCCTGAGCGCCTTGTGCATCAGGGTTAACGCCGTACATATCGGTGTTCCAGGGACAAACAGAAAACTGCTGAGCAATATCCCTGGCTGTTTTGCCTTCATATCTGATTCTGGAATTCGCATGAACTGCCTGTCTCGGAATTCCTCGCATAATATGTATGCCGAATTTAAGGCCGAGAGAATGAACATAATCTGCTATTGGTTTAAAACCTCTGCCGCCTGCAGATGACGGAAATCTTTCGGGCGCAGGAATAAGGCGCGAAAATTCATCCATATATAACGGAACAAAATTATGGTAATAAAATGAATCAGCCGTCGGTTCTGACCACTGAATATCACATACAATATATTCCCATCCGTAGTCTTTAAGATTCTCTGCCATATACACGGCATTTGCAATGAGCTGTTCTTCATTAACAGCGGCACCGTAGCAATCCCAGCTGTTCCAGCCCATGGGAGGAGTTAAAGCAAATCTCTTATGCATGATATTATCCCTTTCTGTATATCCTTATTCCGAATTGAATTTCGGTTGTCAGATGATCAATTTTATCCAGCTTTTTCTGATCGTCAACACCTGTTTTATAATAATAAGGTGTCATTTTGAAAAGATTTATTATATCCTCGTTTGAAGAAAGCTCAATCTGACTGTCAATAACTGTTTCGCCGATAAAATCAAAGCCTTCAATATCATACGGAATCTTTTCGTTAAGATAAGGATTATCGTAAACAGCTTTTTTCAGACCGAACAAATGCCTTTCAAGAGGAATGACCCTGATCAGAGTTCCGTCTTTTTTAAGAACTCTGAAAAACTCCCCGAATGCCTCGGGAGAAAAAATATTGAGGAGAATGTCAACTGTACTATCAGCAACGGGAAGACTGAACACACTGCCAACAGCTGTATCAACACCGCTTTTTCTTTTATAAGCAAATTCAAGTGCATCCTTTGATATATCAATCCCGTAGCAGAAAATATTAAGTCCTTTCTCTTCAATGCTGTTTTTTATTCTCGAAGAATAGTAGCATTCTCCGCAGCCTGCATCAAGAATAACGCTTCCTTCCGAAACGGTATCGCAACAGATTTCAGACAGTTTATCGCACAGGAATGAATAATATCCTTTATCGAGAAAATCTCTTCTTGCTCTGACCATCAGGCGATCATCGCCATGCCGTTTTGCAGATGATTTTGAAGACATCAGAAGATTGACGTACCCGAATTTTGATTTATCAAAGCAATGGCCAAGAGCGCAAAGAAAGCTTTTTCCGTTATCATTTAATTCTTTGCCGCAGACGGGACAGATAAAAAGACTCATTTTGTTACCCTGTATTTTTCAACTTTTCTCATCATACTTCTTCCGACATCATGAGCAAATCTCATGCATGCAGGAATAAGGTCTTCGGGAAAACCGTTAACAAAGTTTGCCGCTTCATATGTAAAGTGACCCTTATAATCAATTTCACCGAGAGCCCTGAGAATTGAATCCCAATCCATTTTCATAGTATAGGGAAGATTATGGCTGTCATGAAGATGATCGTTATCATGAACATGGAGCGCTCCCAGACGCTTGTTACCCATATCTCTTATCATTGAAGCTGCATCTTCGCCGACAAGACCGCAATGACCAAGATCAAGGCAGCAGGTAAATGCATCCGATTCAAGAGAATCGTAATAATCGTTAAACTCAGATGCTACACTGCAAACATTGGGCACAATATGGTCCTTATCCCATCCCCACATGTTTTCAAGAGCAATTTTAACGCCGAAATCGCGGGCATAAGGCTCAAGATTTTTATAAAGCTCGATGTTTCTTTCTTTCTGATCGGTGCTGAACTGAACAGGATGAACAACGCAGATTTTTGCGTCAAACAAGCCTGCAACCTCAAGAGCTCTTTTAAGCTTATAATCAAGCTTTTTATTATATGCATCGTTGCCCTCTTTCATAGACGGAAAAGGAGCATGAGCCTGCTCAAATGTAACGCCGAAAACAGCGGCAAGATTTCTGAGATTTTTAACATATGACTGATAACCGTCTTTTTCAAGAATATTATCATCTTCATCCATGAAAAACATCGAATAATCAATTCCGTCAAATCCGCTCTCACAAATAATGCGAACTGCTGTTTCGTCACCAAGTCTGGGGCTTACCGCTTCGGTATGGGCAACTAATTTCATATAAAAGCCTTCTTTCTGTATATTAAATGTAATTATATCATCGAATAAAAATTCAGTCAATAAAATAAAGAAAATAGAAAAGAATTTTAAATAAATATTAATTTTATTTCTTTTTCAATTTCTTTATTGACAATTTGGCGTAATTAGTATAAATTAAAAATAATAAAATTTTGGGGAGAAAGAAAATAATGGCAAAAGCAGAATACAGAAGTGCAATCAGATCTAAAAATCTGATAAAGAAAGCTGTCGCAAAGCTGATTCACGAAAAAGACATTTCAAAAATCACTGTTTCCGATGTAATCAGAGAGGCAGACATAAGCAGAGGAACCTTTTATGCTCATTTTCCCGATATCCAGAGTGTTTTTGAGCAGATTGAAACCGAAGAAGTAAAAAAGCTTGTTAATCTTGTAAATCTCGCAAGAGAAGAAGACAATGATATCAACAACACTTTTGAATTTTTATCAGTTATTTTCAACCATATAAGTAATGATTTTGAATACTATGCAATGCTGATGCAATCATGTTTCCTTAATAATTATTTGTGCAGAATAATTGACATTTACTATGAAGACACTCTTGCAAAGCTTGTTGAGCACGATAAATCAAAAAACATTTCAAACGCAAAGCTTTACCTTACATTTATCACCAGCGGAATGAAAGAAGTTATTGTTGCATGGCTTCAGGGAAGAATAACCTGCACACCAAATGAGCTTGCACAAAGCTGCACAAAAATCCTTGAGCGTTGCAGCGAATTTTACAGCTAAACAAAAACACAGCGTACATTTCTGTACGCTGTGTTTTTTTATAATCCCAAAACACCGAGAAGTCCGTATGAGAAAATTGACATGATAATATTGGCTATAAGAACACCAAGAGCAATAATCGGGAAAGAATGGCTGATTCTCATATCGAGCAAGGCTGCAATCAGTGAGCCTGTCCAGCCGCCTGTACCGGGTAAAGGAATTGCAACAAATGTAAGCAAGCCCCAATTTCTGTATTTAACAACCTTCTCGCTCTTTCGCATCGAACGAACTTCAAGCTTTTCAATCAGTTTGCCGATTTTATTGAATCTTTTGAGAAACTGAAAAATCTTTCTGATGAAAAGAAGAATGAAAGGCAGAGGAAGAATATTTCCCGCATAGCAAATGAAAAATGCTTTTAAAAAATCAACATCAAGAAGCTTTGCTGCAATCATTCCGCCTCTTAACTCCAGAATCGGAAAAAGAGAAATGATAAAAACAATGAGTTCCTTCGGAATAGAATCGCGAAAAAATTCAACCATTGAATTAACTATATTTTCAACCATACTAACACCTTATTCAATAATATTTCGGTTCACAAGAAAATCATGTGCGCTCTGAAGAATATTGCGGTCATTGATAAACCTGAGAGTATCAAGCGCTTTTTCATAGCTAAGCCATATGTAATCTTCAATTTCTTCGCGCTGAATAGTTGTCTGCGTATCCTTGGTTTTGGCAAGGAATATAGTTACGGATTTTTCAACCCTGCCCTGAATGGTATATTCGGATTTTGAAGCAAACTGAGGAAGAATCTGAATATGAATTCCGGTTTCTTCAAGAACTTCTCTGATTGCGGTCTGTTCGAATGTTTCGCCTTTTTCAACATGACCTTTAGGGAAGCCCCAATGTGTGCTTCTGCGGTTTTTAATAAGAAGATAACGCACCTCATCATTAATGAAACGGTAAACAACAGCTCCGCATGAGCGTTCATAAAGGCATTCCAGCTTATAGTCTCTGCCGCTTTCGGCAAAGGCAATTGCATCTTCAATCTGATAAGAAATAAATCTCATGCTTTTGGGTGCTACAACATAAACAGTCGGGCTGCCGTCTGCTCTTTTTATCGCCGCAATGACTCTGCCGTCAAATGTTCTGACAGGATGATTGATGCCCATAATATAGGCACCTGAAGAAACACTGTCATATCGTTTTTTGCCCTCAATTGCACCGAAATTAAGCTGATAAACAAAACCGAATTGTCTGTTTACGGAGCGGATAGGATTTGTAACCCTCACTCTGACATATTTGCCGAGCAATTTAACCACACCTTTCGAAAGGCTATTAAAGCCCAAGATAAATACTGATTTATTATACTAAAAACGGTATAACAAAACAATAGTTATTCAAGAAAAATTTGATTTTTTTTATTTTTGTTACCAATATGCGTTTTTTCGGGTCAGTTTTTATTCATTTCGGCAAAGACACAGTCCTAAATTATCTGTCAAAGCTTGATTTATAAATATAATTTATGTTATTATTAATATATATTTTCAGAAAGCGGTGTCCTTATGCTTAAGATTTTAGTAGCTGACGATGAAGCCCTCATAAGAAGACTTGTAAGCGATTTCCTTAAGAATTCAGGCTACGAGCCCATTGAAGCTGTAAACGGAATTGATGCAATTGACAAATTCAGATCTGAAAAAGATATCAGCCTTGTTATCTGCGATATAATGATGCCCGAAGCTGACGGCTGGGAAGTATGCAAAACAATCAGAGAAACAAGCTCCGTTCCGATTCTTATGCTTACTGCCCGAAGCCAGGAATTTGATGAGCTTATGTCTTTTGAATCTGGAGCCGACGATTTTGTTACAAAGCCCTTCAGCCCGACAGTGCTTATGAAAAGAGTTGAAGCTCTTCTCAAACGCAGCTCCGCACCAAAAACAAACACCTCTGACGAAATAATCACAATTGATTCTCTTGTTATAGATTTACCTGCCCATAAAGTTACGGTTGAAGGCAAAAGCATCGACCTGACTATCAAAGAATATAACATTCTTGTCAAGCTTTCATCGCACACCGGAAGAATCTATTCGAGAGACAGACTGCTTGACGATATATGGGGAATGGATTTCTCGGGCGACCCGAGAACTGTTGATTCTCATGTAGCAAGGCTCAGAACAAAACTCGGTTCATGGGGCGATAAGCACCTCAAAACCGTTTACGGTGTCGGATATAAAATTGAGGTGAACGCAGATTGAAAAACAGGAATTTAAAAACAAAATTCAGCAAAATCCGATTCAAGCTTTTTGCAACAATACTCTCGGTTCTTTCTCTGTTTTTCATTCTGATATCCGCTGTTACATCCCCTGCTCTTTTTTATGTTCTTTCAAGCAATACATATAAACAGCAGCTTTCTGCTGCCGAACAGATAAAAAGCTGCATTCCCGGAACGGTTACATATTATTTTGACCTTTATTCAATTTCAGTCAATAATAATATTGATTTTGAAATACTCAACCCCGACGGAACAATTTATTACGCATCCTCGAGCGATTCAATCCAGGGAACCTCCCATCTCCCCTCTTCAGGCTCATCTTCCTCGGATTATTCAAATACCGTTTCGTGTGACGACTACAGATATGTTGCAAAATACAGCGGATTTGAAGTCAGAAAGCTTGTTGCCGCAGACGCTAAATTTTTTGTTTACACATCACAGTTTGAAACGGGAGAAACTCTTCATATTTATTCATCTGTTGCCGATGTTGAAAAGATAGTTGTTGTTTGCGGTTCCGTATTTCTGACATTGTTTATGACCCTTTTCGTTTTCTTCTCCCTCATTTTCTATCTTCTCGTTGCAAAGTTTACAAATCCTCTTGTTGAAATGAACGATATAACAAAGGATATGGCGGCACTGAATTTTGAAAGAAGATGCGGAAATTACGGACGCGATGAAATCGGCGAGCTTGGCAAAAGCATTAATATTCTTTCGGGAACGCTTGACGAAACACTGCTCGACCTGAAGGACAAAAATGAACAGCTTGAAAAAGATATCGAGCGCAGACATGCTCTTGACAACGCCAGAAAATCATTTATAAACAATGTTTCGCACGAACTGAAAACCCCGATTGCTATTATTTCGGGTTATGCCGAAGGGCTTTGCGAAGGCATAAGCAGCGATCCTGTAATAATCAAGGAATACTGCAATATCATAAAAGAAGAAAGCTACAAAATGAACGCGCTTGTTGTTGAGCTTCTTGAGCTTTCAAAGATTGAAAGCGGAACGCAGCCGTTCAATCCCGATTATTTTGATATCAGCAAAATAACCGCTTCTCTTCTTAACCATCTCACTTTGCAGACTGAAGCAAAACAGATTACTGTCAACAACAGATTGCCTGAAAGCCTGATTTGTTACGGAGAAACCGATAAAATTGAAATTGTTCTCAAAAACTATATTACAAACGCAATTTCACACTGTTCAAATGAAAAAATAATTGATATTTCCTGCGAAGACAGAGACAACTGCTACAAAATCAGGGTGTTCAATACAGGCGAACACATTGCCGCAAACGATTTGCCCGAGCTTTGGGACAGCTTTTACAGAGCAGACAAAGCACACGCAAGAAATGAAAACCGCTTTGGTCTCGGACTTTCTATCGTCAAGGGTATCATGACAAATCATAAATGCAATTTCGGCGTTGAAAACACCGAAAAAGGCGTTTGCTTTAATTTTGAAATACCGAAGGGCTCGGAATATTATGAAGAAAACAATTAATCTGAAAAAAATAATTAAATATTCCGTTGTTCTGATAATTGCCGTTGCTTTAATTGGTGCAATTATTTTTTCTGTTAATTATAATAACTCCTCTGTCAGAGTTATACGCGTAAAGACTCAGCAAAATATCATCACCAACAAAGCTGAAACTGCCGAAATACATTACGCAAAATCTGAAACTGCTTTCAGCGAAAAAGTTGCAGCATCGGGACTTATTGAGCTTTTTGTTGATCCGGCTTCTAACTCGTTCGGTATTTTCGAAACGGGAAATAACCGCTTCTGGAGCGCACTCCCGCTTCTTAATGCAACAGCACAGGGCGAAGAGCTTAACAGCGAAGCGAGCATGGCTACCCTCAGAATTCTGAACGGTTCTGACATTTATTATCTTAATACTCAGGATAACTCTCTGAATTATAAAACAGCTTCATATAAGCCGATAGAAAACGGAGCCGAATTTACTTTCGATCTGTTTTCAAATCCTGAAACAGCCGCAAAAACCTCTTTCGACAAAAAGGATATCGGATTCAGAATTGTTATATCAGTCAGCCTGAAAGACGGCAGCATGCTTGTTGACTGTAAGCACAGCAATCTGACGGGCAATCCCGATGCATATATCGAAAGCATTGACCTGCTCAATTATTTCGGCGCATATAACGACAGCCTTGAGGATGATTATATTCTTGTTCCCGACGGAAGCGGAGCTATTATAAAAACATCCATTTACGACGAATCCTTTGAATCTCTCTCTTTTGATATTTACGGAAATGATATTTCTGTTGATTCAGATTCAGAAAGCGAAGCCGTTATTCCCGCTTTCGGTATTAAACACGGCAAAACGGCTTTTGTTTCACTGATCCAAAACGGCGATGCAATTGCTACAGTTAATGCTGAAAAGGCAACCTCCCTCAGCGAATATAACAGAGTATATTCCTCTTTCAGAATCACTCCGATTAAATATGAAGAAGAGAAAATTTTTGTTTCAAAGATATCGTTTAATGAAAACATTTCTCTATGCTACAGATTCCTGACCGGAAATAACGCAACTTATTCAGGGCTTGCATCTGCTTGCCGAGAACAGCTTATAAGAAACTCGGTTATATCAACCAAGACCGTTTCCGTAAGCGATTATATCCCCTGTTTCTTGTCGCTTACAGGCGCAGTTAATTCGGGAACAGGTAAACTGATTCCGCTTATGCCTGCAACTACATTTGAGCAGGCAACCGATATGCTTATTCACATGAAAAGCAAGGGAATCAACAATATCAGCGTTCGCTATTCGGGAATATTCAACGGCGGTGCAAACTCCGAAGATGCCGCAAAGCTGAAAATAAACAGCGAATCAGGCGGTGAAAAAGGTCTGAAAGGACTCATGGAATATGCCTCGTCACAAAAAATGAATATTTATCTTGATATAAATCTTCTCAGCTCATCTGACGGTTTTACAGATTCGCCTGCATTAAACATTTTGAATGATAAAGCTTCATATTTTCCTGAAAAAACATCATCCGATTTCATCGGTTACAGCTTTAAGCCCCGTACTGTCAGAGCTTTTGAAAAGCTGAAAGAAACAGTTACCGCTGTAATCTCAAGAACAAGCAGCCTTGATTTCTCGGGCTTTTGCATTAACGATGCAGGATATCTGCTTTATTCCGATTTCGGAAAAGGTGTTCTTCGCAACGATGCTGAAAAAACAATCGCCTCGTGCATTTCCCCCCTGTCAACATCAAAATCTACCATGGCAGTCGGAGGAAA
Organism: Acutalibacteraceae bacterium; assembly: GCA_045543735.1. GTDB lineage: Bacteria > Bacillota > Clostridia > Oscillospirales > Acutalibacteraceae > CAG-177. The sequence continues at coordinate 46,584 of JAZPXO010000114.1, forward strand.
CTTCTATATTCTGAAAAACATTGACTCAATTATCAATTTACCAATGAATACCGCATCTTCAGCAAGCGGAGCTTATGTTTCCGTTCCGTTTGTTCCGCTGATTCTTCACGGAACATTTGATTACACGGGCGATCCGATAAACACCCGTATCAATATTGAGGAAACATTGCTGAAATATATCGAATACGGTGCATGTCCCCATTTTGCATGGAGCTACGAACCTATTTCAGATAATCCTGAAAAAGATATTTATTATTATGATAATACGATAAACACTGCTTCGGAATACTATAAAAAAGCCAACGAAACGCTGAATGATCTCCGAGATGCAAGAATGACCGACCACTATCAGGTTTCAGACGGAGTATTCTGCACGGAATATGATACAGGCTCGCTGGTTTATGTAAATTATACCGATTCGGATTATGACACACTCGGAGTTACCGTCAGCGCACGAAGCTTCACAAGAGTTAACTAAAATTTAATCAGGAGGAAATATTATGCCTTATATCAGAACAACTGTCAGCAACGAAATTTCAGAAACCGCAAGAGAAAACATCAAAGCAAAACTCGGTCATGCAATTGCCCTTATCCCCGGAAAAACCGAAGCATGGCTCATGCTGTCCTTTGAAGATAACATGAAGATGTATTTCAAAGGCGATTGCGGAAAGGATTACGCATATGTTGAAGTCAGCCTTTTCGGAACAACATCTGATGCAGCTTATGACAGACTTACCGCCGCTATCTCTGAAATCATCAATGAAGAGCTCGGAATCAGCAGAGACTGCATTTATATCAAATACGAAGAAGCCGAGCATTGGGGCTGGAACGGTGTAAACTTCTGATGAACGAAAGCAGAAAACATGTTATGCTTCTTACAGCGTTTGCTCTTTGCTTTTTCGGAATATATTTCATCCTTTGTCACTTCAATGCTCCGAAATACAACAGTATACAAGCTGTTTATATAACTGAATCACCCGCACCGAATACTACAGTAATTGTTTCTTCAACCGAAAGCCATTCGCAAGCGTTAAAAATCAACATCAACACCGCTTCAAAGGAAGAATTGATGACGCTTAAATCCATCGGTGAAGCTAAAGCGCAGGCGATTATTGATTATCGGGAAAGCAACGGCAGATTCAGAGAAATATATGAGCTGACATATGTTGACGGAATAAGCGATGCCATCGTTGCCGATAATCTCGGCAGAATTACGGTCTGATGATAAATATTCAAAAAAACGGGTGTACCGATTTGGTACACCCGAATTTTTTATTTAACCGGTTTGAATTCAACAGCAAAGCTTAAGGGCTCAAACTCCCACTTGCGTTCTGGTTCAAGCTCTTCATAGATTCCTCTGCCGCCTCTGACATCAATCTTATAGTCGGTATAAACATATGTATTTTCAGAGGGAACAAGCTCATCGTCATGCTTTGCGTTTTCAAGCATTTTGGGGGTGAAATGAGTTGCATTGAAGCAGAATGAATCAGTCATTGAAGGTCTGAATTCCATTCCTGATCCGTTGCCGTTGCAAACCCTGCCGTAAACAGTAGCAAAATGTGAACCGTTTTCAATAGGTCTGATATAATGAACAAAGTTGTCATTAACCGTTGTTTCAAACAGACCGAATCTTGCACCCTTATGACGGTCAGAATAGCTTTCAACGGGGCCCTTACCGAAATAGGTCATGTTCTCAAAGCCGCCGTTCAGAGCAAAGCAGAAGCCGAACCTGGGCAAACGCATATTCATTTCTTTAAGAAGCTGACGGAGTTCACCGTTGAATGCGATTTCAGCCTTGCCGTCTGCATAGAAATTATATGTGAGAGTTCCGTTTATAATCGGAACAACTGCAGGACCGCCGAGAGAAATTCTGCATACGATTGAAAGCACATCATTATCCGGCTTAATCTCTGTTGAATATGTTTTCTGAACTGCATTGTGAATCTCTGCACTTCTGCGGTCATCGGCATCTCCAAGCTGATTATAGCCGTGAGCTGCCCATGTTTCAATCTTAATCGGCTCTGCAAGAAGCTCGCTTCCGTTAACCTTTGCGGAAACTATTCTGCCGTAAGGTTTATCGAATTTGTATTCGGTATCCCCTGCTTTGACAATGATATACCTTGAAGTTTCCTCATAATCGGGAGCGGATGCGGTTTCGGTCTCTTCTTTTCTTTCTGCTGAGAGATCAAACTGTTCAAAGCCTGTTTCGTAATCAGCCTCAGCCCACTTGTTTGCTTCTTTATAATGAAGAGTAACGGTCAGATAGCAAAGCTCGTTTTCATCAATATTATCAAACAGCTTATAAACTTTTGCGCTCTGAGGAGCAATATCCGTTTCATTGATTTTACCGCTGAGAACGGTTTTGCCGTTAACCTCAAGCTTCCATGAAACATACATATCTGAAAGGGGTTCAAAGTATCTGCGGTTGAAAACAGAAATTTCTCCGTTTGCATAGTCAACTTCAAACTCCTGATATGCCTTTTTCATATCGTAAAAACCGGGTCTGAGCGTTCTGTCAGGGAATATTACGCCGTCAATGCAGCAAACACTGTTGTTCGGATAATCGCCGAAGTCGCCGCCGTAACGGTAGCCTTTATCTGTCTTGACTGCATGGTCGGTAAGCTCCCAGAAGCAACCGCCCCAGACAGCAGGATATTTTCTGAAAAGATCGCAATGAGCATGGATGTTGCCCGTTGTCATTGAGCAGCAGAACTCACAGAAATAGAAAGGCTTTTTGGCGTTCTTATTCAATGCGTATTTCTCGGTATATTCAAGCTCGGCATACATTCTGCTCTCAACATCAGAAATATCGCTGTAATTTTCTCCGATGGGAACAGCTTTGAATTCAAGATGAGAATTTTCGTAATGAACAATCGCTTCAGGAGAGCGGCTCTTGATATAATTTCTCATCGCTCTGTGATTCTTACCGCAGCCCGATTCATTGCCGAGAGACCACATAATTACACACGCATGGTTCTTGTCTCTCTCGAAAAGGCGTTCAGCTCTGTCAACATAAGCTGCTTCCCACTCATCGTCTGTTGAAAGCTTTGACCAACGCATCCAATCCCATGTATCTCTGTATTCAAAGCCCATACCGTGTGTTTCGATATCAGCTTCATCAACAACCATAAGACCGTATTCATCACAAAGATCAAGAAACCTCGGATCGTTGGGATAATGCGATGTTCTGACGCAGTTGCAGTTGCCCTGCTTTATAATCTGAACATCTCTGAGCATATGAAAATAATCGCAATAATAACCTGTTTCAGGATTGGAATCATGGCGGTTAATGCCGAAAAGCTTGACTGGCTGATTGTTAAGATATGCTACATTGCCTCTGAACTCAAGTTTCTTGAAGCCTATTTTAAACAGAATAATTTCTCCTGAACAATTAAGGACAAGAGTGTAAAGAAGCGGTTTTTCACTCGACCAGAGAGCAGGATTTTTAAATTCAAAATCAATATCGCTGCCCTGCGAAACAACGTCACCGTCAGGTGATATGAGCTTATATTCAAGAGAGCAATCAGATGTTATTTCACTTGTAACATAAGCCGTTTTTAAATCAGCAGAAAGATCGGTTTTGATATAAATATCTTTGAGATGCTTCTCATTTCTTTCAAGAATATAAACCTCTCTGAAAATACCCGAAAGGCGGAACATATCCTGATCCTCGAGATAAGAGCCGTCGCACCATTTTACAACAAGAACATCAATTCTGTTTTCGCCGTCTGCAATTAAATCGGTTATATCAACTTCGCTCGTATTATGGCTTACCTGACTGTAAGCGGCAAAAGCTCCGTTGACAAAAAGATAAAAGCAGGATGATACACCTTCAAAATTTATATAATACTTCTTGCCGTTTTTCTTTGAAATGTTAATTGTTCTGTTATAAAGTCCGCAGGGATTTTCCTCGGGAACATGAGGCGGATCAAGCGGAAAAGGATAGAAAAGATTGCTGTAAAGCGGCACATCATAACCTTTATCAAGCTCTGTCTGCCAGCATTTGGGAACTGCAATTTTATCTTTAAACCCTATAGAAAGAAAATCATCTTCAACATCTTCAAATGAATTATAAAATCTGAAATTCCATTCGCCGCAAAGGTCTGTATAATAATCAGATTTTTTTCTGCAACCAGCAAAAGCTGTTTCCTCATCATGATACGGAATAAAATATGCTCTGGGCTTTTCGCAACCGATATGAAGACTGTCAAGATCCTTATGATATGCTTTGAAGTTCATATGTTCCTCCTAAAAACAAGTCGGAGGCCAAGCGGTCTTAGGA
>JAZPXO010000115.1:0-22386 GCA_045543735.1 Acutalibacteraceae bacterium
GGAAAAGAATTTTGGCAGAGTCTAAAATACCGTTAATTGCAATAGTCGGCCCGACAGCTTCGGGCAAAACCTCGCTCGCCGTTGTGGTTTGCAAGAAGTCGGAGGCCAAGCGGTCTTAGGAAGACAATTAGAGCTCCCAACTCCTTGGCTCACAGAACGACATGGCTACGATCCGACTTGGAAAAGAATTTTGGCAGAGTCTAAAATACCGTTAATTGCAATAGTCGGCCCGACAGCTTCGGGCAAAACCTCGCTCGCCGTTGCGGTTTGCAAGGCGATTGGCGGGGAGGCTGTTTCGTGTGACTCCATGCAGATTTATAAGGGTATGGATATCGCAACCGCAAAGCCGACGCAGGATGAAATGCAGGGAATACCGCATCATCTTATCGGCATTGCCGAGCCCGATGAGGTGTTCAGCGTTGCGAAATACTGTGAATCGGCTAAAAAAATAATAGAGGATATTCATTCGAGAGGGAAAACCGCTGTGCTTGTCGGCGGAACGGGTCTTTATTATTCATCGCTCGTTGATAATATCGGCTTCTTACCCGAGGAAACGGATTTTGAATATCGTGAGATGCTCAGAAAAAGGGCTGAAACCGAGGGCGCGCAGTGTTTGCTCGATGAGCTTGCGGTTATAGATTCCGAGGCGGCGGCAAGGCTTCACCCCAATAATCTCGGCAGAGTTATAAGAGCGCTTGAAATATATCACACAACGGGCAAAACAATAACAGAGCAGAATGAACAGTCGAGAAGCACTGCTTCAGATTTTGATACTGTTTCCATCTGTCTCGATGCAAGAGACAGACAGTTCCTTTATGACCGGATTAACAGAAGAGTTGATATTATGCTTGAACAGGGGCTGCTTGAAGAAGCGAAGAGCTTTTTTGAAAATCCTCTCGGCAGAACGGCAAGGCAGGCAATCGGTTATAAAGAGCTGAACCCTTATTTTGAGGGTGAAAAAAGCCTTGAGGAGTGCATCGAAAATCTGAAGATGCAGACGAGGAGATATGCAAAGCGTCAGCTGACATGGTTCAGACGCGACGAAAGAATGAATTTTATTTATATTGACGATTACGGTTGTCACGGGGATATGCTTGCGGCAACGCTTGAAATAATTGAAAGGAAGAGAAAAACGTGAAATCGCGTGACAGACTGTTGAATGTTCTTGCTGCTGCGGCAGCAGTGATAATTGTTGTCTATTTTGCGGCAGAGCTTTATGGGCTGACGGCTCATTCTTATTCAACCCAGACCGCTTACAGTCAGACAGTAATGGAAACGGTTGATGCGCAGATGTTTGTTATCCGTGATGAAACCGTTCTCACAACAAACAGCTCGGGTGTTACCGTTCAGCTTGCGGAAAACGGCGAAAGAGTCAGCCGCGGCAGTTCGATAGCGGCTGTTTTCGGCAGCGAAGCGTCGGCGAAAAATTATGTTGAAGCGGAATCTCTCCGCAAGAAGCTTGAGGTATATAAATCAATAAATTCTCAGGTGAAGCTCGCAAATATTGATATGGATAAGCTTCAGAGCGAAATCAATTCGGAGTTTATGAGTGTTGTCAATGCGGCATATAACAATGATTTTTCAAACCTTGAGGAAGCAAAGCTTGCTTTCAGCGAAAAGGTTTCAAGAAGACAGATTTCTCTCGAGCAGACTGTTGACTGCTCCGAAAAAATTGCCGCCCTCACCTCAAGGGTTGAGGCTCTTGAAAGTGCGGCAACCGCATCTTCGGTAATTGCCGCCGAGTCATCGGGATATTATGTCGGCACGCCTGACGGATATGAAAATATCCTGACGGTTGAAAACATTGAAGGGCTGACAACGGAGATGCTCGCAAATGCTCTTGAGGCTGAAAAAGGTGAAGTTCCCTCAAACTCAATCGGTAAAATCATCAACGGCTATAACTGGTATATTGCCACTGTAATTGATACGGGCAAGGCAGTCGGCTTTTCAAAAGGCAAAACAGTAAAGCTTGTTCTCGGCAAAGCCGATGACATGACCGTTAAAACAACCGTTTATAAAACAGAATCGGTTGAAGATAACAAAACGCTCGTTGTTTTTAAATGCAACATGATGAATGATGAGCTTGCTTCGCTGAGAAAAATAAGCGGCAAGGTTGTTATCAATGAGTATACAGGTCTTAAAATCAGCAGAGAGGCTGTACGCTTTGATTCTGACGGAGGCGCAGGCGTATATATCCGCCGCGCAAACATAGTCAATTTCAGAAGTCTCAATATCATTTATTCCGATGAAAAATATGTTGTTGCGGCGCCTGATAAGGATGTAGAGCTCAGCCACGCTCATCTTGAATTATATGACGAAGTTATTATTTCGGGAAAGGATTTAAGCGATGGTATGGTTATCGGATGATGAACGCTTCAGCGCGATTGAAGAAAATCTGAAAATAATCCGCAACGATATTGCCCAGGCGGCGATAAGAAGCGGCAGAAAGCCTGAAGAGATTAATCTCATGGCTGTTACGAAAACCGTTGAATCCCGTTTCATCAATAAGGCGATTGACTGCGGAATAAATCTCATCGGCGAAAACAAGGTTCAGGAGCTTCTTCTGAAAGAGCCTGAGCTGAATCTTGTAAACTGCAGGGCGCACCTTATAGGACATCTGCAATCCAACAAGGTCAAAAAGATTGTCGGTAAGGTTGATACGGTTCAGTCGGTTGATACGGTTGAAATTGCAAAGGAAATCGGCAAAAGGTCTCTTCAGCAGGATGTTGTAACAAAGATTCTTCTTGAGGTCAATGTCGGAAATGAGGAAAGCAAGTTCGGATTTTCTGCGGATGAGCTTTTTGAAAAGGCATGTGAAATTTCCGAAATTCAGGGAGTTTCGGTCAACGGATTGATGTGCGTTGCTCCTATTTGTGAAAAAGAAGCCGAAATTCGGGCTATTTTTTCAAATATGAGGCGTATGTTTATTGACATCGGTGCTAAAAAAATAGATAATATAAATATGAACATTCTCTCAATGGGAATGTCAGGAGATTATGAAAGCGCAATTCTCGAAGGTGCGAATCTTGTCAGAATCGGCTCGGCAATTTTCGGTCAGAGAATTTACAGATAATTAAGGAGGAAGAATTATTATGGGTTTCAAAGACAAGCTCAAGCAGTTCATTAATGTTACGGATGACGATTATATCGAGGAAGCAGAAAACGGCTATGCCGATGATTTTGATTATGCTCCCGCGCAGTCGGCAGCTCAGGCTCAGCATGCTTCTCATTCAAGAGGCGAGAAGGCTGCGGCGTCCAATAATGTTGTGAACATCAATTCAACAAAGGCTGCTTCCAACCAGCCCAAGCCCCACGTTGTTTTCCAGAAGATTGACAGATTTGAAGAAGTTGGCGAGGTTGCGGATATTCTCAACGAAAAGAGAATTGTTATTCTCAATCTCGAAACCTGCCCCAACGATGTATCTCAGAGAATTATAGATTTTCTTTACGGTGTTGCATATGCTAACCACGGCGATTTCAAAAAGGTTGCCGGCAGAGCATATATCATCACTCCCTATAATGTTCCCGTTTCAGGCGAACTTGTAGACGAAATCAGCGGAGCTGTTACCGAAGAATAATTAATTCAGAGAGGATATGGAAAACATGCTTACAACCGATCAGATTTTAAACGCAATGTTTACTCCCGTCAGCAAGGGAGCATACAGCGCAGAAGAAGTTGACGCATTTCTGAAGAATGTTGCGGAAGACTATGAAGCCGCACTTCAGAGCAATAAAGAGCTTATAAAAAAAATCAGCATTCTTGCCGATAAAATCGAAAGCTACCGAAACGATGAAGAAGCAATCAAGCTGGCTCTTCTTGATGCCCGCCGTCTTGCAGAAACGGTCAGCAAGGAGGCTGAAGAAAAAGCAAAGGCAAAGCTTGAAGATGCCGATCTGAAAGCAAAGGTTGTTCTTGACGGTGCAAACAGACAGACGGCCGAAATGATCAACGAAGCAAGAGAAAAGGCTAAGGAAATTGTTGATAACGCAAGAGTTGCCGTTGCTTCACTCACAGACAGAGCACAGAAAGAAACAGAGCAGGCTATAGTATCCGCTCAGCAGAAGGCAACCGAAATTGTTCTCAAGGCTGAGGCTCAGGGCAGAGATATCGTCGGCAGCAGTAAGGCTGATTTTGAATATTATTCATGCGAGCTTGAAAGAATCAAGGCTGAAACAGCTGAGTTCAAGGCATCGGTTGAAAAGCTTTGCAAAGGACAGCTTGAGCTTATTGAAGGCATAGCTTCCGTTCCTGTTGCAACAGTTGCTCCCGTTTTTGCTGAAGAAACAAAGGCGGAAGAGACCGCAGCCGAGACAGTTGTATCAGACGGAGATTCTGATGAATCAACAGATGCAGTTGCTGCAGTCGCTGTTGCAGCTGCAGCAGATGACACAGTTTCGGATTCCGACGATGCATCAGCTGACGGTGTTGCTTCTGACGCAGTCGAAGAAGTTGTCCTTGAGGTTCCCGATTTTTCGGATGACGATGACAACGATGTTTCGGATAATACCGCAGCAGTAGCTTCAGCTGTTACTGTTGACAGCGATGACGATGATATATTCAGCATGATAGAAGAGCTGAATTTTGACGATATTGTTTCTCCCGATTCTATTGCTGCAACTCTTGACGAGGCAGTAGCTGAAGCGGGAAAGGCAAAGAATAACACCGTTACGGATGATAATGACGGTAACGATGACGATGATAATGACGACGATGCAGCCGACGATGACGACAGCGACGACGACATCTTTGATGATGACGATAATGACGATGATGACGACGGATTTGCAGGCTTCAAAGTTGATCTTGATGAAATAGCATCGGATGACAGCGATGATGATGACGATAACGGCGGAATCACATCTCTTTTTGACAGCTTTTTCAACGATTAATTATAAATGAGAGGTTAATATGTTTCAGGCGATTTCCGTTGCGGTGATTGCGGTTCTTACCGTGATAGATCAGCTGACAAAGTACGCTGCCGTTCATACCGTTAAGGTCAACGGACCGATAGAGTTTCTTTTCGGGCTTTTTCAGTTCAGATATGTTGAAAATACGGGTGCGGCTTTCAGTTCTTTTGCTGATAACAAATTTATTTTGATTGTTATTTCGGGTCTGCTGTTTGTCGGCGTTCTGTGGGCATTGCTTTCCCGAAAAATTGATTCGCTGTTTGTGAATATCAGCCTTATGCTTGTTTGTGCAGGCGGACTTGGTAACCTTATTGACCGAGTTCTGAACGGATTTGTTGTTGATTTTATTGAACCTCTTTTTATTGATTTTGCAGTCTTTAATTTTGCGGATTGTTGCATAACCGTTGGAGCGTTTATGCTTATTGGTTATGAGATATATGAAATTATCCGCGAGAAGAAAACGAAAAAGGCATCTGAAAATGATTGAAACCGTAACCGCAATTGAATATAATGAACCAGTTTTTATAACCGTTGACGATGAGTGGGCAGGCGAGAGGGCAGATAAACTTCTTTCTGCCGTGCTTGCGGATTATTCCCGTTCGTTTGTGCAGAACCTGTTTGTTCAGGAACTTGTTTTCTGCAAAGGGAAGGCTGTCAGCAAAAGCTTTAAGCCCAAAGCCGGCGACGTTCTTGAATTTACGGTTCCCGAGCCGAGAATGCTTTCTCTTGAACCGGAGAATATTCCGCTTGAAATCATGTATGAGGACAGTGAGCTTCTTGTTGTGAATAAGCCTCGCGGAATGGTTGTTCATCCCGCCCCGGGAAACTATTCGGGAACGCTTGTCAACGCTCTTCTTCATCATTGCAAAGGTAATCTTTCGGGGATAAACGGAGTTATCCGTCCGGGAATTGTTCACAGAATTGATAAGGACACAAGCGGACTTCTTCTTGTTGCCAAAAGCGATTCGGCCCATGTTTCCTTATCAGAGCAGATCAAAGAGCATTCTCTTGCAAGGGAATACAGAGCGGTTATTCACGGTCACCTCAGACAGCAGGAGGGAACTGTTGACGCTCCGATTGGCAGAAGCCCGAATGACCGCAAAAAAATGTGTGTGACCGAAAATAATTCGAAACACGCGGTAACTCATTATACGGTGCTTGAAGAATACAAAGATTTTTCGTTTATAAAATTAAGGCTTGAAACGGGCAGAACTCATCAGATAAGGGTTCATATGGCTCATCTCGGTCATCCCGTTGCAGGCGACCCTGTTTACGGGCCTAAAAACGGCGTATCATCGCTTGGCGGTCAGTGTCTTCATGCAGGTCTGCTCGGCTTCATTCATCCCTCAGACGGAGAGTTTGTACGGGTGGAATCGCCGTTGCCCGATTATTTCACCGATTTCATAAGGAGAATAAAATAAGCAGATGGAAACTAAAAAATCATTTTCCGACTGGCTTATCGTGTCCGATATTGACGGAACATTGAACAATAAGGCCAGGAAATTGCCCGAAAGAAACAAAAAAGCGATTGAAAAATTCGTAGAGAACGGCGGTAATTTTACTCTCGCATCGGGCAGAAATCCCAAGTCGATGGAAAAACATTATAAAGGCCTGCCGATTTCAGGCACACCTGCGGTTGTTATCAACGGTGCAGGAATATATGATTTCCAAAAGCAGGAAATGGTTTATTTCAGCCCGATGAACGAAGCGGCAATGGAAATTGCCGTTAAAGCGGCGAAAAAGTTCTGGATGGTTGACGTTGTAGTTGTTGCAAAGGATATAATATATATCACAGGCATGGGCGCGTTCGGCAAATGGTTTGTTGCAATTGATAAGCTTGATCATAAGCATATCTATGATATCAGCAAAGTGCCGAAGGAAAACTGGGGAAAGGTTATTTTTTCAGGGCTTCCGATGCATATTTCCAAGGTGAAGAAATATTTTGAGTCGCTCAATTCCTCCGAGCTGACTCTTATGTCATCTTCAGTTGCCAGCTTTGAGATCCTTGCCACAGACACCAACAAAGGAACAGCGGTTCTTAAGCTTGCGGAGATTCTCGGAATTGATAAATCCCATACGGGCGCAATCGGTGATTATTTCAACGATTATGATATGCTTAAAACAGTCGGTGTTCCCGCATGCTGCGGTCAGGCGCCGAATGAACTCAAAGAAATTTCGGAATTTGTTGCGTGCCATTGCAATAACGGTGCGGTAGCGGATTTCCTTGAATACATTGAAACAAAAATCTAATACAGGAGGTGGCTGCAATGGATGCAGTTATCAGAAAACAGTTAAAGATTAAAGCCTGCAAGGCAAGAATGGGTATTATTGAGGGCGTTTTCAACGCAAAGTCGGGTCATCCCGGCGGCTCTCTTTCCTGCGCCGATATTCTCACATATCTTTATTTCAATCATATGAATGTTGACGCTCAGAATCCCAAGGATGAAAACAGAGACAGATTTGTTCTTTCAAAAGGACATGCTGCTCCCGCTCTTTATTCGGTTCTTGCACTTAAGGGTTATTTTCCTGTTGAAGAGCTGAAAACTCTCAGAAAGAGCGATTCCATGCTTCAGGGTCACCCCAGCATGAAATATACCCCCGGTGTTGATATGTGTACAGGCTCACTCGGTCAGGGTATTTCCGCGGCATGCGGCATGGCTATGGGCGCAAAGCTCAGCGGCAAAAGCTTCAGAGTATATACCGTTCTCGGCGACGGCGAAATTCAGGAAGGTCAGGTCTGGGAAGCTGCAATGTATGCTTCTGCAAAGGGTCTTGACAACCTTGTAGCTGTTGTTGATAACAACGGTCTTCAGATTGACGGCAAAATTTCCGAGGTCAATTCTCCCTATCCCATTCCTGAAAAGTTCAGAGCTTTCGGCTGGAATGTTATTGAAATTGATGCCCACAGCTTTGACGAAATTGATGCGGCTTTCAATGCTGCGGCTGAATTCAAGGGTAAGCCTTCAGTAATTATCGCAAACAGCGTTAAGGGCAAGGGTGTTTCATTTATGGAAGATCAGGTTTCATGGCACGGCACTGCTCCCAACGCAGAGCAGTATGAGCAGGCAATGAGTGAGCTTCAGCAGGCTCTTGCTGAGCTTGAAGCATAAGAAAGGATCGGTGGATACAATGGCTGAAGTAATCAAAACCGCAACCCGCGATGCATACGGTAAGGCTCTTGTTGAGCTTGGCGGAATTAATGATAAAGTAGTTGTTCTCGATGCAGACCTTGCAGCGGCAACAAAAACAGGTATGTTCAAAAAGGCTTATCCCGAAAGATTCTTTGATTCGGGTATCGCAGAGAGCAACATGATGGGCGTTGCGGCAGGTCTTGCAACAACAGGCTATACTGTTTTTGCAAGCACATTTGCAATGTTTGCCGCAGGCAGAGCATATGAGCAGGTAAGAAACTCAATTGCATATCCCAATCTCAATGTTAAAATCGGTGCAACTCACGCAGGTATTTCTGTAGGTGAAGACGGCGCAAGCCACCAGTGCTGCGAGGATATCGCTCTTATGAGAGCTATCCCCAACATGGTTATTATCAACCCTGCAGACGATGTTGAAGCAAGAGCGGCTGTTCTTGCTGCGGCTGAATATGAGGGACCCGTTTATATGAGATTCGGCAGACTTGCCGTTCCGAGAATTTTTGATGAGGATTATAAGTTTGAATGGGGCAAGGCAGTTGTTCTCAGCGAGGGTGCTGATGTAACAATCTGTGCAACAGGTCTTATGGTCAAGGAAGCCATCGAAGCCAAAGAGCTTCTTGCAGCAGAGGGCATAAGCGCTGAAATCATCAATGTTCATACAATTAAGCCTCTCGATAAAGAAACAATTCTTGCTTCTGCGGCAAAGACAGGGGCAATCGTAACCGCTGAAGAGCACAGCATTATCGGCGGTCTCGGCAGTGCCGTTGCAGAAGCAGTCTGCGAAAGCGGCAAGTGCGTTCCCGTTGTAAGACTCGGCGTTAACGATGAGTTTGGCAAATCGGGTCCTGCAGTAGAATTGCTTCATATTTTCGGCCTTGATGCACAGAATATAGTTGCAAAGGCAAAGCAGGCAATTTCACTTAAATAATAAGTTGCGGCGGCTGCTTTGATTTCAGGCAAGGCAGCCGCTGTTTTAAAAGGGTACAGAGGTGAGTATATAGTGTCGGAGTTTAATAATCCTTCTGAAAACAGAGCAGAGGATTCTGATATGGTTTTAAAAAATAAAGATACTTCCGCTGATAACGGGCAGAAAAGCAATAAACCGTTCGCAGCCAAAATCCGCGCTGCGATTGACGGCATTCCGAAAAAAGCCCGTATTCCGATTATTGTTTCAGCGGCAGTCGTGGCGGTTTTGTTGATTGCCGTGCTTATAACTGCTCTTGTAAAAAGCGATAATGTTGAAAATAACAGCATTCTTGTCTACCGTAAGGGCAACGAATGCATTATCAGGATAAACGATAAAGAAATCTTAATTCCCGAAACGGATGTTTTTACTTTTAAATCAGAGCCTGAAAACAAGAGGGTGTATTATACGGTTGCGTCCTCTTATGATGAAGAGCTTTTTGACCTTTATTATGTTGAGCTTGACGGCTCGGAGATAACAAAGCCCGCAATCATTGATTACGGGGTTGAAAAGGACTATGAAATTTACGGCGGAAAGGTATACTATTTAAAATATAACAAAAGTACAAATTCAAACGACGGATGCATCTGCGAAATTGATTCAAGAAAAATAACAACTTTTTCTGCAAATGTGAGCGATATATATTCGCTCGGTGAAGGCGGAATCTATTTTACCAAGATGCATGGCAGTAATCTTGTTCTTTACAGCTTTTCGGGCGAAACACCGCAAGAGGTGTGCAGAAATATTACGGGTATTGTCTGCTATGCGGATGCAGAAAAGCCGCATGTGATTTATGAATCAAAATCTGCAGTCAATGCAGGTGCAACGCAGCTGTATATCGCTTATGCAGGCTCTGCGCCTGAGCTTATCTGCGATAATGCAACGGGCGTTGTTTATGATTATTATTCAGCAGGCGGCAACCTTTATTATTATACTTCCTCGCAGGAGAGCGTTTCCTGGAGCTATGTTATTGCCGATGATTTTGCCGAGAGCGATAAAACCCTGACAAAGCCCAACAGACTTGATTTCTTTGATTTGTTCGGAGTTTCGGAGGCATATAACCGCGCTTACCTTGAATATCAGGATAAGCTTATCCGCGATGAAATCAGAGAGGCGCTTGATGAAACCGTTGCCAAGGGCGGATTGACCGCTCCCGTATACACCGCTTTTGCATATGACGGCGAAAAGGTCTGCAAGATTGCGCAGAATGTTGATCCTGCAAAGGTATATTCATATTCAGCCTTCGGAGAGCCGAAGATTGTTTTTGAAAATACGGTTATCAAAGAAAAAGAAACCGATATGGCAACCCTTTCCGAAATTGCCGCAAGAAGCGGCATGGAGGAGGTTATCGCCTATGCCTGCAATATTGTTGCCAACAGCACCGAATCAAAGGGCATGGCGGTTGCATATGACGGGAAAGTCTTTGGTCTGACCGATTATGATAAGAGTAAAACTCAGTTCAGATTTTCTGAAAACGGTGAAAATCTTTTTGCGCTTGTAAGAGATACACAGGGAGAAAGATACAGCCTTTTCTCCAACTCATTCGGTGAATCGGGTGTTACCGATAAGGTTACTGTATCGGCCAATGTATCGTCTTTCAATGTTATGGATGATTCGGTTGTTTATCTGAAAACCGATGTGGGCAAGGCAACGGGAGATGTTTTCAGCTTTGACGGAAAAGATACCGAAAAAATCTCCAATGCGGCGGTGGATTTTGTTATCAGATACTCCGAATATATATTTGTTCTCAAAAATTATAACGGTCAGCAGAATGAGCCCGTTGCGGATTATTACGAGTATTCTGACGGTGATGAAATTCTTGTGGGTCAGAATGTTGTTATGTCGAAGCTCAGAACCCGTAAGGACGGCGCAACCGCATTTATTGAAAACAAAGACGGCACAACCGAGCTTAAAATTTACAGCAACGGAAAAACAACGGCAGTCTGTAATGACGCCACGGATATATTATTATTTAACTGAAAGGACAGAGAGATATGGCATCTGATCAGATTTTGAAAAAAACGGTTCTCGGCGGATTTCGCAAGGAGGATGTTATCAATTATGTAGAGCATCTTCAGGCAGAGATTCTTCGCCTTAAAAACGATATCGGCCGTAAAAATGAAGAACTCGAAAGCATTGAAAAAAACAATGCTTCGAGTGAGGCACTTGAGGGTGAAATCAATGCTCTTAAAGCGGAAAAAGATAAGCTTAAAGCCGAGCTTGAGCAGGTAAAGGCAGAAAACAGTAAGCTTCGCTCCGAATTAAGCAACAATCAGATAGCTCTTATCGAAACTGATTGTCTTAAATCCGAAAATGAAAACCTCAGGGCAGAGCTTGAAAAGTGTAAAGGCGAATACGATGAGAAGCTTGCCGTGTATCAGCAGAAGCTTTCCTCAATTGAAGAAATGGTTTCTTCCATCGAGGCGGCTTGCGGAAAGCTTGATGAATCGGAAACGGCAGCAGCCAAAGCCGAAGAAATTACAGAAAAGCTCAACAAGGCGGTTGCCGATGCGTTGGCTCAGGTTTCCGAGGCGAATGACCGCCTTAAAACAGCCTGCGTCAGCTATGATTCTTCAACCGTTATGCTTAAGGCAAGCGTTGAAAATCTTATGGCAATTCTCAACTCTCTTGCTGAAGGAAACATAGAATAATATGGCAGTTCATAACATAAATGTCAGTGAAATAAAAGCCTGCGCCGAAAAGCTTTGCGCAGGGGATATGGTGTATCTGAGCGGAACGGTTTATACCTCAAGAGATGCGGCTCACAAAAGAATTTTTGAGCTGCTTGATGCAGGAGAGGAATTACCGTTTGAGCTTGACGGAGCATGCATTTATTTTGCAGGGCCTACACCCACTCCCGACGGAATGGTTATCGGAAGCTGCGGTCCGACAACCTCGGGCAGAATGGACCCTTATTCACCCCGCCTTCTTGATCTCGGTCTTGCCGGGATGATCGGAAAAGGTGAGCGTAATGAGGCGGTCTGTCAGGCGCTTATCAGAAACGGAGCGGTTTATTTCTGTGCGGTTGGCGGTGCGGGAGCAGTTTGTGCAAAAAGCATTGTTGCCTGCGAAGAAATTGCTTTCAGGGATCTTGGCTGTGAGAGCGTAAAAAGGCTTGAAATCAAGGATTTCCCTGTTGTGGTCGGTATAGACAGTAAGGGTGGAAATCTTTTCGTAAAATAAAAAAACAGCGGCTGTGGTTGAATTCACAGCCGCTATATTTTTTTACCATTTATCATTAATGAAATGCTTTGCGCTGGGCAGGAAGGAGCAAAGGAAAGAACATAACGCTCCGAAAAGAATTCCCTTCACGGCACCGAAAAGAAGCATGAATGCGATTACCGCGATGAAGCATGCGAGCGAGGGAACATCTATAAACGCTTTTTTGATTTCGCTCCACTTAACGCTTTGCCATGCGCCGACAATCAGCACAACCGCACACGATGCGACGGGTATTCTTGCGATAACATCTCGGAACACTACAAGAAGTATAACCGTAAGAGCGGCGGCGGGAATGCCTGCAAGGCTGATATTCTTATGGCTTCTTGAACAGAAAGGAACAAAAGGACCCGTGAAGAAAGAGCAGAAAATGTTTGAAGCTCCGGTTACGGTGTAATCAAAACTTTCGTCGCTATCTTTGCTGACCGAATAAGCCGTCAGAATAAAGAGCGATGCTCCCGAGGTTAAGAATCCGAGAAAGTTGAATCCGCCTTTGAATGCGGGCAGAAGAACCGCAGAGGGGGAGAGTGAATAAGCTCCGATTTCCTTTATCGCCGAAGTCATATCGGCAGGATTGAGGAAATAATTGAGAGCAAGTGTTACTGCAAGACCTATAAACGGCGCTCTGACGATATTGTCGGCTTTTTTGAATTTTCTGGGGAAGGTTATCATGATAACCATTACAATTGTGCCGTAAAGAATGCCTCTCCAATTCGGATGGAAGCCGAGAGAGCGGTAGGATTCAATCATTTCGCTTACCGTGTTTCCCGTTGCTCCGATTCCGAAATAAAGAGTAGTATCAAGAACCGTAACCGAAATTGCGCTTGCAAGCATGAACGCAATCAGAACAGGCTTGAAAACAACTTTTTTAAAATCAAAGCCCGAAAGTGCAACCGCAATAAGCAGAATTCCCGAAAGCCCGACAGCCGCCGCTGTGGTCGATGCACCGTATTCTTTGAAAGTCTGGGCAACAACAAGGTAAGAAGTAAACACATGCATAATCAGACGCGTTTTTTTAACAGATATAAGCAGGCAGGCGATAACTACCGCAATCATTCCGCCTGCGATGCCGATTCCCGAGCAAACAGCCATGCTCACGGCAAGCGGAAACAGGAATGTGAAAATATATGAAGCTTCGGAGATATAATCCGAAACCGATAAGTTCTTTGTTTTCAAGTGAACAGCTCCAATCAAAATCTATCCTTTTTATTCTACAATAAAAATTTTAACTATACAAGCGTTTTGTTAATCTTTTTTAAAAAAATCAATTTTACTATGGCAATATTATAAAATATATGATACAATAACATGATAAGTTTTATCATGGGGTTTTATATGAAAAAAAGAAATGTAAAAAAGATATTGACATGGATAATTGTTCCTCTGATGATCGGCATATTTTTGCTTGATATAATAACGGTTGTTCTCTGCAATAAATATGCAAGACGCTTTGAATTTGAGCAGGAAGTGTTCAGCCTTGAAACGGGTGATGACAGAATACATTTCCTTAACACAGCAAATTCCGATGCTATTCTGCTTGAAAGCAACGGCATGTTTGCCCTGATAGATTCGGGCGAGGGCGATAATAATCCGAGAAGACAAACGGAATATGAAGGCTACGAGGATGAGGTTATCGCTTATCTGAAAAAGGTAGCATCAGACCCCATGGGAAAGGTTAACCTTGCATTCATTCTCGGAACGCATTGCCATTATGACCATATCGGAGCTTTTGAAGCAATTATCAGCGATCCCGATATAAATATTTCGAAGGCATATTTCAAGGAATTCAACCGTGAAATCGCCAAGGATTATGAGGTTAAAAGCTGGCTTATCAATGAAACCTATAATCAGATAATCAGCGCGCTGACAGTCAGAAATATTGATGTAATAAGCGATATCCCGACGGAAATGGAGTTCGGCGATTTCAGCCTGCGTCTTTATAATACGGTAACCCCTTCCGATCTTCAGGGCGAAGGGGAGAACGCATCAAGCATCGGCATTAAAGTGACCAAGGGCGAAAAAACAGCATTCCTTGCTGCCGATATAACCAAATCCTGCGGACTTGAACAGCTTCTCGGAGACGAAATAGGCGATATCGACCTGCTCAAGGCAGGGCATCACGGATATTTCGGTTCTTCCTCCATGGCATTTCTTAAAAAGCTTCGCCCCGAAATGATTGTTGTAACAAACCAGCTGGGCAAGGTTTACCCCAATATCAAATGGAATTTCACCATGGTTGCAAAAGCACCGTTTTATGCAACATATGACCGCAACGGAATAATCGCAACCTTCAGCGACGGCGGAGATATTCTTCTTACAGAGAATATTCATTAACTTTAGATTAGGTAGGAAATAATATGAGTATTACTTGCTATGAGTATCTGAAACAAAGCGTAAAAACCAACGGAGATTTTGTTGGTGCAATAACTTTTGGCAATAAAATAAAAATGTCTCAGCTGCTGAATGATATTGATGCCGTAGCTGCATATTTTGATATGCTCGGTGTTAAGCAGGGTGATTCCGTAACTGTTTTTCTGCCTACAACCGTTCATGCATTTGTCAGCTTCTATGCGCTCAACAAGATCGGTGTCATAGCAAATATCGTTCATCCTCTGACATCTCCCGAGGGTTTGCTTGAAAGCATAAATGATACAAATTCAAAGGCAGTTTTTATTCTTGATATCCTTGCCGAACAGTATTCTCAGGTAATAAACCGTCTCGGAATACCATGCATAATCTGTTCAAACTCTGATTATGTCTCTTTTCCTCTGACTCCTGCGGTTAAAATATTCGAAAAGGTCAAGGGAAAAGGTCTTGATTCATTCAAAAACAGAATAAAATATACTAAAGTAATTGCTTCAGGCAAGGGAAAGCCCTGTGCCGATTTCAATGACGGAACAAAGACCGCGGTTTATCTTCACGGCGGCGGAACAACGGGCAAAAGCAAAACGATTATGCTCTCGAGCGATAATATCAACTGTCTTGCCGAAAAGCTTGAACCGCTTGACAGCCCTCATAAACCCGGTGCGGAATGCTCACTCGTCGTTTTGCCGATGTTCCATGCGTTCGGTCTTGCCGTTGCAATGCATTATCCGATAACTCACGGATATACCTTGCTTCCCATGCCGCAATTTTCGGCTTCATCTGCAAACAAGCAGCTCAAAAAATATAATGTTTCATTCCTTCTCGGCGTTCCCAATATGTATAAAAAGATGATGGATGATGAAAACTTTGAGGGTCCTCATCTCAGGAATCTCCGTCTTGTTTTCTGCGGCGGTGATTTTCTTTCCGAAAGACTTGTCAAGGAATTCAATCATACCGTTGCCAAACACGGCGGTAAAGGCAGACTTTTCCGCGGCTATGGTCTGACAGAGGTTGCTTCCGTTTGCACCGTAAATAATTATAAGGATGTCCGCGAGGATTCAATCGGCAAACCGCTTACGGGCATGACTGTTGAAATCTGGGACGAAATGAAAAATAAGCTTCCTGCAGGCACAACGGGCGAAATTGTTATTTCGGGTTCAACCGTTATGCAGGGATATTTTAACGGTGCGGATACGGTTCCCGATGACGGAGTTTACACCGATAAAAACGGAGTCAGATGGGTGCTTTCGGGCGACCTCGGCTATAAGGATGCTGACGGTTTTGTTTATTTTACCGGCAGAAAAAAGAGGATGATTATTATCTCGGGTTATAATGTTTATCCCGCAGATATTGAAAACGCCGTGCTTCAGCTTCCTTTTATCAGCGAGGCTTGTGCCGTTCAGGGCTATATTAAGAACAAGCCCTGCGTCAAGCTTTGCGTAACTCTCAAAAAACCGATGAACCACAACGATGCGGTTAATGAGATTCAGTCTTTCTGCAAAAAGAATCTTGCAAAATTCTCATGTCCGAGAAAGATTGAAATTATGGATAGCTTCCCGAGAACAAAAATGGCGAAGGTTGATTTTATGAAGCTTTCGGATAAATACGATCCCAATAAATAAGAAAGAGGCAGTTAAAATGAGCAAACAAATCAGAACTCCCGAAAAAGGCGATATTGTTGCAACAATGAAAACAACAATGGGTGAAATCAAGATTCTTCTTTTCCCCGATGCCGCACCCAAGGCTGTTGAAAATTTCACAACCCATGCAAAGAACGGTTATTACACGGGCATCATTTTCCACAGAGTAATTCCTGATTTCATGATTCAGGGCGGTGACCCCACGGGCACAGGCAGAGGCGGTGAAAGCATCTGGGGCAGCAGCTTCAAGGATGAGTTCAGCGTTGATTATCATAACATCAGAGGCGCCCTCTCAATGGCAAACGCAGGCCCCGGCACAAACGGAAGCCAGTTCTTTATCGTTCAGGCAAAAGAAGTTGATGCAGGTTTGCTTTCACAGATGGAACAGCTTGCTGACAGAGGCTTCCCCACAGCATGCGTTGAGGATTATAAGGCACTTGGCGGCACTCCCTGGCTTGATTTCAAGCATACCGTTTTCGGTCAGGTTGTTGAGGGCATGGAAACCGTTGATGCAATCGCAGGCGTTAAAACAAGCTATGGCGATAAACCCGTTGAGGATGTTGTAATCCTCGGCATTGATGTTGAAGAAATTGCATAAAAGAGATTTAACCGCCGAAATTTTTTCGACGGTTAATTTTTTTGTTTACAGTTTGTTTATTGATTATTTTGGAATTAAATGTATAATGACCATGTAAGGAGGCGGTGATATGAAAAAGAAAATCATAATCGCTTTTTCAATTGTTCTTCTTGTTGCTGCGTTAATTACGGGGTGGGTATTTTGGAAAATGAGCAAAAACCCTGATAAAAACAGTGATATACCATCAACAATACAAGTGACTGCGAATGAAGCTTCCGGTGATGTTTTTACGGAATACTCTTATACTGCCGCAGACGGTGATAGTTTTATCTATTCTCCCGAAACAAAAACGCTGATTGTCAGCGGAGAAAAAATAGATGCTGATATCAGTAAAGCGGAGAACAACCCCCAATGTACCGAATGGTTTAAAAATGCGGAGAAAATTGTTTTTGCCGAGGGCGTTACAGAAAATGCGACTTCTTTCGAGAGGTTTGAAAAAGTAAAATTGATAGAAATATGCAGCACAATGCATGCTTTTTCGGCGTCACACACAATGCCTTCGCTTGAAAAATATGTTGTTTCACCTGATTGCGAAAGGTTTTATTCTGACGAATACGGTGTGCTGTATTCTGTCTGTTATGATAAAAGTCAGACCGAAGGAAACAACAGAAGTGTTATTATTAAAGATATCCCATATAATATTCCGATGACGGAATTTACGTTAAATAAAGATTTTTCAAATAATTCTTTGAAAACAAAAAATATTAAAAAGTATATTTTTGACAAGGATTTTTCGGTAGGGGTGCATGGAGGCACTTTTTATGATTTTACGAACATAGAGTTCTATGAGGTTCATCCTCAAAATATGGATTACTGTTCGGATGAACAGGGTATATTATACAGCAAAGATAAAACAAAAATCTACGCCATTCCTTCGACGGTTGAAGAGTTTGTGATGCCTGAAAACTCTCATTTTGATTTTACAAGTTCTTACAGAATTTATGAAGATATATCACCTGCCGTCAACAGCAGCGTCAGAAAAATAACGGTAAGCAACGGCTTGAATGATTTTGATGATTTGCTTTATTTTTCAAATCTTGAAGAGATAGTTATTCTTGAAAGCAACGATAATTATTGCATGGTTGACGGTATCGTTTTCTCAAAGGATATGAGCAAAATTGTTTTCTATCCTCCCATGAAAGAGGGCGAGGTTTATGAGATTCCGTCAAGCGTAACATCAATCGGTTCATGGTGCTTTGCAAGCAAAACGCTTAAAAATATTATAGTTTCTGATTCTGTTAAAAATATATCCTGGGGTGCATTCAGATTTGCCAAAGCTCTGGAAACTGTAAAAATCGGAGAGGGTGTCGAAGAAATACATTGGTTTCATGTGGCAACCTTCGATACTTATAATCCTTTTGAATATTGCGATAATTTAAAATATATAACCGTTGATAAAGATAACGGATATTACTGCAATGATAAATACGGCAATCTTTATACAAAGGATATGAAAATTCTTATGACTTATCCTGCGGCATCGCCCTATAAAGAGTTCACCGTTCCCGATTCCGTTGAAGAATTCGGCTATGCTTTTAAAAATTGCAAAAACATTGAGGTTATCAACATCGGTAAAAACACAACGTATGTTAATTGGTATCATTACAGCGAATACGGATACGGTCATGGATTTGCAGAATGCGTTTCGCTCAGGGCAATTAATGTATCTGAGGATAACCCAAAATATTGCAGCAAAGACGGGATTGTATATTCCAAGGATATGTCAAAAATAATTCTTTATCCTCAGGGGAAAACAGCCGAAAGCTTTAATGTTCCCGAGAGTGTAAAATACTTCTATTACGGCGGTTACGGAACATTTTATAATAATCCGTATCTCAAAAAGATTTATGTTCTTACAAAACCGTCAGAAATAATCATCGGCAGTCTGGATGGCGCCGCTGCGCCGGTGTGGCTGCCCGACCTGAAACTCACATGTGAAATTTATTGGATAAATGAAGACGGAAAAACATTTATAAAAAGCGCAAAGCCGCCCGTTTGATTCGGACGGCTTGATTTATACCATATTATATTATTCTGCAAACTCTTTTTCAATTGCGGCGATAACGTTATCAACATCGGATTTAACAACAAGCATTGCAATCTCAATTTCGGATGTTGTTATCATTCTGACATCGGCATCTGCGCTTGCTGCAGCCTTGAAAACCTTTGCCGAAACGCCGGGAGTGCCTCTCATGGCTTCACCGCTGACGGTCAGCTTGCAGTTGCCGCTGCTGACGCTGATTTTTGTTTTGGGGTTGATTTCGCGAAGCTTCGATGCGATTGAAAGAACGGGAATAAAATCGCTGTCGCTTACAGTGAACGAAAATCCCGAGCTTGCGCCGCTTGCGGGAAACTGCGAAATCATGTCAACATCAATGCCTGCGTCAGCAATCATCTTGAAAACATCGGCAATGTGTGAAATGTCTGCAGGTGCATCGCAAAGAGAAAAAAGAGTAACATCTTCTGTTATGAAAATATTTTCAACAAGCTTCATTTTAATTCCTCCGTTTTATTTCAGCATTTCGGACATGTCATACATACCGGGCTTCTTGCCGCAGATAAACTTCGCCGCGTTGACCGCGCCCGTTGCAAAAAGCTCCTTGCTTCTTGCGGAGTGGGAGATTTTGATTATCTCGTCGTGACCTGCAAAGATTATCTCATGCTCGCCGGTGATTGTGCCACCTCTGACAGCGTGAATGCCGATTTCGTTCTTGGTTCTTTTTTCACGCTTTGAATGGCGGTCATATTCGTATTTTGTATCTCCGTCAAGCTCATCCTTAATGGCATCTGCAATCATAAGAGCCGTGCCGCTGGGGGCATCAATCTTCTGATTGTGATGCATTTCAACGATTTCGATATCAAAATCGTTGCCGAGAACGGCGGCAGCTTTTTTTGCAAGCTCACAGATGAGGTTAACTCCGAGCGACATGTTTGCGCTGAAGAAAACGGGAATCTTTTCGGCAGCTGATTTTAAAAGCGCTTTCTGCGAATCGTTGAGACCCGTTGTGCAGATAACAGCGGGGATGCCGTTTCTCACAGCGTATTCAAGCAGTCCGCCGAGTGCAGAGGGATTTGAAAAGTCGATGATAACATCGGCTTTTTTTGTTATCTCTTCGGGAATGAGAGCGGGGGAACTGAAAACGGGATAGCCGTAAAGGCTTTCGGCATAAATATCAATGCCGCCGATGATTTCCGCTCCGCTTGTAACGGCAACATTTGCAGTTACAGCCTTGCCCATTTTTCCGTTGCATCCGCTTAATAAAATTCCTGCCATTTTGATTTACCTCAAAAATAATAATTATACAAGTCCGTGCTTTGCAAGGCTTGCTCTGAGCTTTGCCTTGGCTTCCTCTGTCATTTCGTAAAGGGGAAGTCTGCATGCTCCGACATCAAGACCCATCATGTTCATTGCTTCCTTAACGGGGATGGGGTTAACATCGAGGAAAAGGTTGTTGCAAAGGTCAAGATATTCAAGCTGAAGGTCGCGGCTGCCCTTATAATCGCCCGCAAGGAACTTTGCAGGGATATCGTGCGCTACTTTGGGAAGAATGTTTGAAAGAACGGAAATGCTTCCCTTGCCGCCGAGTGACATAAGAGCGGTAACCTGATCGTCGTTGCCCGAATAAACCGAGAAGTCCTCGCCGCAAAGAGCAATTGTTTTTGCAACTGCGGAAAGATCGCCGCTTGCTTCCTTTGTGCCTACGATTCTGGGATGCTTTGAAAGCTCGAGGTAGGTTTCGGGAAGAATATTGACGCCTGTTCTTGAGGGTACATTATAAGTGATAATCGGAACGCTGACTCTGTCTGCGATGTAGTTATAGTGAGCGATAAGACCTCTCTGAGAAGTCTTGTTGTAATAAGGTGTTACAGAGAGGAGAGCATCAACGCCTGCCTTTTCAGCTTCGTTTGAAAGCTTGACGGCATAGTTGGAATCATTGCTGCCCGTACCAGCGATAACGGGAATTCTCTTGTTAACAACCTCAACGGTGAAGCGGATAGCTTCGGAATGCTCATCGTGGTCAAGGGTTGAGCCTTCGCCCGTTGTGCCGCAGATTACGATAGCATCTGTGTGGTTGGCGATCTGATATTCGAGAAGCTCGGCAAGCTTTTCGTAGTTGATTTTATTATCAGCGGTGAAAGGTGTGACAATTGCAACGCCTGCGCCGGTAAAAACAGTCTGCTTCATAGCTGACTCCTTTCGTCTTTAAGACAAATTAGTTCTTGGGGATGATGTAGCCCTGTGCGCAAAGCTGTTCAGCCATAAGAACTGCACCGCCTGCTGCGCCTCTGAGAGTGTTGTGTGAAAGGCAAACGAATTTATAATCGAACTGGCTGTCTTCTCTGAGACGGCCGATTGAAACTGCCATGCCGTTTTCGAGGTTTCTCTGAAGCTTTGTCTGGGGGAGGTTATCCTCTTCAAAATAGTTGAGGAACTGCTTGGGTGCGCTGGGAAGCTCTGCTTCCTGAGGATATCCCTTGAACTCAGCCCATACTTTTTTCATTTCGTCGATTGAAGGCTTGTTTTCGAATCTTACGAAAACTGCTGCCATGTGTCCGTCAGAAGCGGGAACGCGAAGGCACTGTGCGGTAAAGTTGGGAGCTGTTGCGTTAACGATCTTGTCGCCGTCAATCTTGCCCCAGATCTTGAGGGGTTCAAGCTCTGACTTTTCTTCTTCGCCGCCGATATAGGGAATAACGTTATCAACCATTTCGGGCCATGTTTCGAATGTTTTGCCTGCGCCGGAGATAGCCTGATATGTGCAAACGAGAACATCCTTTACTTTGTAGCCTGCCTTATCGAGGGGGAAGAGTGCGGGAACATAGCTCTGAAGCGAGCAGTTTGACTTAACGGAAATAAAGCCTCTCTGAGTGCCGAGACGCTTTCTCTGAGCAGCGATGATTTCAGCGTGGTCGGGGTTGAGCTCGGGAACGATCATCGGAACATCGGGCGTGTGTCTGTGAGCGCTGTTGTTTGAAACAACGGGACACTCAGCCTTGGCATATCTTTCCTCAAGAGCCTTGATTTCGTCCTTCTTCATATCAACTGCGCAGAATACAAAGTCAACGAGCTTTGCAATTTTCTCAACATCAGCTGTTGCGTCATAAACAACAAGATCAGCCATATTTGACGGCATCGGAGTATCCATACACCAACGATTGCCTACAGCCTCTTTGTATGTCTTGCCGGCTGAACGGGGGCTTGCTGCCACAAGAACAACCTCAAACCACGGATGATTTTCGAGAAGAGAAGCAAATCTCTGACCGACCATACCCGTAGCACCGATAATACCTACTTTGTAAGTTTTCATGCTAATCACCTGCAAATATAAAATTAAAAATCTATTGCGTAAACAACTTTTCTGTAATATAATACAAAAGTGAACGCTAATATTTGGTGAATATGATACCATTATAAATATTTAAAGTCATTACTGATGTTTGCGAAAGATTATATTTTTTGAGGTTTTATGATGAAAAAACGCGACTTTTTTTACGATTTACCCG